>JAJOLK010000023.1 GCA_021173225.1 Phycisphaerales bacterium PN19_bin_20 | reverse complement strand
TCAGTCGAACACCGTGAGTCCAACTTCATCCGACCACCGACGTCCGCGCTCACCCGCCCCCCGCGCGCCGCCCTCCACGGGCCGCCCCCACGCGCTGCCCCCACGCGCCGCCCCCCACCCGCAGCGTTCACGGGCCGCGGTTCACCCGCGCTAATACGTCGGCAACTGCGTGCCCGCGGGCACCTCCAGAATGATCTGGAACGTCTGCTCAAAGCTCGGGTCGGAGGGGTCCGCCACCGAGTAGGTCACACGAACCAGCTTGGGCCAGACCGCCGGCATCGTCGTCGGCTGGTTGAACCGCACCGCATCGCCCTGGCTGGGGTTGTAGAGCCCGTCGCCGTTGACGTCCTTGACCAGCTCCCACGCGCGGATGTCGCCGCGATTGGGGTCGTACGTCACCGGGTTCTCAACCCGGTTGCCGTTGGGCACGTTGTAGATCACCGGGTTGTTGACCACGCACGTCGGGTCAAACCACGTCAGCCGGTTGACGCCCACCGAGTCGTCCTCACCCAGGAACGCCGCCTGAGACTTGTACTCACGCCGGGTCTCGTCGCTGAGGGTCACCGTGTAGTCCGCCCGGCGGCGCTGCCCGATCTCAGGCGTCCACGTCGCGTCCACGTACCCGAACATCGACGCGTACACAATCCGCGTGTTGAACGTGTTCACATAGTCGCCGCCGAACTCAATCGACTGCGGCAGCACCGGGTGCGCAAGCTCCAGCGTCCGGCCCCCGCGCGTCGTCACGGGCACCGAGTAGAAGTATCCCGTCACCGGCGAGCGACGGTCAAACCCGCGCCACGGCTGAGCGTCCTGATCGAGCTGGTACGGCGCGATGTCGGCGCGGTTGAGCCGGAAGTAGACCCCGTACGGCACCGTCAGTGACAGCGCGTCGGTATTCAGGTTGACCGTCGCCGGGTCAACGCTCGGGTCTGCGGGCACCAGCCGCTCGATCCCGTGCCACACAAGCCCCTGCGGCGCGTTGGCAAACCGCTGCGGCTGCGCCGGCACCTCACGCCCCAGCACCGTCCGACGCTCGGGCGTCGGCGCGTTGGTCAGCCCCAGCGAGTACTCAACGATGAACTCAGTGCACCGCGGCAGGAACACGCCCGAGGTCAGCATCGCCTGGTCCTGACGCTGCAGGTCGTCGTTGATCGGCACCGCCTTGCGCCAGCCCAAATAGTCTGGCACGTCGCTCTCTGCACGCATCCGGTACCCCGCGTCGCTGTACGAAGGCAGCGCGTCGAGCATCTCACGCTGCATCTGCCCGTTCGGGATGCTGAACGACGGCGTGTACCGCGGCGTGCCCTCCGGCGGCAGCGAAATATCAAACCGCATCGGGTTGCGGAAGCCCGGGAACGAAAACCCGCCCGTGCTGAACGGGTCGCGGGCCGCCTGCAGCACCGAGTCACGCACCGCGTCAAGGTCACCTACCGCGACATCCACCACGCCGCTGGAAAGCTGCGGCACGCCACCCTGCCGCACGTTGAACGGGCCGAAGAACCCCACGAAGCTCGCGCCCTTAAAGACGCTGCCGACCGCCGGCTGATACGCGATCTGGCTCGAGTTGTCCTGGGCGCGCTCGAGCGGAATGCCCAGGCTCGTGAGCGCCGGCCGCAGCCCGTACGAGGGCGTGGCCAGCACCACCTCGCGCCGCAGCAGGTTCCAGTCGCTGGCGTAGCTGTTGGGGCTGCCAAGCTGCACAACCCCGAGCATCTGCGCCGCCCGCGCGCCGTTGGTCTGCGCGAACACCGCGTTCTGATCGTCGATCCGCACCGGCGTGTTGAAGCCCGAGCCCGCCGGCGCGTTGACATCGATGTCGTTATCACGGATCTGGCCCTGCCCGTGCCCGTAGTAGACCATCGCGGTGTTTGACCGCGCCACCGCCCCGGGGGCCAGCGGCTCACGCTTGGTCGTGAAGTCACCCTTGGCAAAGAACAGCAGCTCGTCGACCCGGCGCACGCGCGGGCTCGGGTCAGTGGGGGTTAGCCGCGTCGCCACCGGGGGCATCTGGCGCACGTCGCCGCCACCCGCGTCCCATGGGTTTGCCGACGTGAGCTGGTTGCGGATGACCATGAACCCGTCGCGCGAGAGCGCGGCAAAGTCGGCCCGCATCTGCCGCTCCATCGCCGCCGCCGCCTGGTTCACCGCGCTCAGCCGCCGCCCGGCCTGCACCGTCTTGCTCGTCAGGCTAAAGACCTGCGCTACAGCGATGCTCAGCAGCGCCACCGCGCCGACCACCAGCACCATCTCTGTCAGCGTAAAGCCGCGCGGCGCGGGTACAAGGGCATGGCCCCGCGCGGTGCCCGCGCAAGAACTCAGCCCGACCGTCACTGGCGTGCGTGTCGTGTTCATCATGGGTTCATCACCTCCACCAGCACAGAGGCCGGTGACTGAAGCGTCGCGAGCACCGAGCGCGGCGACTGCGGGTTGTTCGTGTCCGTTGCCGCCACACCCGCCGGCACCGGCGGCGAGACCCGCACCGCGTACTGCGTAGCTACCCGCGTGTCGGGCCCGAGCACCTTGTACTGGTTGCCCAGGTTGTCAATCAGCGTCTGGCCGGTCTGGATCAGGTGCAGCGCCAGCACGTCTGCGTCGAAGTTCAGGCCCACGCTGCTGATCCCCGTGGGGTCCATGATCAGCCGGTCGCGCTCGCCGTTGGGCCCAACCTCAAAGCGGATCGGCACCACCACCGGGAAGGCATACGTCCGCGCGCCGTCGAAATTGCCGTCCAGCGTCGGCACGCCGCTGCTGGTGTCACGCGCCACCGCCCAGCGCCGACGGTCGTTCGCCAGCGTCGGGTCAGACAAGGCCCGGAACAGCGGGTCGCGCGATGAATCTGGCGCCGTCGCGTTGGGCTTGGTCGTGCGGATGTTACCGTCGATCCGGCGCACGATCACCGCCATCTGCACCTTGTCAAACCCGCGGTCGTAGCGGGCCGGGTTGGCCGTGACGCTCCGCACGCCCATCCGCCGGAAGGCCACGTCCCACACAAACTGCGGCTGGCCCAGCGACGCCGACGCCGATGGGAACAAACGGTCACTCATCGCCACCGGTACAGAGAACTCACGACGGAAGATCCCCTGGCCGGCGTTCTGCTGCCCGCCTTGGCGGCCGATCAGAATGCGGCTGGTCGCCTCGTCAAGGGCCGGGATGAACCACGACCCGTCCTCAGGCAGCAAGTTCTGCCAGTTGTCATCGCGGGCCTGCTGGCCGCCCTCAAGCGCCACCGGCGTGTTCGAAGGGAGCGTCGTGGCCCACTTGGTCCAGAACGACGCGTCACTGCCCCCACCGCCGCCGCCGACGTTCGCAACAATCACCCCGCGGGCCGCGCGTGCCGCCGTCGTGCCCTGCGTCTGGTCCGCGCCGATTTGCTGTTGACGGACCACCACCGGCATGATCGCGCCCAGGCCCAGCAGGCCCAGCGCCAAGATCAGCACCGCCATCAACAGCTCGACCATGCTGAAGCCGCCGCCAGAACGACCAGAACGACCAGAACGACCAGAACGACCAGAACGACCACGATGATCACGCCGCGCTCGAACATCCGGGTTGTGACTGATGCCGCTCATGCTTGCTCGCTTTGCTCACGCGGCCCGGGCGCCAGTAAAACTGCCCGAGAAACCGCCCGAAAGACCGCCCCGATCAACACACGCCCCAAGCTCCTCCATCGCCCCCAGCTCACGCTGGCAACCACCCACGCTGGCAACCACTCACGCTGGCAACCATCAGTTCCGCTGCCGCACGATCATCGGGCGCAGCAGCCCGGTGCTGCGGTCAACGATGTACAGCCGCGCGGGTAGCGTCGTCGCTTGCGTAGGCGTCCCGCCCGCGCTTGGGTCAACGTCCGCGTACCCCTCGATCCACCGGTTGATGCGCTCAGCCGACGCGCCCTGCACCCACGCGGTGCTGATAGTCAGGCCCGTGCCACCGGGGTTCGCCGGCAGAAAGTCTCCCGGTGAGACCGCATAAAGACTGTTGCTGATGCGGTCAACCTGCGCGCCCAGCCCGTTGGCAAGCTCCACCTCACGCACCAGCGCGAGCTGCTGCACCGGGCGGGCCAGCACCGTGTCGCTGCTGGTCGGCCCGATCAACTCCGCCGCGCGACCGGAGAACTGCGGATCAGTCAGCAGCCGCCCGACCATCCGGGCCAGGTCGCCGGTCTGATCGGCCCGCAGGTCCGTCGGCAGCGCCGCGTCACGCGCGTCCGAGGCCAGCCGCGGCAGCACCACCAGCACCTCGCTGCTGGTTACACCCACCACCTGCCCGCTCCCGCCCGCGTACCGCACCATGAACGTCTGCCGGTCGTCGCCGACGTTCGCCCGCGTGTGATCGAAGAACGAAGTTTCAGGGAAGACCCAGTGCCCACGCCCGCGCGGGTACCGCAGCACCGAGCCGACCACCGAGCCCTGCCCGTACCACACACCGCTGTCGAACGCCGTCGCCGGCGCGTAGCCACGCACGGTAAAGCCCGGGGGCAGCACCACCGGCTCGTACTCGCCCAGCGGCGTAAAGATCTCAAACCGCACGCCGCCGACGATCAAATCCCCGGCCTTCCCGCACGGGACAACCCGCATCGGGCCCTGGACGTCATAGGTGAACACCGCCGCGGTGTCCTGACCCTGCCCGCGGGTCGTCGCCGCGTCACGCGCCACAGACAACGCTGCGCCCAGGCGGTTCTCGCTGGTGCTCTGCTCCTGGCTACTGAGCATCCCGTTGAGCGCCGGCAGGGCAATGCCCACCAAGATCCCGATGATCACCACCACCACCAGCACCTCGACGATCGTGAATGCACGCCCGCCCAAATGCCGCGCGCCCAAACGCCGCGGGCCCTGCGACTGACACCCGCGCACCGGCCTGCTGCACTGCTGATTCAAGAGCTGATGAGTCATTGGCCAACCTCCACGATGTTGTCCTTGTTCACGCCCTCGGTCGGGGCCAGCGACTCATTAATCTGCCCGTCAGGCCCGGCGCTTACCAGCGCGTACCGCGCGCCGCGCAGCTCAACCTCGGCCCACGGATTGCCAACACTCGCCGGGACGTTATACGACCGCACCTCGCCCCCGCGCGTCGTGTCGTTGCCCGCGGCGGTGCCGATAGTCCCGTCGCGCCGATAGCCCTCAAACAGGCACACCGGCGCACCGGTCACGCTCGCGATGTGGTACGTCGGCTCCCAGCGGTAGTAGCGGATCGGGCGGCTCCAGCGGTCCACCACTTGGTAGAGCTGCGTGGCCGTCGGCCCGGCGGTCCCGATCGTCCGGACCCGCTCGCGCACCGTTGAAGTATCAAACAACAGCGTCACGCCCGGCCCGCGCTTAGAAAACCAGCCCAGCAGCGGATCAACCTGCGTCATACCCGGACCCTCAACGCCGTCAAGCCCCGCGTCACCAGCACCGAGCACGAAGAACGCCAGCGTCAGCACGCTGAACCGCGCACCGATCCCGTTCGCGTCATTCGCGTTACCGCCGAAGCTCGTGGCGTACGGCGTGTTCTCATACCGCATGTACGCCCCGGGCGCCAGCGCGTTGGGATTGATCGAGGTGCCACGCCGCACACGTACCTGCAGTCGCGGCGGCGGCGCCGGGACGGCCGAAGACTCCACCACCGTCTCCAGCGGCGTCTGGTCGTCCATCAACGGAGGCAGCCCGCCCATCTTGTTGCGAAACTCGTCGATGCCCAACTTCAATGCCCGCAGCACCAACCGCTCGGCCTCGTACCGCACGCCGCCGCGCGGGTCGTTCAGCGCCCGGTTGGCCGCCACAAACGTCAGCGCCGCCAGCAGCGAAATGATCACCGCCACCAGCGTGACCTCGAAGAGGTTGAAGCCGCCCCGAACACGAGGGCGGGCGCGAGGAATGACCCGAGGGTCGACCCGCGGCCGGCGGGATGGTGAGGCGATCAGTTGGCCTGTGGTCTTCATGGTCTTCACCTGATGCAAGGGGTCTTCACCTGATGCAAGGGGTCTTCACCTGACGCAAGGGGTCGCAACCCGTTACCCAAACCCATTGCCCAAACCCATCGCCCATACCAACGCTGGAGCCAGCTCCCGAAACGAAGCGGGCCCCACGCCCGCCGTTACTTGCCGCCCGAGGACAGCTTCTCGATGATCGAAAGCAGCGGCAGGAACATCGCGACGACGATGCCGCCGACAACGATGCCCAGGAACAGCACCAGCAGCGGCTCGATCAGCTTGACCAGCGCGTTGACCGCGACGTCCACCTCGTCGTCGTAGTTGTCCGCGATCTTCAGCAGCATCGCGTCCATGTCGCCGGTCTCCTCGCCAACGTCGATCATGTTGACCACAATCGAGTCGCAGACCTTGCTCTCACGCAGCGGCTGCGCGAACGTCTCGCCCTCGCGGATGCTGTCGTGCACCTTCTGCAGCGCGTTCTCGAACACGGCGTTGCCGCACGTTTCCTTCGTAATCGTAATCGCCTCCAAGATCGGCACGCCCGCGTTGATCAGCGTCCCGAGCGTCCGAGTGAAACGCGCGATCGTCGTCTTCTTGATCAGGCCGCCGATCACCGGCACCCACAACACCATTCGGTCAGTGATCGCACGCCCTGGCGGCGCCCTTCGGATCAGCTTCCAACCAATCAGCACCAGTGGCGGCACAAAGACGATAAAGAGCACGCCGGGGATCGACTGCCCAGGATTGAGCCCCGCCAGCCACCGGCTCGACGTCACCAGGAACAGCGTCAGGGCCGGCATCTTCACGCCGAACTCCGCGAAGATCAAGCTGAACTTCGGGATGATGAACACCATGATGAACATCACGATGCCCACTGCCACGAAGATGACCACCGCCGGATAGACCAGCGCGCCGACGACCTTGCGCTTCAGCCGCTGGCTCTTCTCCATGAAGTCTGCCAGGCGCTGCAGGATGATGTCCAGCACGCCGCCGACCTCGCCGGCCGCCACCATCTTGCTGTACAGCTTGTCGAACGCGCTGGGGTGCTGCGCCATGCTCTCGGAGAGGCTCGTGCCACCCTCAACGCTGTCGCAGACGTCCAGCAGCACGTTCTTGAGCTTGCCGGGTTTCTGCTGCTCCTCGAGGATCTGCAGCGACCGCAGCAGCGGGAGGCCCGCATCCTGCAGCGTGCTGAGCTGGCGCGTAAAGGTCGTCAGCTGCTTGGCGCCCACGCCGCCGATTGAGAACCCGCCGCCACGCCGCTTCTTCTTCGCCTTAGGCTCCGCGGCCTTCTTGCTCGCGTCCTTCTTCGGCACCACGCTTGTCGGGTACAGGTTCTGCTGCTTCACCCGCGCGATCGCCTCGTCGCTGGTAGCGGCCTCCACCGTCCCGTTCACCTTCTTGTTCTGGGCGTTCAGCGCCTGATAATCAAACGTCGGCATCGAAGGCCCCTTTGCTCACCAGCCACCAACCCCACAAGCCACCAACACCCCAACCTCCAACGTCCAACCTCCAACCTCTGCAAGTCCAGTCGCAATCGCCCGCGCGTAGCGCCCAGGCCAGCAGCGCCGCCGCCTACTCCTCTGCGATCGTCTCACGCACGACCTCATCGATGGTCGTCTGCCCCTCATAGATCGCCAGCAGCCCGCACTCGCGCAGCGTCCGCATGCCCTGCTTCCGCGCGTGCGCCCGCAGCAAATTCGTGCTCGCGCGGTTCATGATCAGATCGCGCATCGTGTCATCGATGCCCATCAGCTCGAAGATCGCCATCCGGCCCTTGTACCCGCTGCCGTAGCAACGCTCGCAGCCCTTGCCGCGGAAGAAACGCTTGCCACCGACGTTCTCGGGCTTGAGCGCCAGCTCCATCAGCTCCTCTTCCGTCGGCGTGTACTCGACCTTGCACCCCGCGCAGATCGTGCGGCACAGCCGCTGCGCCACGATGCCCTCCATTGTCGCCGTCAGAAGAAACGGCTCGACGCCCAGGTCAACCAGGCGGATGATGCTGCTGGGCGCGTCGTTGGTGTGCAGCGTGCTGAGCACCAGGTGCCCCGTCAGCGACGCCTGGATCGAGATCTGCGCCGTCTCAAGGTCGCGGATCTCACCAACCAGGATCACGTCCGGGTCCTGACGCAAGAACGACCGCAGCAGCCGCGCAAAGGTCGTCTCCGTCTCTACGTTCACCTGGCACTGGCACAGACCATCAATGTCATACTCCACCGGGTCCTCGGCCGTCAGCACCTTGGTCTCGATGTCGTTGAGCTCTTGCAGCGCCGCGTACAGCGTCGTGGTCTTGCCCGAGCCCGTCGGGCCGGTGACCAGCACGATCCCGTTGGGCTTGCTGATCAGCCGACGGAACGTCGCCAGGTCGTCCTCACGCAGGCCGATGCGGTCCAGCGCCAGCGACACGTTGCTGCGGTCAAGCACACGCATCACCACGCTCTCGCCGTGCATCGTCGGCAGCACGCTTACGCGAAGGTCCACCGGCGACCCGCCCACCGTCAGCTCGACACGCCCGTCCTGCGGCAAGCGACGCTCCGCGATGTCCAGCTTCGCCATGACCTTCACGCGGCTGGTGATCGCCGGCCCCAGCTCCTTGGGCGGGGGCACCATCTCGTACAACACCCCGTCGATGCGGTACCGCATCTTGAACTCATCCTCGAACGGCTCAAAGTGGATGTCGCTGGCCCGATCCTTGATTGCCTGCAACAGCACCAGGTTCAGCAGCTTGATAACCTTGTTGTCGTTCGCCGCGCCCGCGATCGCGTCCAGGTCGATCGACTTGTCGCCGCCGCCCGCCTGCTTGGCCAGGTTCTTCAGCCGGTCGTCCTTGGCCAGCTCGCTGACCACGTCCGTGACCGTCTCACGCTTGGAGTAGTGCTTCTTGATCAGCGCGTCAACCTGCCCGGGCTCAGCCACCACCGCCTCGACGTTGAAGCCCATCAGCAGCTTCAGGTCGTCCACCGCCCGGAAGTTGTCCACGCCCTTCATCGCGATCCGCAGACGCTTGCTGGTCGGGTTGTACGCCACCGGCACAACCTGATACGCTTGAACCGTCTCAGCGCTGATGGCCTCGACCGCCTCCTTGGGCAGCTCGAACTTCTCCAAATCCATGAACCCAAGGCCGGCCTGAGCCGCCAACCCCTCCTGAACGTCCCGCAGCGAGCAGTAGCCCAGCTCAACGAGCAACTGGCCGATCTGCACCTTCCGCGTCTTCTGAATCTCAAGCGCCTCGTGGACGCGCTCGCGGGTCGTCTTGCCCAGCTTGGCCAACACCCGCCCGAGCTTGCGCCCCTTGGTTTCCTGAAGGTCAACCGCGTTTGCACCAGCCTGGGTCATCAATGAATCTCCGAACGCCACAGAGGGTATCGCCCACCTCGATGCGCACACCATACCACAAAGGTTGCACAAAGAACCGCTAAATTAGCGGCAATATCGATACGACATGCAACAGGTGACATGTTTTTTGGCCTGCTAGTTGGTTTGGGCATCCGAGCGGCGGTTCGGGTTGCCCGGCTCCCTTCCTGGCACTGAGTGACCTACCGGCTTGGGTTGGGGGCCTTGGCGGGGGTTGCTGGACGCGGTCAGGGTCGGCCGAGGGTGGGAAATGGTCGGGTGTCCGTGTGCCGTTTTAACATATGGTTTTTGCAGGGCCCGGTTGCAAGGGGCGAAGACCGCCCCTTCAATTTTGCTCGCTGTGCTGGCTGCGGCACCTTCTCCCTGCCCTCACAGCCGTGCGGGGGAACGACATTGGCGCTTGATGTCCTCGCCACCGACGCAGCTGGCGGGGGAGGTGGCGAGCGCAAGTGAGCCGCAGGGGGCTGCAGCGAGTGATGTGCGATGAGGGTCGGGCCTGCGACCCGAAGGCAGGATGAATTCCTGCGCCGAGCGGAGGCAATGGCGCGATGGAATTACGGCCGACCGCAACGCCGCGGGAGAGCTGATGGCTTAACCCTTGAGTTCGCTGTCGTCGATGTCGAGGTCGGCGCGGCCGACGGAGCGGCCGAGCTTGTGGACCTTGTCCTTGAGCTCGCCACGGTTCTTGGCGCGGTCGACCATCTCCTCGGCGGAGATCTTCCCGTCCATGTAGTGCTTCCAGAGGTGGTCGTCAAGAAGCTGCATGCCGAACTTCTTGCCAGTCTGGATCATCGAGTCGATGCGGAAAGTTTTGCCCTCGCGGATCAGGTTGCTGATGGCGGGGGTCATGACGAGGAACTCGTAGGCCGCGACGACGCCCTTCATGTCGATGCGTGGCAGCAGGGCCTGGCTGAGCACGGAGATGAGCACGGTGCTGAGCTGGACGCGGATCTGATTCTGCTGGCTCACGGGGAAGGCGTCGACGATACGGTCGATGGTCTTGGCGGCGCCGGTGGTGTGCAGGGTGGCGAAGACCAAGTGGCCGGTCTCGGCGGCGCGGATGGCGGCCTCCATCGTCTCAAGGTCTCGCATTTCGCCAACAAGGATCACGTCGGGGTCTGACCGCAGCACGCGGCGGAGGGCCTCGGAGAAGGTCTTTACGTCGGTGCCGACCTCACGCTGGTTGATGATCGACTGCTTGTGCTTGTGGTGATACTCGATCGGGTCTTCCATCGTCACGATGTGACGGTCGTAGTTCATGTTGACGTAGTCGATCATCGTGGCGAGGCTGGTGGTCTTGCCCGAGCCTGTGGGGCCGGTGACCAGGAACATGCCGCGCGGGGCGCGGACCAGGTCCTTGCAGATCTCGGGCAGGCCGATGGTCTCAAAGGTCAGCAGCTTGTTGGGGATCAGGCGCAGAACCATGGCGATGTCGCCGCGCTGCTTGAAGATCGAGACGCGGAAGCGGGCCTTGTCGCCGTAGGAGAAGCCGAAGTCGCACCCGCCCTCCTCTGAGAGCTCGGCCTGCTTGGCCTCCGGGGTGATCGACTTCATAAGGGCGACCATGTCGTCGCTCTCGAGGACTTTGGTCTTGAGGTTCTGCAGGTGCCCGTGCAGGCGGACAGTGGGCGGGCGGCCAACGGTCAGGTGCAGGTCGCTGGCGCCGGTCTGAACGATGGTGTCGAGCAGGCGATCCATCTGCATGGGTAGGGTCCTGAGAGAGGGGCGTGAACGTGAGCGGTGAGCGTAAACGTGAGCGGCGAGCGTGAGCGATGAGCGGTGAGCGGTGAGCGGTGAGCAATCAGCGGTGAGCGATGAGTGGAGGACCGCGGCCGGGTTAGTCGAGCCCTTCAACCTGGGTCATGCGGGCGACTTCTTCGGCCGTGGTGACGGCCCTAAGGACCTTGAGCTTGCCGTCTTGCACCAGCGTCCGCATCCCGTTGTCGATGGCGGCCTGTCGGATCTTGACCAGAGGCGCCTGCGAGAAGGCCAGATCACGGATGGCGCTGTTCATCAGCATCATCTCAAAGATCGCCTTGCGCCCGCGGTAGCCGGTGCGGTTGCAGGCATCGCAGCCCACGGCCTCGTGCGCGACGCCCATAGCCTCTTCGCGCGACATGCCGATGAGCTTGAGGTACTTGGGATCCGGGTCCGGGTCGGGGCGCTTGCACTCTTTGCACAGCACGCGCATGAGACGCTGGGCCATAACGGCCTGGATGGCGCTGGCGACCAGGAAGGGCTTGACGCCCATATCGGTCAGACGCGTGATGGCGCTGGGCGCGTCGTTGGTGTGCAGCGTGCTGAAAACCAGGTGGCCGGTGAGGGCGGCCTGGATGGCGATGTCGGCGACCTCGCGGTCACGGATCTCACCAACCAGGATGATGTTGGGGGCCTGGCGGAGCATCGTTCTGAGGATGACGCCGAAACCAAAGCCGATCTTCTCGCGCACCTGGCACTGGTTGATGCCGCGGAAGTTGTACTCGATTGGGTCCTCGGCGGTGATGATCTTCTTGTCGGGCCTGTTGAGCACGTCAAGGGCCGAGTAGAGCGTGGTGGTCTTGCCCGAGCCGGTAGGTCCGGTGACCAGGAAGATCCCGTTGGGGCGGCGGATGATCTTGTTGAAGACCGCGAGGTTGTCCTCTTCGAAGCCCAGGTTGACCAGGCCGATGCGGACGGCGTCGGCGCGCAAGATACGCAGCACGATGCTCTCGCCGTGGTACGCCGGGCAGGCGCTGACGCGGAAGTCGATGGCGTTGGTGGGGTCAATCTGGAGCTTGATGCGGCCGTCCTGGGGGATGCGCTTCTCGGCGATGTTCATCCCGCTCATCAGCTTCATGCGGCTGAGCACGGCGTTCTGCATGCGCTTGGGCAGGTTGTCGCGCAGCATGCACACCCCGTCAACACGGTAACGCAGGCGGACGCGGTCGCCGAAGGGCTCGATGTGGATGTCGCTGGCGCGCATCTTGACGGCCTCGGTCAGGATGCGGTTGACAAGGCGGACAATCGGCGCGTCCTCGCCGGTGATGTCGATGGACTTGTCGACCGAGCGATCAACCGAGCGGTCAACGGACTTGTCGATAGAGCTGGAGACGAGGCTCTCGTTGGCCGCGACCTCCTTGGCCTGGGTGAGCTTGGTGTCGATGAACTTGCGGATCTGGCTCTTGGGGGCGAGTCGCGGCTCGATCTCGGTGTTGAGGCGGAAGCGGAGCATGTCCTGCAGCTCGATGTTGAGCGGGTCGGACATGATGAGCGTGAGTCGCCCGTTGGCCTTGCTCATCGGGAGGATGCCGTGCTTCTTGATGAGGTCTTCGGGCACGAGCTTGGCGTTGATCTGCGTGGCGATACCGTTGGCGCTCAGGTCAACGTACTCGATGCCGAACTGGTTGGCGAGGGCCTTGGAGACCATCTCCTCGGTGGTCACGCCCATTTCGACGAGCATCTCGCCAATGCGTTTGTTGGCGGTCTTGGCCTTCGCGACCGCCTCGTCGAGCTGGGCGGGCTGCGCGGCACCCCAGCCGATGAGGATGTCGCCGAGCTTCTTGCGTGATCGTGCCATAGGGGGGGTGAAGGATACCCGCGATGCGGCGCGGAATCGGCCCCAGAAGGGCCGGGGGTGCAGAGTCGGAGAAACTTCACGGTTGGCGGGGTTTTCCGCGCACAACCCGCGTGCTTGTCGCGGGGGTGGGATGGCGATACGTGATAAGACCACCTTTCAAGCCAAGCGTGAGAAGACCGCCTTCAAGCCAAGAGTTGCGGACGAGTTGCGGGCACGATGTGGCCGCACCGCGCGCATGCCAGCCCTTACGCGACGATCGCGGCCCGCGCTCCGATACGAGCCCTAGCGTCTCGCGGTTGCACCAGTGCCGTTCGATCGCGCCGCGATGCTGAGACTGGGTGGGTGCGACTACGCTCAAACATGGCAAAGCGTCCGCCCCGGCCCGTCAAGTTCACCCCCGGCGGCGACCGCCCTTCTCCGCCCCTTGACTCCAACACAGACTCGCGTCCAAGCTCGCGCCCCACTTCTCGGCCGTATTCGCGCCCGGAATTCAGGCCAGAGAGTGCCGGCGATCGGCCCCGCCCGCCCTATGCCTCCCGCCGACCCGCAGGCCCGCGTGATGACGCCCCGCCTTCTGATCGTCCGAGTTACCCGCGCCGTGACGACGGCCCGCCCTCGGATCGTCCGCGCTATCCGCGCCGCGATGATGGCCCGCCCTCGGATCGTCCGCGCTATCCGCGCCGCGATGATGGCCCGCCCGCTGACCGTCCGCGCTATCCGCGCCGCGATGATGGCCCGCCCGCTGACCGTCCGCGTTATCCGCGCCGTGACGATGGCCCGCCCTCGGATCGTCCGCGTTATCCGCGCCGTGACGATGGCCCGCCCGCTGACCGTCCGAGTTACCCGCGCCGTGACGATGGCCCACCCTCGGATCGTCCGCGTTATCCGCGCCATGATAATGGCCCGCCCTCGGATCGCCCGCGGTATCCGCGCCGTGATGACAACCGCCGTGATGATGGGCCCCGACCGTTCTCACGTCCGGCGGCTCGCGCGAGCTACCAGCGCCGCGATGAAGGCGGCTACGGCGATGACCGCGCTGCCCACGTGCCGCGCTGGCCGCTGGGCCCGGGCGTCCGCGTGCTTCACCGTGATGGCGACCTGCTGGTGGTTGACAAGCCGCCGGGCCTTTTGACCAGCTCAACCCCAGGCAGCGAGGACGACACGCTCGCGTCGCGCGTCCGCTATCGCCTGCGCCGTGACGGGGTCAAGCCCGTGAAGCGCTCCGAGGACACCGGCGGAATGACCGCGCCGGTCCCCGGTGTCATCCACCGCCTTGACCGCGAGGCGTCGGGCCTGCTGGTGATGAGCCTGAGCGCGCGCGGCTACTCGTGGCTCAAGGACGACTTCAAGCACAAGCGCGTCCACCGCATCTACGTCGCGGTAGTCGAGGGGATCGTCGGACCCGTGGGCGACGTCGGCACCGTGCAGTCGTTCCTCAAGGAGTCTCGGACAGGGAAGGTCGTGAGCATCCCGACCGAGGAGTACCGCGGGCCGGTCACGGGCCCGAGCCGGGCCAAGTACAAGCAGACTCGGCGCGGGCAGCCCAGCCGAGAGGTTGAGGCGGCTGAGGCGATCGCCAAGCTCGCGGTCACGCACTATCGCGTGCTGGCGACGGGCAACGGGCGGAGTTTGGTGCAGGTTCGCTTGGCCAGCGGGCGTAAGCACCAGATCCGCGTTCACATGGCCAGCCGCGGGCACGCGATCGTCGGCGACACGCTCTATGCGCCGCCGGTGGCCGAAGGTGAGAGCACGCTGGCACGCATGGCGCTGCACGCCAGCGAGCTGGGCCTGACGCACCCGGGCACGGGCCAGGCGCTGCGGTTTGTCAGCCCCGCGCCGGCGAGCTTCTACCGCGCCGTCGGCGCGCAGGCACCAACGGTCGTCGCGGGTGCTGAGGCCGAGCGCAAGGGCCCTATGGGTGACGGCGCGGCAGAGGATGACTCCGGCAGCTTCGCGCAGGGTGCGGCGCAGTTTGCGGATGAGCATGACGCCGGTGCGGCCCGCTGGCGGGCCAGTGAGGAGCCGCGGAACCACCGCGACGAAGCGCCGGCGAACACAAGCTGGAACCAGGTCGCCGCGTGGTACGACGAGCTGATCGAGGACCGCAAGAGCGACCACTACACCGACCTGATTGTCCCGGGCGTTGTGCGGCTGGTGGGGCCCCACCAGGGCCAGCGCCTGCTTGATGTCGCCTGCGGGCAGGGCGTGGTTGCCCGCGCGATGGCCGGCCAGGGCGCGACGGTCGTCGGGGTTGATTCGGCATCGGAGCTGGTCAAGGCCGCCCAGAAGCGCGCCGGCGACAGCACACTGATGGACTTCCGCACCGGCGATGCGCGCCGGATCGGCGAGCTAGACCTGGGCGAGAACTTTGACGCGGCGGTCTGCGTCATGGCGCTCTCCAACATCGAGCCGGTCGAGCCGGTGCTTGCGGGGATCGCTCGGCACCTGCGCCCGGGCGGGGCGCTGGTCTTTGTCGTCAGCCACCCGGCCTTTCGCTCGCCCGGCCAGACAAGCTGGGGCTGGGATGGACCCGATGCCCGCCAGTTCAGGCGCGTAGACGGCTACCTCTCCAGCGGGCAGCACCGCATTCAAATGCGCCCCGGCGACGCGCCAGACATCGTGACCTGGACCTTTCACCGCCCGATCCAGCACTACGTCCAAGCGCTCGCGCAGGCGGGCTTGTTGGTTGAGCAGCTTGAAGAGTGGGCCAGCCGGCGCAGCAGCCAGCCGGGCCCACGGGCCGATGAGGAGAACCGCGCGCGGCGCGAAATTCCGCTGTTTCTAGCGGTCCGCGCAGTGAAGGTTGGCGACCCATCCGCGTAACGCCCTTCGTGACGCGCTCTACGTTGCAGTCTGTGTCTAGCGCTGCGTGCCGCGCATCTTGCCGACCTCGCCAAAGCGCAGGAAGCTTTCTTCCAGCACCTTGCGGTCCAGCTGATCCAGCACGCCGTTGCGGTTCATGTCGGCCTCGCCCAGATAGCTCGTGAGCATCCAAGAGGCGTAGAGGTCGTCGATGGTCACCAGCCCGTCACGGTTGACATCGCCCGAGCCGAGGCTGACTGTCACGCCCTCGATCCGCTGCACCGCCACGTTGCCCGAAACCTCAAACGCGACGATGGTGATGCTGTTGGTGCCGATCGGCAGGTTGCCCGCGTTGCGCCGCCACTCGAAGCGGTCGTACTGGCTGGCCTGGTTGCTGCTGTTGCACAGCGGGATCGGGTCGGTCCCGACAGGAACGTTGGCCAGAATGTGGACGGCGTTCACGGTGCGGTCGGCCACGCCCTGGGCGTTCTCGGCCCGGACGCGGAACTGGAAGTTCCCGTCCGTGATGGTCGTCCCGCTGACTAGCCGCACGTTGGGAGGGACGCGATCAACATAGATGACCTTGCGGAAGTCGTTATACAGCGGCGACGCCCCGGCCTCGGTCCGCCGGCGGTAGGCGATCACCGAGATGTAGTTGAACCCCTCGGGCAGACGGAAGGTCTCAATGCTCTGGCGGTACAGGCCCGTGGTGTTGCTGCCGCTGGGCCCGCTGATGGGCGTGAACTGCGTAAGGAACCGCTCGTACCCGACATCGACGGTCGCGGGCGGGAGCTGGTCGGTAGCGCCGTTGCCGTTGAGGTCCTGCCAGCCGCGGTTGAAGCGGAAGACCGCGAAATCGTCGAAGTTGCTGTCGAGCGGGTCGCCCTTGAACGTCGCCAGGCGCAGCTCAAACGTCGGCGCGGTCACAACCTCCACCGCCGTGATGCGGCGCTGGTATGTCGGGACGGTCGTCGGCTCGGCGGCGATCGTGCCGGCCACCGGGCTGACGCTGACTAGACCCTGCGGGGCCAGCGGGCCGTAGATCACGTACCCGCGTGCGTGGAAGACGCCCGCCGAGTTGCGGTTGTTGGGCACGCTGATCGACACGCGCCGGTTGGCGTCCACCACCAAAGTCTGCTGAAGGAAGCCCTGGTTGTTGACCACCGGATCGGCGGCGTTACCGCTCAGCTCCTGCAAGCGCGTGCCCGGGGCAAACCGCGTCTGGACGTTGCGAAGCTGGGTGCCCGCGTCGTTGCGGTCGTTCACGCCCACCAGCACGTTGGCCAGGTTGTTCTGGGCCCGCTCAAACAGCAGCACGTCATCGAGCGAGGGGTTGGTCGCGTCCGTGCCGTTGAGCACGAACATGTTGCCACGCGCGTACCCGTTGCGCAGACGGACCATGCGCGTGATCGCGGCGTCGTTGTTGCCTAGCGCGTTCGGCAGCCCCTCGCGCGGCCAGAATCCTCGGTTGGCGAACCGGTCGTGCATCTCACGACCGTTGTAATAAATCTTGGGCACGCCGGTCCGAAAGATCGTGTACGCGAACTGCGGCAGGCCGTAGAGGTCGGTGCTCGGCACCGCGGGGGCTGAAGACCCGCTGCCGACGCTCCCGTTGTCGTGGCTGTAGACGTGGTGCACGCCCTGGCTGCCGTTGTTGAAGCCGTCGTCCTGCGTGTCGATGCTGGCGCTGAGAACCTGCTGCCACGAGCGGAAGCCCCCGTTGGCGCGGATGTCACGCAGCGCCCCGGCCTCGTTGAGGTCCAGCGCGTCGCGGTTTCCGAAGCCGTCCTTGCGGATGTACGTCTGCACAAGGTCGTTGCCCGCGACCGACTCGCCGAAGCTGAACGGCACGGCCCGCAGCCCGCTGGCCAGCACGCGCCGGTTGAAGACAATCGGGTCGTAGAAGTTGTTCCAGAACCACTGCGGGATGTGCTTGGCCGCATCAAGGCGGAACCCGTCGACCTTCAGCTCGTCAAGGTACCACTGCACCGACCGCATCAGCACGCCCGTGGCGTTCTCTAGGATCGGGTCACCCGTGGTCGCCACGTTGGTCGTGAACGGGTAGACCGTCCAGCTTGACCCGTCGCCGCGGGGCGTGGGGTTGGTGAACGTCAGCGGGGTTGCCTGGCGGTCCGGGTAGAAGCGCCGGTTCGCCGGGTTCGGGCGGTTCCGAACGTTCCCGGGCGGGATGTTCTGCGCGTTCGCCTCCACCGGGTGGCGGATGAACGAGAAGTTGATCGCCTGATTAATGTCGATCAGGTTGACAAGGTCGCCGTCAAAGAGGTTGTACGGTTCGCTACCCGGGGCTGGGTTGGGGTTCTCTGACTGCGTCAGCCCGTCGTGGAAGTCACCCCAGAAGCCCGCGCCGGGCGTACCGGGCAGGTAAAACTGCGGCCAGGCACCGTCGGCGATGAACGACGCGTTGTTCGTGCGCCCGCCGTTGTGGTTCATGATGATGTCAACGTACACAGCCGCGCCGGCGGCCTGAAACTCCTGCACGACCTGCTTGAACCGCGCCTCGGTCCCGTAGATCGTCGGCGACTCGGGCGAGCCGATATCAAACCGGTCAAAGGGGTCGTATCCGGGCGAGCCGTCAGAGGCCTTGGAGATCGGCGGGAGCCACAGCCCGCCGTAGCCAGCGGTGAACAGGTCCGGCATCCGCCGCTCCATGTTCGACCACGACGTCTCGAACCACTGCAACATCACCGGGTTGTCATTGCCCCGAGCCGCGGGCTCAAGGCCCGGCACCAAGCTCAGGGCCATCAACCCGCCGGCGAGCGCGACAACTACGTGAGCTCTCGCGGGACGGACCCCACGACGCTGTTGATCGGGAACCGAGTTTGGCGAGGACACCAAGTTACTGCTCATGCTCACTCCGCTCAGGCTGCGGCGAACCCGCGCCAGAGATTGCTGCACCCGGCGCACACCGCGCCGCCGCTCACACACATACGCGCTATCAAGGACTGATCCTGACCACCGAACGCTGCTGAACGCCTTCGAAACTTCGCTTTGGGTGGGTCGCCACGTCGAGAACCGCCGTTGCCACCAACCTCCTAGCTGCAAGCCTAAGCCAGAACCCGCCCGACGCCAGAGAAATCGCCAGATTTCCGACCGGCCCAACCCTGGAATCGAACTTGGCATCGAGGCCGGCACCGCCGACCCGCTTGGCCTGCTGCACGCACCACCCGATACCCACTCACACCACGCCCGATAGCCCGACCCGAACACGGGCCAGCAAACATCTTTCAACGGTTCGAGTGCACGCCCCGATTGGTTCCAGCGATCCCGCCTCAGTTGCCCCCTTCAGGCTCAGGCCCGGGCTCAGTCTGAGGCACAAGTTGAGGCTCGGCCAGCGGCGACCGCCCTTTCGTGATCGCCTCACGCCCGCCGGGCTGCACCAGCGCGTGAACGAACTCACGGAAGCGTCGGTCCAGCTCGCCCCCGGCCTCGGGCGACGCGCCGAAGTAGACGCCGAAATGGACCGCCGCCGCCCCGGGCCCAAGCATGGCGCGCGTCGCCTGCGACTGGTCAAGCCCAAGCCCTTGGCTCAGCACCAACCCCACGCGCCCCTCGCTCGCGTCGATGACGGCTTTACCGAGCCCCGCGGCCGCCCCGGGCCCGGCGTGGTGCTTTAAGAACAACCCCAGCGCCCAGACCTGCGAGTACCAGGCCGCCGCCGTGTCCTGCGCCGCCGCCTCGCGCTTTACGGCCGACGTTCGCCCGGGGGCAACCCCGGTCGCGCTGGCCTGCGCGTCCAGCAGGTTCGCGGGTGAGTCGGCGATGATCTGCTCGATGCTCATCAGCTCGTCACGATCGACCGTCTCGCGCAGGCGGTCAAACCGTGCGGGGTTGGCCCACGGCAGAAACACCGGACGAGACCCCGCCCACGCGTGTCCCTCCGCCAGCGTGGCCACGCACTCTTCAAGCCACACCGGCAGCGGCTGGCGGAACGTCACCTGCGTGTACTGGTGCCAGCCCTCATGCGCGGCGATTGCCAGCGTGTCGGCCGGGCCCATGTCAAACAGCAACGCACGTCCCTTGAAGGTCATCCCGCCGCGCTGCACGCTGGCGATTGCGCGGCTCTGCGTCTCGCCCAGCAGCATCCGCGTCAGCGCCTGCCACTGCGCACGGTCCGCAAGCACGTACGTGTCCATCGTGCCGCCGGGCGCGGGCAGGGGTACGACAAAGCTTCGATAGTGCGTTAGAGCTGCCTCCAGAAAGCCGGGCATCCCTTGCCCGATCTGTGCCGACCGCTCGGTGCTGTAGACCACAAAGTGATCCGTCAGCACGGCCTGCCCAACGCTTGAGCCCAGCCGCCACGGGCGCACATCGCGGATCAGCGACGCCGACGACGCCAGCGTTGCGTCCGGCGCGGGCCCACCTTCAACAGCGACCAGTTCACCTTGGCCAGCAGCAGGGCGCGGAACGCCCAGCCGCACCGGCGTCAGCGGGCCCACGGGCGGGCCGCCAATGCTCAGCAAAGCGGCGGCGTCAGCCGTGACCTTGGGGCGAGGCGTCGGGCGCGCCCCGGCGCTCCGCGCCGCAGCAATCAGCCCCACGTTTGATACACCCGGCGTGCGAGCGGCCACGATCTGCTCGTTCGCTCGCGCGGTATTGGATCCATCCTCATGCGCGGCCCGCGGCCCGTGCGTGCAGCCAAACACCCCACCGCCCATGATTGCAGCCACCGCTACAAGCGCAACTGGTGCCGGTTCGGTTCGCCTCACAGCGTCATCCCCATCGACTTCAGCTCGTCCTCAAGAGCCAGCAGCTGCGCCTTGCTCTCTTCGACCAGCTTGGCCGGTGCGCGCTGCGCATAGCCCGGGTTGGCCAGCCGCGCAGCGATTGTCGCGTGCTGCTTGCGAAGATCACCCGCACGCTTAGCCGCAAGCTCAGCGCTCGCCGCCGCGTGGGCAGCCGCATCAACCCCCGAGCCAACACCCCCGCCCAACGCCGATGCCGAGACCAACCCCGAGATCGCGCAGTCCTCACCCAGCAGCCGCAGCTTGATCGCGCCCGCTGGCAGTTCGCCCGCGAGCACCTCGACCGCCGCCAGCCCCGCCAGCGCCATCACCAGCGGGCCCGGAGCCGCAAGCTCGGCCCGCAGCGCCGCCGGCGCGTGCAGCGTCACCTTGTGCTGCGGCTTGATCTGCTGCGACGCCCGCACCTCACGGACCTGCTCAACCAGCGTTCGCAGCCGCTCAAACGCCGCCGATGCCCGCTCATCCACCAGCTCGGGGCCAACCTGCGGCCAAGGCGCGGTGCACAGCAAGCCCGCGCGGCGCGGCTCGCCAAGCTCAAGCCCCGCCAACCGCGCACGCACGCCAAGCTGACGCGTGTGCTCAAAGATCGCCTCGGTCACATACGGCATCGCCGGGTGCGCCAGCCGCAAGATCACGTCGATCACCGCCGCCAGCACGCCCTGCTGCGCCGGGCTCTTCTCGACCGTCGGCTTGATCGCCTCGAGGTACCAGTCGCAAAAATCCCGCCAGACCAGGTCATATAGCGCCGTGGCGTAGTCGGCAAACTGATATTCACCGATCGCCCGATCAATCGCCACCACCGCTGCGTGTACGCGCCCGAGCATCCAGCGATCAACAATCGAGAGCGCTGCCGGGTCGATGTCAACCGCCGCGCCCTCCGGCCCCGCCGCGGGCAGCTTGCTAATCGCGAATCGGCACGCGTTCCAGAGCTTGTTGCAGAAGTTGCGGCCCTGGTCAAACTTCGCGCTGCTGTTGCGCCCGCTCTTAGCGTCCTTCTGCACCGGCATCCGCACGTCCTGCGTCTGCGTCGCCAGCGCGCAGAGCGTAAATCGCATCGCGTCGCTGCCGTGCGTGGCGATGATGTCCAGCGGGTCGATCCCGTTGCCCAAGCTCTTGGACATCTTGCGGCCCTCGCCGTCCTGGATCACCGCGTGGATCACCACGTCAGTAAAAGGCACCGGGCCCTTGCCGCCGCCGGCGCCATAGAGGTAGCGGTTGAACATGACCATCCGGCTGACCCACAGCGTAATGATCTCTCGCGCCGTGCACAGCGTGCTGGAGGGGTTGAACGCCGCGAGCTCCTGCGTGTTCTCAGGCCAGCCCAGGGTCGAGAGCGGCCACAGTGCCGAGGAGAACCACGTGTCCAGCACGTCAGGATCGCGCACGAAGCCCGCGCGCTCAATCACCGCCACGGCCTCGGCATCACCCGGGTTCCGCACACACACGCGGTGCTTGCGCTCGCCGCTCGTGCCCCCAAATACGTCTGCTCCCATCACGGGCTGAAGGTCAAGGCGTACACGCCCGGCCATCTCTAGCTCGCGCAGCGCGTGCAGCTCTGCCGCCGCATGCTCGCCCGTCGCATGCGTCCACACCGGCACCTGGTGCCCCCACCAAAGCTGCCGGCTGATGCACCAATCGCGGATCCCCTCGTGCCAGTGCTGATACGTCTTTGCGTACCGCGCCGGGTGGAAGGTGATGCGGTCAGTCTGGGCGGTAGTTTGAGAGCTTGGAATCGTTGCGTGGGGCAGGTTTCCAAGTTCCGCGTGGGGCAGGTTTCCAACCTGCCCTCCGGTCACGGCCCCCCCACGCACCCGCTCAGGCGCACGCAGCCGACCCTGACGCGCCTCGTCAGTCACGGTCAGGTGGCGATACGACTCCCTTGGCCCGCACAAGCCTGCGGCCACGGGGTTCTCAATGATGTACCTGAGCTTCTCGAAGTAATCGTCACTGTTGCGGATGATGTGGTCGAACGACTCGTCTTGCCAGAGCTGCCCCTGCTGACCGCGTGCCTGATTAATCACAAGCGCCGAGTGGCGCTTGATACTGTCCAAGATCTCCGAAATCGAGTGCCACACGCCCTCGCTCTTGACATACGGCGAGACAAGCACGTGTACGTGGTCCGGCATCACCACGACCGCGTGCGCTTCGTAGCGTTCCCCATCAAAGTGCTTCCACGCGTCAATGACTACCTGCCGCTCCGTGTCGCCCAATGCTCCGTCGAGCGTGCGATAGGTAACAAAGTATGTGCTGCCACCTCTTTGCCAATGCGGCAAGCGACGCTCCGCTCGCAGCATCGACTTATCCACCAGTGCCGCCTCGGAACCCACCGAGAGCTGGGCAGGTTGGAAACCTGCCCCACGCGAAGAATCAACAACCACCCGCCCCACGGTTTGGACGTCTGTCGCCAGCGCCTCATTTGCCGCCTGTGCCAGCCGCGGATCGGTCACACGCACGTACCACTGGTCGCTCAAGTACGGCTCAACAATCGCCTTGCTGCGGTCAGAGTGCTTTACGCTGTGGCGGTGCGGGCGCGTTGCCTCGTGCAGCCCGCGGGCCTTGAACTCCATGACCACCAGCTTGCGCGCTTCCTCGCGCTTTTTGCCCACAAACACGTGCGCATCGCCAACATCGCTCCACCCGTGCTTGTCGCTCACGCTCGCGTCGGGCCCAAAGATGTTGATCACCGCCAGCCGGTGCCGCAGCCCGATCTGCTCGTCGTTGGGGTCGTGCGCGGGCGTGACCTTCAAAAAGCCCGTGGCCATCTTCGCCTTCGGGTCCGCCTTCTCCTCGTCGCTGCGCGCAAGCCGCTCGGGCAGCACCACATAGTCGTCTTCGACAATCGGCACCACACGCCCAACCAGCGGGAGCTGCGCATAGAGCCCGCGCAGCGCCGTGGCTCGCGGGTCGTGCGGGCTCACCGCCACGGCCGTATCGCCCAAGTACGTCTCAGGCCGCGTCGTCGCGACCGTCACCCACGCCGCCAGATCGTCAGCGTGCGCCGCGTCCTCAAGCTGATTCCACCCGCGCCGGCGCAGCTCGCCCCATGTCACCGGCACCGCCTCAAACTTCTGACCAGCCTCGTCAAGAACCCGACGGCTCACCAGCGGGTACCGCAGATAGTAAAAGTTTCCGTCGATCTCCTCGTCGTAGCACTCATCGTCGGCCACGGCGGTCTGCAGCAGCGGGTCCCAGTTCACCAGGCGCTTGCCGCGATAGATCAGCCCGTCCAAGAACAAGCGGTAGAACGCCTCGTACACCGCCCGCGCGCACTGCGGGTCCATCGTGAACCGCTGGCGGGCCCAGTCGCAGCTGCAACCCATCATCTTGAGCTGGTTGGTGATGACGGCCTCGTACTCATCCTTCCACGCCTGCACCTGCCCGATGAACTCATCGCGCGCCATCGCGCCCTTGAGTGGACCGCGCAGCTTGCCCTCGGCCCGCAGCCGCTTCTCGACCACCGCCTGCGTCGCAATCCCCGCATGGTCCGTGCCCGGCATCCACAGCGCCTCAAAGCCCTGCATCCGCTTGGCACGCACCAGCACATCTTGCAGCGTGTTGTTCAGCGCGTGCCCAAGGTGCAGCTGTGCCGTCACGTTCGGCGGCGGGATCAGCACGCAGTACCCCGGCGCCTCGCCACGCACGACACGCCCCGCGTCCGCGTGAAACGCCCCACTGGCCTCCCATCGCGCCCGCACGGCCCCTTCGTGCTCAGCCGGCGCATACTGGCTTGATAACGCGCTGACAATCCCCCCACCGGTGCTGCCAGTTGCGCCACGCCCGTCACCTTGCTGGTTCATTGATGGTGCTTCGCCGGCCATAGCACCCAGCATAGATGCACCGACCCCCGCCGAGCCGATAGCCTTGCACCGATGGCCCACCACCGCCCAACTTGTCAATCACCAGCCCCAGCCCCCGCGCGCTCCACGCCCAACCCCACACGCGCACCCGCCCGCCGTGCGGGCGCGGCACGCTATACCGCCCCCATCGTGATCGTCCTCATCCTCGCCGCCCTGGTCATGGGCTGGCTCCTGCTGCAAGCCGTCACGGCCCCAGCCCCTGGCCCCGCGCCAGCCCAGCTCTCTCAGCCCGGATCCATCACGCTCCCCGCCGCCGTACCTATGTCAGCGCTCGACGCACTCGCCAGGTCGCAGCCGCTGCTGGTAGACGCCCGCTGGGAAGAGGCCATCGCGATACTCGCGCCCGCCGCCGAGGCCTACCCCAACGACCAAGAGCTGCACATTGCTATGAGCGCGGCCTATCAAGGTCTGCGGCGCTGGGACAAAGCCCTCCCGTCGCTGATTACCGCCATAGAGATCGGCCCCGCGAGCGCGACCATGCACGTCCAGGCCGGCACCATCGCCAACACGCTCGGAAAGCTTGACGCCGCGGCCGCGCACTACGCAAGGGCCCAAGCCCTCGAACCCACCCAGGCCCGCCACCCGCTGTTCTTGGCGATGATCCAGATCAAGCAGAGCAAAGACGCCGCCGCCACCGCCAGCCTTGTCCGCGCCACCGTGCTCGATCCTGACCTTGCCGAGGCCTGGGGCACACTCGCCGAGCTCGCCCTCCGCGGCAACACGCCCGCGATGGCTTTGCAACACGCTTCCAAAGCCCGCGCGCTGCAGCCGACGGTCGTCCGCTGGCGCGTGGTTGAGGCTCGGGCCCACCGCCGTGCCAACGCGCCGCAAGAGGCCGCCGATGTATTGGTGGGCTTAGCCGACGCTGACAGACTCACGCCCGCGGTGCTTGCCGAGCTTACTGGCGCGCTGGGCATGTTGCGCCGCCCGGCAGAGGCCGCCGCTCAGTATGAGGCCGCCGCCGCACGCCCGGGCGACCATCACGCGGCGTTCTTGCTTGAAGCCGCCCGCTGGCGCCAGAAGGCCGGCGACGTTGCACAATCCCGCGCACTGGCTGCAAAGGCCGCCGCCGCCGGCAGCAAAGACGCTGTTGAGTTTCTGGCAGGGCTTGAGTAAGCCCTCGTGCGGGGCAGGACTTCATCTTGATTCTTGTCTTTGTCTCTACCTTGAGCTTCCGGAGGGCAGGCTTCCAACCCGGCTCGCCTTCTTACATTGCTTAATAGCGCGACTGCATCGTCCCTCATCTGCCCGCGCGCCTCAACCCGCTCCGCTTTCTCCGCGTTCCTCTTCCACCCCGTCTCTCGTCGCCCATGGCCCGTCGGTTCCCACTATTCCCGCCTCAGTCCTTTAGCGGGTCGGGGCGAAATAGCTTGGTGTCGAGGGCCCACTGCCGTTCCGTGAAGTTCCCGCCCAGGTCGATCTCCACCGCCCGGTCGGGCCGCGCCGCCGCCAGAGCGATGAACGTCTTGGCATCAAGGTTGTCCAGCAGCGCCACCAAAATCGCCTCCGGCGTCCCGGGGATCCGCGCCGCTCCAAACTCCGGCTTCTCGTGATGGCTCAGAATGATGTGCTGCAGCACCATCACCGCATTCTTGGGCAGACGCTGGCCCGTGCTGCGCATCACCAGCTGCGCGCGGTCGTGCAGCATGATTGCGCCCTCGACGATGTGCCCGATCAGCTCGCCACGGTCGCTGTACACAAAGCTCCGGTCCCACACGATCTCGCGCGTCTTGCCAAGGTCGTGCAAGAACAGCCCCATCAGCACGATATCTCGGCTGATCTTCGGGTACATCGGGCACACCGCCACCGCCAGGCGCATGCACGAGAGCGTGTGCTCCAGCAGCCCGTGCAAATAGGCGTGGTGCATCGCCTTGGCCGCCGGACAGACCATAAACGCGTCCATCAGCGCCTTGTCTTCCAGATAGACCTTCGCCAGCGCCTTCATCGCCGGGTGCTCGAGCGTCTCAAGGATCGACGCCACCTCCGCCATCATCTGGCCCGGGTCATTGGCCGAGACAGGCAGCAACTCACGAAGGTCCTCCACGCTCGGCTCAACCGGGTCAATCCCCCGGATGATCAGCTGCAAGTCGCCCTGATACGCCTGCGTCTCGCCCTCAACCATGACAAACCCGTCTGTCGGCAGGCGGCGGTACGTGTCCTGGTCGATCGACCACATACGCCCGGGCATCTCGCCGGTCTTGTCCTTCAGCACGCACTTAAGGTACGGCTTGTCGGTCTTGGTCCGCCCCAGCTGCGCGTTGGCAATGCAAAACAACCCGCTGACATACTCCGACGGCTCCATCTCGCGGATGTACCGACGCCGGTGCGTGCTCTGGGGGCTGTTCTGGGCAGGGTTTGACGCGGCGCTAGAGTGCGGGCTGGACATAGGGGCGATGGTAGATCACACCAGCGGGCCCAATCAAACATTTCCGCCCGCCCGGCACGCCCCGGCCGCGCTCGAACCGAACAATGCCGCCCATGCCCGAGCCAGCGCCCACGCCACCGTCACAACCACCCGCGCCCGCGGCACTCACGCCCGGCCCGCGCGCCAACCGCTTCGCCCTCGCGCCCCGCTCGCTCGTCGCCGGGCTACTAATGGGCGTGGCCAACATCGTCCCGGGCATCTCCGGCGGCGCGATGCTGCTGATCCTGGGCGTCTATCACGCCTTCCTTGAGGCCATCGCCGCAGTTACCACCCTGCGCTTCAAGATTCACCACCTCGTCGTCATCGCCTGCATCGGCGCGGGCGCCGGCACCAGCATCCTCCTGCTCGCTGGCATCGTCCGTGATGCCATCGTCACCCACCGCTGGCAGACCTACAGCATCGTTGCCGGCATGCGCCTTGCCGCCGTGCCCATCGTCTGGCGGCTCGCACGCCCGGCTACCCCGTCACTCTGGACCGGCATGATCATCGGCCTGATCCTCACCGCCGGTGCCGCCGCCTTCACCTATTCGCCCGCCGCACAATCCGGCCTCGCCAGCAGCCCGCTGATGAACTTCACCGCCGGGCTTCTGGGCGCGTCCGCCACCATCCTCCCGGGTATGGACGGCTCGTACATCCTCATGCTCCTGGGCCAATACGTCCCCATCCTCAGCGCGATCGACCGCTTCGCCGACGCGCTCCGCGCAGGCGACCTTGCCGCCATGCTCGAACCCTGCAAGGTCCTCATCCCCACAGGCATCGGCGTCGCACTGGGCATCGGCGGCGTCGCCATCGCCATGCGCTGGCTGCTCGCAAAGTTCCCAAAGCCAACCTACGGCGTACTGCTCGGCGTGCTGCTGGGCGCCTTCATCGGGCTCTACCCCTTCGGCACCTACCGCGCGCCAGTCGTCGGTGACCGCGTCGCCGGGCAGCTTGTCACCGAGCAAACCCTCTCCAAGCTGCAGGATGACAAAGACAAGTGGCCGCTGGAGTTCTTTACCCCAACGACCACCCAAGTTGCCATGAGCCTCGCGCTGGTAGCCCTCGGCCTGATCGCCGGCTGGGCCCTGACCAAGCTAGAACGTGAAGAAGAGCGCGCCGCACAAGCCTGACCGCGCCACTTCAGCGCCGCCGGTGCGCGATCAACTGCACCCCATAGCTCGTGCTCGACGGCAGCCACAGGTACCGCGTATCGCCCAGCTCGGGCTGTTCAGGCACCGGCCACTGATTTGTCGCCAGCAGCGGGCCCGGCTCGCCGTACGCCAATGCCGCGTCACGCCGCGCAAACTCCGGCAGCGCCCCGCTGCCACCCACCATCGCCAAATACGCGCCCGGCAGCGGCGCATCAAAGACCGCCTCGCTCCACGCGCCACCGTCAGGCCGCGGCAGCACAAACCCGCCACCCGCACCTTCGCCCCCACCCGTCCCCGGCGCATGCATAAAGCCCCGCTCGCTCTGTTGCGCGCACCCACCCAAGCCCAAGCTCAAAGTTATCGTCGCGAAAACCGAGCACACCATCGCACACGCGCCAGCAGCCCCGCCCCGCGCCCGCGTGCGGCCCTTGCCGCAGCCGTGCGCACGCACGCACACCGGGTTGTCTTTGTCTTTGTGCAGCATGGTTCCCTGTCTCCGCTGAGACAACCATGCCGCGCGATCACTACCGACGCAACCCGCGGGGATCAGAATCAGTCACGCGTGCTTGCGCCGCGCGCCGCGCGTGCCGCCCGCACCGCCTGAACCATCCATGCCGCCGATCGCGCGCGTTCTCGCCCCCCGCTGCCGCCACCCAAGACGCCCGAGAACCTCGCCCTACAAGCCCCACTCGCGCCCCAACTCACGCCCCGATCATGCACCGCTCACGCCTCAACGCACCCGCCGCTCAGGGCTCAACCCACGACGTAATCGCCGTCGTACCCCCGCTGCCACTGCCCACCGCCGGGCCCGCGTCTAGCCGCACCCGCGCCACCGACGTCGCGCCAAACGTGTTGCTCATGATTGTCCCGACAAACTCGCTGGCGCTCTGCCCCGCAGGCCAGATGTCCGCCGCCGCGCGCGGCACCCGCACGTGAGCGCTCAGCTTCACACCGTCGTCGATGCTCCACTCGTTGGTCGACGTCTGGTAGATCCGAAGCCGGTCCGGATCGCCCGTCGCGTTGACCTGCGCCGTGTCATACGCGTCGAAGAACCCACTGACGAACATGTCCAGCGTCGCCCCCGCCGGAATGTTCAGCGTCGAGGTGTCACTGAACGACACGTTCCCATTGATCACCAGCCGCGCATTGCCAGTCACGTTCACCGCCACCGCGTTGCTGACCGCAAAGCTGCTATACCGCCGGTCCCCGCTGAGGTTCAGCGTCCCGCTAGTCTGATTCAGCGCCCCAGAGCTCGCCGCCGAGAACGACGTCGGCACATACACAATCGGCACCGCGTAACGCAGGCTCGCCGCCGCACGTCCGCCCGTTACAGACGCGTTGCTCGCCAGCGTGATCACGCTCGTTGCCGTGCTCCCCGGTGGGCTCCACGCGATCCCATCAACCTGCGCTCCGCTGCTCAGCGGCATGCTGCCCGCCGAGCTCGACCCCGTCGACACCCGCGCAATCCCCGCCACCGCCGTCCCCGTCCAGGGCCCCGAAGAGTTCCGGTACCCGTTGACCAGCAAAGACCCCGCGCTGCCCGTGCCCGTAAACGTCGCCGTGCCCACCGTTACCAGCGGCGGCAGCTCGTGCGTCGGCACATGCGTAAACGCCGTCGCCGGGATCACCGTCCAAGTTCCCGAGCCCGGCGGTTGCCAGCGCAGCGTCAAGCACTGGTCGCCGCCGCCGTCGGTAAACCGCAGCTCAACGTTGTGCGTCCCGGCCGAGAGGTTGATCGAGCCCGCGTCCCATCGGCACGCAGTCCCGGGATCAAAGAAAACCACCCGCGTCCCGTTGATCAACAGCTCGACCCCATCATCGTGGTCCAGCCCAAAGCCCCACGTCCCCGCGCTGGGCACCGTGATGCGTCCGACAAACTTGATCGCCACACTTCCGCTCTGCCCACGGTACACGCCCTCGCCCGACCTCCGGTTCGCGTAGTCAATGTTCGGCACCCAGCCCACGATCGTCGGCGTCGCATTCCAGTTGATCGCCGAGACGTTCATCCACCCCATCCCTTCCCAGGCCTGAAAGAACAGCCCCGGCCGCCCCGTGCTCGTCCGCCGCACCGCCAACTGGTTCGCGCTCCGCACCGCGCCCGTGCCGCCAGAGCCCGCGGCCAGCCCGGTCGCCGTCACCGTCGTCACATCTCCCAAGACGCCCGCCGTCGCGCTGACCTGACCGCTGTTGAGCGTCAGCGTGTTGAAGGTCCCAGTCGTCCCGTTGCCGTCAATGTCGCTGCCGGTCACCAGCTCGCGCAGCGCAATGGCCGACGCCGCCTCCGCGTTGTACTCAGCCCGCAGCGCCCCGAGCCGGTCCACGCTCATCGTCGCGTCACGCCCGCCCGCCAGCACCACCGCGCCGACCATCAGCAGCAGCAGGCTCAGGGCAATCAGCACACCCACCAGCACGCTGCCGCGACGACTCGAACCGCTTTGTTCTCGTGTGCTCATGGTGCGCTCAGCTCCGCGTTGGCCCGCAAAAACACCCTCGTGCCTAGCGTCACCGTCAGCCCCGCACGTTGCAGCGAGAGCGTCAGAGTCATCGAGTGGACGTCCGCCGTCAACGCCGGGGTGTTCAGCGTCGTCGTCCCGTGTACCGTAAACAGGTTCTGCCCGTTGTCGTTCAGCGGCACGATCGTAAAGCTCAGCAGGTCGCGCGCCAGCAGCCGCGCCGCGCTCCCGGGCGCGTCACCGTCACGCACGCTCCGCAGCAGCATCGTCGTTGGCGCGCCCGTCGGCACGTCCAGCTCGTCCCCGTTCTCCCAGACAATCTCATCGCCATCGACGTAGCTGAGCGCCGGCGTCGCCGTCGTCGCCGCCCGCTGCGGCGTGTACTTGACCATCTGCACGATCCGGTCCAGTGCCATGCTCGCCTCGCTGGCCAACTGCGCGCGCTGACCAACCTGCGTGCTCGCCACCGCCGCCCGCTGCACCGTCGCCACGCTGATGGTCCCAATCACCCCCAGCACCACCATCACCGCCACCAGCTCTACCAGCGTGAATGCCGCACCGCCATGACCACCACCGCGCCGCGTCGCCCGCCGCGCCGCCAACCCCGCACCAAGCTTTCCACGCCAGTTGCTCATCGTTGAATCCAACCTCCGGCCCTTCCCGCGTCAGTAGTCTGTGATCACCGTCTGCAGCGCCAGGCTCGCGCTGCCGCTGCGAACATCCGTCCACATCACCGTCACCGTCACGACCTTGTACCCCGTCCCCGCCGCCGTCAGCGTCTGGTTCCGCTCCAGCACGCTCACGCTCCGCGAGAAGCCGGCAAACCCGCCCACCGGGCTCTCCGCGGCATAGCTCGCCGTCAGCACGTTCGCGTACCCACGCGACCCTTGCACGCTGTGCCGGTCCGCGATCACCTGCTCAAGCCGGTCGTGCGCCAGCCACCGCGCCACCGTCCGCTGGTTCACCGCCGCCTGACGCACCGTCGCGTCACGCACCGCCACCATCAGTGTCGGCATCGCCAGGCTCGTCAGCACCAACGTCGCGATCAGCTCCACCAGCGTGAAGCCCCGCCGACGCCCCAGCCGGCACCCCCACCAACGTCCCCACCAACGCTCAAGATGTTCGTGCGTCCGCGTCATGGTGTCAGCGTCAGCGCCCCCGTTGAGTTCGTGATCGTCACCGTCGCGCCCCCGCTGACCACGATCGCAAAGTCCGCGCTCCGCGCCGCGCCCGTGCTGTCCAGCGGACGACCCAGGCGGCTAAAGCCCACCTCCGTCGCCGTCGCGCTCGTGAGCGTGACCCCAGACAACTCATCACGGTTGAAGACCCGCTGCATCGACCGCCCAGACGCCGGCTCAACCAGCGCCACCCGCGCGGCATACCCCGCCCCCACCGTCGGCTCCGCCGCGACCGTGTAGCTGCTGCTCGCACCCGTCACGACCGTCACCCAGTGCACAAGCCCAACGTTCATCGCCCGCTCACGCGCAAAGCCCACGTCGCGCAGCACAAGCTGCCCGGCCGCTGACCGCCGCGTCGTGCTGGTTGTCCCCAGCCGCGCAACCATCGCCGCCGCGAGCACCCCCAGCACCGCCAGCACCGCGATAAGTTCTACCAGCGTGAAGCCGCGCCGCCACCCTTGGCCTGCGCCCGCCCCACGCCCACCCCCACCCCCACTGCCACGGCCCCGGTCTGTCCTCGCACAGCGCTTCATGCTGCAAGCAAGATCGACCGAGAACCCGCCGAAATGAAGCGCCACCCGCTTCAATCCGCCCAGCTCTCTTTCACGAGCGCCCCCAAGCGCCGCCCGCACGCCCAATAAACGCCCCCGGCAGGAGTCGAACCTGCGACCTCATCTTTAGGAAAGACGCGCTCTATCCAACTGAGCTACGAGGGCACATCAAGATCTTACACCCGCCCATCGCCACCGAAGGCCACACCACCGGCTGGGGCCATGTACCAAACCGACCACTACCAATTGAATCAAGCACGCTTCTTTTGATAAAATCGCTCATACCAGCTATTTTTCTTGGCTCCTCAAGCAGCTCACACAAACATACTCATGCCCTCACGAACTCCTTACTTTTGCGCAGAATCGGCGGCTTGCGTCACATTTCACTGGACAGACCGTCGCCGCACGATATCCTAACAACGTGAACCCGTACACAGACAGTACAGCACGTCCAGACCTCGAAGCCCTCCTCGGCTCGACCGCCGCGAGCTTCCAGGCCTTCGAGGGCCTCGCCGCCAGCCATTCAAACACCACCCACGCCCACACCTACCGCACAAGCCACGCCCACACCTTCCCGCGCCCAACGCCCGGCTCGGTTCATGAGTGGCTCCTCGACACCAATCACACCCTCACCTCCCCCACCTCCCCCACCACCCCCACCACCCCCACCACCCCCACCACCCCCACCACGAGCAACAACTGGCTCGCGCCCATCACCATGCTCGCCTGGCTCGCCGCTGGCACGCCCTCCAGCACCAGCAGCACCAGGCCAAGCAGTGCCAGACCCAGCAGTACTAGACCCAGGCGCGTGCTGTGGATCGGGCGGCGTGTCTGGCCCTACCTGCCCGCGCTGCCACGCGCGCTGCACGCGCCGATCCTGGTTGATCCCCCCGACCTCCGCCAGCGCATCTGGGCCATTGACGCGGCACTGCGCTGCCCCGGGGTTGACGCCGTCGTCGCCGACGCCAGCGGGCTTGACCTGACCGCCACACGCCGCGCCCAGCTCGCCGCCGCCGCCGGCCGGACCATCGGGCTCCTGGCCCGCCCGATCAGTGAGCTGCGGGCCCTCTCTGCCGCGTGCTCACGCTGGCGCCTGACCCCCACCACCTCTACCTCCACCTGCTCCCCCACCACGACCACGACCGACTGCGCGCCAGGATGGCACGCTGAACTCCTGCGCTGCAAGGGCGTGCGGCCAACCCAAGGAGCGCACCGCTGGCGCGTGCGGATCGACCATGAAACGGGTGATGTGCGTGTGGCTGATGACCCCGGCGATCGACCTGTTGAGGCTCAAGGACAAGCACGCGGGCGCACCGCCGGCTGACGGCCGCCCCGTCATCATCGCCGTCACCGCCAGCAACCGCCGCCTCGTCCACGACCGCTGCCGCCGCGCTGAGCGCAGCGGCGTGCAGCCCGGGATGCCGCTGGCGCAGGCCCTGGCCGTGCTGCGCGCCCCGCGCGTGGTCGAGCGCGTCCCCCGGCGTGAGCGGGCCCTGTTGCGCGCACTCGCCCAGCGGATGCTGCGGTTCTCGCCCGTCGTCGCGCCCGAGCCGCCCGACGCGCTGCTAGTTGACATCGCCGGGTGTGAGCACCTCTTTGGCGGCGAGGCACCCATGCTCGCTCGCGTCCGCGCCCAACTGGCCCGCTGGGGGTTGACTGCGCGCGTCAGCGTTGCGCCAAGCCCCGCGCTGGCCTGGGCCCTGGCCCGGTTCGCCCACGACGCGCACCTGGCCTGCCCGAACGGTCAGGCCGCCGCCGCGCTGGCCCCGCTGCCGCTCGCGGCTCTGCGCCTTGAGCCCAAGGCCCACCAGGCCCTTGCCGAGCTGCGCGTTGAGCGTGTCGAGCAGCTCGTCGCGCTGGGCCGCACGGGCGTTGCGCGGCGGTTTGGGCTTCAGGTTTTGCTCAGGCTTGACCAGGCCCTGGGCCTGGCCCACCACTGGACCGAAGCGATCGTGCCCGAGCGACCGCTGCGCTGCGCCGTGGACTTTGAAGGCCCCACCACACGCACCGAGACGGTCCAGGCCGCGGCCCGCGCGATGCTTTGTGACCTGTGCGCACAGCTGCTGGCCCGCGGGCTGGGGGCCAGCGAGCTGACGATGAGCTTTGCCCGCTGCGACCTTGAGCCCGTCGAGCTGGGCCTGACGCTGACACGCCCCAGCGCCGCACCGGCGCACCTCTGGCGGCTGCTGCGCGACCGCGTCGCCAGCTTGCACATGGGCTTCGGGGTTGAGGGCGTCCGCGCACGGGCCTTCCGAACGGCACCGCTGCGGACCCGCCAGGGCACGCTCGAGCAAGGCGATCGCGCCAACGGAACCACCGACGAGCCGACCTGCGAGCCGACCCGCAACCAGCGCTGGCACGAGCTGCTCGACGCGCTGGCGACGCGCCTGGGGCCGGCGCGCGTGTGCACCCTTGAGCGTCACGACAGCCACGACCCTGCGCGGTGCGTGCGCCGGCGCAGCGTGCTGGACGCGCCCGATGCCCACCCTGCCCCCCACCCTGCCCCCCACGCTACGCCCCACCCTGCCCCTCACGCTACGCCCCACCTCGCGTCATGCCCCGCGCGTCAGCACCGGCCCAGCCAGCTCTTTGAGCCCGCGCTGCCGGCGCAGGTCATCGCCGCCACGCCCGACGGGCCGATCCATGTGCTGCGCTGGCGTGACCATGCCGGGCCGGTGCTGACCTGCGTCGGGCCCGAGCGCATCGAGGGTGAGTGGTGGCGCGTGGCGACGCCGCACGGTCTCCGCGCCGCCGACGGGCAGTCTGGGCACGACTACTTCAAGATTCAAGACGACCGCGGCGTCTGGCTGTGGGTCTCGCGCGCACTTGACGACGGGCGCTGGAGCGTGCGCGGAGCGTGGGCCTAAACACATGCCACAAGACCCTGACAGCAAGCCGCACCAGCACCCGTTCAAGGCCGATCGTTCTGGCGCGGACTTTCGCGCTGGCGCTGGCGAAGGCGCTGGCGCGGGCGAAGGCGCTGGCGCGGCCCCCGCCGTCGCGTACGCCGAGCTCGCGGTCACCAGCAACTTCACCTTCCTGACCGGCGCGAGCCATCCTGAAGAGATGGTCGCGCAGGCCGCGGCCTTGGGGCACGTCGCGGCGTGTACCGCTGACGTCAACACCCTCGCGGGTATCGTGCGGGCACACGTCGCGGCCAAGGGTGCCCGCATCCCACTGGCGATCGGCACGCGCCTGGTGCTGCGCGAGCCGGCGGGCCTTGAGCTGCTGATCTTTGCCGAGACCCGCGCGGGGTACGCCAACCTTTGCCAGTTGCTCACGCGTGGCAAACGCCGCGCATCGAAGGGCACGTGCGACCTGCGCTTGCACGACCTGCTCGAGTTTGAGCGTGGGCTTCTGTGCGTGATGATCCCGCCGGCGGTGCTTGATGAAGCGTGCGTTGAGACCCTGCGCGGGCTGGCGAAGGTCTTTGACGACGACCGGCTCTCGCTGGCGATCGCGCGTGGTTTCGGGCCTGATGATGACGTCCGCCTGCGCCAGGTGGCTGACCTTGCGGCGATGGCCCGCGTCCCGCTGGCGGCGATCAACGATGCGCACTACCACGTGCCGTCGCGGCGCGTGCTGCACGACGTGCTGGCGTGCGTGCGTCACGGGGTCAGCATCGAGCAGGCCGGGGCGCGCCTGCGTGCGCACGCGCAGGGGCACCTCAAGCCCGCCTCTGAGCTGCTGCGCCTGCTGCTCGGGCACGCGCGGGCGGTCGAGCGCAGCGCGCAGGTGGCGCTGCGGGCCGCGGCCTTCAGCCTCGACCAGCTCAGGTACGAGTACCCATCAGAGACCTGCCCGCCCGGGGTCAGCCCCGGCGCGCACCTGGCGCAGCTCACGGCGGCTGGCGCGCAGCGGCGCTACCCCGGCGGCGTGCCCGAGGGCGTGCGCCGCCAGATTGACAGTGAGCTGGCGCTGATTGCCGAGCTCGGGTACGAGGCGTACTTCCTCTCGTGCGCCGATCTGGTGAGCTTCGCGCGCTCGCGCGGGATCTTGTGCCAGGGGCGGGGCGGGGCGGCGAACTCGGCGGTGTGCTACTGCCTGGGGATCACCGAGGTTGACCCCGCGCGGTTCAAGCTGCTGTTCGCGCGGTTCATCAGCCGGGCCCGCAACGAGCCGCCGGATATCGACATCGACTTCGAGCACGAGCGCCGCGAGGAGGTGCTGCAGTACCTGTACACCAAGTACGGGCGTGAGCGCGCGGCGATGACCGCCGAGGTCATCAGCTACCGCGCGCGCAGCGCGGTGCGTGATGTGGGCAAGGCCCTTGGCCTCTCGGATGACGCGGTGGGCGCGCTGGCCAAGGCCATCGACCGCTGGGGCGAGGCGCCGACCGCGCAGAGGGCCCGCGAGGCCGGCTTCAATCCCAACGACCCGACACTGGCGCTGGTGCTGCGCGTGGCTGGCGAGCTGGTCGGCTTCCCGCGGCATCTCTCGCAGCACGTGGGCGGGATGGTGCTGACGCGCACGCCGCTGTGCGAGCTGGTGCCGATTGAGAACGCGGCGATGGAAGGCCGGACGGTCATCGAGTGGGACAAGGACGACATCGACGCGCTGGGGATGCTCAAGGTCGACTGCCTGGGCCTGGGCATGCTCACGTGCATCCGCCGGTGCTTCGGGCTTATCAACGCGGCGGGCCCGGCGTATGCGCACGGGCACGAGCTGACGCTGGCCAGCGTGCCGGCGGAGGACCCGGACGTGTACGCGATGATCCAGCGGGCCGACACCGTCGGGGTCTTCCAGATCGAGAGCCGCGCACAGATGTCGATGCTCCCGCGCCTGAAGCCCGCGTGCTTCTACGACCTGGTGATCGAGGTAGCGATCGTCCGCCCCGGGCCGATCCAGGGCGACATGGTGCACCCGTACCTGCGGCGTCGCAACGGCGAAGAGCCGGTGGTCTACCCAAGCCCGGAGGTGCAAGATGTGCTGGAGCGGACGCTGGGAGTCCCGCTGTTCCAGGAGCAGGCGATGCAGCTGGCGATCGTCGCGGGGGGCTTTAGCAGCGACGACGCCGACCGCCTGCGCCGCGCGATGGCCGCGTGGAAGCGCAAGACCGCGCAGTTCGAAGAGCTGGGGCGCAAGCTGCTGGCGGGGATGCTTGAGCGCGGGTACAGCCACGACTTCTCGTCGCGCGTGCTGCAGCAGATCAAGGGCTTCAGTGAGTACGGGTTCCCAGAGTCGCACGCCGCCAGCTTTGCGCTGCTGGTGTATGTCTCGTGCTGGCTGAAGCACCACAAGCCCGCGGCGTTCGCCGCCGCCCTGCTCAACAGCCAGCCCATGGGCTTCTACGCGCCGGCGCAGATCATCGCTGACGCCAAGGCCCACGGCGTGCGCGTGCTGGCAATTGACGCCAACCGCTCGGGGTGGGACTGCTCAATCGAGCACGACGGGCGCGCGCTGCGCCTGGGCACGCGGATGGTCAGGGGCCTGCGCGAGGAGAACGCGCGAGCGATCGAGCTGGCCGTGGCGCAGCGCGGAGCGTTCGCGAGCGTCGGGGCGCTGTGGCGGGCCCGCGTGGCGCCGGTGGCGGCACTGCGGTGCCTGGGGCGGGCCGAGGCATTCCGATCGATGGGCCTGGACCGACAGAAGTCGCTGTGGCAGTTGCGGACCCTGAGCGATGAATCGCTCCCGCTGTTTGAGATGGACCCCGAGCTGGCGGCGGCGTGCGCCGCGGACGTGGCGGGCGTGGCGGGCGCTGAGGCACCCGCGCGTGAAGGCGGGCCACGCGAAGGCGGCCTTGGTCATGACAGCCTTGGTCATGACGGCCTTGGTCATGGCGGGCCGCGCGATGCTGGGCTTGGCAAAAGTGGGCTTGGCAATGACGGCGACGACGTGCCGCTGCCGAAGGTTCCTGCGCGGCTGCGCGTGCTGGACGACATCAACGCCACGGGCGTCTCGCTGCGTGCGCACCCGCTGAGTTTTCTGCGTGCCGCACTCGCGCTGCGCGGGGCCACAACCGCCGGCGAGCTGCGTGATGCGCACGCCAGCCCCAACAAGCGCGGCGTGCTGGTCGCGGGGCTGGTGCTGGTCCGCCAGCGGCCCTCGACGGCCTCGGGCATTGTGTTTATCACGCTTGAGGACGAGACGGGCATGGCCAACCTGATCATCCGCCCGCGGGTCTTTGAGCGCTTCCGCAAGGCCGCCAGGCTCAGCACAATCCTGCTTGCGCACGGGCGAGTTGAGCGGCAAGGCCCGGTGGTGCACGTGCAGGTCAGCCGGTTAGAGAGCCTCGACGCGCAGTTCGAGTCACTCCCGAGCCACTCGCGGGACTTCCACTAGGATTGTCGGGCAGGTCAGGTGGTTGTGCGCGTGAGCATTGATGCGAGCCGGACCGACCCGAACCAGACCTGCACGCACCAGACCTGCGCGCCCCAGACCTGCACGCACCAGACCTGCACGCACCAGCAACGCGCAGCCGTGCGGGCCCAAGTAGGAGACGACGCGATGTGCGGCCGGTTCACTCGCCACTACACATGGTCCCAGGTCAGAGACTTTCTGGACCTGCACCCTGGCGCGGCGGTCGAGATCGACCCCTCGTACAACGTCGCGCCCACGCAGTGCACGCCGGTGTGCCGCCTAGACCACCACGGCCAGCGCGAGCTGGTGCCGATGCGCTGGGGCCTGGTGCCGGCCTGGAGCAAGAGTCCGACGATGGCGCCGATCAACGCGCGCAGTGAGACGGCCGCGATCAGCGCGGTGTTTCGCAGCGCCTTCGCCGCCCGGCGTTGCCTGGTGCCCATCAGCGGGTTTTACGAGTGGGCTCAAAGGCCAGAGAGCAAGCGTCCATACTGGATCAGGCCGGCGGGCGAGACGGTCTTCTGTGTCGCGGGCTTGTGGGAGCCTGCGGGCGGGACCGAGGTCGATGGTGCTGAGGCGGCGGGCAGCTTTGCACTGTTGACGACCGCCGCGAACGCCTCGATGCACGGGCTGCACGAGCGGATGCCGGTGATCGTGCCGCGTGCGAACCATGCGCGGTGGTTGGACGTGACGGCTGACTCTCGCGCGCTGTTCGACCCCGCGCAGGTCCCGGCGGTCGAGGCGCGGCCCGTGAGCACGCGCGTGGGCTCACCGAAGATCAACGACGCCACGCTCATCGAGCGCGTGGAGCCGCCGATAGCAGCGCCGAGAAGCGAGCCATCCGCGACACCCGCAAACGGGCCAGGCAATGGCCGCGACGACCACGCCAGCGGGGCCAAGGGACCATTACCGCGCGAGCCCGGGCTGTTCGACTGACCCGGGCGATGGCCCCGGGGTCAGCGTGCTCACCCTGCGACCGGGACCAACTCCCGACCACCAGCGGCGGCAACGGAACGGCGACGCTTGCGGGCCAGCAGAAGCATCAGCCCGGCGATCGCCGGCAGGCCGAGGGCCAGAACGCCGATGCCAATGCCCAGCAGGCGCGAGTCGCTCGCACCGACCTTCAGGTTGGTCTCCATAAGCTCAAGGCGCTTGTCCATGAGCGACAGCGTCTCGGCGTTCTGGGCGATCGTCGCGTCACGCTGCTTCAGCTCGGCCACGAGCTTGGCGTTGAGCCCCTGGATGGCGGCGAGGGCGACGCCGTCGGCGTTGACGCCGTGGATCACGGTGTCCTTGTCACCCAGGCCGAAGGACGCCTTGAAGTCCTGGGCCATCGGGCCCATGTACCAGGTCTGATCATCGCCGTTGTAGTGCCAGCGACTGACGGGCGTCTCGACCAGCTTCTCGAGCACCTGGCGAGTATCAACCGCGGTGAAGCCGTTCTTAGCGTTGCGGTCCGATGGTTGGAACGATGCACCGGATCGGTTGAAGCCCGAGGCACCCGTGTTCGTCCAAACGATCAACGCATCGGGGCTCCCGGCACCCTGATCGTTCGTCGGAGCACCAGCTGCGAAGGTGTTTTCGATCACGACGCGGCCGAGGAAGAAACCGGCGTTGCCGTTGGCGTTTGTAGTGCTGCCGAACACGCCGCCGCCCTGCAGGCGGTTGGCCTGCGTGCCGTTGCTGCCATTGGCAGCGAGACCCGATGCGCCCGCCACGCCGCGGCTGCTAGAGCCGGAGACTCCGGTGGCCGTGGTCGCTGTGCTTGAGTTGCTGCCGAGAACGCCGAACCCTGACGCGCCGGTGCTTGTACCGCGAACGCCCATGCCGCCGGCTGCATCGCCGGCGACGCCAACCGAGGTGCTCGCCGTCGCGGAAGTCGTCCCCCACACGCCGTAGGGGTTGGAGCCGATGTTGGCGATACCATAAACACCTGTGCCACCCGACGCCGTACTGCTCGCTTGCATGCCGATGGCGCTGCTCGTGGATACGTTGATCTTCACGGTCGAATCGATGGCAACGCCGACGCCCATGTTGCCGGTGAGGTTGTAGGTGGAGTTCTGGCCGCTGATGGTGAAGGGCGCGGAGGCGCCGGCTGCACCAGTGGGGCCAGTGGGGCCAGTGGGCCCAGTAGGGCCAGTGGGGCCGGGCGCACCCGCGACCCCGGGGATGCCCTGAATGCCTACGGCACCGTCATTGCCAGCCACACCCTGCGGGCCGATCGGGCCAGCGGAGCCAGTTGCACCCGCGGAACCGGTGGGACCAATTGCCCCCGTCAAGCCGATCGAGCCATCCGCGCCATCCGCGCCATTTGTACCGGCCGAGCCTTGAGGGCCTGCGGCACCAGCTGCACCGGGGGCACCAACGGCACCCGGCGTTCCTGCGACGCCAGCGGCACCGTCATTGCCAGCCACACCCTGCGGGCCGATCGGGCCAGCGGAACCAGTTGCACCCGTGGAACCGGCGGGGCCAATTGCTCCCGTCAAGCCGATCGAGCCAGGCGCGCCATCCGCGCCATTTGTACCGGCCGAGC
>JAJOLK010000022.1 GCA_021173225.1 Phycisphaerales bacterium PN19_bin_20 | reverse complement strand
TTGGCGCTCACGGGCTTGGCGCTCACGATGCCAGCGCTGACGATGTTGGCGGGCTTGCGCGTTGGGCTGGGTGCGATTGGTGTTGGGGTTGGGCTCAGTGTTGGGCTGATTCGCCAGAGGGCGCGGCCGTTCCATTGGCGTGGGTTCTGGACGACGATATCGCGCCACGTCAGTTCGAGGCCTTGCTCGTCATAGGCCCATTCTTCGAGCGGCTCGCCGAGGGTTGAGACCCACGCGACGACGGCTTGCGGGGTGACGGCGGGGTCGTAGCCGTAGGTGCGCCAGTAGCGGGCAAGTTCGCTGAAGTTGACGACGACGAAGGCGACGTTCTGGTTGGCGAGTGCGGCGGTCCAGGCGTCGGGCTCGTCGGGCGCGGCGCGGATGGCGTTGCCCAGTGGCGACGCGTCCCAGACGGTGTGATAGAGCACGGGGACGAGGTAATAGAGGGGCGTGGCGTCACCGAGCAGGTAGGCGCGCGCTGGGATGGTGGGGTTGGTGGGGCTGTTGGAGTTGGTTAGCTCTGGCGCGCGGAGGTTGACGGCGGCTTCGGGGCCGGCGCTTTCAAGGGCCTCGCGCCACTGTGAGGGGCTGAGGAGGGATCGCTGGCTGGCGAGCAGCTCGCCGGTGCGTGCGGAGACGCCGGCGACAAGGAGCTGGTTGGGGCTTCCGCCGCCCTCGCGCAGGAAGGTGCTCACGAGCGTGGCGGCCTGGATGAGCGGGATGGCGGAGGCGGCCAGGAGGGCGATTTGGCGGAGCGGCACGCGGCGGGTGGTGGTGTTGCCGGCGGCGTCCATCGCTTGTGCGCGGTGAGGCCCTTGAGCGAACATGGCGGCAGCGAGCCCGACACCGGCGGCAAGGTTGATGGCCAGCGGCATGAGGAAGCGGCTCTGGGCATGGGTGAAGAGGGCCCAGGCCAAGAGCCCGGCGAGCGTACCCAGCAGCAGCGCGAGTGCGACCGCGCGTGTGCTGGGTGGGCGCGATTCAGGCGCGGTGTGTTCTGGGTCGGTGGGGCGCCGGCGCGCGAGGGCGATGGTGGCGGCGAGGGCGGCGAGGCCAACGGGGAAGAGGATGCCCCACTGCGTGTGCAGCAGGCCGCGGGGCTGGGTGTCAACGGCGCTGGAGGGTCGGAACTCGATGAGGCGTGCGAGCTGGTTGGTGAACGTGCCTTGGGGGGCGTGGTTGTTGGCGAAGTTGGCGATTTGATCGGCGTTCCAGGGCCATGTGGTGTGGAAGAGGTTGGTGGCGGCGGGGAAGAGCGGGTTGCCGCAGGCCAGGAAGTTGCGCAGCAGCGGCGGGCCGAAGGTGATGAGGCCTGCGAGTGCGCCAAGGGCGATCATGCGTGGCCAGGCGCGTGGCGGGGTGGCGATGAGCAGGAGCAGGGCGATAGTGGGCCCGCCCAGGAGCAGCGCGGTGGGCTTGAAGCCGCAGGCGATGCCCAGCAGCAGGCCGGCGACCAGCGCGCGGCGCGGGGGTGAGAGCTGGCGGTCAAGGGCAAAGGCGCACGCGCCAGTGAGCATGGCGAGCATGGCCATTTCGTTGTAGGCGAGGCTGCCGGTGACGATGACCCAGGGTGTGGCCAGGAGTGCTTGTGCGGCGATGAGTGCGGCGACGCGGGTGGTGTGCGCGGAAGTTGAGGGCGCGGGGATTAGGGGCGTAGTGGCTTTGTTGTTGCTTGATGCGATGTTGGTGAGCGCGGTGGTGACGAGTTTGTAGAGCAGTGCGGCGGCGAGCAGTGTGTAGAGGGCGTGGATGAGTTGGCAGGTCAGCGCGCCCAGGCCGTCGGAGGCGGTGAGTGAGCCGCCGAGGATGGCGGCGATGTGGGTGAAGCTGGCCTCTATGTAGCTTGGGAGGAATGAGTAGACGTTGTGCTGAAGGGGCCAGATGCGGCCGCCGGGCTCGGCCCACTCTTGGGCGAGTGGTAGGTGGTAGCTAAGGGCGTCAAAGCCGCCGGCCTCTGAGCGCCAGAGCCAGCCGGGCGGGTTGACGGCGGCGAGCAGCAAGATGGCGGTAGCGATCGCGCCGGCGAGTGGCCATGTGGGGAGGTCTGGCAGTCGCGGTGCGGCGCGGAAGAAGCGGACGGCTTGCGTGGCCAGCAGCGCGCCGCCGATGACCAGCACGGCGACGGCGACGGCGAAGCCGGTGCGTCCTGAGAGGAGGCCCAGGACGCCGAGGGCGTGGCTGAGCCATGGCATGAGGGCCGCGCCGAGGGCGACTTGAAGCCAGCGGCGCGTGTGCCGGGATGCGGGGCTCAGCGTGGTGCTTGTAGTGGGGCAGAGCGCGGCGGCAAGTGGCCAGGCGAGGCCGACGCCCGCGAGGAGATAGGCGCTGGCGAGGATGCCTGCGCTGATGAGCGAGTGAAGGAGGGCGACGAGCCCGCCGAGGGCCATTGAGCGGTCTGGCAGGCCGACGACGGTGAAGATGGGGAGTGCGGCAACGATGACGCAGAGGCCGAGGATAAGCCTTGGGTGCTTGGCGAGTCGCTGGTCGTGGCTCTCGAGCTTCAAGCGCGTCTCCGGCGAGTGGGTGGGGGCGAGTGGGTGGGGGCGAGTAGGTGGGGGATGAGTGGAAGGGGGCGAGTAGGTGCGGGCGAGTGGAAGGCGGGTAGCATATTGGCGTGTCAAGGCGGCGCGTGAGAGTGGGCGGAGCGGCGGCCGAGGGCTCGGCGGCGCTGGTGCCGTTTTTGGGACCAGCTTTGGCGACGGGTGTCGGCGCGGGTATGGGTGCGGGCGTGGGGCTGGGTTCGGGAGCGGGGTTTGGGTTCGAGGGTGTGACGATCATCGAGCCGGTGTGCGCGGTGTTTCGTCGGCACCTGCGCGGTGCGGGGCTGAAGTACACGTCGGAGCGGGCGCGGGTGCTGGCGGCGGTGCTCGAGCTCACGGGTCCGTTTTTGGTTGAGGGCGTGCTGGCGCGGCTGCGGTCGCAGCGGCCCGTGGTCTCAAAGGCCACGGCGTACCGGACGATCAAGCTGCTTGAAGAGAGCGGGATTGTGCGGCAGGTGCTGCTGACCCCGGACCAGGCACACTACCAAGTAGCCGTGGGTGGTCATTGGGGCGGCGGCCGCGGCGCTTGGGGCGGGGCTGGAGGTGGGGCTGCCAGTGGTGCGTGGGATGGTGGCGTGCTGGTGCGTGCGGACACGGGCGAGCTGGACGCGCTGAGCGTGCCGGGGGTGAGCGCGCTGATAGGTGCGGCGCTGGCGAAGCGCGGCTTGCGGCTGGAAGTGCAGCGGCTGGTGGTGTATGCGCGGGCCGAAGGGTGATTCGGAATGCCCGTAAAACCTATGCGCGTGAAGCGATCCGACACCCTGCGACGCGAGACTCAAGCGGAGCGTGGGGGTAGCCAGGGTTGCGGGCCCAGTTAGCGCGCCGGGGCGGTCAGCGGCGTGGGCCCGAGGGTGACGATGGTGGTGGGGCCCATGCTGCGGCGCTGGACATAGGCGTTCACCTCGCTGAGGGTCGTGCGGTCAACGTCGGCGGCGAGCTGATCCAGCGAGCGAGCGCGCCCGAGCTTGTGGTGGTCACTGGCTAGGGCGGCGGCGCGTGCGGCTGAGCTTTCGCCACTGGCGACGAGGCGGGCTTTGAACCCGACGCGGGCGCGGTCGAACTCATCTTGCTCAACGCGGGCGTTTGAGCCGGCGACGCGGGCGAGCTCGCTGGTGAGCACGTCGAGGCTCTGCTGAGCTTTGTCTGGCGTGGTGCCGACATAGGCGACGACGCGCCCGAAGAGCTTGTCGGCGGCGTAGCTGCTGGCGACGGCGTAGCAGAGCCCGCGCTTCTCACGGACCTCGCTGAAAAGCCTTGCGGCTGAGCCGCCCGAGAGGACGCTGGAGACGATGCGTTCGAGGCGTGCGTCGTCGCTGCGTTCGGGCGGTGCCTCATGGGCGAGGTAGATCTGGACTTGATTGGCCGGGTCGGGCTCGTGGTGAAAGCTGCCGCGGCCGAGCTGGTCGGCGAGCGCGATGCCTGCGCCGAGCACGGGGGCTTGGCCGGCCCAGGGCTGGCCCCGGGCGGCGGTGAGGCGGGCGATGGCGCGATTGAGCACGTCGGCGGTCGCGGCGGGGTCAACATCGCCGGCGATGGCGAGGATGCACGAGGCGGGCTTGATGCGGTCGTTCCAGGCGCGGAGGCAATCGGCTTGTGTGATGCTCTCGAGGCCGGCCTGCGTGCCCAGGGTGCTGCGGTCAAGTGGGGGCGAGGCGTGGCGCGCGGTGAGGATCTCGGCGGCGCGGTCCTGGGGGCTGTCAGCCAGGCCGGCGAGGGACTGGAGGGCGAGCTGACGTGTGGGCTCGATGGCGTCTGCGTCCAGGCGTGGGCGAAGGACCATCTCGGTGATGAGCGGGAGGACCTCGGCAAAGCGGGCGCCGACAAAGGTGGCGGCGAGGCCCATGAACTGGCGGCCGCAGTCGGTGCCGCGGAGGATGCCGAGGCGGTCGAGCTCATCGGCGAGTTGGCGGCTGGTGCGGTCGTGTGTGCCACGGAGGGCGAGCTCGGCGAGCATGGCGCCGAGGCCTTCTTTGCCGGGCGGGTCGTAGGCGACGCCGGCGGGGGTGAGCCATGAGAGGCTTGCGGAGGCGACGCCCGGGATGTGTTCGACGATGAGCGGAAGCCCGCAGTCAAGGGTGATGTGGGTGATTGGGCTGGCGGTCGCTGGGCTGGTGGACATGGAGTGAAGGTAGGCCCGGGGCGGGTGGGCCTTTGGCGGGCGGTTAGGGGGTGTGCGGATAGCGGTGGTTGTGGGAGTTTTGGGTTTTGTGGGGGGATCTGGAGGTAAGCAAAGAAGCCCCGGAACGTCGCGAGACGTGCCGGGGCCGGAGCTGCGGACACATGCAGCAGGGATATGCGAGGAGCAACCTGGGGGCTGAGCGCCGGTGGAGGCGGCGCGGGGCGGGGTTCAGGGGGCGTGCGGAGTTAGTCGGAGGACTCGGCGTCGTTGTTGCCGCTGGCCTGCTTCTCGAGCAGCTTGCGGAGGTAGGCGTTCTCGCGGCGGGTCGCTTCGAGGTCAAAGAGGAGGTACTTGATGGAGAGGCGGAGGTAGTCGAGCGAGTCTTGGAGCTCGGCGACGGTCTTCTTCATGCGCTGCTGGCGGTCTTTGGCCTCGTCGGCCAGGGCGTTCAGGCGGGTCCGCTGGTCTTCGGGGAGGGTGTTGATCTGGTCGATGAGGTCGCCGAGCTTGTGCTGAAAGTCTTGATCGTTCATGGTCGTGTCTCCTGATGGCGGCTGACGTTCTGGTCTGGTGCCCCGGTCTCTCTCTGGTCTCTTTCCGTTCTCTTTCTCGCCGGGCGGTTCTTAATGGCAGCAATGCGAGCGGCGTGCCAGCGGGCGGGCTGGGCGGGCGCGTAGTGGTGCGGGCGGGTGCCGGGCGCGGTGGGCGGACGTGGGGTTGGTGGGGCTGGAGTGGCTGGTAGGTGTGGGCGGGCCAGGTCTGAGAAAAGCCTGGTTGCTGGGTGCGCAAGCATGCCCGAAGCGCGGGCGTTTGGCCATTGAAGAGGCGCTTTGGTGCGCGGCGCGGGTGGGTTTATGCGGGCTGTTGCGGCGTGGCGGCGCGTGGTGTTGCCGGTGTGTGGGCGGCGGGTGGCGCTGGGGGGCGCTGAGGTGGGGGCGTGATAGGGGCTGTGGTGGGGGCGTGGTGGGGGCGTGGTGGGGTTGCGGGCGGTACCCTCTGCCCATGGCGAGCAATCAAACGACTGGGGGCGCGAGCGGGGGCGCGAAATCTCGGGAGTCGGTGAAGGAGACGGTCATCTCGGTGATCATCGCCTTTGCGCTGGCGTTTGTCTTCCGCGCGTTTGTGGCGGAGGCGTACGTGATCCCGACGGGGTCGATGGCGCCGACCCTCAACGGGCAGCACATGCGGTTTGTGTCACCACAAACGGGCTTGGACTGGGCGGTGAACCCTTGGGGTTACCCGCCGGGGGATTTTCAGAACCCGTACGGCAACCAGGGTGAGTGGGCGATCAAGTCGATCCAGCCGAAGGTGCCCGGGGTGCCGATACCGGGGATCACGGTGCACGACCCGGTCACGGGCGGCGAGATCAATGATGCGACGGTGCGGACGCGTGCGGGCGACCGGATCTTTGTGCACAAGTACCTCTACGCGCTGGCTGAGCCGCAGGCGTGGGATGTGGTGGTGTTCAAGAACCCGACGAACCCGGACGAGAACTTCATCAAGCGGTTGATCGCGCTGCCCAACGAGGAGGTGGCGCTGGCGGACGGGGATGTGTTCGTGCGGAAGCTGCCGCGGCAGGCGGACACGCGGGCGTTGTGGTCGCAGGGTGGTTGGCAGGTTCGTCGCAAGCCCGCGGCGGTGCAGCGTGCGGTGTGGCAGCAGGTGTTTGATTCGTCGTTGCTGCCGGTGGGGTTTGCGGGCGTGCAGCCGTGGCGTGCGCGGGCATCTGGTGGCGCTAGCAGTGGTGGTGGCGCTTTGGCGACGCGGAACAGCGGGCGGGAGTTTCGCTTTGACGGCGGCGGCGCGGCTGAGCTGGCGTGGGATGCGGGCGCAACGTTCATCAAGCACGCGACGTACAGCCGGTCTGACGATCACCCCAGCGACAAGCTGCGTCAGATCAACGACCGCTACTGGTACAACGAAACGCCCATTGTCGGAGCGCTGCGATATCCGGTTGCCGACGTGCGGCTGCGGATGGGCCTGGCGCTGGACTCGGGCACCGACGCGAGCAAGCTAGAGCTGACGGCGACGGTGCTTGCGCGCGGGCATGAGTTTCGGGCGCTGATGGTGGGCGGGAAGGTCACGCTGGGGATGCGAGCGGCGCAAGTTGGGCCTAGCGCGGGCGGGAGCGCGGGAGCCACCGAGCCCGCGTGGCGTGAGCTCCTGGACCGCGCGGTGCCGCTGCCGCCGGTGGTGGGCGGGACGACGGCGGACATTGAGTTCTGGCATGTGGATCAGACGCTGCAATTGTGGGTGGATCATCAGCTGGTGGCGTACGCGGGGTACGACTGGAGCCCGGCGGAGCGGCTTGTGAACGCGACCGAGCCGGAGATCTTCAGCAAGATTGAGGCGGGCGGGATGGTGAGCGGGAACGTGCTGAGCAACCCGCTGATCTACAAGCCTGTGGGCGTGCGGTGGACGATCGCGGGCCCCGCGGCGACGCTGCGGCGTGTGGGGCTTGATCGTGACTTGTATTACACTCCGGCGGCGTACACCAGCGGGCCGATGGCGCGCACGCCGGCGGCGGCGACCAGCCCGCTGGCACCGCTGGCGCTGGGGCCGGACCAGTTCTTTTGCTGCGGCGACAACAGCCCTGCGAGCAGCGACGGGCGTCTGTGGCCGAGCGTGAGCCCGTGGGTGGCGGCGGAGCTTGACCCGACGCTGTCGGTGGTGCCGCGGGAGCTGATGCTGGGCAAGGCGTTCTTTGTGTACTGGCCTTCGCACGGCGGGAAGGCGTTCCCGGTGCCGGACTTTGGTCGGATGCGGTTTATCTACTAGAAGTGGGCCTGGGCGAATGGCGGGGGCGAAGGGTGCGGGCGCGCGTGGGCGGTGCGCGCGGGCTTCAATAGCTGGTGAGCAGCAACGCGGGCGAGGCGATCAACCTGGACAGCAACGCGACGACGCGTCCGAGCGCGGCGGTGGTTGCCGCGATGGCGGGCGCGCTGGAGCGCGCGTGGCACAATCCTTCGAGCGTGCACCGGGCCGGGCAGGAGGCGCGGCGTGCGGTTGAGCTGGCGCGCGGTGAGCTGGCGGGGTTGATCGGCGCGCAGGCGCGCGAGCTGACGCTGCACGCGAGCGGGACCGAATCGATCGATCAGGCCGTGCGGGGGGTGCTTTCTGCTGCGCGCGGGGGTGGGGGCGCTGGCAGTGGTGCGGGTGGTGGCGTGCCGATAGTGGTGAGCACGCGCGTCGAGCACGCGGCGGTCCGTGAGCTGCTCGAGCACTTGGATCGCCGGGGCGAGGTGGCGGTGCGGTGGCTGGCGATTGATCGCGCAGGGCGGGTCGATGCGGCGTCGGCGGCGGGGCAGATCACGCCCGAGGTCGCGCTGGTGAGCGTGCAGTGGGCGAACAACGAGACGGGCGTTTTGCAGCCGATGGGCGCGGTGGCGGGTTTGGTGCGGGCGGCGCGGCTGGCAGCGCAGTCGCGCGGACTTGCTGGCCCGCTGTTGCATGTGGATGGGACGCAGTGGGTCGGCAAGCTGCCGGCACGGGTGGCTGGTCAGCAGACCCCTAGCGGGTTTTCACCGGGCGGGGCTTCATCGGGCGGGGTGCATGAAGACGACGGACTGATTGAGTGCGACCTGTTGAGCTTCAGCGCGCACAAGTTTCATGGGCCCAAGGGCGTCGGTGTGCTGTGGCGGCGGCCAGGGGTGCGGCTGGTGCCGACGTTGATCGGGACGCAGGAGCTGGGCCGGCGCGGGGGGACCGAGAACGTCGCGGGGATCGTTGGTGCGGGCGTGGCGGCGGCGGAGGCGGCGCAGTGGCTTGCGAATGGCGCTGAGCGCGAACGCTTGGGGGCGCTGCGTGATGGGTTTGAGGCCCGGCTGATCGATGGGTGCAGGGCGATGGGCGTAGATGCGCGAGTGAACGGGGCGGGGGCGGCGCGGCTGTGGAACACCAGCAACATCGGGTTTGCGAGGCTCGAGGCCGAGGCGCTGCTGCTGGCGATGAGCGAGCGTGGCGTGTGGGCGAGCGCCGGCGCGGCGTGCAGCAGCGGGAGTCTGGAGCCTTCGCCGGTGCTTCTGGCGATGGGCGTGGAGCCGGCTTTTGCGCACGGAAGCGTGCGGTTTAGTTTGAGCCGTGAGACGACCGAGGCCGAGCTGGCGGCGGCGCAGGGACGGGTGCTCGGGTGCGTGGAGCGGGTGGCGCGGTCTATGCCCGGCTAAACTCGCGCATGAGCCAGAACCCCTACGCGGCGACGACGTTCAACCCGGGCATCATCGAGCCGCCCAAGACCAGCGTGCTGGCGATCATTTCACTGGTGACGGGGATTGTCTGCTGCATTCCCGGGCTCGGGCTGGTGGCGTCGCTGCTGGGCTCGGTGGCGCTGATTCGGATCAGCGGCTCTGGCGGGCGAAAGAGCGGCACTGGGCTGGCGGTGGCGGGGATTGTGCTGGGGATTTTGGCGAGCGTGATGTGGGTGTTTATCGCCATCGGCGCGGCGCAGGTGGGCAAGATGTTCACTCAGGGTGCGGGCCAGATTATCTCATCGATGCAGCTCACCGACGCGAACTCGATGCGAGTAAAGCTGTCGCCGGGCGCGGCATCGGTGGTGACTGACGCGCGGTGGGCGCAGTTCCGTTCAGAGATTGAGGCAGAGATCGGGCCGATTCAGGCGTTGCCCGATGGAATGATTGAGCTGTTGAAGGGGTACGGGCAGGTGCAGGGGGCGATGCAGTCGATGCAGTCGAGCGGGCGCAGCGACCAGTTCCCTGTGCCCGTGCGTGGGACGACCGGCTGGGCGCTGATGGTGATTCGGGTGGATCAGCGCGGGGGTGGCGCGTCGCCCGACCCGGCGAACATCAACTTTGGTGAGATCATCTTGAAGCAGGCGCTGGGCGTGTCGGTGATCCTCCCGTCAGGGAAGGAAGTGGTCTTGTTCACGCCCGAAGAGGTCGCGGCGCTGCCCGGCACGGGCGAGGTACCGAGGCTTGAGGCCCCTAAGCCTGACGGAACCAGGCCTGATGGAACCAGGCCTGACGCGCCGAAGCCCGGCGCTCCGGCTCCGGGCGGGGCCTGAGTAGTTTCGCCGGGGTGCTCGGCGAGTGCGTGTTGAGCGTGGCGACTTCGTGGGTGGGGCCGCAAGTGTGGTCGCGGTTGTGGGTTGTCGTTCTGGCGGCCCGCGTGCCGATGAACGCTGCACGCTGTTTTGTGGAGCAAGCATGAGCGCCGAGATCCCTCTTTCCAAGCCCGACATCACGCAGGCCGAGATCGACGCGGTGGTCGACGTGCTGCGTTCAGGTCGGCTGTCGATCGGCCCGTACCAGGAGCGGTTCGAAAAGCTGGTCGCGGCGCGGGTCGGTGTTGATCACGCCGTGGCGTGCTCATCGGGCACGGCGGGGCTGCACATGGCGCTGATGGGGCTGGGGATTGGGCCCGGCGACGAGGTGGTGACGACGCCGTTTAGCTTTATCGCCAGCGCGAACCCGATTTTGATGGTGGGCGCGACGCCGGTGTTCGCGGACATCTGTCCCAAGACCATGAACGCGGACCCGGTAAAGGTCGAGGCGGCGATCACGCCGCGGACGCGTGCGATTTTGGCGGTCGAGACGTTTGGTAACCCGGCGTACATGGACCACTACGCGGCGATTGCGGCGCGGCACGAGCTGCCGCTGATCGAAGACTGCTGCGAGGCGATGGGTTGCTCGCTTGGTCGGCGTGCGTGCGGGAGCTTCGGACGTGTGGGAGTGTTTGGGTTCTATCCGAACAAGCAGATCACCACGGGCGAGGGCGGGATGATCGTGACCAGCGACGCGCGCCTGGCAGAGATCTGCCGGTCGTTGCGGTCACAGGGACGGCCGACGCCGGCGCCGGGGCAAGAGGTGAACTGGCTGCAGCACGAGCGGCTTGGGTACAACTTCCGGCTTGACGAGATGTCTGCGGCGCTGGGCGTGACGCAGATGAAGCGGCTGGACGAGTTCATCCAGAAGCGTCAGCGCGTGGCGGAGATGTACTTCAACCGCTTGGGCGGGCTTAGTGAGATCGTGCTGCCGACGCTGCCGCCCGAGAGCGTCAACAGCTGGTTTGTGTTCGTGGTGCGTCTGGCGGCGGGGTATCGGCGTGAGGAGCGCGACGCGATCATCGCGGGTCTGCGCCGGCATGAGGTTGGTGCGCGGGACTACTTTCCGTGCATTCACTTGCAGCCGTTCTACCGGCGAATGCTGGAGTTCAAGCCGGGTGATTTCCCGATCGCTGAGACGGTGAGTGACCGGACGCTGGCGCTGCCGTTTTACAACGATCTGACGGCGCGTGACGTGGACTTTGTCTGCCGAACGCTGGAGCTGATGCTGAAGCGCGGGAACCTTGGGCGGTCTTAAGCGCGCGGGCCGGGTGGCTTCGGTGGTAAAGCGACGGAGGTTTGGCGATGCGCTGCTGGTCCAGGGCGTGAGCGTGGTGATCGCGTCGGTGGGCGAGTCGACGATGAGCGGACGCGCGGCCATCCAGGCCCACTCACGCACGCCCGAGTGCGGATCATCAGCGAAGGGACGGACGCGATCGAGCGCCTCGCGGAGTTTGGCCTTGGGCGTTGGCTGCGCGCTCAAGCCCTGGCGGCACAGCGCGTAGCAGGCCCAGCCGCGGATCGTGTCGCTGGTGTGGCTGGCCAAGCGGTGAAGCGCGGCGGGGGGAAGGTTGCTGGCGAGTGTGGCGGCGAGATCCATGCGGGCGACGATGCCGAGCTTGTGGGCGGGGCTGAGGCGTTCGAGCTCGGCGGCGTTGCGAGAGCGGTTGGCGAGCCCTGCCAGCCCCGCGACAGCGGCGAGATTCGTGAAGTCCGTGGCGGGCACCTCGGCCAGGTTGGCGCTGGGCGCGCCGGCTTCGAGGGCGCTGACGCGTTCGGCCGCGATGTCCGAGGGGCGGAGGCTACCGGATGGCAGAGTACGGGTGGAACGTACGGGCGGGGTTCGGCGTGGCTTGACCGCGCGGGCGGGCCCGTTACGCTTATCCATGGAAGCCCATGTGAATTCTTCGTCTGGTGTTCGGCAGAGCGCGGCGGCTATTGAATCTGGGCGTTCACCGAAGGCTGTTGGTGGCGGGCATGACCTTGGCCCTTCGCCGACGCCGGTGGACCAGAAGATTGCGCTGGATGGTTTCACGTTTGACGACGTGCTGCTGCTGCCGCGCTACTCGAGCATCATTCCATCGCAGGCCGACACGGGCACGCAGCTGACGCGACTAATCCACCTGCGCATCCCGCTGCTGAGTGCGCCGATGGACACGGTGACCGAGTCTGCGCTGGCGATCGCGCTGGCGCAGCAGGGCGGGCTTGGGATCATCCACCGCAACTTGCCCATCGAGGTGCAGGCGCGCGAGGTGCAGAAGGTCAAGCGGACGGCCAACGGCGTGATCGTGGACCCGCAGACGCTCTCACCGGAGGACACGGTGGCCAAGGCCCGCCAACTGATGGGGCGGTACCACGTCTCGGGCTTCCCGGTGACTGAAGGTGGCGTGGCCAAGGGGCGTGTGCTGGGGATCTTGACGCGGCGCGACCTGAAGTTTGTCGAGGACGAGAGCACGCTGGTCGGGCACGTGATGACGCGCGAGAAGCTGGTGACGGCGCCGGCGGGCACGACGCTGGAGCAGGCCGAGCGGATCCTTAATAAGCACAAGGTTGAGAAGCTGCTGCTGCTGGACCAGGGCGGGTGCCTGGCGGGCATGGTGACGATGCGCGACATCGACCGCCAGCACCAGTTTCCTGCCGCGAGCATGGACCCGCGCGGACGCCTGCGGTGCGGGGCGGCGGTGGGTGTTGATCAGTACGAGCGGGCCGAGGCGCTGGTGGCGGCGGACGCGGATGTGCTGGCGGTGGACACCAGCCACGGGCACAGCGAGAACGTGCTGCGGACGGTGCGGACGATTAAGAAGCGGTTCAACATCGAGGTGATCGCGGGCAACGTGGCGACGGCGGACGGCGCGCGGGCGCTGATCGACGCGGGCGTGGACGCGGTGAAGGTGGGGATCGGGCCCGGGAGCATCTGCACGACGCGGGTGGTCACGGGCGTGGGGGTGCCGCAGCTCTCGGCGATCTTTGAGGCCGTGCGCGGGGCGGGCGCGTCGGGGGTGAGTGTGATTGCCGACGGGGGCGTTCGCCAGAGTGGCGACATTGCCAAGGCGATCGCCGGTGGCGCGCACGCGGTGATGATGGGCTCGCTGTTCGCGGGGCTTGATGAGTCGCCGGGCGAGACGGTAATCCACAACGGGCGGCGGTACAAGAGCTACCGCGGCATGGGCAGCGAGGGCGCGATGAACGCCGGGAGCGCTGATCGCTACGGGCAGGCGGCGAGCCAGCAGGGCCAGTCGTCGCTGATTACCGACAAGGCCAAGCAGAAGTTTGTGCCCGAGGGTGTGGAGGGGCTGGTGGCGTACCGCGGGACGCTCAGTGAGTTTGTCTACCAGATGGTCGGCGGGTTGAAGGCCTCTATGGGCTATCTGGGGTGCCAGACCATCGGCGACATGCACCAGCACGCGCGGTTTATCAAGGTCTCGGGCGCGACGGTGGTGGAGAACCACCCGCACGACATCCGCATTACCAAAGAGTCGCCGAACTACTTGCGTGAGCGCGGTGGCGAGTGAGCGAGCGGGCGCGTGCTTGTTCACGCCGCGCGTTTGCGCCGCGCCGCGATGAGGCCCAGCAGCGCGAGCGCGCCTGCGGCGTTTGGGGCGGGGATGGTCGTGGTGATCCAGCCTTCGAGTTGGGCGACGCCCGTCGAGGCCATGACGGTGCGGTAGCCAGCGCGGGGCGACTGGTTCAGGATGAAGGAATGAACGCCAGCGATGCGCCACTGGCCATCGGCGTCTTGAACTAGCAGTGGGCCGCCCGAGTCACCCGGGGCGATAGAGCCCTCAAGGTCGGTCGGGATGCCGGCGCCCAGCGGGCCGGATTGGCCGAGCTCGGGCCCGTCGAAGTCGGCGCGCAGAAGTATGGCCAGACTTGAAGGCGTCGCGGCCTGATCATCGATGACGTTGGTGAACGCGCGGAGCGCAGTTGAGGCGAGGTTGTCGCCGGTAAGGCCGTCGCCGGTGCGGCCCGTGCCGACCCACAGCCCGTTTCGCCCGGTGAGCTGTCCCTGGGCGGTGGTCCACAGCGCGGGCGTTGCGCCGGCAGGGGAGGTCAGCGGGTAGCTGAGCTGGACCAGCGCGAGGTCAAAGCCTGAGAGAAACGCGCCGCTCCACGATGGGTGGCGCACGACCTGCGACGCGACGGCCTCGCTGCTGCCCAGGATGAAGCGCACGCCGCTTGGCGCCGTGGCGTTGCTAAAGAGGTGGGCCGCGGTCAGCACCCATCCGGGCGCGATGAGCGTGCCGCTGGCGAGCGTGGTGCCAATGGCGAGGGTCCCGACCGAGCCGGCGGCGATGGGGTTGTTCTGCGCGAGATGCGTGTACTGCGAGTCGAAACGGTCATGTCGGATGACCACGCCCAGCGCTGGGCTGATGCAGACGCAGCAGCACAGCCCCGCGACGCACGACGCGGAAAAGGCGCGACCAGGCTGGGCGATCTTGACGCGGCTCACAACACCCCAAGTGTGCGCTGCGACAGGGCCGCACGCAAGCGCGGGGGCCAAGAGAAAAGGTGGGCCCCCGCTGGTCTGGGAGCCCACCCTTGTGTAGACGGAACTGGCGGGGCGGATAACCGGCGGGCGTTAATCGGCCCAGTCGGAGGATCAGCCGGCCTTCTTCTCGGTCGGCTCAGTCTTGGGCTTGTCGCCCTCGGAGGGCTTGTCCGCGGCGGGCTTTGCGCCCAGGGCGGAGATCACGGCCTTGTCCAAGGCCTCTTCGGTCTTCTTGCCAGCGCCGCTGCCGACGTAAACGACCTTGCCGTCGCGCCCAATGACGAAGAACGCGGGGATGCCGCGCACGCCGTAGGTCTTGGCGATGTCGTCGGTCTTCATGACGAGGCCATAGGTGTACTTGTTGTCGTCCATGAACTTGGCGGGGTCGCCCTTGGCGTCGCGGTCCTGCCAGGTGTTCATGCCCAGGACGACCAGCCCGTGCTTCTCATGAGCGGCGTGAAGCGACTGGATGTGGGGCATCGCGGCGATGCAAGGGGGGCACCAAGTCGCCCAAAAGTCCATGAGCACGACCTTGCCGCGAAGCTGCTCGAGGGCGACGGTCTTGCCCGTGCGGTCGGTGGCTTCCCAGGCGGGGGCCATCTCGCCGACCTTGGGGCCGCCCTTGGCGGGCTTGTCGGTCTTGGGCTTCTTGACCTGCTCGTCGTTGCCAACGGACTTGGCCTTGTCGAAGTCGTTGTTCTTGTCGTAGCGGGCTTCCAGGATTTCATCGCCGTCGCTCTTGGGCGGGCAGGCCGCAGGGGCCTTGCTCGAGCTGAAGAGCCCGCCGACGGAGGCGAAGGCGGCGGAGATCGGGCACGACTCGCAGGAGCTGGAGGAGCCACCAGCGGGCATGAGCTGAGCCGCGCCCATGATGCCGCCGCCGGCGAGCAGCGCGAGGACAATAGTCTTCTTGGCGAGAGAGGCTGAGATCATCGGTGTGCTCCTGGAGGTGTCTGCGGGACGGACCTGACGCAACTGCACAAGGCTTGGGTGGTGAGCAAGGGCAGCGCGAGCGAGGCCCGGTCTTCGCGCGGGCCCTGACGTGGAGTCTACCTTGTTCGGCCCCGCTCGGTTCGGCAGAAGGTTCTGGCGGGCAAAAGTGGGCGTAATACAGGAAGCTGGCTTGGGCGTCGCATGGCCGGTCAAAGAACGAACAGGGGCCGGGCCTAATCCCGACCCTTGAGGTTAACGGAGATATTTGAAGCCATCACATCGAGCGAAGCAGCTCGGGAATCATCTGAAAGACGGCAACGCGATCGTTAAACCACTTCTTGGTGTCGTTGGGGCCGAGCTTCTTGCGGGTCTGCTTGCCGGCCTTGTCCACGGCGACGCTGTCAACCTGGGCGAGCTTGCCTTCCTTCCAGGTCTCGACGTTGGAGAGCTTGCCGTTACGGTCGTACCACATCCACTCGCCGTCGGCCTTCGAGCCGCGGACGGTGCCCTCGACGTACTTGGCGGCGGTGCCCGACCGGTTGAGGATGAAGTTCTGGTCGGCGAGCGTGCCGTTGGCGAAGCGGAGGTTGCCGTTCTCGCGGGCGCGGTCGCCGTGGCGGACAAAGACGCCCTGCTCGTTGAGGCGAACGTTCTCGCGGCCCTGCCTGGTCAGCGTGCCGTTCTGCCAGCCGAAGGTCTCCATAAACCCACCCTGGCTGCGCAGGCCGTTGAGGGTGTTGACCGCCTGGGTCGCCTGCGTGACCTGGGCCTGCATGGAGGCGAGCTTGGCGGAGAGGTCTGCGATCTGCTTGGTGGCGTCCTCGGCCTTGGCCTTTTCGGCCTCGAATTCCTTCTTGTAGCAGCCCGAAAGCCCGGTGAGCAGGGCCAGCCCCAACGCGATGGATGCAATCTTGGTGTTCATCTATGAGTCCCTGAAGGAAGAGTGAAGAATATACGCGCGCCAAGCCCGGGGTTCGACCCTCCTGCCCCGGCGAAGTGCAGGTTGTCCGCAGGCTGCTCTTAGGGCGTGCCCGCAGGGCTGGGCGCAGGGCCGGGCGCGGGGCTGGGCGCGGGGCTGGGCGCGGGCCGGGGTGCGGGCTCGTCGGGGGTTCTTGAGATCATCGAGTCGAGCATGGTGCCCACGAGCGCTGCGCCCTCGGGCCCGGCGAGTCCTGTCGCCGAAGTGCCCGAGGCGTTGCCCGTGCTGGTGACCATGACGCGAGGGGTGATCTGAATGTTGCGCTCGCCGACGATCTTGAGGACCTCGATCAGCGCGGCGTTGGCCTTGCCGATCTCCATGGCGACAAGCTGAAAGGCCTTGGCCTGAGCCTCGGCCTTGATGCGGATGGTCTCGGCGTCGGCGGTGGCGGCGATGACGATGCGCTTCTTGTCTTCCTCGGCGATCTTGACCTGGTAGGCCGCGGTGGCGAGCTTGCGCTCCTCCTCGGCTTCCTGCTGGCTCTTGGTCAGCTGCTTCTTCTGCTCGGCGGCACGCTGCTGCTCCTGGAAGGTCAGCTGCTCTTGCTTGGCAAGCTCGCGGTCGGTCTGGGTCTTAAGCAGCGTGCCCAGGCTTTGCTCGTCGCCCACGTTGCCGATCCGCACGGCGCTGATGTCGATCCCGACGTCCTTCATCTCCAGGGCGATAGAGCGAAGCGACTGCTCCTCTTGCTGGCTGCGCTGCTGGACGTAGTCCAGGGCCCTGACCTTCTCGGCACCGTTGCGGAACGCGGCGCGGACGACGCTGTCAAGCTTGCGGCGCAGCGCCACGCGGTCATCACGCAGCCGCGAGACGACAATGGGCGCGTTGGCGGGCTGGATGCGGTACTCAACCCGCACGTCGACCGGGAAGGTGAACCCGTCGGCGGTGCGGACGGTGATCTCACGCTCTTCGTTGGTCACCGCCGAGTCCGGCGGAAGTTGCTGGAAGTTCGTGTTGGTCTGCTGGCCCACGGCGCCTTCGCTTGTCGGCCTGCTGCGCGAGTCGCTGGCGGGGCGGCCGATGTTCCGCGCCGCGACGTTCGAGCCCCCGCTAACGCGGTCGATGGTCGAGTCACGCCCCAGGTCTGCGGCGGTCACCGTCGCGGTGTACTGCACGACCGTGTCGACGGTGCTGATGAGCGTGACGGTCACGGCCCGCGGGTTGATCGGGTACTTGCCCGGGGCCAGCGGCTTGGTCTGCACGCCCATCTCGCCATCGATCACGAGGCGGTTGGTCAGGTCATCGCCAGCCTTGGCGCCCGAGGGAAGCTTGCCGTAGTTGGTGCGCAAGACGGCGACGCTGCCAGCAGGAACCTCGGTCTGCGGGACGGCGTTGATCCTGAACAGCTCGGTGTTGATACGGTACTTGCCGGGGGTAAGCACGCTGGCCTGCGTGCCCTTGCGGCCGTTGCCGGCGGTCAGGAAGTGCCTGGCGTCGAGCATCTGCTGGAACTCGCCGGGGGCGAACTCGGGGGCGAAGAGCTGCTCAGAATCCAGCGCGGCGCCGTCGATTGCTTCGATGAGCCCGACCTCGTCGCTGCGGATCTCAACGAGCTCGACGGCCTTGACCTCGTAGATGAACGGCCAGTAGCCAAAGTGCCAGCCCGGGGGCAGCACGTCGGCCTGGATGCCCATCTGCCCGTCGGTGGCGATGATCCGACCGTCGGTAAGCTGCGAGCCCAGGGCGTTCTTCTTGATGATCCCGACCTCATCGGCGGCGACGAACCGGACACTCGAGAGCACCAGTCCCGCCGCCAGCACCACGATCGCGGCGATCACGCACAGGGCCTTCAGAGGCCCCGGGGCACGGACGGTGAGTGCCGCGAGCAAGGCGGCGAGGATGACGGCGACAAACAGCGTGAGCATGGCCACAAAGTACCTCCCGATGGTGTCAGTGGTCGCCGGATTGAGGCTCGGGTAAACTGCCCAAGACCCCCGCGACCGCCAGACCGAGAACCTTAGGGCACTCATGCTGGGTTGTGGGGGGGGGCTCATGCCGGCGTCAGCTGGATTGTGAACCAACCCCGCTTGAGATACGAACTTGTTTGGCCCGATGCCTTGACCCTGGAGACCACATGAACGCATCTACGACTTCAACGATGAGCCCCAACATTGTCTCAACGAGGGCCGCCGGACGGCTTCGCGCCGCGGCCTTGAGCTTGACCGCCGTGGTGCTTGCGGGGCTGACCTTGGGCGCTTGCTCGCCGCGCGGCGGTGATCAGACGGCCAAGCCCGGCACTGCGCCTGCGTCTCAGAGCCAGCCCGCCAAGGCGTCCAACAACCAGCCGATCAACAAGGACAGCACGATGAACACCCCGATTTCGCCCGCCCCCGCCAGCACCCCCGCCAACATTGCCAGCGAGCCCGCCGCTGAGGTCAAGGCGCAGTACGCAACGTTCGGTGCCGGGTGCTTCTGGGGCCCCGAGCTGCGTTTTACCAAGCTTGATGGCGTGCTGGACGCGGAGGTTGGCTACACCGGCGGCAAGACGCTGAACCCGACGTACGAACAGGTCTGCAACGAAGAGACCGGGCACGTTGAGGTTGTGCGTGTGAAGTTTGACCCCGCGAAGGTCAGCTACCGCCGCCTGCTCGAAGAGTTCTTCACCATGCACGATCCCACGCAGGTCAACCGCCAGGGGCCTGACTACGGGACGCAGTACCGCACGGCGGTGTTTGCCAACACGCCCGAGCAGGCCCGCGAGGCCGAGGCGTTCAAGGTTGAGCTGGGGGCCAGCGGAAAGTTCAAGCGCCCCATCGCCACCAGCGTCGAGCCTGCGCAGACCTTCTACCGCGCTGAGGACTATCACCAGGATTACCTCAAGAAGCGCGGCATCGAAAGTTGCGGCACGCTCTAAGCCCGCCTGAGAACCACAGCCAGTCTCTCCTTATAAGAGCCCGCACCCGGAGCATCGCTCTTGCCTGCGGCCCTTTTTACTGCGCACGCTCGCGGTTGAGCAGCCAGCGCAGCTCAGGCACGCGCAGCAGCACGCAGGCGCCAAGGTAGACGCCAAGGCCGGTGCCGCAGGCCAGGGCCAAGCGCAGCGCGTGGTCAGCCCAGCGGCTCGGCGGGCCAAGAAACTTCGTGCAGGCGAACAGGACCAGGGCGACGGCCAGGCCCATGAGGGCGGCTAGGGCCGCGGTTCGGGCCATCGCGCGCAAGGCCTCGGGGTTCAGGACCGCGCCGCTCACATCGTCCAGGCCCAGACGCCCTCGCGCCAGCGTGAGTAGCGCGGCGGTCTGCAGCACCGCGCAGCAGGCGGTTGACCACGCAAGCCCGGCCTCTTTGAGCGGCCAGACCAGCACCAGGTTGAGCGCCAGATTCACTGCGACCATGACCAGGCTCACATGCATCGGCGTGGTCGTGTCCTTGCGGGCGTAGAACGCGCGGGTCAGCACGTGGTTAAGCGCGTAGGCCCACACGCCCAGCGAGAAGCCCAGCAGCACGGCGGAGGCGCGTTGCACGCCCTCGGGCGAGAAGCCGCCTGCGCCGCCGGCGAACATGACTGAGACCAGGTCATGCCGGACCAGCGCGAGCCCGACGCTGGCGGGCAGCCCGATCAGCAGGCTTAATCGCAGCGAGCGGCGCAGCACGCTGGTGAACTCCTTGGGCGCGTCGGCGGCGCGGGCCAGCAGCGGGAAGGCCGCGGTCGCGACGGCGATCCCGAACACGCCCAGCGGGAACTGGTAGAGCCGGCTGGTCAGCGAGAGGATCGCGTTGGACTTTTCATCCAGCGTGACGGCGAAGCCCAGCACCGTCGGGCCGACCCACACGGGCCACATGGCAATCAGCGTGTCAAGGAAGGTGCTTAGCTGCAGCGTGCCCAGCCCGATCATCACCGGCACGAAGGTGCGCAGCATGCGGCGCGCCTCGGCGCGGGCGGCGGTATATGCCCCGGGGTGCGGGGGGTCTTGCGTACCAACCGCACCCAGCCGGCGCAGCATGAACCAGAAGATGCCCATCTGCGTCAGGCCCGAGACGACCGTCGCCACCCCGAGCGCATAGGCAACCACCGGGCCCCCAAGCCGCCCGGTCAGCGTGAAGTAGGCACCGGTGCCGATGATCATCGCGTTGAGCACGATGGGCCCGCTGGCGGCGGCGGCGAACCTGCCGTGAACCTGCAACATGCCCGCGAGGATCGCGGTGCAACAGACCAGCGGCATGAACGGGAGCATGACCATGACCAGCTTGAGCGAAAGGTCGCGCTCGGGGTCTGGCGGGAGCGCCAGCAGCAGCCCGAGGAGCGCAAGCTCGATCAGTGCCGTCAGTGCGCCGGTGACAAGGCCCAGCCAGCGGAGCGTCAGGGCGGCCAGTGCGCGAGCGGCGGGGCGGTCGTGCTTGTGGACCTGCGCATAGGCGGGGACGAACGCGGCCGAGAGCGCGCCCTCGCCAAAGAGACGCCGGAACATGTTGGGGATAGCGAACGCCGCGGCGAAGGCCGAGCCGATGAGCGTGTCGCCAAAGACGCGTGCAATCAGCACGTCACGCACAAGGCCGAAGACGCGCGAGGCGAGGGTCATGAGCCCGGTGGCGCGAACGGCCCCGCCGAGGGCAGGCTCGAAGTCGGAATGAGCGCTGGCCAGACCGCCGCGGCCACCGCTGGTGCGGGGCTGGTCGTCGGGGTGAGGTGGTGAGTCACTCAGGGCCATAGAGGTGCAATCGCAGTGCCACAGGCGCGCCAGAGCAGTGCAGCCCTTCATCGGCTGCGCGGGCGGCGCAGGCAGCAAACCAGCCCAGGGATCAAGCCCAGCGCCACGCCCACGCTGTCGGCGGCCCAATCGTCTAGTGCGGCGGTGCGGCCCAGCGCTGGGATCAATTGCAGCAGCTCGGTGCACCCGCCGTAAGCCACGCCCAGCGCCAGCACCACGCCCAGAGTCCGCCAGCGGTCGCGCGGGCCAAAGAGCCCTGACCACCACGCCAGCAGCGAGAGCAGCCCGAAACACGCGAAGTGGATCCAGAGGTCGGGACGCGGGATCGGCCCGTCGATGCGCAGTTGTGGCCAGAGCAGGGCCACCAGCGTTGCGAGCAAGTAGAGCAAGAAGACGCCCGCGCGGGCCCTGGCGCTCACGCGTGCCCCGGCGTGCGGCTGGGGGCGCGATCTATTTCGCACAGGGCCGTGACGACCACTTCTGGCCTGTTTTCTAGCCGTTGTTGTGGCCTCTCATGTGGCCTTTCGTCTAGCCTTTCGTCTGGCCTTTCTTCTAACTTTTCTTCTGCGGCCCGGCTCGTCGCACGCGGGGCGAAGGGCTGAGCGACCCGGCCCGCGCGCAGCTCGTCAAGCTCGCCTGAGAGCACCTCGGCAAGCTGGCGATAGTCCATCGCCCCCGGGCACCACGGCGCGTACTCAAAGACGTGCTTGCCGAAGCTGGGGCACTCCGCCAGCTTGATGTTGCGGCGGACGTGCGGGCGATACACCCGGGCACCCGCGTACGCGCTGGTCCCGCCACGGGCTGACTCAAAGAACTGCTCAAGGTCGGCCAGCACCTCGCGCGCGTGACTGGTCACGCTGTCATGCACGCACAGCACCACGCCCGCGACACGCAGCGGCGCGGCCCCGATTGGTGCCAGCACGCTGGCGTTGACCACCGCGACAGTCTCGAGCAGCTTGCCCACGCCCTGAAGTGCCAGGAAGTGCGCCTGCATGGGGATGATGACCTCGCGTGCCGCGGCCAGGGCGCAGAGCGTCAGCAGGCCCAGGCTGGGCGGGCAATCGATGATGACAAAGTCAAAGTGTTCGCGGGCCTGAGAGAGGGCCGTGCGCAGGCGCGTGAGGCGATCTGGCGCGCTGGCAAGCTGGGTCTCGACGCCCGCCAAATCGGTGCTTGCGGGCAGCAGAACCAAGCCGGGCCTGACCTCGCGCGCGACGCGGGCCAGGGGCGTAGTGGGCTCGAGTAGCAGGTCATAAACGCCTGTTTCGCCATGCGCGAGCTCAACTCCCAGGTGCAAGCTGGCGTGGGCCTGCGGGTCCATGTCGATCAGCAGCACGCGCCGCCCGAGGCCCGCGAGCCCGGCAGCGATGTTGACAGCGCTGGTGGTCTTCCCGACGCCACCTTTCTGGTTCATCAGCGCGATTGAGCGCCCGACGCCGCGGGACCCGGTGGCCATAGCGGCCAGTATACCGCGGGCCCAGCACCACGGGCCCAGCACCACGGGCCCGGCACGGCGGGCCCAGCACGGCGGGCCCAGCACGACGCGCTTAGCGCGGGCCGCGCCGCGGTGCGACAGGTGGTTCGCCACCACGGCGTTCGCCGACGGAACGTTTAACCCCAGAGCCGCCACGAGCGCTGCCTGCAGCGCCGCTGGCAACAGCACCACCAGCAACGTGATCAGCCTTCGCGGCCAGACGCTTGAGTGCCCCAACCTCGTGGCGGCCAAGCTCGCGCCACTCACCTAGACGCAGCTCGTGCAGGCCCAGCGGGCCAAGCCCAACCTGGATGAGCTGACTGATCTTGACGCCCGCGGCGGCCATCAACTCATCCAGCGGCGTGTGCAGCGGCCCGCGGACGGTGATCCGCAGGACGGTTTTGTCGTACGGGTCGTTGCCGCGGTCGATCGTTGGCTCGGGCGCGGGCGCGCCCTTGCGAACGCCCTGCGTGACGCGTTTGACCCCGCCGAGGCTCAGCTCAAGCTCGCCCGCGCGCTTGCCAAGCTCACGCGCGTTTCGCTGGGTCTTGATATTGAGCCCGCGCTGCAAGTCGGCGATGTAGTCCGGGGGCATCAGCCCCTTGACGCGGGCCTCATAGACCTTCGGGACGCCGAAGCGCGCGTGCGTCAGCAGGTTGGCCAGCGGCCCGTCGTTGGTAATCAGCACCAGCCCCCGCGCGTCAAACTCAAGGCGTCCAACCGGGAACAGCCGCTGAACGCCGGGGTACTTGACGATGTCCATCACGGTGCTGCGTCCGCCCGGGTCGCTGACGGCCGTCAGGACCCGCTCGGGCTTGTTCAGCAGCAGATAGACCTTGCGCAGCGCGCTGGGCCCATCGTCAGAAGCGTGGATATCGCGGCGCGTGGCGGCGCTGGCCAGGCGCAGGCGGGGCAGCTCGCGCCCGTCGGCAATGATCCGGTCGCGGGCGGGATCGACAAACGCCGGGAGCGTTCGGACAATCTGCCCGTTGACCTCAACGCGGCCCTCAAGAATGAGCTGCTCGGCCTTACGCCGGGCGGCGACGCCAGCCTCAGCCAGCACGCGCTGCAGCCGCACCTTGGCTCCAGTCGCCTCGGACGCGTCGTCATCGGACTCATCACGCGAGGGCTTCCGCGAAAGGGTGCGCGCGCCCGGCGTACGCCGCGGGTGTGCGGGCCCGGCACTGCTCACCGGATGCCAAGGCTCTGTCGTGTTTTCAACCTCAGACGCCAGCTGCTGCGGCGTGGGGGGAAGAGTGGCAGACAGAATGTCCGTATTACTGGGGGGGATATTGACCGACGCCGACGGCCGCGGCGGTGTTGGCCGTGGCCGTGGCGGTGGGGGTGGTGGTGGGACCAGGGGCGTGGCCGGGTTGTCGCCCCAACCTGAGATTGGCCGTGGGCGGGGCCTGGCCAGCGGGGCGTTGTCGGCGGCCCGGCCGCGATGTGCGGCACCCGGTGGTGCTTCGCCTGGGACAATGATTCGAGGGGGGCGTTTGCCCATGGCCTCGATGCTATCTGCCGCCGCGGCGCGGGGATAGCGGAATCTTCTGGGCTTTCACCAACACTGAGCCGATAATCCGGGGCGGGACGCGCAATTGTCGCTCGCCCGCAACCACGAACCCCACGCCCCGGCGTCTACCGACGCGGAGCCGGCGACGACGCCCAAGACCAGTGCCCGCAGCGCCGGGCACGCCAAGCAGGAGTGACGCGATGCCAGAGATCAACCCCAACATGACCATCATCAGCTCTGACACCCACGTCCGCGGCGAGCTACTGATCCAGAACGCCGGCATGATCCTGGGCACCGTCGAGGGCAAGGTCATCAGCCAAGGGCGCGTGCACATCGGCGAGGGCGCGGTCTGCAAGAGCAGTGTCGAGGGTGCGGCGATTGTCATCGACGGGACCGTCGAGGGCAACGTGATGGCCCGCGAGCGCCTCGAGCTGAACACGACCGCACGCATCAAGGGCGACATCATCGCCGCCAAGCTCATCGTTGCCGAGGGCGCCAGCTTTGCAGGCAACTGCTCGGTCGGGGCCGAGGCGGTCAAGAACGCCAGCTTGGCTGAGAACGACAAGACCGGCAAGCCGCGCGTCAAGCTGGCCAACTCTGAGGCCCCGGGCCTTGAGAGCGCGCTGGCGGGGCTCGAGGCCAAGCTGGCCGGTTTCAACCGTCAGAAGATCGCCTCGGGCGAGTGATCGTGCTGCGGCCGAAAAAGTTTGTCCGCCGCGTCGCGTGATGGGCCGCGATTTGTCACGGCCGCCGCGACGGGCGGTGGGGCGTTCTGGTCAGGCGGGTTCTGTGCTTCGCTCTTTTGCAAAGGCGCCATGCTCAGCTTGTTTGGCCACAGCGCGCGACGGACGGTCCGGTGCCTGCACTGCGCCTCGCCGTTTGTGGTGCCGTCGTCGGCCAGCACGCTGACGTGCCCGATCTGCTATGAGCGCGTCCGCGTGGACGACGTGGTGATCACGGGCCGCGAGAACCACCACAAGATCGAGACGTGCGGGGTTGTGGTTGTCCGCAAGTTTGCGCACGTGCACGCCGACGTGCTCTCGAGCGGGACTGGCATCCTGGTTGAAGGTGAAGTTCAGGCCCGCGTCGCGCGGACGCCCTCGCTGGTGCTTGGGCCCGCGGCGGTCTGGACCGGCGATGTCGAGGCCCAGAGCCTCTCGATCGACCCGACCAGCACGATCAAGGGCGGGAAGTTCCAGATCAAGTCCAAGCCCAAGGGCAAGCCCAAGCCCAGCGCAAAGGTCAACTAATTCACCCCCGATCTCTCGCAAGCGCCCCTGCCGCCGGCGCTGGCCCCGCGTGTTGGCCCCGCTGTTGGCGGTCGCCACCGAGGAATCTGCGGGCGCTTCTTGCGCGTGGTCGATAGACCCAACGGGTCTGCCTGTTGCTGGCGGGCCCGAGCGGAGTGACTGCGCATGAACGCCCCCTTGCAGACCCCAATGACCCTCGACAGCCCCGCGCCTATCGCAGCGCCGGCCCAGGAGCTTTCCACGCTGATTGAGCCAGCGGGGCAGGGCCACGCGTCCAGCCAGACCCTCGCGACCGCTCCGCCCTCAACGATGGCCCCGGCCCATGGCCTTTCGACGCTGTTGAGCGAGGAGCAGGTCGTGCGTGAGGTCTTCCTCTCGCCGCGCGTGGTTGACCGCGAGGCCTTCAACGACTACGCCACAAGCCTGCGCCGCCTGATCGAATCGAGCGCCAGCGAGGCGCAGGTCCTTCGCAGCGCCGCCGAGGCCGCCCAGCAGGCCCAGCTCTCGCTGCGCGACACCTCGCTGCGGCACCAGCCCAAGATTGACGCGGCGGCGCGGGCGCTCTCAGCCATCGAGCAGCGCCTGGCGCAGGCCGAGCGAACGCTGCAGGCCGCCGCGAGTGCCGAGGGCCAGCTCGTGCACGTGCGCAGCCAGCTTGAGCACCTGGCGGGCGCAAAGCTCGCCGAGGTCAACGTGCAGCTCGAGCGCGCGGTGCGACAGGCCGAGGACGCGATGACGCTCGCGCGCCAGCGTGCGGCGGAGGTCGAGCAGGAGGCGAACCTCAGCGGCCAGCGGACCATCGAACAGGCTCGCCAGCGGGCCGAGGAACTGGCGGCGCTGATTGTGGCGCAGGCCGAGCGGCGCGTGGCGCAGGTTGAGCAGGGCGTGCTCTCGCGGGTTGAGTCGCGCCTTGAAGCCATCCTCGAGAGCCGCGTGCAGTCGCGCGTGGCTGAGCGGGTCGAGGCGGCGCTGGGGGTTCAGCTCGGTGTGCGTCTTGACCAGCGGGCCCGCGAGATCGAGGCCAGGCTTGACGAGCTCAACAGCCGCCCGCTGCCGAGCATTGACTTTGACCGCGCTGAGCATGTGGCGGCGCGGGTTGAGGCGGCGGCCGAGCGTGCCGAGCAGCTCGCAGTCGGTGCCGTGGCCCGCAGCCAGCACCTGGCTGAGGAGGCGGGCGCCCGCGTCACGCAGCTTGAAAGCCTGACCGAGCAGGCGGTCACGGTCAAGGGGATGATGTCGCGTGCGATCAACGAGGCCGCCGAGCAGGTGGACCGGCTTCTTGAGCAGGCTGAGGGCGTGAAGCAGACCGCCGTGAGCATCGGCCCGGCGTGCGCGCGTGCCGAGGAGCGGATCAACGCCTCGCTGCGTCAGATGGACGTGAGCTCTGAGACGGCCCGCGCGGTGGTCGGTGATGCGGGCGAGCTGGTCAGCCGCCTGGGCGTGCTGGTTGAGCAGATCAAGCCCTGGGCCCCGCTGCTGCTGACGCGCGAGGGGCAGGACCTGCCGCCAGTGATCTTTGATGCGGTTGAGCGGGCCCGCGAGCGGATCATGAGCGAGGCGGCGCAGATCAGCTCGGCGCTCAACGAGGTTTCAGCCCGGATGGCCCGCTACTCGGTGGGCATGAACCCCGCGGGCCAGCGCCAGGGCTGAGCGGCCTGCGCGGCCTGTGCGCGACAGATTTTCTTTCGCGCGTAATGACCAGCAGGCGCGCAACATCCTGTGGCCCCGGTCAGACAACATGTCTGTGACAACCGGCGAGCAACGCCTGCACAGGTCAGTGCCATCCGCGACCGCCCCACCTGCGGGGGCGCTGGCGTGCACCGCGCCGGTCTCATCACACCGCTCGCCAGCAGGACCGCAGACCTGCCGACGGGCACTGCGCGCGGGAGCAAGCGCCCCGCTGGAGAAGCCCGCGCGCCGCGGGACGGCCGAGTACTGGCGGGTGCCACAAGCGCCCGGCGGTGCTCGGCTTGCCCCGTTTGGGCGCACGTCACTGGTGCGCACGCACGAACGCACCGCCCGTCCCCACGGCCTAAGCGATGGAGCGCAACGATGAACGCCAATGAGCCCGGCGAGGGCCACACTCCCGACCAGCACCGTCACGCGCACGAGGGCCTCCCTGCGGGCGATCCGTCTCGCGGTTCACCCCGCGACATAGCCCGCGACATAGCGCAAGATGCGGCCCGCGACGCGACGCAAGATGTAGCGCAAGACGCGGCGCGCTTTGAGCCCCCGCAGTGGCTGCAGCCGCGCGTCAATGAGCTGGTCCGCCAGGGCTACGACGAGGCCGGTGTGCTGGCGATGGTCGCGCCCGAACTGGCGCGCTTGCAGCTTGGTGCGCTGGCGACGCCCGAGCTGACACGCCATGTGGCCGAGCAGTTTTTGGTGCAGCCTGGGCTGGCGGGCGTGCTTGCGCGGTTGATCCAGGGCGTGCCTCGCTAGAGCAGATTAGACGCCGCTGATTCCGCTGGACGCGCTGGCCCCCCAACCCCGTTGTGCGAGGTGGTCCCGCTGTGCGAGGTGTGGTCTGCCGGAGGTGAGTCGATGGAGGTGATCGGTGCCACTAGCGGCGCGGTCGATTCGCTCACGAGGTCGTCGCGGGCCGCGATGGGGTCTTCCGCGCGGGCCGCTATCGGCTCGTTCTGGCCCTCGCCAGACGGTTGATCGGCGGTGCCGTCAGAGCCGTCCGCGGTGATGTCCGCGGTGTTGTCCGCGTCAGCGCTCAGCCCGCTGCGCAGTTCGACCACACCCGGGGCGACCTGCTCGGCCAGGCCCATCGCGCACAGCGCCACCAGCGCGGCCTGCTGCTCGGCCAGCTTCTTGCTGTTGCCCCAGCACGCCTCAAAGGTCCGCTCGCCAACTTGCACCGTCACGCTGAACTGCTTGGCGTGGTCGGGCCCGCGCTGCCCGATGATCGAGTACAAGGGTGTGAGGCCCAGCGCCTGCTGGCTCCACTGCTGCAGCAGGCTCTTGAAGTTCTCTTGGTGCCCGCTGGCGGCGGCGGCGTCTATCCGCGGCTCGAGCAGAGGCAGCAAGAACCGGCGCGCCGCATCGAGGCCACCATCAAGAAACACCGCGGCGACCAGCGCCTCGACGGCGGCGGCGGCGAGGCTCTGCGGCAGCACCTCGTGCCCGCGCATGCCCTTGCCGATGGTCAGGTGCCCCTCAAGCCCAAGCTCTTTGCCGATCTGCGCGCACGTCAGGCGTGAGACCACGGCAGACTTGATCTTGGTCATCTCGCCCTCGAGCAGCGATGGGAACTTCTCGAACGTTCGCTGGCAAACTATCAGCCCGAGCACGGCGTCGCCCAAGAACTCCAGCCGCTCATTGCTCTTGACCCGCGCGTCAGTTACGCTGGCGTGCCGCAGGGCCTGATCGAGCATGGCCTTGTTGGTGAAGCGGTGGCCAAGGATCAGCTCGACTGGGTGCGGACCTGGCTCGGCCGGTGGTGCGGCGTGCAGTAACGCATGGGTGCTGGGCCCGGCAGGTGCCATGGCCGAGTCTGGCCCCATGGCCAAGTCTGGCGCGATGGCAAGGTCTGGGATGGATGAGTGTAAGTCGACCAATCCGCCCATCCAATCCGCCCACATAGGGCTGGCCACATGGGGCCGCCCGCAAGGGGCTGTCCACAAGGGGCTGTTGCGGATCCGCGAGCAAGAGTTGCGCGGAGCCTGGCAAAGCGCGGCAGTGCCGCCGGTCGAATGCCTGCGGTCCCCGCGGCGGTTAAACGCTCGCTGAGGACCGGAGGCAGTCGGCCGGTGCCGCCCACCTGTGGTGTGGGGGCGCCGAGCCCGCACACTTGAGTGAGCATGAATCCATTCGTCATCGGCTAGAAGAGGATGCAGGAGGAGGGTTTTTGCGTACGAGGTGGTAAATTAGGTAAACTTCTAGAACTAGACAGTAGCTCGAATGGGTGTTAGATCCGATGCGGCTTGATTGTGGATGGGGGCGGCTCGACCTGGGCTTGCAGGCGCGCTAGCATCCCCACCCTTCCCGGATACCCCCACACCGGAAGCGTTTTCGGGCAAGGCGTCTGGCGCTGCCAAGGGGGGGGCGATGAGGGCGATGGGGGCGGGTGGAGCGGATGGGGGTCTAGCTGGGGATCAGCTGGGCCACGGGCCTTTGCTGGCAAGGAGCTTCCGATGGGCATGGCCTACAACAAGCGTTTGAGCAAGGTCAAGCGTAAGCGTCAGAGCGGATTCCGCGCTCGCATGAAGACCAGGGCCGGTCGGAAGATGATGAACAACAAGCGGCGTGTTGGCCGCTCGCTGAACGTCGCCGACAAGTGAGCAAGCGGGCCCAGTCAGCGAACGGGCGACGCAAGCGAACCAGCCACGTAAGCAAACCAGTTCGTTGAGCTGATCCTTTCAGTTGGGTGCTTGCTGCTGCTCGCGCGCTGAGGCGGCGCGTGGCGTGGGCGCGTGGGGGGGTTGAGCCCTGGCCGTCAGCACCCGGCGATGAATCGATTGATGAAGAAGATCACGTCGTCCGCGGTCCGCTCGCCGTCGGCGCCCGCGCTTGGGCCCGGGCCAGCGATATCCGCTCGCGCGTCCCCCTCCACGCCCGCGAACCAAGTAATGAACAAGATGACGTCGTCGGCGGTCAGCTCGCCGTCGGGCCCGGCCACGGGTCCGGGTGAGGCGACGTCAGCAACGCCGCAGGGTGCGGTGGGGGTGGTGGGGGTACTGGGGTTGGCGGGAATGTGCAGGACTCCATGGCGGAACCCGACGCCTCCCCCACCCCCTCCAACGGGCAGAATGGCGCGGACGAGCACCGCGAGCGAGCCGTCGGCGGCAAACGGTGACGGGCGGCCGTCGCCGGGGCTTGAGCTGGCCGGTGCGAGCGCGATCTGGTCGATGGTGCCGACCCCGACCCCCACCCCGATGCCTTCGAAGGTGACCGACTGCCCGACCCTGAGGGCGAGCTCTGCGCGGGCGGCGGACATGCCAGCGCCAGCGGGCCCGGGGGTGAGTCGAACAAGGGTGGAGGCGGTGACGGGGGTGCGCTGAAGGTCGGTGGTCGGGCCGACCCAAACGATCGTGGGGGCGACGTGTGGGCTGGCGGTTGTGCCACCGACATGCAGGCTAGCGGTGCTGCTGAGCAGCACGCTTAGGTCTGGGACGACCCCCACGATGCTGGCGGTCGAGCCGTTGAGGATGAGCGGCTGCTCACTGCTGGCGAGAAGTTCCACGCCCACGTTGACGTCGCCGATGACGGCCACGCGCAGGAGCCCGGTGGCGACCACCACCCCCGCCCCCACCCCCTCCGCGCCAGTCGGGGCGCGGGTGTACCGAACGCCCAGCACCACGGTGGGGGGGCCGGCATCACCTGGGAGTATGGCGGGTGGGCCCAGGGCGATGATGGTCACCGCCCCCACGGCCCCCACGGCCCCCACGGCCCCGAGCGCGGCGGTGGGGGCGATGGGCAAGCCAGTGATGATCCGGCAGCGGGGTGTGGCGTTGGGCGTGGCGTTGGTTGAGGGGGGGGCAAGCGATGTGATCCACAGCGCGCTGGTGCCGATGGTTTCCGAGCCCGGAAAGGCAGAGCCGACAAACGCCGCCACGCTGGCGCCAAGAGCGACGTGAACAATCGGGCCGATTCTGGCGGAGGAGAAGCCACGGTCAGCTGGCGGCCAAGCAACAATTTGCCCTGTGCTCGCCAGCGTGCGGCTGAAGCCTGGTCCTGTCCCGAAAACCAGCGCCGAGGCGCTGGTGGCGGGGTCACGCGCCAGAAGCCCGAGCACCCCCACCCCCACCCCCACCCCCGCCCCCGCGCCGGTGTGGGGGGGGCCCCCGGTCCACAGCCGCCGAGCGCCCAGGATCGACCCTGGGGGCGTGAGCCAGGTGGGGGCTGAGTCGCTGCTGGTCCAGAGTTGAAGCACGGGGCTCGCCGTGAGCTGACCTGCCCAGATGGTCTCCTGCGGCGGCGCGCCCCCTCCGCCGCCACTTCCCCCCGCGATGGGCTGGACCTGGGCGAGGATGGCGACGCGGGCGGCGCTGAGGGCCGAGGCATCCGCGAGCGCGCCAGAGCCGGTTAGTGACACGACCCCCATCGTACCGGTGGGATCAGGCTGGTTGATGGTCATCAGGGCCGTGGCGCTGCTGGGGATGTTGGGGGTGTTGGGGGTGGTGGGGGGGTTGCCAAAGAGCCAGGCGGCGGTGGTGGTCCCGTCGGGCGCGGTGCTGGTGAGGGTGGCCAGTGCGCGGCCTTGAGCATCGAGGCGGAGGCTGGGCCACGAGGCGCTGTTGGTTGTGCGACCTTCGAAGCCCGGCAGCGAAAGAGTGGCGTCAGGGCTGGCCAAGGCCACGGGCGCGCCGACGCCCCCCCCCACGCCACCGGGGCCGGCGGGCGTCAGTGGCCAGCGGAGCAGCAAGGGTGCGGCGGGCGATGAGCCGTCAACCGGGCGAACTAGGAGGCCCGCGAGGATGAAGCCGCCGGCGGCAATTGGGGGCGTGGGGATGTCAGTGATGATCCAGCCAGGGCCGAGGAAGGGGGCTTGTTGGCCAACGGCGCAAAGAACGGCTGGGTTAAGCTGCGCGCCGGCCATTGGCGCAATCAGCGCGGGGAGAACCATGAACGTGGGGAAGCGGGCCATATCGCGAGAGCTTACTACACGGATTCGAGTTGCGCAGGTGAAATAAGCACGAGTTTTGTGTTTGAAGGCGAGCGGATGTGTTTGGACCTTGGAAGGAGATGGGGGCGCCCTAGGGCGGGCGGTTGGGGCGGTCAGCGATCTTTGAACTCAAAGGTTGGTCTGGCCATGATCACGTCGCGGCGCAGGGCGATGTTGACAATCAGTCCGGTCATCAGCCAGGCGCTGAGCATCGACGAGCCGCCAGCGGAGACCAGCGGCAGCGTGACGCCGATAATCGGCAGCACGCCCACGACCATCCCGGTGTTGATCAGCGCCTGGGCGGCGATGATGGCGGCAAAGCCCACGCACAGCAGGCGTCCAAACGGGTCCTTGCACAGCGCCGCCGTCAAGAGCGCGCCCGCGAGCCAGAGCGTGTAGGCCGCCAGCACGCCCAGCGCGCCCGCGAGCCCGAAGCGGGCGACAATCACGCTGAAGATCATGTCGTTGTGCCGCTCGGGCAGCTGGGCGTAGCGGACCACGGCGCGGGCCTTGACACTCGGGTAGCCGTCGGTCCCGCCAGCGCCGACAAGGGTGATGGCCGTGAGCGACTGGTAGTTGATGTCGTCGGCGACGCGCTGGTCGTTGGTCAGCTGGTAGTAGAGCCCGACAATCCGCTGCTGCTGGTAGGGCCGCAGCAGCGGCCAGCTCGCGGGCAGGGCCAGCAGCCCGCACAGAACAATCAGCGTCAGGTGCTTCAGCCGCGCGCCGGCGGCCAGCAGGATCGCGAAGCTCGCCGGGACAAACAGCAGCGCGCTGCCCAGGTCTGGCTGCAGCATGATGAGCCCGACGGGCACGAACATCAGCAGCGCCGGGACCAGCAGCCCAGTCAGCGTGCGGTGGTCGGAGCGGAAGCGGAAGTAGTCGGCGGCGACCAGGACGTAGGTGATCTTGACCAGCTCTGTGGGCTGAAGGTCAAGGGGCCCAAGGTCAATCCATGCGCGGACGCCGTTGATCGGGCGGACCACACTGGCGGGGACAAACGGCAGGACCAGGAAGATCAGCAGCCCGAGGCTGAGTGCAAACAGGGGCCAGGCGACAAGGCGCACGGCGCGGTAGTCGGGCAGCGCAACGCAGAAGGCCGCGACAATCCCGACAATCATGAACAGAACCTGTTTGCTGGCGCGCGGGGCAAGCGCGGCGTGGGGGGCGTCGGTGCCCGAGCCGAGGTCAATGGCGTAGATGCCCAGCAGCGAGAGGCCCAGCGAGCAGGCGACCGTCAGCCAGGCGAAGTTCAGGAGCCTTGTGCCGCGGTGCTTGCCAAGGCGCAGCGCGCCGGCGAGGGCTGATCTGACGTGGCTGGTGCGCGCGGGGCTCAGAGGTAGCCCTCAGCACGCAGGGCCCAGAGAAGCTGGTTGGCCAAGGGGCCGGCGACGCGCCCGCCCGAGCCGCCGTACTCCACTATCAGCGCGACGGCGTGGGTGGGTGCTTGGCTGCCTGCGGGCCCGACCAGGACGACGAACCAGGAGTGGTCAAGGGAAGCTTCGGGGTTGTCGTCGCTGGCTTTGCCGCTGTCGGCGGTGCCGCTCTTGCCCCAGATGCTGACGCCGGGGATGTTGAAGGTGGGCTCTTTGACGGGGATGCCGTCCCAGGTGGTGTAGGAGAGGTGGTGGCCTGTGCCGCGCGGGTCATTGACGGCCATGGCGAGCCCGCGCATGGCCTGCGCGACGGCGGCGGGGCTCCACTGCAGGTCAACGCGCTGGGCGGGGTCATTGGCGCGGACGGTGGGCACGAGGCGGACCCCGCCGCGCGCGAGGGTGGCGTAGGCGTCGGCGGCGTGCAGTGGGGTCCAGGCGATGGGGCCTTGGCCGATGCCCATGAGGATGGCCTCGGCGCTGGTGATGGCGGGCTTCTGCTGCTGGCGGCCCATGCCGCCGACGCTGCCGTCAAACTGCGGGCCGAGCCCGAGCTTCCAGTGCAGCGCGGTGTTGGTAGAGCCGGGGGCGTCAACACCCAGCGAGGTGAAGAGGCGTGTGAGGCCCTCTGGCCCGAGGCGCTGGCCCATGGTGTAGAAGAAGATGTTGCATGAGACCATGATGGCCTCATCGCCGAACAGCTCGCGCCCGAACTGTGCGGAGTGGGTCGTGCCGCCTTGCTTGAAGATCCAGCAGCGCAGGCGGTCGGCGCGGGCGGGGTCGAGGTGCCCGTTGCAGGCGACGCTGCCGGCGGGCGACCACGTGGTGGGGCCGGCGTAGCTGGCGGCGGCGCACAGGATCAGCGGCTTGACGATCGAGCCCGGGGCGTAGGCGCGGGCGATGGCGCGGTTGAGCAGCGGCTGGCCCTGCTGCTCGTCCATCAGGCTTGCCGGGTCGCGCCGGACCTGCTCACGCGTGAAGCCGGGCGTGCTGACCAGCGCGAGGATCTGGCCGGTGGAGACTTCGAGCACGGCGGCGGCGGCGTGCAGGCGCGTGCCCTCGGGCTGGGCCTTGTTGTTCTGCCAGCGCTGCACGACGGTCAGGCCGGTCTGCGGGTCCATCAGGGCGGCGATGCGGGCCTGGAGTCGAGCGTCGATGGTGAGCGCGACGTCGCGGCCTTGCTGCGGCTCGGTGCGCTGGGTTGCGCCGGTGTCGAGCTGCTCGCTGAAGGTGCCGCGCGTGCCGCGGAGGGATTGCTCGGCGGAGAGCTCTACGCCGGCGGAGCCGATGGTGTCGCCCTCGGTGTAGCCTGCGAGGTCGGTGGCTGGGCGGCCCTGCTGGTCTTGCGTGCGCAGGGGTCGGCGCTGGAGGTCTTCGCGGAAGAGCCGGTCGCGCATCCAGCCAACCAGCGGCGTGCTGGCACCACTGACGAGGACCTCGATCTGATCGTCGGCCCGGATTGGCCCCGGGAAGGTCGTGCGGTCAACGCGGACGAGGACTTCGTCGCCGGGGTACCAGCGGCGTTTGGCGTCAACCAGGCGCATGCCGGTCAGCAGGGGGCCGGGGCCGTCGGGGTCTGTGGTTGCGGTGGTGGGGGTGGTGGTGGTGGGGGGCGAGGGGAAGGCGAAGGCCCGATCTTCTTCGAGTGCGCGGACGATGACGTGGGGTGACTGCTGCTCACGGATGGGGCGCTGGACCTGTGCGAGCGGGACGCCGTCGGTTGGGTCTTGCTCGCTGCTGAGTGCGCGGCCGCGGTTGAGGGCGTCTTGCAGCTGTCGGCGTTTGCTCTCCCAGACGGCGGCGGCCTGGCCCGAGACGCGCTCGACGATTGCGCCGCGGCGTTGCTCGAGCTCAGCGGGCGAGACGCCGGTGAGGCGGGCCAGCTCGGTCCAGGCGGCGTCAAGGCGCTGCTGCTGTGCGGGCAGGAACTCTTGCACGAGGCGCTCACGCAAGACCGGGCTGAGCTCGGACCAGCGCGCCCGGTGCGCGGTGCGGGCGGCCCGCGCGGCTTGCGTGAAGGCCCACTGCCCGCTGATGAGCGCGTAGTCAACCTCCAGGTCAAAGCTGGGCTGGTCGGCGGCGAGGACCACGCCCTTGCGGTCAGTGACCTTGCCGCGGGTGGTGTTGATCAGGCGGCGGTCGGTGAGCTGGGCCTCGGCCCGGTCGCGCAGCTCGGGCCCGCGGCGGAGCGTGAGGTCCAGCGTGCGGGCGATGGGCACGGCGGCACCGGCGGCGAAGAGCGCGGCGAGGATCAGCAAGCGTTTGTGGAACATGCCCAGCGCTGCGCCGCGCGCGTCGGCTTGGCCTCGGGGCCCTCCAGCGCCGCGGGGCCCTTTAAGCACTGGTTTGCTGCGTGCGCGTGCCACTTTTGGCCCCGTGGGTTGTCGGGAACGACCAAGCATATCGAGCGTTGGGGGCCGTGGGCTTGAGTGGCGGGAATGGGGGTGGGGGTGGGACGGCGCAGGAGCAGGGGTTCAGGAGGTCGGGCCGGTCCAGCCGTCTTTGGCGCGGGTGATGCGCGCGTAGGCGTTGTGGCTGTGGATGCTCTCGAAGTTCTCGCTGCTGATTTCGTACCACCCTACGCGTGGTTCGCGCTGCATGGCCAGGGCCAGGTCGCGGATGATGTCTTCGACGAACTTTGGGTTGTCGTAGGCGGCCTCGGTGACGAACTTTTCGTCGGGGCGTTTGAGCACGCTGTAGACCTGCGCGGAGGCGGCCGATTCGAGCATCGACGCGAGCTGCTCGATCCACAAGAACCCGGGCTCGGCGCCGGGCGGCAGAGTGCCGTGCGGGCCGGACCAGGTGCGGACGCGGGCCTCGATCTCGCAGCGCTGGTTGTGCGCGCCGTAGGCGGAGATCTCCTTGCTGCAGGGGCAGAGGCTGGTGGCCGGGGCACGCAGGCCCATGACCAGATCGACGCTGCCACGCTCGTCGGCCTCGGCGGTGCAGGCGAAGCTGGCGCGGTAGTCCATGAGCCCGAACATGCCGGTGACGGGGGCGGCCTTGCGGATGAAGTAGACAAACTCGGCGGAGAAGTGGGCGAAGGGCGCGTGCAGGCGGCGCGCGATGGCGCGGGTCATCTCGGGGAGGTCTTGCGGGCTGATGGCGGGGACGCCCGCGGCGGTCTGCTCGTTGAGGACCTCCAAAAACCGGCTCATGTGCGTGCCTTTTTGGGTGGCGGGCAGGGCGACGTACATGTTGATGTTGGCGACGGTGGTCTGCTCGCTGGGCCCGCCCAGCGCGCTAGCGACAGCGGATTGGCCGGGGCGTCCAGGCTGATCGGGGCGGGCCAGATCGCTGGCGCCCGGGATGCGCAGGCGGATCGGGTACGTAACCGCTTTGACCCCGACCTTGTCGATTGCAACGTTGCGGGCGTCGGGCTTGCCCTGAACGTCAGGCATCGGGGCGGCGGTGGTGGTGGTGGTGGGGGTGGGGGAGGCGGTGGTAGTTGTAGCGGTCGTGGTCGTGGCGGCGGTGGGGGGGCGCGGCGTGGTGGTGGGGGTGGGGGCGTGGGGGCTGGTCATGGGCGAAAGTGTAGGAGTTGGGAGCTGCGCAATCAGCCCGCGAGGCGGGCCTCGGTGGTTGATCTACGCTCAAGCAGGCCCCCGGCGATCCACAGACCGATGGGCGCACCCATGAGCGAGCCGGCGGCAAAGTCCATCGCGGTGATGCGAGCTGGCCCGAGCAGCTGCCAGGCGTGGATGGCGGCGCTGACTTGCCCCTGGGGCGTGATGAACTGGGCGGCCACTGGCCCGAGTGCGCCCGCGAGCATCGCGCCGCCGACAGCGCACCAAGCCGGTGCGCGCGGAGCGAGCAGCGCAACCACCACCGCGCCGGTGAGCGCGCCCAGCGCCGAGGCACCGATAGCCTGGCCCTTGAGGTTGTTGATCATCGCCAGGTGAGCGACGACGCCGGTGGCGACGGCAGAGGCGATGACGCCCAGCACAACCGCGGTGGCCTTGCCGGTGCCCGGCAGGTCGGTCCAGGACTCTTGTTGGGGATGTTGCTCTTTGCTGAGCCGCCAGCAGGCGAAGGCCGTGAGGGTGATGGGGATCGCAAGGATGGCGGCCTCGATGGCCAGGGTGGTCAAAAGCCCGTCGGCGCTCTCGCGGGCCCGCAAAACTTGGTCAACGGTGCCAAGGCCCGAGGCGGCCCACGCGAGCACGACGCCGGCGTTCCAAAGGCCCCCGCGCAGGCCGCTGAGGCGAGCGGTAAGGGTTCCGACGGCGGCGGCGATAGCGATGGCAGCGAGGCCTCGCAGCAGTGCCGGGGCGACAGCGGAGGCGTGCAGGAGTGTTGTCCCGTGGCCGCCCGAGGCGTCGACGATCCCGCTGGTCAGCAGCCAAGCGACCGGGCCAGCCAGCAGCAGGGCCAGGGCGCCGAGGGCGTAGGAGATCAGCGAGTCGCGCATGGGTGAGAGCGTAGCCGTGGGGCGCGGCGCAACTGGCATCGGCCCCCCCCACCACAACGCGGGCCCCATCACGCGGGCCCCATCACGCGGGCTAGTCGGGCGGGCTAGTCGGGCGGGCGGTCGTGCAGCACCGGCATGTGCTCCAGGTAGAGGCGGGCGGCGGGGACGTCGGCGTAGAGGAAGCGTTCGTACGGCCCGTCAAAGACGATGATGCCGCCGTCGAGCATGATGACGCGGGGGCTGATGCGGCGGAGCAGCTCGCGGTCGTGGGTGATCATCACGGTGGTGCGGGCGGTGGCGTCCCCCACGGCCCCCACGGCCCCCACGGCCCTGGGGCGGTTGTGGGTGTTGAAGATCAGCTCGTGGATGTGGCCCGAGACGACCGGGTCGAGGCCGGTGGTGGGCTCGTCGTAGAAGATGACGCCCGGGTCAGGAGCGATGGCGCGTGCGATGGCGACGCGCTTGGCCATGCCGCCGCTGAGGGCCTCGCGGGGCTTGGTCATGACCTCGTCGGGGTCGAGACGGACCGCGGAGAGCGCCTCGCGGACGCGCTGCTTGATCTTGCGTTCCAGCAGCGTGGTGTGCTCGCGCAGCCACAGGGCGCAGTTCTCGTAGACGGTGCCGGTGAACAGGGCGTTGTGCTGGAAGACGATGGCCCAGTGCAGGCGGATCTGGTCGAGGTGGTCGTGGTCGAGCCCGACCAGCTCGATCATGGCACGGTCGGGGCGTGAGTGGTCGGCGACGCGGATCGAGCCGTGGTCGGGCTGCATGAGCCCGGTCATGTGGTCGAGAAAGACGGTCTTGCCGCAGCCTGAGTGCCCGACGATGGCGACGATCTCGGCGCGGTTGATGGTGACATTGAGCCCGCGGAGGACGGGGCGGCTGTTGAAGGATTTGGTGAGCCCGGTGACGACGATCTCAGGTGCCGCGGGTGCGGGCTGCTTGATCAGGCCGAGCTCGCTGTCAATGGTGGGCATGGTGCGCGTGGGGGGTGGTGGCGGGAGTGGGGTTGGTGGTGGCGGTGATGAGGGTGGTGGCGGGGAATATCAGTTTTTTTTGTTGCCGAGCATGACGGCGGTGATGACGTCGTCCACGGTGATGCCACCTTGATCATGCCCGTGGCTGGTCAGGCCCAGAGCGGTCAGCGCGCCAAAGCCGATGGCGACCTGGACCAGGACCCAACCGGTCAGCTCGGCGCTGAAGCGTTTGGAAACTACGCCGGCGTCTTGCGCGCGCTGGACCTGCCCGGCGATGAAGGCGTGCAGTTTGCCGAGGTGGTCGGTCAGCGCGGCGCGGACCTCGGGCTCGTTGGTCTCGGTCATGGCGGCGACGATGACGCGGTAGCGGACGCGGCCCGGGTCAACCAGCATCGGGTTCGCGCGGATCAGGCGCGCGAGGCGGTCGGCGGGGTCGGTGGTCTGGGCCAGCTCGGCCTGCCAGGCCTGGATCGTTTCTTGCCCGGTCTGCTCGACCAGGGCGATGAAGAGGTCCTTCTTGCTCTTGAAGTGGCGGTAGATGATCGGCTCGCTGACGCCGGCGGCCTCGGCCAGCTCGGCGGTGGTTGCGCCGCTGTAGCCACGGACGGCAAAGACCTCGGCGGCGGTGTCGAGCAGTTGTGCGCGGCGCTGGTTGGCTGGGAGGCGTGCCACGGGCCTGATGTTAGTGGTCGCCAACCGAGATGTCGAGCATGAGCGTCGAGGTCGTTGAGTGTTCGGCTATGGGTACGATGTGAGTATGGAACACGCGGCGGCGAGTATCAGCCGGGCCAACGCGGGACGGAAGCTCTGCTGGGCTGTAGGTGCCGGTTTGCTCGGCGCAGCGTTGCCCGTGAGCGGCGCGTGGGCGCAGGTGCCCCCGGTGCCCGGGATTACGCCCGTGCCTGAGCTTGGGCCGGTGCCTGAGCTTGCGCCGGAAAAGCAAAGGCCTAAAGCTGAGGCGGTGCTGGCCCCGATGGCGGCCGCGGCTTTGGACGCGAAGGCGCCACTCTCGGCGAAACTCGATGAGCTGGTAACCAAGCTGGCGTCTGAGGATCCGGTTGCACGTGAGGCGGCGGACCAAGAGCTCTCGATGACGGACGTGAAGCTCCGTGATGTCGAGGCCGTGCTCAAACGCCCCGGCCTAAGTGTGGAGCAGGTACTGCGGCTGAGCGGGCACGCGTATGCGCGGTTTAGCAGCGAGCCGCGGGGCGCAATGGGCGTGCAGTTTGGCGACGTGGGTGTGGTGCAGGGTGTGACGCCTGGGTTCCCGGCCTTTGGCCTGCTTCAGCCCGACGACCGGATTATCTCGATCGACGGCGTGGCGGTGCGGGCGGAGCGCAACGACTTCAACGGGTTTTCCGGGTTGGGCAACATCCGCCCCATGATCATCGCGCACGATCCGGGTAGCTCGGCGTTGCTGGATGTTGACCGCCGTGGCAGGCGTGTTGAACTGCGCGTGCCGCTGGGCTCGTTTGTTGACCTGGGCCAAGGCGTGTTGATCAGCGAGACCGAGATGCGTCAGGCGTGGCGGATGCGGCTTGGGCGTCTGCGCCCTGAGCTGGCGCCGACACAGCCCGAGCCGGTGCGGGGCCCGCGCGGCGATCAGTTTGGTGACGGGAGCGACGCGCTGACGGCGGACGGCAACGCGGTGGCGCTGGCGATGTCGGGCCAGCGGGCATCGCTGGTGGCTGGCGGTGTGCCGCGGGGCGGGCGGCGGCTGACGGAGGTGTTTGAAAACGTGGGTCAGGGACAAGGCCGAGGTGCGGGTGCGGGCTTGGGTGGGGCCGCGATGCGTCGGCAGGTGGGCATGGTGCCGGGCGGGGCGGTGATGCAGGGCGGGATGATTGTCAACATTGGGCCTGGTGGCGTGGCCATAGGCGGGGCGCGGATGGTGCTGGGACCAGCGCCGGTGTTGCCGCTGCAGAACTTTATAGACCTCACTGCGCCAGTGGCGGAGCGGCTGGCGATGCTTCGGTCGGTACGGCAGATGTATCAGGGCCAGTCGGTGACCGAGCGGATGATTCAGCGTGATCAGTGGACGGACCCTGACCGTCGTCGCTTGGCGGGCGATGCGATCAGGCAGTTGACGGCCGAGATTGGCAAGATCGACGCGATGGTCGCGGAACTGGTGCGCAGGGACGGGGTTCGGGGCGCGGAGAATGTCCCGGGCGGGCCGCAGGCGCCGGAAGAAGGTGGGGGGCCGGAGGTGGTGCCTGGGCCGGGTAAGCGCAAGCCGGTGATTGATCTTCCCGAGCAGCCGTGAGCGGCGGCGGGGGTCGGCGGGATGGGTCAGGCGGGGTGGGGCAGGCGAAAGGGGTCCGAGAAGCAGAACCCTCAGGTGCAGCGGCGGGCTATACTTCGCCCTCCGAGCGCGAAAGCGTCCGGAATGCCCGGGGTATAGCGCAGCTTGGTAGCGCGTCTGACTGGGGGTCAGAAGGTCGCAGGTTCAAATCCTGTTACCCCGATTTTTTCTGAACGAAGCCCTTTGATGAGAACATCGGAGGGTTTTTTCAATGAGGCGGACCGATCTTATTCGTGGCGTGGGTTCGCTTGCGGGGTCGTTTGCACGCGATGTGTGCGACCGTTGAACGGCAATGTGGGCAGGATCTGAACCGTTGATCCGCGCGATGGAGCCCGCTCTTCTGATCAGAGGACCATCATCGCGCTTCAGGGTGCGAAGCGAGCCCTCGCGCGTCTTTACGCGCGACCTCTGGCTGACGGCGGCAGGTCGGCCGACCCTCGTGCTCGCTCGGAGCATGGTCTAAGTCCACGGCTTCCCGCCTTGGCAAGTTGCTTCGCCACGGCAGCATATTCGCGCTCGTGGTTTGCCACCTTGATGGACGTGCGAAACGGCGCTCGCAACCGCAGCGATCCTGATCCCAGTCTACGCCCACCAAGGCCACAGCACGCCCGCGGGATCGACGTTCGACCCCACGGCACCAACGAGGCTTTCTAAGGCGACCGCGATGGCCCTTAG
>JAJOLK010000033.1 GCA_021173225.1 Phycisphaerales bacterium PN19_bin_20 | reverse complement strand
CAAAGATCTCCCGGCACCGCACCCGTTCACACCGAGCATGCGGCAGCACTCGCTGGATAATGATCTCGGTTTGCCCCTCGGCCCGTCGAGCATCCATCATCTCAAGCGACTCATTCACCACTTCGTTGAGGTCTGCATCTTCGATTTGGAGCACCGCCCTGCCCACGCGGGAAAAGTGCAGCAGCGAGTCGAGCAGGCTATCCATTCGGACGGTGAGCCGCATCAGCCCGTCGAGCTTTCGGCGGTGCTCCTTGTCCGCGTTGGTCGCGTCTTCGAGCATTTGATGCGCGTATTTATAGATACCCCGCAACGGCTCCTTCAAGTCGTGCGATGCGACATAAGCGAAGGCGTCGAGCTCCTCGTTGGACTGGGTCAGGTTGGCGTTCAAGTCGGCAAGCCGCTGCGCCCGGCTGACGACCAGTTCCATCACCAGCATCCGCAGCCGGCCTGCTGCCTCAAGTTCTACTTCAAGCCAAGGAAGCGAACGCCCGCGCACTGATTCCTGAAACAGCTCAAAGCTTGCACGCGGTGTGAGTCGCGGCCCATGCGGGCCTACGACTGTCGGCTTTTCATGCGGGTTGCCGCCCCAGTTGATAGTATGAACCGTTTCAGGTCTGAACCAGAGCATCCAGTTTCGATTTGCGCGCGACAGCGGCACAGCCAGAAGCCCGCTGGCAACCTCCGCGAACGCACCGGCTTGCGGGTAATCTCGGGCAAGCGAGTCGGTCGCGTACAAGGGGCTTGTCGCCAAGGCGAACTCCGGCCTGTTGTTGAGCCATTCGCCAAGAGCTTCAAGCTCGACCTCCGTTGGCGTTTTGCCGACGTACCACCATCGGTCCCGGTGGTACAGCGCCGCCCCGCCAGCTGAAATGCCATCGATCAGTTTCGGCGTGCCCTCGGTCAGGGCCGCCAAGCCTCCTTCTCGCGCGGCCTGAGCAACTAGTTGCTGGTGCGTCCCGTCGAGCTGCAACCGATAGACCAGATGCTCGCGATCCTCGGCCGCCCGATATTGCAATGAGGTCACCTGAGCCAAAAACTCGCATGCCGCCCGCACCTGATACGGCACGTGCTTAGGCCCGGCGTAATGGTGACCGTTGATGAAGCCCCAGAGCTCCCCGCCGCTGCGGATCGGCATGGTCAGGCCCGCTGTCACCTTCATGTTCTTGAGGTACTCGGTATACATCATCGATGCGCCGCGGAGAGCGCAGTGCGTCATGTTGAGCGGCCGCCCGGTATCCGGGTTTGCAAGCGGGACAAGTTCGGCCAAGTCTCCATGCACATCCGGCGTCGTTCGGACCCAGATGTGCTTAAAAACCTCGCGCGCAGGTTTCGGGATGTCCTCGGCCGGGTAGTGCAGCCCCAGCCACGGGTCCAGATCGGCCCTTTTGCTCTCGGCGAACACCTCGCCGTGACCATCCTTATGAAACCTGTACACCATCACCCGGTCCAGGCCGGTAAGCGATCGGAACTCATCAGCAGTCAGATCGCAGAACTGTTGTAGAGTCGTCGCGGTCTGCATCCGGGCGACAGTTTTTTTTACCAGCGCGTAGTAGTCCGGCTCGACGCTCCCACTGCGTCCGGTCGCCTCGAACTCGACTACCGCCACGCCTTCAATGGTGTGGATCGTCACATCTAAAGGCGGCACGTCACCTCGGGCAGGAAGCGTGAAAGCGTACAGCGGGTTGCGTTCGGTCGGCTCGGTCAGCAGGAATAGTTTGAGGCCCGCTTCCGCGTCTTGTCCAATGGCGGCGCGGACAGGCAGGTTCAAGAGCGTCTCTGCCGCGTGACCGAGAAGCCGATCGGTGTTCTCGCTCGCTTGTAGAATCGTCAAGTCGGCTGGCCGCACGACAAGCATGGCCCCATGCGCCTGCACGCAACCAGGAGTCTGCACAGGTTCACTATCGCAGTTGGTAAGCGAGGCTCCGTGCCGCTTGATGCTGTACGGCTGGTTGGCCCAAGACGGCGGGGCATTGGTAATCGGATTCATCGGGCGGCGCCTCCCGCTGACATCCAGCGGTGCAAACTTTGAAACGTCGCCTTCGCAGCAGCCACCGCTTCGTCCTGATCAGCGATAGTAACTACGTGCGTACTGATCGCTGTTCGGAACGCTTGCCACATCGAGCCAGTTCGGTCGCCGTAGCTGTGAAAGAACCGGCCGCCGGTTTCTGGGGTCAGGCCCAGGGACTTCGCCACCGCCTTGCTGATGACCTGCCCGCCAAGAGTCGCGCCTTCCATCACATATACACAGCCCAAAGCAGCGGGCAAGGTGCCGTGCGGCGGGAGGTCGTTGCAGAGCGGAAGCGCCGTCACATCGGCCGCGCCCAGCGCCCGAAGATCAGCTTCCAGGAGGGGCGCTTTCTGTCGTTGCGTCAGGTCTAAACCGCGTTCTTTCCACCCGCCAACGTGTGCGAGCCCGGCTTCGAGTGAGAAATAGAAGCCGTAGGAACGCTCGAGCGTGCGGCGATACTCGTGGAGCGTAAGCGTTTCACTCGTCAGATCAAGAGCGGCTTCAATGGCGTCGTGCTCGGGACGAGTTTCGGACCTCAAGCGAGCAAGGATAGAAGATGGGGATTGAGAGGTTTCGAGGTTCATAAAGTGGCCTTCGCAGAGTTTACGCCCGGCCGCCGGAAACAGCCCGCACCTGCTTCTGATCGTCGCTCGCCCTCCCGCAGGAGATGGAGCTCCGGCGTGGCATTGCCGACTCGCTGATCATCCTAGACGATGTTGAGCAAGTCGGCGGTCAGGCCGCCGCCAAAGGTATCGTTAAGGCCCGGGATGCCGGTAGAGAGAAACGCGGTGTCGATGCGTCATTCCTCGAAGGCCTCGCGGTGAGAGCGCGGGTGCGGCCCACTGTAAGAACAGGAGGCAGGCCCAAGCAGCACGCGGAAGGCCCGCACCTCTCCGGGGCGAGGAAGCGGCACATCGGGCTCAAGGGGAGCATGGTGCACGCGGTTTACTCCAGATCCCGGCCCCGGCCGCGCCTGCTCGCGCCCTGCCCGCGCCTGCTCGCGCCTTCGGTCGGCCCCGCGTCCCTTGCAGGACCCCAGCCCCAAGGCCCGGGGATGCCGGTGGTCAGGGCTTGGTAGCCGCGCAGGCGCTCGCCGATGACGACGCCCTTGCTGGTGATCTCGTACTCGCGGGTGTCGATGGAGTGCTTGCCACTGCGCATCTTGACGACCATCAGCATGCGGCGGAGCTGGCCGTCGAGCGAGACGTAGCGGAGGCGGATGATGGTGTCCGAGAGGAACGAGATGGCGTAGTTGGACAGGCCTAGCGAAGTAAAGTCTTCTTCGACCTCGACTGTCGAGATGACCGTGACGCCCAGGCGCGTGAGGGCGACGATCATGCGGTAGAGGCTCTCGCGAAAGTCGGCGCGGAAGCCGGGGGCCAGGGCCAGTTCAAAGCCCACCAGGGAGTCGATCACCACCCGCTTGGCCTTGACGCGCTTCACCGCCGTCACGATCTCGTTGACCGTCTCATCGACCGAAAGGTCCAAGGGCCGCAGGTAAATGACTTCAAGCGTGCCGTTCTTGCGGGCCTCATCGAGCTTGAAGCCCATCTTGGTGGCCCGGGCCACGTACTGGTTGGGCAGTTCTTCAAAGACGGCGATGACCCCCGGCTCGCCCGTCTTAAGCCCCTCGGCGATGAAGTGGGTGCCCAGGATCGTCTTGCCCGAGCCCGATGGCCCGGCCAGCAGCACGCTCTGGCCTGCGGCGATGCCCCCGCCCAGCATGGTGTCCAACTCGGGCACGCCCGTGGAGTGCCGATGGGTGCTGCGCTTCTTGTCGCTGGGCGCGGTCAGGCCAAAGGTGCGCGGGAAGACCTGCAAGCCATCGCCAGTAGTGCGGAAGGTGTGCAGGCCGGGGACCGTCTCCTGGCCGCGGCACTTCATGACCTGCAGCTTGCGCACAATCGAGTTGCGCTCGGTGGACTGGTAGAGCCAGAAGAGCCCATCGGCCACGGTGAAGACCGGGTTGTCGCGCAGCTCGCCATCGGTGTACTCGCCGATGAGGAACGTGGTCGCCTGCCAACTGGTCAGGTGCAGCGCGAGGGTCTGCACAAACCCTTGCAGCTCAACCTCACCCCCGCTACCCCCGCTCCCCCCACTCCCCCCACTTCCCGGGCCGTTGTTCATGCTCTGGGCCTTGCGAACCACCGTGCGAAAGGAATCGACCACGACGACGCTAGGGCCGACCTCTTCGACGACCTTGATGATCTCGGCAAGCACCGCGCCCAGATCGCTCCTGAGCACCATGTCGCTGAGGTTGACAAAGCGGACGGACTTGTCGAGCTTGGCCTGGTCGAAGAACGAGAACTGCTGCTGGTAGCGCAGCATCTTGATGGGCGGCTCGCCCAGCACGGTGAAGTAGAGTGCGGGCTTCTGCGGCGTGGCATTCTCGAACATGATCTGGTGGGCCAGCGTGGTCTTGCCGCAGCCCGGCGAGCCAGCGATTATGTTGAAAGAGAACTCGGGCAAGCCGCCGCCGAGCACTTCGTCAAGGCCGGCGACGCCGGTTTTGATCTTGCGGATCACCACGTTGCTGCGAGCTGAGGCAGACGCCATGACCGAAGGCGTGCCAGTCTTGCCCGAGGCAGCGCCGGTTTTGCCGGATGCAGCGCCGGCTTTGCCCGAGGCAGAGCCGCGCGAGCCGCGGGCGGCCTTCGTCGTGCCGCTGGCGGCGTTTGGAGTCGTGTTAGGCTTCATGATTTGTCCTCGGTCTTTGAACGGAGCGGGCCCACGGGCAGGTCCGGCCACGCCTGCCTGACCATCTGATGCATCAATCCCTCGCCTACGAACATGACCAAAAGGTCTAGCAACTGCGCCACCAGGACCTCTTCCCACTCCTGGGCCGCGGCCTTCTTTTTTCCGCCTATAACGCCGTCAAGCCCCGCCAGCGAGGCATCCGGGTTGGCCGTCACGCCTTTGAGCTCTGGAGCGCGGGCCGCGGCGAGCGTGAGCGCCCGGGTCAGCAGCGAACGAAAACCAGCGACGCCCGCAAATGTGATCAGCACCGCCCGGAGTTTGTCGCAGACCCGCGCCGCGGGCGGCACGGGCACCTCGGCCGGACTGGCGCTCGACTTCCTCGCGCGCGAAAGCTCGATGGCGAGCAGCCGCCTGGCGAGGCTTCGGGATGCGGGTGAAATAGCGGCCATTGAAGAGAGCTCACCTTAACCATTGGCCCGCCCCACGGCCTCTGAATTGGCGGCAATCCAAAGATACGCCGGTGGGTTAGAGGTTTTCAAGCAATGGTCCCCACGCTCTGGCTAGCGCAACGCCGCGATCAGGGCTGGACGGCCGACTTGGCTTTCCATGTTTTTCAGGGAAGCTTGTCCAAAGCCTGAGAGCGCGCCAGCCTCCGCGCGGCGGACGTGCACCAGGTCGGGCAGGGGGCGCTCGCTACCACTTGCTGGCAAGTGTCCTTGATGACGATCAGGCCTAAAGCCGCCTTTGCCGGTTCGGTTTACTGACCAGGCGAAGCACAAGGCAGAACCGTCTGCGCTTGGTTCAAAAGAGACACCGAATACTCAAGCGGCACCTTACGCGGCCACTAGAAATAAAGGCCGGCCACCTTCTGGTGACCGGCACGCGGTTCGTTGCTCTCTGATGTCTTAAATCGCAGCGGTTTTGCCGCTTTAACGCCTGCCAGCGGGGCCGCCAGCCTGGCCCGAGTTCAGGTCGCGCTGGTTGGCACCCTTGTCGCCATCGCGAATGTCGTCTTCGTCGGCGTTCTGAGCATCGTCCTTGCGACTGGCGTCATTCCAGCCCGTCGTGCTGCCCGGGTTCTGCGTGCGTGCTTGCGCGGCATTCCGGTCGGGCATGGCGGTAGCGTTGGTGTTGTCTCCCGACTGGCCGGCTCGGTTGTCCTGCCCCTGGGGGACCTGACCGCCTTGGCCGGGGACGCCCTGGCCCTTCGTGCCCGGTGACTGAGTATCCCGGCTTTGGTCGCCCGGGCGAGTATCGCCCTCGCGCTTCTTGGTCGTGTCCTGGACCGGGTTGTTGGCCGCGTTCTTGTTGTCGTTCTTCACGATTGATATCTCCAAAAAGGTGTGGGAACAGAAACTGATTTTTACAACACAATGACCCCGAATCAGAACCCCGCGGTGGCCTCACTTGCCCCCGCCCCCCCACAGGCATGGCACCGGTAACGCCAGACTGCCCGTCAAGTTTCGCGGAAACGGATCCCTGCCATCATGACCCGCTGCGTCCTAGATCCTGCCTGTAATACATCTCTTCGCGCACGGAACATGCACCTCGACTTACCCAATCCGGCCTGCGCGAACCTTTGTTCAAGAGCCAGCTCCGGTTAGGCCCGGGCCATCTTGCCCTTCGGAGGCGCCTTGCCCTTGGCCTCAGGTTTCGCCTGTCCGCTATTCGCCGCCGCTGCGAGCACCTCGCCTGAAGAGATGATCCCGAGCTTCTCATCAGCGGCCAGTTCTTCTTCGAGCGTCTTTTGAAGCAGCTTGAGGATCTGATCCTCGCCGAGGGTCTCTGCGATCTGGATGACGCTGCCGTAGGCAGAAATCTCGTAGTGCTCGCACCGTCGTGCAGCCGCGATCAGTGCTGCGTCAATCACCGCAGGTTCGCCCTCTTCTTCGAGCACCTCGGCCCCCTCGGCCACGAGCCCCTCCATCGCCTTGCACTTCTTGCCCCCCGGCTGCATGCCCAGGATCTTGGCGATCTGGGCCAGACGCTCGACGTGCCCGCGAGTCTCCTCAAGGTGAGCCTTAAATGTCGCCCGCAGCGCATCTGATGTAGCAGCCTTCGCGAGTTTCGGTAGCGCCTTTACCAGCTGGTTCTCGGCGTTGTAGAGATCCTTGAGTTGCTCTTCAAACAGCGCGTTCAGTGAGTCAAGCATGACTAGTTCCTCCATCGATGATGCAGGACCGACCTTGTAAAGCGCGGATCGCAGGCCGGGCCACGAACTTACCCCAACACGCGCCAACACGAGCACCTGAGGCTGCACCACTGACGGTCCCCCGAGCCGCGCCCGGGTCCGCCCCTGACGCTCCGCCAGGGGCCGCTCCTGAGATCGCACCCGCGTCCACGCCGGAGACCGCAGTAGAGAAAAACTTAAGCTACCGCCTTAGGTGGAAGTAATTTACGAGAGAGTGGCGCGGTTGGACGCAGAAGTGTTGCGGACGGTGACCGACGGCGAATCGCCCTTGGGGGCCGTGCTCTCACCGCTGCTGCTGATGTGCTGGGCGCCGGCCTGCTCGAAAATCTCCTTCGCCTTGGTGACCTCGGCGGAGCTGTCACAGTGAGCTGAGAGAAGAATGTTGCCGTCCTTGATCATGCCCTCGTACCGCCTGGCCTCGAGCTCAGGAATGCCCATGCCAATCAGCGCGCCGGTGAGCCCGCCGATGGCGGCACCAACGCCCAGGCCGCTGAGCGCAGCGACGATCGGGCCAGCTGCAATAAATGGCCCGAGGCCCGGGATCGCCAGCAGGCCGATGCCCGCCAGCAGGCCGAGTGTTCCGCCCACCACGCCGCCGGCGCCTGCGCCTATGGTCGCACCTTCGGGCGCCTTGGTGTTGGCTTCGTGCGCGAAGGCGCGCGTGCTTGACTTGTCAGGGAACAGGGCCGAGATGTCGTTGTCAGCGAAGCCTGACGACTTCAGGCGTGACACGATGCTGTCGGCCATGGTGTCGGAGTTTGCGATGCAGAAAACGGAAGTTGCCATTTGATGCTCCTTGGCCACGTGGGCCGCTGGGGTGATGAGGCGCTGGGGGTTGGGGGTTGGGGGTTGGGGATTAGCGGGTTGTACGAAACGGCCTTAGGGGGTTGTTACTTCGAGCTGGTTGTCAACGCTCGTAACGCCAACGGTGGCCCTGGCCTTGGCGCCGATGGCGTCCTTCTCGGCCTGCGAGCCCACAGGGCCACGCAGCGTCACCACGCCCTTTTCGGTGATGATCTTGCAGTTCTTGGCGTTGGTAGACAGCGTGCTGTCATCCATCACCGCGCGCCGGATGGTGGCGGTGATGTCGATGTCGGCGCTCGAGTTGGACTGGTTCAGCGGCGTCCTGGACGCCTCCTCACGGTCCGCCTTGTTCCGGCCGGTGTTGTCGGGCTGAGTAACGTCGGTGGTCACCGGACGGTTCGTGGGTCTGTCACACGCAAGCATGGTTGTGCACGCGGTGGCCAGGATGATCGCGACATAGGGTTGAAGGTTCATGGTTCGTCCGTTCTGCCGCGGTCAGCGGCGCTGTGAGTGAGAACAAGGCACTAGCGATACCGAAGCTGCGATCCTGGATCAGGAACAACCCCTGATCAGCAAGAAGATGAGCACGATGGGGATGGGTACACCGATGGCCCACAGGAGGGCGGCCATCCGCACCTTTCCTGCACGGCTGGGCCACGCGGACAAGCGGTCGGCCCTGCTAGAAACCCCTCGCGTGCAGGCTTTGCCGCTCGACGCTGCGGTCGAGAAGGTGGCCTCGACCTGCTCAGGCCCGTGGTTGCGCAGCACATTCTCGCGTGATGCGACGGGCTTCTTGATAAGGCTTTCCTGATGCATGGTCATTACTACTTCTTGTCGCGGGCAGAGAACCTTTGAGCTTCGACTACCGGTGGTTGCGAGCGTTGTCCGTTGTTCAACTCCCTCCCCTACGATGAACGTTCGTTGCGGTTCATGGCGTTCTCAACTCCAAGCACATGTCCTCTAACGCCCATATTGAACCTCGCACGCCATGGCATCATCATGGCACACATGTCCGGCCCGTTCAACGCGAACTGTTCCTCGAACGCGGCCTCGCATTCAGGTTCGACCATCCGCAATGCGCTTTGCACGCCACGACCGACGCGACGATCGCACAGTCCACGCCAGTGCGCGCCGCGGGCCGAGGGTTGCTGATTGCCGCTCTTCTTGCCACGCGCTGGGCAGCATTTCATCGTGACATCAAGGTGCCGCCCTGACCATCCACCCCTTACCTTGCCTCTGCTTGCCTGCGCTTGGGCCCGTTGCGCACCGCTGGTTACTTGTCATTGCTTACCTTCCCAAGAGAAAGTTTCGTAGCCCGCCATGGCTTCGCCTTGCGTAGGGCGGGCGTCTCCAGCCGCCACGGCTTCGCCCTACCACTTTGCTCCGGGCCTGACCAGCCATCCGCCACTTTCACTCGCGCCTCTCCCCCACTGCGCTTAGTCCACCGCCCCTCTTCTCCGCTTCCCCTTCTCCTATCCCTCTCATCCCTTCTTCCGCTCTGTCCCTCTTCCGCTCTGCCCCTCTCCCTTCTTCTCCTCTGATCCCTTCTTCCTCTCTTCCCTTCTTCCTCCCTTCCCTTCTTCCTCTTTTGCCTTGTGCCTCTCTTCCCTTGTTCTGGCCACGGCTTCGCGCTCTTTGTGCTCTTTGACTTCCAGTCTTCCCCCTGCCACCCCCACCCCCACCCCCACCCCCA
>JAJOLK010000021.1 GCA_021173225.1 Phycisphaerales bacterium PN19_bin_20 | reverse complement strand
CTGTACTTGCCGCCTCCCGGTGGTCGATCTGCGAGCGCGAGGCATCGCGCTCTGGTCCGAAGATCCCGTCGTCGGGGCCAAGCTTTCGACGACTCTCTCCATGCGAGACTCCGCACCCGGCGTGTTCCGCATTGACGGCACCGACTGGCCCGAGCGTCTCGGTGCCGCGCTTAACAATCTCTCGCCGATTGAACGCATTTCGCTCCGAGGTGCTTATCTCGACGACTCGGGCAGCTGCGACCCATGGAAAGCCGTCGACGCCGATAGCCTCATGGTACAGGCTCGCTCGCCATGGCTCCCCGGCGTCCTCAACGAGCGGCGCCTCATCTGCCACCTCCAACCCATCGTGCGCGCCGACGACGGCTCGACTTTCGGCTTCGAAGCCCTCGCCCGCGCTGAGGTCGACGGCAGGCTTAAGAACGGTGGCGAAATCATCGATGCCGCGCGCGCTCACAGGGCGATTTTCCAGTTCGACCAGATTGCTCGCACCCACGCCATCCGCTCCTGCGGCCCGAAACTGCACGGCGATGAGAAGCTATTCGTGAACTTCCTGCCCATGGTCATCTACGACCCGAAGATCTGCCTCCAGACTTGCTGGGAGGCCGCCCAGGAAGCGGGTATCGATATTTCAAGTCTCGTCTTCGAGGTCGTCGAGAGCGAGGCCTTCCCTGACATCGCGCATCTTAAGCGAATCCTTGGGCACTATCAGGAGCAGGGTGCTGGTGTCGCACTCGACGACCTCGGCACCGGCCACACCGCACTTTCTTATATCGAAGAACTCAGCCCCAACTACATCAAGCTCGCCAAGGGCCTCATCCCTGAGAAGCCGCGCTTCGGCGACCTTCATCTCGTCCGCGGGATCGTCGAGCACGCCAAGCGCCGCAACGTTACCGTCCTTCTTGAAGGCGTCGAGACAGAAGAGCAGCTCTGTGCGGCGAAGGACTTGGGTATCGACCTTATTCAGGGTTGGCTTACAGGTCGTCCCGCCGCGGAGCCCGTTCGTACGCAGACCAAGCAGCAACAGCGGCACGCCGCCTAAGTGCCCGCAAGACGCTCACGCCGCCAGCTTCGATGCTTCCCCTCCTTCCTCTGATGGTTGGGGGCGGCTTCGCGCCTCAGTAAACTTCGCCGGGCACGTTAAGAAAACGGCCGCCAACACCTCGCCGAAGTCGACGCGCGCGCGGCGTGCCGCGTCCTTACTCGCGAGGGACTGAACGCTGTGGCGGAAGCCATCATCGCGCGCCCACGCGCTCTCCACCGGGGCAGGCCGCTTAATTGAAGCCTGGACGTGGGTTCGACGGCGAAGTAGCGGAGTCATCCTCAGTTGCTTTAGCACCGGTTGCGGCGACACTTGAGTGTGCCATAGAGGGGCGCAACGTCGCGCTCGCTACCGCCCAGTTGGCTGGTACGGGCTTGCATGCTCACTCCGTACCAATCCCTCATGCACTTTTGTTTTGAAGGAGAATCCCATGGCCACATCCCCTAATGAGACTGTCCGCAGCTACCTCGGCGACCTGATCGCTGTGGTGGACCATGTGTCGCAAGCGGTCGCCAAGCAGGCCGAGAATGACGACCTCCGCCGGATCGCGCACGCCGGTCGGGTGATCGAGAACCTCAAATCGGTACTCGCCCGCCATCACGCCGAACTTCAGGCTCACCTGACGGCCATTGGCGGGGCCAGCGCGGGCGGAGTAGTGAAGGAAACGCTGGGGGCTGTGGCCGGCGCGGTAGCCGGTCTTTACGGCAAGATGCGCGGCGAGACCGCCTCCCGCATGCTGCGCGACGACTGCGCGGCTTTGAGCTTCGTCACCGCGTGTGCCACCATGCTCCACACCACCGCGCTGGCGCTTAACGACTCGGCCACGGCGGTTCTGACACTGCGCCACATCCAGGAATACCCGCCCCTTACTATGGCCCTAAGCGAGCTTCTCCCCCACGCCGTGGTCGCCGATCTTGCCGCGGACAACGTTCCAGTTCTCAATCCCGCCGCCGCCGAAGAAGCGGTCCGAAACCTCAACGATGCGTGGCACGGGGCGTCAGCAGCCGACGCTACGTAAGAGACTTCCTGAAGCTGGGTACTATTGCGGCGGCCCGAACAACCGCGTAGGGCGGGACACTACATCCACTAGCGTGCCATGGATCTGCGCAGAACAGAAGGTGTCCTAGTGTGGTTTGCACAGGCCAATCCGGTCTCGCGTCCCGGGGATCGGCGCGAGATCGGGCTCTACGAACGAAAGCAGCACCGCTGGAGATATGAACGCGTCGTCAGAGCAAAAGAGCCTAAGAACCGGTCTTCGGGAATAGGCCCGGGTACGCATCGAGGAAAGCGTCGGCGATTACTACGGGGTAGTAGCCGGCGTATCTGATGTTGAGCAGCCGAAGGCGCGCGAGGGCCATCGTCCGGAGATGTACGGAAGTCGGCCTGTCGAAGAACTGGTGCGCCGCGTTGTAGGCCGTCATCCCGGTCCGCAGGAGATGGGCCGCCTCGTCGAAGCCATGTGCACGGAGATAGGTGCAGGCCAAGCGAATTTCATCTCGATGTTGTTATTGGCTCTGTGAGAGGGTCAGCCACCCAACGGCCGCGACAAGCTCGCAGCTGCTTATCGTGCCAAGGAGTGTTTGAGCATCAAAGTCCCAGGATCGCCGATATACAACGATCGGCGTATCTGCGCTACCGGTGCCTCCGGTCCGTTTCGCTTCACCGGCCAAAGCCGTTGCGAGCCAGCACCCTTGGCAGCCACGTAATGTGCCCGTATCTAGCCCCCGACCAACCAAAGTCCCGAAGTGGCGCTCTGGCGGTTCGAGTACCGATGTCGCAATAGTTGTTTGTACCGATGACCGCCACTGAGCCGACAGTCTCTTGCTCGCCGTGGGCTCGCCGTGACCGCGCCAAGAGCGCGTTATACCGCCGCGCCGTCACCCTCACCCCAGCATCATCGCCGCCGTTACGTTTGCCGCGTTGAACAGCGCGTGCATCACGATCGGGGCCGTTACGCCGCCGCTGCGCGCGCGGACCAGGCCCAGAGCCAGTGAGAGCGTCAGCAGCGTGGCCGCCGCCCCGGGCCACGCGTCCCGCGGCACCGCGCTCGCGTGCGCCGCCACAAACACCACCGACGTCAGCACGATCGCCGGCCACACACTCGGGCGCGAGCCGTCGGTCACGCCGAGGGTGAACAGTCCTCGGCTGGCCGTGGTTTGTAAGAATCCGCGGTACAAGACCTCCTCAACAATCGGTACGCCCAGCACCACCGCGCCGATGACCACCGCCCGCCAGAGCAGCGGCTGCGTGTCGTCCGCCAATGCCGCCAGAGTCTGGTGCCCCAGCGTCGGCGGGGTCGGTGCGTTGAACAAACCAGCTACAAGCTGCGCGAGCTGCCCGGCCCCGAGCACCAGGGGCGCGCAGATCAGTGCCGCGAGTAATCCGAGCTGAATGCCCGACGCAAGGCCCAGCCGGCGGCCAGCTGTCTCTCTAAGCAAGCCGTCTTGTGTCAGCGATCGGTTGGCGAACCACCACCAGCAACCAAGGGCCATTGGCGCGCCGAAGCCGTAGGTGACTAGCAGCACCTTGGCTTGTGTTGCAAAGTCCGCCAGCATCGGTGCCCCGGCACCGGCGAGGGGTTGGGGCAGGAACGTCGCCTGGGCCGTCAGGGCCGCGAGGGCCACGGCGCAGTAGAGCCCGACGCCGAGGATCAGCGGCAGGCCGGGCCGGGCCGCGGCGAGCACGTCGGCCTCGCGCGCGATCAGCCACCCGCGGCGCACGGCCAGCCACAGGGCCCCGATGGCCAGGGTGATGGTCAGGGCCGGGAGCAGCCAGGGGCTCGGTGGGCTCGGCTGCGCCCCGGACGGATTCGGGATGACCGTGGCGGGAGTGCTCACGGCGTCGGTCGGCGACGGGCTTTGCGCAAAGTTCATCTAGAGCTCATCTACCAAGGCCCTCGTCTGACCGCTCGCCGGCCCCAAAGCTGGAGCGTAGGGGCGGCTGCCGAGAGGCCAGTGGGGGCCTCGGGCACTCTTGGGTGCATCCGCGGGCGGGTTTGGCCGAAAGACGTGGTGCCGAGGGCCCGGCGGCGCGATGCGTGTGCCCCTACCATCGGGCCCTAAAGATCGTGCGCCCCGTTCGGCGTATGTTGCCGGGGTTGGCGTTGAGGAGCGGGGACCCGATATCGGTGCCCCAAGGCGAAAGCATTGTCACGGCGGGCCGCGTTTGGCCCCCGCAGGAGTGATCGGTCATGTCACAGCAAACTTGGTTTCAGCGTATGGGGTTTCAGGGTGCCGGTTTTCAGCGCGTCGGGTTCCGGCGTTGCTCGGCTCAGGCTTTGACGGCGGCGGGCTTGGTGCTCGCACTGTGCGGCACCGTGTTGCCAGCGCACGCCGACACGCCCAAGGCCGACGCGCCGGCGACGGCGGCCCCGGTATCTGATCCTGCCGCCAAGCAAGCGCTGATGGACGCGGCGGCGGCAGTCAGGGCGATCACCAGCATGAGCTTCAAGGCCAAGGAGGCCACCGAGCTTGGCAGCATCAAAACCAGAGGTGAGGTGAGCGTCAAGCTCTCGCGCTCGGCGGCGGGCGTGGTCAGCTATCGCCTTGAGGGGTTCTATGAGGCGCCGGCCTTCCCGCGCCGGCAGGTGGTCGGTGCCGTGCTCGAGGGCAAGACTGTGCAGTGGCTTCAGGTTGAGGATGAGAGCGGGACCAAGGAAGGCAAGCAGGTTGCGCTGTACACGGGCAAGACGCTGTACGAGCGTCCCCTGGGCGCGCCCGAGTCTGGCGTTTCACGCGTCACGCTGCCCAACAACACCTTCAAAGAGGTCTTCCTGAACACTGACCCGTTCCGCCAGGAGATCGACGCCGTGAGCCTGTCGATGGAGAAGCCCCAGACCATCAACGGCGAAGAGTGCCTGGTGATCAAGGCCGTCTTGAACCGCGGGAACATCGAGCGTCTCGTGTACATCAGCGCCATCGATAAGCTCCCCCGCCGCTATGTGCGGCTGAACTACGCCAGCGGGTCGCGCCTGGGCGGGCAGACGCTGGACTTCAGCGACCTGAGCATGGAAAAGGAGTTCAAGCTCGCTGATGTGAAACTCGCAGCCCCGGCGGGGTATAGGACCGACACCAAGACCGTGGCGGACTACCCGTCGATGACGCCGCCGCCGGTGGTCCCTAACCCCCCGCAGCTTGAGCCCGTGCCCTCTAAGCGAACCCCGGCGGTGCCGGCGATGACGCCCGAGCAAGAGGAAGAGATGAAGCGGCAGCATGAGCGCGACGAGGAGGAGAAGAAGAACCCCTCCAAGGAACCCTCGAAGTCGCCCTCTAAGGAACCCTCGAAGGAACCCAAGAAGTAAGAAGCAGGGGACACGATGGCGACGATTTGTCGCCGCGTGAGCCAGCAGTTTGAGCCAGCGGTCTGAGTTGGCGTGTAACGTATGTTTGAGGTCGTGGTGTGGGCTGAAGGCGTCGAGGCGGACTACCAGGAGTCGATGGCATGTTCTCACGGATCAACGCGTCGGGGTTCACTGGCATGGGCTTGGTGATGGGCGCTGGCGCGGTCGCCGCGCTGGTGAGCTTCATGCCCGCGGCCCGCGCCGATACGCCCGAGCAGACCGCCGCCCGCGAGCTTCTGATCGCATCGAGCAAGGCAATCAAGGCCAGCACAGGCCTGAGCTACAAGGCGAAGCGGACCACTGACATCCCCGGCTTTGTCGTCGGTGGCGAGGGCGAGCTAACGACAATGCGCGGCGCGACGCCCGCGCAGTTCTCATTCAGCGGCAAGGGCAAGCTGGAGGTCCCCGGGCTGCCGACGCCCGACTTCCACTTCGCCATGATCGAGGGCGCACGTGTGCAGTGGCTCGACGATGCCCGCAAGGCGCTGCTTGAGCGCCCCGTGAGCAACAACCCGCCGGTGCCCGAGGGCGTAACCCAGGCCGGGCGCGTGCAGCAGCTGCTGATCCCGCCGGTGATGTTTGACGCCGAGCCCTTTATTGACGAGCTGCGGCAGGCCGAGGTTGACGGCAAGATGACCAGCATGGCGATGAGCGTCACTGGCACCGAGTCTATTGGCGGCGTGGAGTGCGACGCCGTCAAGGTTATCATCAAAGAGGGCCACACCGAGCGGCGCGTGTGGATCGCCAAGAGTGACAAGCTCCCGCGCAAGTACGAGCAGGCCCGCGTCAACAAGGGCCGCGTCGCGCAGGTCTGGGAGCTTTCAGGGCTCAAGGTTGTTGACGGGATGAAGCTCAGCGATGTGGAGCTCAAGGTCCCCGCCGGCTACGCGGTAGACCGTCAGGCCGCGAGCCCTGCGGCGCAGCCCACGCCAGCCAACCCCGCGAATCCGATGCCGCGGGTCACGACCCCGCCCATGAGCCAGCCGGGCGGGCCGCAGGTCGGCCAGCTTGCCCCAACGCTCAGTGGCACGCTCGCTGGCGGCGAGGCGTTCGACATGAAGGCGCTCGAGGGCAAGGCCGCGGTGCTCACGTTCTTTAGCCCAATGTTCCCCAAGAGCCTCGACAGCCTGCAGGCCGCAGCGAGCGCGGCGGACGGGGTCGAGGCGAGCAAGGTCAACTTCGTGCAGATCGGCTCGCGGGCCGAGATGGTCAAGCCCGAGCTGATGAAGCAGGCCCTCACAGGCGTGGCGTCACTGGGCCCGGGCGTCGTCGCCGACAGCAAGGCCATCGAGGCCTACAGCTTACGGGCCTTCCCGACGACCGTCGTGCTGGGTGCCGACGGCAAGGTGGCGGCGGTCTTTGAAGGGGCCGTGACGCCCGAGCAGATCAAGGAATCGCTAAAGGCGAAGTAAGGGTGTGAGGGATCGAGGCAGTAAGCCAACGACGAAGGGACTGGGCCGCCCTTCGGTGTTGTGATGCGCCGAGAAGGTGCCGCAGCGAACGCCTTGAGCAAGGCGGAAGGGGCGACTTGCGTCCTGTGCGACCCCGCCCTCCATGAGACCTGATTGTCACAGACCGCAGCCTACCCCGCTCGCGCGCGAGTGGTTCTCGAGACAGCTCAACTGTCCGGCGGTCCGCTCGCCCCGAACTGAAAGCTTGGCTCAGGCCGACCCGGTCAGGCCTTGGGCTTCGCCCAGGGCTCAAGCCCGGCCTTGAGATCGTGATGATCGTGCCCGTGGGCGCCATGCGCATGCCCGTGAGAGTCTGCGGCCCGCAGCTTGTCAATGGCCTGCGTGATTGTCGCGGGCGTCGCGTTCAGGTGCATGGTCTCATCTACCAGGCACGCCGGCGCGCCCTCGCACAGCCCCAGGCACTCAAGCTCAATCAGTGTGAAGGCGCCATCGTCGGTCGTGTCGCCAACCTCAATGCCCAGCTTGGCCTTGGCCGCCTTGGTCACCGCGGCGTGGTCGCAGACCTCGCACGCGATGCTCCGGCACACGGCAATCACGTGCGTTCCCTTGGGCTGCAGCCAGAACTCTTCGTAAAAACTCGCCGTGTCCCACGCCTCGCTGGGCGCCACGCCAATGAACTGCGCGACCTCCTCCAGCGCCTGCCACGGCAGCCAGCCCGCTGCGTGCTGCACCTCGTGCAGCACAGGGATTAGCGCGCCCTGACGCAGCTCATAGCGCGGCAGGATGTGCTTCTCAGCGTGGGCCTTGATCTCGGGCGTCAGGTACGGCTCGGGCCGCCGAGCGATCTTCATCCCGCCGCTGTTCTTGCTGATCCACGCCATGGCGAATGGTCCCTTGGTTCTTTGCCGCCCGGCCCGCAAACGCGCACCGGGCCACACGCGCGCCATCCACAAGCCGTCCGCGCGCCCGAAGCGTAAGCCCGCGCGCTACGCCGCGTTGTCATCCTTGGCCGCCTTCAGCACATGCTCCTCGACATAGATCGGCACGCCCCCGCCCAGCCCGATGGCGATCGCGTCGCTGGGTCGGCTGTCGATCCGGACCGTCTTGCCGTCGCCGGTCTGCACGACCAGCTCGGCAAAGAACGTTCCCTCGGTCAGGTCTGTGATCGCGACGGCCTTGAGCGTCCCGCCCAGCCCCTTTATCACGCTGGCCAAGAGGTCGTGGGTTTGCGGCCGCCGCACGCTGGTGCCCTTGAGGGCCCGCTCAATCGCGTACGCCTCGGGCAGCCCGATGACGATCGGAAAGCTCCGTCCGCCCTCGACCTGCGAGACCCCGCCGTCGCCGCCCTCTTCGTCCGCGACCGTCTGCACCTCGCGCAGCTCGATCAGCGGCAGGTCGTTGACCTCCCGGATCAGGATCCGCGACAACTCCATCCGCACCGCCATGGCCGCTCCTGTGCCCGGGCCACCCGCCCGTGCTCTCAGCGTAGACCCGGCCCGCCCCCGGCGAGCAGAGGTTGCGCAAAGCGGGCCAGCAGCGCCCGGGGCAGGTCCAGCATGTCTACTTCAACCCGCCCGCACCACCGCGAAGCGCCCGGGGCCAGCATCCCCAGCTTGGGCCCCATGAACGTCAGCGTCACGTCCGCGATGATCGCGCCCAGTACCCCGCGCGAGGGCAACGTGCCGTTCGGTAACGCGCCCGTTCCCGTCGGCAGCAGCGCCCGAGGCTCGCCTGTGCTCGCGTCCAGCCCGCTGGGGATGTCGCATGCCAACACTCGCACACTTGCAACTCCGGCCTGCCCACTCTCAGCGCCCTCACTCGCTGTGCGAAGCTCATTGACCGCCGCGATCAGCCCCGCCAGCGCGCCCGTCACCGCGCGGCTCAGCCCCACGCCCAGCAGGCAATCAACAATCAGCACGCCAAACCACCCGCCTGGAATGTCCAGCGCGACCGGCCCATCGCCCACCAGCTCAGGCTCAAGCACAACCTCAAGCTCAGGCCCGCGCTGCGACTGCGGTGGCGGTGGCGGCTGAGTCTGTGGCGAGACCACCATCGTCGGCACCCCGCGCGCCAGCAGCAGGCCGGCCAGCGCGCGGCCGTCGGCCCCGTTGTTCCCCGGCCCGCACAGAACTAACACTCCTGGGCCCACACCTCCAGCACTCGCCGTGCCCACCCCTGTCGCCCCCCGATTGGCCATTTCGCCAAGCATTCGCAGGGCAACGCGCTCAAGTGCCGCGCCAGCACGCGCAAGCAGAGCCGCCTCGCTCAGCCCCAGCTCAAGCTCGGCCGCGCGGTCGAGCGCTTTGACCCCCGCGGCGTAAAAGATCAGCGGCGCGGCGTTGGCGGCGGAGTTGCCCTCGTCGGCGGTGTTGATCGGGCCGGTCATACGCTGAACATCGTTGCCCGCGCGGCCCCACCGAGACGCGGCTTTAGGCCCGTCGAAGCTCTCTTCCCATCTTGCCGACATACGCCGACATCCCGCTGCTGCTGCTGGCGCTGGCGAGCGCCGGGCTTCTGGCGTATTGGTCGGTGGCGCTGCTGACCGTGCGGCGTCTTCGAAGCACATTGCTCACCCCCCGCCAGGCCCTTGCGCTGCCTGAGCTTCCAAGCTGGCCCAGCGTCTGCGTGGTCATCCCGGCCCACAACGAATCGCGGGTCATCGCCGGGCTTGCCAAAAGCCTGCGGCAGCAAGACTACCCGCACCTTCGCGTCGTCTTCTCGCTTGACCGCTGCACCGATGACACAGAGGCGATCCTGGCCACAGAGCTCGCTGGCGACACGCGGTTCCGCGTGCATCAGGTTTCCGCGTGGCCCGAGGGCTGGGCGGGCAAGGTCAACGCTGTTTGGTCCGCCGTGCGCGCTTGCCCCGAGGCTTACGGGGCCGACCTACTGCTGTTTGCCGACGCCGACACGCTCTTTGACCCGCGCTGCGTGCGCGCAAGCGTGAAGCTGATGACGCACCGCCAGGTCGGGCTGCTGAGCCTGCTGAGTTCGCTGACGCACCGGGCTTGGTTCGAGCGCTTGGTGCAGCCCGCCGCCACCACGCAGCTCATGCGCACCTTCCCGCCGCTGCGCGTCAACCGCGACCGCACCACGCGCGGCATGGCCAACGGGCAGTTCATGCTCTTCACACGCGAGGCCTACTTCCGCGCCGGCGGGCACCCCAGCGTCCGCGAAGCGCTGCTCGAAGATCTGGCCATGGCCCAGCGCGTCAAGCGGACCGGGCACATGGCCGAGGTCGCATTCGCTGACGCCATGCTCACCTGCCGCATGTACGAGAGCTACGACGCATTCTGCCGCGGCTGGAAGCGGATCTTCACCGAGTCCGCCCGACAGAGCCCCGCACGGCTCTACAAAGCCGCGATCACAACACTGCTCGAGACGGTCATCCTCCCCGCCGCGGGCGCGGTGTGCCTGGTGTGGTCGGGCCTGCGCATCGCTACCGATTGGCCCAACGCGCCGGCGTGGCTCTGGCCCGTCGCGGGTCTGCCGCTGCTGGGCCTGGTGTGCTATCAACTGACCATGATCCTTGGCTTCCGCCTTGGCCGCGCGCCGCTCAGCAGCGCGCTGATCTTCCCGCTCGGTAGCGTCGCGGTCTGCTGGCTGCTCGTTGCAGCCGGGCTTGATCTTCAGCGCGGCGTGCCGATCCGCTGGGCCGGGCGACAGTATCTGCTAAAGCCGCGCAAACGCGGACAGTGGCACCCGGCTGAGTTCGCCGTCGTCCCCGCGCAAATCCCCTCGCGCGACGCGCCGCCACCCGATGAGCCCGTGCCCGCGAAGCTGTGAGTGTTCGCGGCATGCGGTCATTCAACCGCCGGCATGCTGCCTCGCGCGACGCAGGATTCCGTCCTGGCATCGGGCCTTGGCCGTTGCCTTGCTGAGGGCGGGTCTCCAACCAGCCGTGCCTTCATCTTCCGTGGAGGCCGGTTTCAAACCTGCCATCGGACTACCGGTCCGAAGCTCATCCCTCAATCGCCCGATCCCTCGCTCCTTCCGTCCCTCACCGCTCCCCCAGCCGCTCAGAAACCAGCCCCTCCTGATACGCCCGCACCAGGTCCTCCAAGTCCGTCAGCAGCCGGCGCGTCTCGCCCCCGGCGTGCGTGTCGCCGACGGTCCGCGCCTTGGGGTACGTCTTGATCGTCTCCAGCGCGGGCACGATGTCCGCCGCCCGCTCTAGGACCGCCTCAACCCCCGCAAAGGGCGCGTGCTGGGCCAGCTCAACGCGCTGCGGGGTGACTATCAGCGTGTAGCCGCGGTCGCCGTACGCCTCGCTAAAAGCCCCATCAATGGTCACGGCGTTCCCACCGCGCTTAAGTGGGTGCTCGCCCTTCTCGACCTTCACCGGCACATGCCCGTTGACAATCAGCACGTCATCGCCCGCCCCAAACAGCGCGCCGATAGTGCGCACAAAGCCCGCGTCGTGGATCAGCTCAAAGTACGGGTTCTTGTGCTCCTTGTGCGTGTCCTTATCGCCAACAAAGTGCGCCTCGAACGTCGCCAGCTTGTCCTTGCCAAACAGCGGGCTGCGCGGGCCGCCCCAAAGGTAATACAGCCAGTCGGCGTCCGGGTTGGGGCTGCCCGGGGCGATCGGCCCGTTGCGGAAGGCCCGCCGCGTGACCGACTGCAGCGCGTCCATAAGGGCCCGCCCGCTGTGCGACACACCGTCGATCTCAACCGCCAGCGGCGTGCCGTGCTCATCCACCGGCACGCACGCATGAAAGATCAGCACGTCGTCGCGCCGCGTCCACATGCCACCCTTGCGGACCAGCCACTGCATGTGGTCGCGCAGGCGCGAGCTGCCCACAAAGCTCTGTCGCAACAGGTCCATGCACGCGGCCTCTTGCGGGCTGTACGCGTACGGATCGCCACCGGGGCTCAGGTCCACCGTCGGCAAGAACGTGTCCAGCAGCGCGTGCTCAACGTCCACGCCGCCCGGCCCACTGAGCGTCACGCTCCGCTTGCCCGGGTTGATCCGGTGCAGCATCCGCCGATGCTCTACGCCCCACGCAGGCCGCTGCGCAAACAGGCGTCCCTCGGCCTTGAACTGCATGACCGCGATCGCCTTCTGCATCCGCGCCACCATCAACTCGTCGCGCAGCCCGCTGCCCTTGGTCTTCCAAAGCGTCGCCGGGTCGTCTGCGTACACATCACGCACCAGCCGCTCCAGCGGGGTCGTCAAGATGCCGTAGCCCTCTTCAAGCTGCGCGGCCCTGCGGTACCGCGCGCTAAACCGCAGCGTCGTCAGAATGCACGCGTCATGCCCCAGCGCGCTGCCCATCCAGATCGCGTCGTGGTTGCCCCACAAAACGCTCGTGTGCGGCTGCGCCTGCAGCAGCTCAATTACCTTGTCAATCCGCGGGCCACGGTCGCCCATGTCACCCGCCACGATCAGCTCTGCGCACGCCAGGCTGCGGATCAGCCGGCTCGCCGCTCGCACGGCACCAAGGTCGCGGTCGTACGGCGCCAGCGCCGCGAGCATCGCCTTGCAGTACTCAGGACGCGCGGCGCTGAGCATCTCAACTAGCAGCTCGCGAAACTCAGGGATCACCATCCCCGTCACGTGGTTGCGCCGGTAGTTCTGCCGCAGCGCACGCACGATCTCGCACTGCAGCGTCAGCAGCCCAAACACCCACTCGGTCCGCACCTGCGGGCCCTCACGCGCGGCACGCTCAACAATCGCCGGCGCAAACTTCCGGACCGCCTCCTTCGGATAGTACAAAACCGCCAGAAACTGCTCGCGCTGCTCGGCGCTCAGCTTGCCCGCCGTCACACGCTCAACCAGCGGGCGCAGCGCGCCCGAGGCGTTGTGGATCACGTGCCGCAGCTTCACGTCCTCGCCGTGCACATCGCTGATCACGTGGATCGTGCCCATCGGCAGCCCCAGCGAGGCCGACAGCCCGGCGATCTCGCGGAACGCCTCAAACCGCGTCGGGTAGCTGGCCGCCAGCGCCCGCAGGTATCGCAGGCGCTCGGGCGTGAACGGAACACTGACGCTCGCGGCTATGGACATGGCGTGAGGGTACCGCCGCGCGGCACACCCGTGGAACGCTCAGCCCTTCCCTCACCACCTACCCCGCCCGGGCCAGCCCGCGCTGCTCCAGCGTCACCGCCAAACGCACCAGCCCTGCCAGCGTCTGAGCTTCCATCTTTCGCATCACGCTTGAGCGGTGAATCTCCACCGTCTTCTCGCTCAGCCCCAGCTGCTGAGCCACCTGCTTGTTCGCCTGCCCCTGCACTACCAGCCCAAAGACCTCCACCTCGCGCGGCGAGAGTCGCTCGAACCGCGCTCGCGCATCGCCCACCATCTCCCGCTGAGTGCTCGCCGCCGCGTCCGTCGCCAGCGCCCGCTGGATCGCATCCAGCAGCGTCTGGTCGTTTACCGGCTTTTCCAAAAAGTCCGCCGCGCCCGCCTTGAGTGCTCGCACCGCCAGCGGCACGTCGCCGTGCCCGGTCATGAAGATCACCGGCAGTGTCCAGCCCCCCGCGGTGAGCCGCTGCTGCAACTGCAGCCCGCTCAACCCAGGCATTCGAACGTCAGTCAGCACGCACCCCGTCGCCCCGATCCCAAGCGCTGCCAGCAGCGCCTCGCCGCCGTCATAGGGCTTTACTGCCAGACGCACCGACTCGAGCAGAAACCGTACGCTGTGGAGCACGCCCTGGTCGTCGTCAACCACATACACAACCTGAGCCTGCGGCGACCGGGTGCTCATTAATAAATTAGTTCTTGTCGGCATGTCCATCAAACTCCACGAGAGTGCCCGATGCGTGACCCTTTGAGTTGTCTCGTAGGTGATATCGGACAAGTACGCACACAGTTCCACCCAGCCCACAATTGCGGGTGATTATCAACAATCGATAACCACCTCCCTGAGGGGGTCAATCCACGCGCTCAAAGTCGTCCCGCTCGGCGTTGCACACCGGGCAGCGCTTCACATCGAGCTTGTCCAGCGTGAAACCGCACGTCTTGGAGACAAAGTACGCCCGCTTGCCGCCTTTGAGAGACTCCATCCCGTCACCCGCGTCCTTGAAGTACCGCGAAAGCTCGATCTGACCCTCACGCGCCCAGCGCAACACCCGCACGGCCTCGCGGTTGCCCTCGCCGTCGGCCTCGCGCCGCCATGCCGGAAGCTCTGAGTCCTTGAGCGCCATCGCCGCCGCCAGTGCCGTCTTGAGGTTCTCCAGCGTCGTCTTCACTTCCAGAGACTCACCAGCCTTGCCCTCACCAGACTTGCCCTCACCAGCCTTGCCATCTGCGGCGTTGCCATCCGCGCCGGCGGGCACGTTGGCCTGCCCCAGCCGCGCAAGCTCGGCACGCAGCAGCCCCGCTTGCACGCTCTGGCTCCGCGACGCGGCACGGAACAAGCTACCCGCCCCCACAAACTTCTCACTCTCTGCACGCTCCGCCGCGGCGTTGGCAAACTTCACCAACCGCAGCAACCGATCGTGCGCCTGCGCGAGCGCCGCCACCGTCTTGACCTTGGGCCCACCCGGCGCATCGGGCACCGCCAAGGGCTTGGCGGTCGGCACGCTCGAAGGGGGCTTCCCCGCCCATCCCTCCGCCAAAGCTGACTGTGCCAAACCATCTGCGCCCAGCGCGATCAGGACCCCCAGCACGCCCGCGCGCACGGCTTTGGTTCGGAACCACTTCACTTCACTCGCAGGCTGGTCTTTGGGCATGGCGATCGCTCCGGATGGGCCTTAATTCGACGGGATTCCGCCCCGATGCGCGGCAGTGCCCCTGATGATCCGCCCAATGATCTTCGATCGGGCTGAATGGTTGGATTCTTTGGGTCGATCTTCTCAGTGCAAGCGCGATCGGGCCGCCCCATCGACCCGTCCAAAGGTTATCAGCTACACAGAAGCTCCGAAGTTTTGGGTCACCCGTCCACCGCACCAACCATGGCCCCGACCGTAGAACCCCTGCCCTAGTCAAGCCCCGGAACACCCCAGCCCTTCAATGAACAGATCTAGATCGACCCGCCCACCGCACTTAAAGCCCCTGTGCCGCTCCCACTTCGCACGATGACGCAAACTACGGCCCAACCTGAGCAGCCGTCGACTACGGCCCCGCTAGCGCCCGCTCCACTTGCGCCGGTGCCGCCTAGGTCTACTGCGCGCCTCGCGCGAGGGTTCCCGCGAGCGCTGCTGGCAGCGATTGCCGCGCTGGCACTCAGCCTGCTCCTGCTCGCACTTGGCTATCTGTCGGTCTTGCGCTACTCCATGCTCTACGGCGCCGGAGACCAACTGCTGGGGCTCTCCCAGACCGCGCAGGCCACGCTTGAACAAGCTGGCGAGATCGTCGCCACTACGCCGCGCGTGACGCGCGTGACCGACGACGCGATTGCCCCGGCCCTGCGTGACGCCGGCAAAGCCCTGGCCTTCGGCCGGCAAGTCGGCGACGCCTGGCCAACCTTCCTCGAGCGCGCCAGCCAAACGCAGAGCTCCATCGAGCAGCTCGTGCGCTATCAGCGCGACTGGAGCACCGCGGGCGAAGACCTGACCGGCGCGCAGCGTGACCTGGCCCGCATGCACCTTGGCAACATCGCCCAGCAGGTCCGATGGATGGCCGCCAACGCCGCCGGTGACGTGCGCGAAGGGCTCGCCGCCATGATGCTCGGGGTCATGGGCGTGGTTCTTGCCGGGACCATGGCGATGATCGCTGGCGGCGCCGTCGCGCTGCTGGCCTTCCGCACCGCAAGAACCCTCGCCCTTGTTCCAGACGCAGCGCCCGCACCGAACGGCGCCTCCGAAGCGCTCGCAGCCGGGCCGACCGCGCTCTTCGCGCCAGCCTCCAGCACCGCCGCGACCGATCGCGCCCGCACTTTGCACGAGGGCGTCCGCGCCTTCGCCGCGCTCGCCGCGGGCCTTGGCCACGACGCCGGCAACACCGCCATGGTCCTCGATAGCGCGGCTGGCGGCGACACCTCAGCATCGGGCACCACCCCCAGCCCCACACTTCGGGCCGCCATCAATCAGCACGCCGACTTTGCCCGCGGGCTGCTCGAGCTTGGCCAAGGGGCCGACGCCGCGCACGCCCTCCACCTCTCCCCCAGCGGCGGACCGCCGATCGACCTGGCCCAGTGGCTCGCCCGCGCCGGCCCGATCGCGGCCCGCGCGCTGCCACGCGAGATCCCACTTCGTACCGGCCCACTTGAACCGAACCTTGGGGTCAGCGCCAGCAGCGCACAACTCTCGCGTTTGCTCCTGACGCTCGTCACCGCGCTCCGCGCCGCCGGCGATGACGCAGCTCTCGCGCAGCAGAGCATCACGCTGCTCGGCACCGCCGCCAGCACCCTAAAGCTCGAGCTTCGCCTGAGCCTGACCAGCGCAGCACAGTCCGGCACCCAGACCGCGACCGTTGAGATCGCACCAGCCCAGCTTGCACCAGCCCAGCTCGCACCAGCCCAGTTCGCACCAGCCCAGTTCGCATCAGCCCAGCTCGCACCAGCCCAGGTCCACCAAAGCCAAAGCTCCGCCGCGCTCGGTCTCTTAGACGCGAAGTTCGACGTTTGGCTTGAGGCCGCCCGTGTAAGCCTCGCGCCGACGCTCACCGCCGTCCGCGCAAACCTTCAGGTGCCGGGCCCTGCAGACCTGTGGCTCGTCCGGCTCGCGCTGCCCTGCCAGCGCCTTCAAGCCCCGCCTCAGGTCGAAGCCGCCGCCCCGCCCGCGCGCGAGCTGTCGCAGCCGCTCCTGCCACCCCTGCCGCCAATGGTGCCTCTGCCGCCGCTGCCAAGGTTCACCGACTCAGGGGTGCCTGTGAGAGGTTCTCTGGAGGGGCTCACCGCACTGATCATCTCAGATCAATCACTCGCCGCCGGTATCATCGCCGGTTGGCTCAGCAGCGCAGGAGCGCAGTCTTCAGTGGTCGCCACCGGACCCGACGCGCTCAGATGGATCTCTACTGAGAGCGTTGCAAATCTGCTTGTGCTCTCTGAGATTGAGCTTCCAGGCCTTGACGGCGTCTCGCTGCTGCGCAAAGTAGCGCGTCTCGCCCCGCACGCACGTCTCATCGCGCTGAGCGCTGGGCCCGACGTCATACTCCCGCCGGATCTGCTCAGGCTGGGCGTACTGCTTCTGCCGCGCCCGCTGACCCGCGCGGGCCTCGTGCAGACTGCTCTCAATTCCCTGTAAAGTACGAACATTCGTCAAAACTGTGTGAGTACTTTGACCCAGCGCGGATCGTCGATACGCTCTATCCATGCGGCCGCAGAAGGTTGTGATTGCGGACGACCATGGGCTTTTGCGGGAACTTCTCCGCGAGCGACTTGTGCTCAGTGCCCAGTTTGAGGTTGTAGAGGCTGTCGCCAACGCCGACGAAGCGCTCTCCTCGTGCATACGCCACAACCCCGACGTGCTGGTACTTGACGTGGAGATGCCCGGGCGCGACGTCTTCGAGGTCGCGCGGGCCGTGCGCTCAACGCAGAGCCGTACGGCGGTCATGTTCCTCTCCTCGCACGCCAACGACAGGTTTATCGAGCTGGCGATCGCCTCCGGCGCCCGCGGCTACGTGCTCAAGACCGCTGGTGCCGCGGAGATCGCCAAGGCGATCCGAGACGTCGCGGCGGGCGGCGTCGCCTTCTCGCCTGCGATTCAGTCGCGCATGGTCATCGATCGCGCGGGGCCACGCCTGGGCCAAGTGCCAGAGACGAAATTCTCGACGCTTACCGACCGCGAGGTTGAGGTGCTGCGGTACATTGCCAGCGGCCTGAGCAAGAAAGAGATCGCCTCGCTGATGGTCCTGTCGGTCAAAACCGTGCAGAATCACAGCGACCGGCTGATGCAGAAGCTGGAGATTCATGACCGAGTTGAGCTGACCCGCTTCGCGATCCGCGAGGGGCTCGTCAAGCCGTAAGCCTGCAAGCGGCCCGCGGCGTCAGCTTGCCGGGGGCCGGTCATTGCTGCCGCGTAGCTGAGAAGGTGCCGGGTTCGACGGCGTGGTCGAACAGCCTAGCTGTCTAGACTTGCAAAAGCTCCCTAAGGATTTTTTTGAGGTATCAACCCCATTGAGCACGGGGGCAAATTCGGCGATCCTTAGGGGTGACCCAAGCACCTCTCGATCAAGAGTCTATCGGAACTCACGTAGGGCTATCGCCCGAGGCAGATGTTCGTCCCTGGGTCGGGCGGGCGGCGTCGCTGGTCGGGGCCGGCGGTTCGGCGGCCGCGGCCGTTGGAGGTCGGGCCGCCATCGGGCTTGAGCGCGGGCAGCGGGCGACGTTGGGCCTTTGCATTGAGGCGGCAGTGGCGGTTGGCCTCAGCGGGCAGGACGGCGTCGAGGCGTGGTGCGCGTCGGCGGCGCGCGAGCTGCGAACACTGTTCATCAAGCTGCGGGCCGAACAGCCCGGCGCGCGGGGCGGCCCCGTGGGCGCTTGGGCGGCAGTTGTTGGAGGGCTTGCTGGGCCAAGCCATGCTGGATCAGGCGCGGGGACGCCGAGCGCTGCGGCACCCGGTGGGCCCGAGGTGCTGGCGCTGAGTGTTGATGGGTACGCGGGCTTCTCGCCCGAGCAAATGTATGACTTGGCGTCGAGCGTTGCGAGCAGCGCGGGGCTTTGGGCGGCGAACCGCGCTGCACAGGTGCGTGGGCCGGGCATTAGTGGCGAGCCACGTGGGATGCTGATGGTGACTGAGCCGACGGGTTCCGACGAGGCGGCGCGGGTGACGACGCCACTGGGGCGGTTCGTGCGCGCAGCGCAGGGGCTGCCGTGGGGAAGCCCGGCGGGTGCCAAGACCTTTGGCGGGCGCGGCTTGGTGTGGCAGGTTGACGGCCGCGCGGGCGTGTGGGTGCCCGGCGCGGCAGAAGTGGACGCCGCAGAGCTGATGAACGCGGCGTTGCTGCGGGCCTTTGAGCTTGGCGTGGTGCGGCCTGAAGGCTTGCGCGCGGCTTTGATGGCGAGGCTGTCACGGAGCCAAGCCCCGATCGTGCCGCTGCTGGCGCAGGGGCTGAACCAGCGACAGATTGGCGAGCAAATCGGACGGAGTTTGCACACGGTGCACGACCACGTCAAGGGCATCTACGCGGCGCTGGGGGTCAAGAGCCGACACGAGCTGAACGTGCTGTGGAACGGCGGCGACGTGAGCAAAGCGGGCAACGCGGAGGATTGAGTGAGGCCGCGAGCGACGAGTAAAGAGCCGAGCGAGGATGAGTCGGAAGAGGCGGGCTAAAACCCGCCGCTAGAAGATAAAGACAAGAGGCTAATTAAGAAACCGGGCCACGTGAGACAAGCAAGCAGGATGGAATCCTGTCCCACGCGAGGCCAGAGTTGGGTTAGAGACTGCTGAACAGCGAGAGCTTGTCGCCGTCTGCTTATCGCTCGCTTACGCCCGGGCGTATTGCTGGCGGTACCAGTCCATGGTCTCGGCCAGCGCCTGCTCGAGCGTGCCGACGGGCTGGTAGTCAAGCAGCGCGCGAGCGGCCGAAATATCGGCCAGCGATGAGTGGACGTCGCCTGCGCGAGGCGGGCGGAACTCGGGAACGACGCCCTCGCGCCCGGCGCGCTGGGCCAGCAAACGGCAGAGGGTCAAGAGGTCTGTGCGTTGCCCGGTGCCGATGTTGACGCTCTGGCCTACGAGCTCACGCGTGGTTGTGGCGGCGAGCAGGTTGGCGGCAACGGCGCAGGCGACGGGGGTGAAGTCGCGCGACTGCGTCCCGTCGCCGTAGATCACCGGTGCCTCGCCGCTGTAGAGCCGGCGTGCGAAGGCGGCGATGACGGCGGAGTATGGCGAGTCTGCCGGTTGGCGCGGGCCAAAGACGTTGAAGTATCGCAGGCAGAGCGCCTCAAGCCCGTAGCTTCGTGACCAGGCCCGCACGGCGTGCTCACCGGCGAGCTTGCTGGCGGCGTAAGGCGAGACCGGCGCTGGGGCGAGGCTCTCTACGCGCGGGGCGGGTTGGCCGGTGGCGGCGATGCCGAGTGTGCCGGGGGCGGGCGCGTCGCCGTAGGCCGAGCTGCTGGCTGAGTAGATGACGCGTTTAACGCCCGCTCGGCGCGCGGCCTGAAGGACCATCGCGGTGCCGGTGGCATTGACGGCCCAGGTTCGCTGCGGGTTCTCAATCGAGAGCGGGACGGAGCCGACGGCGGCGAGGTGAAAGACGGTGTGGGCGGCGGTCATGGCCTCGTCGAGGGCCTCTGGGTCGAGGATCGAGCCGTGCACGAGCTTGATGGCCATGGGGTCAAGCTCCATATGGGCGAGGGCGTGCTCGGCGGTGGAGTTGGAGAGGTCGTCAATGACGACGACGCGGACCTGGAGGGCGAGGAGGGCGTCAATGAGGTGCCCGCCGATGAACCCGCACCCGCCGGTGACGCAGACCCATCGCCCGGCCAAGAGCGGCCGCAGGCGGTGGACGAGTTCTGCGGGGAGCTTCACGATGGGGATGGTACCGGGCCCGGGCGTGAAGTGGGGGCGGGCGGGCGATGGGGGAATGGGGGACTAGGCAATCGGGATTGGGCACCGGGCGAAGGGGCATGGGCGCGTGTGGGTGAGCGGGTGCCTTGCTCCCTTGATCTCTTGATCTCTTGATCTTTTGATCTCTCGATCTCTTTCTGCCGCTCCTTCCGGACCGCGGCGATGGCCGCTTTCCCAACCGACTCTGTCCGCGGGGCGGCAAAAAATTGCTCGGCGCGCGCGACTTAAGATGCGAGCGCGGGGTCAAAAATGAAACAGGCCCCGGGGGTTGCCCGGGGCCCGTGCGGTCAGGTCAGTGCCGATCAATTAACTTCAGGCTGGGCTGAAGGAGATCAGAAGCAGCCGGCGGTGAAGCGGTTGATGAAGAGGATGATGTCGTCGGCAGTCAGCTCGCCGTCGGCGCCCTCGGAGGGGCCGGGGCCACCGATGTCCGAGACGCTCAGGTCGTTGGCGGTGAAGCGGTTGATGAAGAGGATGACATCGTCGGCGGTCAGCTCGCCGTCGGCGCCCTCGGAGGGGCCGGGGCCGGCGATGTCGGCGAGGCCGCACCGCACGAGGGTGAGGTCGAGGGTGTTGACCACGCCGTCACCGTTGAGGTCGCCGGTGCCCCAGAAGACGCTGGCGGCGGTGGGGGGAGTAGTGATGCTGGCCTGGACGATGGCGAAGTCGGCCGAGGTGATCACGCCGTCAAGGTTGACGTCCTTGAGGCTGGTCTTGAGGATGCCCTTGACCAGCTCGTTGACGTCGGCCTGATCTACGGCGCGGTCGCCGGTGATATCACCGGCGAGGTCAGCGCGGTGAACGATGTTGGCAACGGTAACGCGGCCGTTGGCCTCGGCGATGTTGGACCAGTTCAGGGCGCCGTCGGTGACGCCGGTGTTGCGGAGGAACTGGGCCTGGGTGTAGGTGATGTCCCAGCCGTCGATGCGGTCGCGGACGTTGGCGGCGAGCTCGGCGGTAGAAGCGGTGGTCTGCGGGGCAACAGCGGCGAAGCTAGTGCTGCCACGGACGCCGCCGTCAGCGCCGGTGGCGCCGAAGCCGGGGGTGACGCGTGCGTCAGCGTTGTAGATGTCGCCGCGGGCGTCGCCGTTGGCGTAGGGCTTGGCGGTGGCCAAGACGGTCGCGAAGAAGTTGCCGGCGAAGGCGTTGTCGACGGCGGTGAAGCCGGCCTTGCGGTCAAGGCGGCGACCGGTGGGAGAGGCCGCGTCGGTGATCATGGCCAGGCCGTTGGCGAAGTAGCGGACGTCCTGCTTGGTGAACGAGCCGTCGCCGTTGAAGTCACCGAGGATCTCGATGCTGGCAACGCCGGGGCTGGCGTCGCCGCCGGTGGTGATAGCAAGCGTGGCGAGAGCGCCGGAGGCGAGGGGGCTGACCCAGGCAGCGCCACCGTTGCGGCTGCTCCAGGCGGCGACGAGCTGGGCGGCGTCGCCCAGGTTGCGGACGCCGTCGGCGTTGAAGTCACCGCTGATGGTGTTGCGGAGGGGGAGCTGGTCACCGAAGATCAGGAGGGTGCCGTTCTGGGTGATGTAGCGGTCGCCAGCGGGGACCAGGGCGCGGTCGGAGTAGACAAAGTTGTTGGCGAAGACAAAGGCGGGGACGCCCACGGCGGCGCTGAGGCTGGTGCGGTCAGCAACGACGGTGGGGTTGTTCTGCAGGTAGGTGCTGCGGGCGGGGACGCGGCCGGCGCGGCTGTTGGTGGTGTTGGGCTGGACGCTGTTGCCGAAGGCCACATAGGCGTTGTTGGCATAGACGTTGCCGCTGTTGCGGATGAAGTCCTGCAGGGTCTGGTTCAGCGCGGGGTTGGCGACGTTGATGGTCGGGTCGATGCTGGGGCTGGTCTGCTTGATGTTGTCGATCGCGCCCAGGAGGATGAACTGGGTGGCGCCGAACTCGCCCGGGGTGAAGCTGGTGTTGTCGTTGCCGGGGGTGTTGACAAAGGCGCGGATGGAGCGGCTGATGTTGTTGACGTAGGCGGCGGCCTCGACGTTGCGCATCGGGGGGTTGAGGGAGCCGGGGCGGACCTCATAGGCCTCGTCACGGATGCCGTTGTTGTTCAGGTCGGTGAACTCGCCAGCATCAACGATGGTGTTGAGGTTGGTATCGGTCCAGGGCTCGAGCCAGCCGAGGCCGCCCTTGTTGGCGGGGGCGGCGACGGGGTCGCCGATGGTGGCCACGACCGAGGGGCCCCAGATGACCCAGCCGTTGCTGCCGTTATCGAGCATGTTGCCGATGGTCGTGCGGACGAACTGCGTGCCGCCGTAGCCGAAGTTGTTGCGGACGCCGAGGATCTCGAGGCGGCCAGCGGTGAGCCAGGACTGCTCAACGCCGCGCTCGGGCCCGACGTAGCCGATGGCAAGGCGGTTGTTGACGGCAGCGTCCTCGATGCGGTTGTTGCCGCCCTTGTTGCTGGGGATGTAGAAGGGGCCCGAGCGGTCGAACTGCGGGCCGTTGTTACGGACGCCGGCGTTGTCGCCGTTGCCGAAGGAGGGGTCCAGGCCGATGCTGTTGTCCCACAGGTTGCGGGTGCCCGAGCCCGAGTCACGGTTGACGGCGACGAGATCCTCGCCGTCAGAGAGGCGGCCGGCGCTGAACAGGTGGCGAAGCTCGGTCATGTCGATCTGCGCGAGTCCGACGCCGAAGGTGGCGACGGGGGCGGTGGCGGCGTGGACCAGCGCGGAGTCAAAGACGGTGGTGCTGGTGGTGGGGCCCTGGCCGAAGAGGTTCACGCCCGAGGGCAGCGTGGCGAGGGTTGTGGCGCGGCTGCCGGTCTGGCGGCGGGTACCGTCAACGTCAAGGGGGTTGCCGGCGTTGCTGCCGTACCCGGTTTGGAGGGGGTTGTTGTCGAACACCGCGGTGCCGGTCTGGGTGGTGGCCCATGAGGTCGGGACGTCCAGCGGGGCGATGTCCACGGTCATGCCGCCGGCCTGGGTCAGGCCCTCGTTGGGGCTGGTAGAGGCGAGGGCGGTGGAGGTGTAGAGCGAGCGGAACTGGGTCGGGCCGGCGGTCAGCACGGCGCGGATGGGAGCGCCGCCGGGGTTGTTGTTGTTGAAGATCGGGCCGAAGTTGGAAGGAACCTCGGGGTTGGCGGGGATGCCGGGGTTGGCGATCGAATTGTCCAGCCCCGAGCCGCCGTTGATGTAGCGGTAGCGGTTGTAATAGGCGACGGTGCGGATGCTGGTGCGCAGCGAGGCGGAGGAGACGGTGTTGCTGCCGGGGTTGGTCACGAAGGTGGTGCCGAAGGTCAGCAGCTCCTGGAACCCGTTGGTCGAGCCGACGGCACCGTAGTTGACACTCCAGACCTGATTGCTGGCCCAGGTCTGGTTGTTCGGGAAGGCCTGGGGTAGGCCGAAGGGCGCGAGCTGCTGGACCTGGGCCTCAAAGGCGCCGGGGTAGCCGCGGGCGATGCCGTCGGCGTTGACGTCGATGAAGTCAACAGTCGAGGAACGAGCGCGGAAGAAGTTCTCCAGCAGGGTGGCGCCGGAGAGGTTGATGACCACGGGCTGAGCCGCGGCGGTGAAGGCCATGCTGGCGGTTGTGCCAGCGGCCACGAGCAGAGCGAGCTTGCTGCGATTCATGCTTGAAACTCCTAAGAAAAAGGACGAATCGGACCTCTCAATCGGACCCGGTCGCGCCCCGGTGAGGGCGCACGATCACCGCGCACGCGAACGCCGCGTGATACGGGAGAACCAACATCTTCATCAGCGTCCTTGCGAGCCCGGCCAACCGTGCGTTGGACCGAGCCTTGAACCGCCCCGCCGCCTGCGGGCCGCCCGAGCCGGAGCGGGATCAACCTGAAGCTCGATCGCGAAAGCCAGCTCTTCAACCAAGCGCGGGCTCTAACGACATCTAACGCCTAATTGTGATCGCTCAACATTCCGTCCAAGGCCCGCCCGGGCGGTTAGGCCGGGGCGGGGCGAATCAATCTTCGGGTCGAGATCAGGGGATCTCGGGGTTGTTGGCCACGCCGTTGGGGCCAGTAACGGACCAGACCTTGCTGCCCCAGAGCTTGCGCTCAACGCTCTCTTCGGCCGACATGCGCTCGACGTGCCCGTCAAGGAAGGCGAAGTGGGCGGTGCCACCGAACTCGGCGCGGACCGGCGGGTGGTGGCGGCCGATGAGGTTGATGCCGTTGAGGCCCGAGCCGCCGTCGATGGTCTCGTCGGGGACGTTGCGGGTCGGCTGGAGGACGTTGGTGGTCTGTCCCGTGGCGTTCTTCAGTTGCGGGTAGGCGTACTGGGGCAGGTTGTTGGAAGCGTTGACGTAGAACTGATCACCAGCGCTGGCACCCGAGGCGCGGTTGAATAGCGGGGTGATGGGGCGGTGAGCGCGGCTTTCGTTGCCGCGGTAAAGGGCCCGCCAGCTGCCGTTGGTCGTTATGAACTCGGTAACCAAGATCGTTTTGGAGGGGTCGGAGACCTCGCCGTAACGGACGAGGCGGTTCTTGCGGTTGGGCTGTGAGGGGTCGAACTTGTTGCGGGGAAAGAGCCCGGCGTTGCCGGTGAAGACGCAGCGAGGAACCTGACGGTCAACGGTGGTCGAAGGGCTTGCGGAGGTGCCGCCTGTGTTGCTGACCTGGCTGGGGTCCCACGCGTCCTGGGTGGTGCCGGGGTTGGTCGCGGGCGCGCCGCCGAAGGGCGTGGCGGGCGACTGGAAGGCCTCGCGGTTGGTGTTGTTGCCGTCAAAGAGCATGGAGGACCAGTGGATGTATCCAAAGGAGGGGTTGGGGTTGTTGGACTGCTGGTCCTGGACGCGCCAGTTGAAGTCTTCAGGGTTATTGCTCGCGCCGTAGACGTAGGAGGGCGGGAGCTGCTCGCGGAACTGCGCGCCGTAGGTGTTGACGGCGAGCGCAACCTGGCGAGCGCCGCTGGCGGTCTTGGTCGCCCAGCCTTCGCGCCGCGCGCCCTGGAGCGCCGGGAGCAGGATGCTGACGAGCAGCGCGATAATCGCGATGACCACGAGCAGTTCGATCAAGGTAAAGCCGCGAGTGAGACTAAAACCACGAGTTCGCTTTCCGCTGAGCATGAACGCCTCCAGGTATCAGAGCGCACGCCTAACCCCTAGGTCATGCCGCCACTGAGCGCAGAACATATCGCGCCGATTGCGTCGTGTCGTCCCTTGGAATACGAGTTTTCTGTGAAGGTTTCGTTACGCCACCGAAGTGTAAAGATCGCGCAAAGCTTCTGTTAAGGCGGCGCACGAAACCGACGATTTTGAGGTGACAGCGTCACACCGACCCCGGTGATCCCCGGTCGTCCAGGTCACGAACAGATTGTGAAGAATCGGTTCACGAAGACGATCAGGTCGTCGGCGGTGAACTCACCGTCGGGCGTGACGAGCTGTCCGGGGCCGGCGATGTCGGCGCGCGGGTCACGCGTGCCGAACCAGTTGACGAAGACAATCACGTCGTCGGCGGTCAGCTCAAAGTCGCCGCCGAAGCTCTGGCCCGGGCCGGCGACGTCAGCAAGGTTGCACGGGCGCGCGGCGAAGGCGAGCGTGAAGGCACCACCCGCGACGCCGTTGCCGCTGGGCAGTGCGGCCTCAGGCGCGGGCAGCCCGGGTTGTGTGGGCGGCTCGCCGTCAAGTACCAGGCCCGCGTCGTTGCGGAGCGTGTCAGCGAGGGCGAGGCTCCACGCGCCAGCGCGGAGGCCGCCGGTGGGCGTGATGGTCAGACGACCTGAGGCCGCGCTGTAGCTAGTGGTGAAGGTGACGGGCGCGGCGTTGCGCGCAAGAGAGAGTGCGCCGGCGAGGGTTGCCTGTTCAATGGGCAAGAGGTCGAGCGTGATTGAGCCGGCGGTGCTGGCCGGGATACTCGCCTGCGGTGCCGGGCCAGCGGCGACAACCTTTGGCGGTGACGGCGGGAAGAGAACCTCGGTCTTGGAGCCAGCCGAGAGCGTGCTGGTGGCGCTGGCGACGGCGAGGATCCAGTTGTCGGGATCGAGCGCGGCGGCGGAGGCCGCGGCCGAAACGGGCAGCAGCAGGTGCTCACGGCGCTGGTCGTTCCAGACGCGGAGGGTGACTTGCTGGCCCGCGATGGTCGTGACGAGCTCGAGGGGCATGCTGAATACGCCGGCCTGCGACCCGCTGCCGAAAGGCCAGGTGCTGGGCTGGGTCTGCTCGATGAACAGCTCGATGAAGTCTTGCGTGCCGACGCGTGTGTTGCGCCAGGCGAACTGGTAGGTCGGTGCGCCGACGCCGAAGATCCACTGGCGGAAGAACCACTCAAGGCTCGCCCCGTGGCGTGCCTCGCAGGCGGCCTGAAGGTCGGCGGTGCTGGCGGTGCCCATGTTGTGAGCGGCGAGATAGTCGCGCAGAGCCGGGAAGAAGGCGGCGTCGCCCATCACGCGGCGCAGCATGTGCAGAGCCCACGCGCCCTTGCGGTAGCTGAAGTTGGTGTTGAAGATGCGGGACTCGTTGGCGGTTGAGGCGTTGTAGACGTAGACGGCCTCGTTCACGGCCGTCGGGCGGCGCTGGGCCATTCGGAGCTTTAGCTCATCGAAGCCGTTGGCCCCGAGGCTGATGGGGCGGAACTCGCCCCAGAGCGATTCGCTATAGGTCGCGAAGCCCTCATTGAGCCAGATGTCGTTCCATGTAGCGCACGTGACGGCGTTGCCGAACCACTGGTGGCCAAGCTCATGGACGCTGAGCGCGGCGTTAAAGGGCGTGCTGCCCGAGCCGCCCTGGCCACTGAAGGTCTGGTGCTCCATCCCGCCGGAGAAGAAGAACTGGTAGACGCCGTACTTCTCGGCGTGGAACGGGTAGGGCCCGAAGAGGGCCGAGAGGGCGGACATGCGGTCTTTGTTGAAGAGCCACTGCTGGCGGTTGTTGGTGTTGTCGCTGGCGGGATAGATGTAGTTAGTCAGCGGCGTGGTGTAGGTCTGGTTGTCGAAGGGGCTGGTCCAAGACCAGGTGTCGGTGAAGCGGTTGTAAACCGTCGCGCTGAAGCTGAAGAGGTACGGCGCGGTGGGGTAGGCGGTGACCCAGCGGAATCGTTTAAGCGCCCCGCTGAGGGGTTCTTCGCTTACGAGCGTGCCCTGGCTGGCGACGGTGAGGGTGTCGGGGACGATGAACTTCAGGTCGCCGGTGGCCTTGTCGTTGTTGTTCTCTTTGACGGGCCACCAGGTGTGCGCGTAGCGGGTCTGGCTGAGTGTGCAGATAAGCGGAAGGCTGTTCTGGGTCGTCCAGACGACCGAGCCGAGCCCGCCGCTGACGGGCACGCCGGCGTACTGCACGGTCAGCTCAAAGACCTCGCCGGCGGCGTAGGTGCGACCCAGCGCGACGCGCATGACCTGCGGCGTGGCGGCGAGGGGGCGCGTGAAGGTGACGGTTGATGCGGCGCCGCCCTGCGGGCCGACGCGGACGCTGGCGACGGTGAAGGAGCTGGCCAGCTCAATATCCATCGTGGCGATGGGCGCGAGCGCGCGGACGCGAAGGGTGTTGCGGCCTGAGAGCTGGGTCGAGGCCGTCAGGATCTCGAGCTCAAGGTCGTAGTTGAGCACATCAGTATCGCCCAAGAGCGCGGGGTTGCCCGTGCCCAGCGGCTCGCCCTCAGGCGCTGGGGGGGCGATGGGGAGGCCGCGCTGCTGCGCCCAGAGGGTCTTGGCCTGGCTGCACAAGACGCAGCCGGTCTGGCCGTCATCAAGCTCTGGCCCGTGGGCTAGCGCGAGCGCGGGCGGTTGGACCATGCTGGCGGCGGCGAGCACAGCGAGAAAGGCCAGCAGAGCTCGGCGCGACCATTGAGTGCGCGACCAGCTTGGGCGCGACCATTGAGTGCGTGACCATGTTGGGCGCGGCTTCGGCGCATCGGCATAGAGGCCCGCGGCAAGGGGGGATCGGGCGCACACACCGCATTGGTCGCTCATGGCAGAAGCCTACCACAGATCTGGGCGTGTGCCAGCAGAACCAGGCCCTTAGCGGCGGGGCTTTGTGGGCTGGTCTGATGCGGGGTTCAGCAGCAGCATGCCTGCCCGGAGCAGGACGCGATCTTGAACCCCGCCGTGGGTGCTGGGGATGACTCGGAGTGTGACCACCGGTTGTTGGCGCGAGGCGTTTGGCCCGCGCGCGGGCAGTTCGATGTTGAAGGTCTGCTCGGGGGTTTCGCCGCTGAGGCGTGCTGCCAGCAGTGACTTTGGCTTGCTGTCGCTGGCATCTGCGGAGAGCTCGAAGCTGACTTCACAATCACCCCAGCGGCGGCAGGTCTCGCACAGCGCAAGGGTGCCCGCGAGGCGCGTGGTGCCGACGGGCAGGGTCCAAGTAACAGCCATCGGCTCGGGCAGTTCGATATCAGCGAGCCCGATGCTGGCCAGCAGCGAGTCGTGGTCCGGCAGCAGGCGCGGCTGCGCGGGCGAAAGCGGGGCGCTGGCGGCTTTGGCTGAATCGAACACCGGGGTGCCGGGCCCAAGCGAAGACCATGGCATCAGCGCACCCGGGCGATAACTCACGCCCGCGACCCACGGCGTGCGCCAGGGGCCACTTAAGTTGCTTGGGCTTGTTGGGCTCGTGGTGCCCGCAGGTAGGGCGGGCTCGGTGCGAGACGGGCCGGTCCAGAGGCCCTGCTCAAAGCTCGCTGGCCCGGCGAGCACATTGCCGCGGTCTAGCCAGACGCGTGCGGACGCGGGCACGGCGGGGTTGCTCAGTAGCACGTCGCGGATCCGCAGCATCGAGAGCTTGGTAACGCCCGTGCCCCCGGCGGGCTTCGTGGTGCCAGCAGACGCGGGTTCGAGATCGAGCTCTGCCGAGGGCGGCCCGCGGCGGAGATCGCGGCCATCTGTCCCGCGGTCAAGCTCGGGCGTGCCTTCGACGGGCGTGGTGATCGACGAGACAAACCCGGTCAGGCGTTCGCCACTGGCGAGGATGAGCGTGTCCTGCGCTGGCGGTTCGACGGGCGCTGGTTCGTCGAGAAGGGCCAAACGCGTCAGGCGAACGCGGCGGAGGTCTTCGAGGCGCAGGCGGTCAAGGCCAAGCGCACCTTGGTCAATGGTCACGCCCTGGCCCGACCAGTTGGTGCGAGACTCGGGTGCGATCAGGCGCCGGCCGTCGGTGGTGTCGATGATCGACCAGAGCCCGTCGGCCTCTTGAGCGTGGACGCTCTCGGGGTCGCCGGTGATCATGTCGCGGAAGCGGTCGGGATCGTCGGGGAGGAAGACCACGACGGCCAGGGGCAGCTCGATGGTGACTGGTGCCTGGTCGATCATCAGCACGGCCCGCGCGGGCGAGGCGCTGACCAGCCGCCCGCTTACGCTCTGGAGCGTCGGGCCGATGACCGTGACGCGGGGCTGCTGGACTGCGACGCGGGCGGGCCTTGGGGCGCGAACAGGCAGCTCGTCGTCATCGAGCGCAGGCGCGAGGGCATAGGCATTGGCGGCGGCGGGCGGGGCACCCGCGGTGGTCAGCAGCGCGGCGAGCGCGAGCATGAGTGGCGCTCGTATTCGTCGGAGCGTGGCGAAGGCCGTGGGTCTGCGCGTAAGGAAGGTTGGCTGGACGGCGGGGGTGTTGGCGCGATCTTTGGCGTGGGCCATGGCGGATCGTTGGCGCCGATAAGGGGCAGCGGGGGAGACGAGTTCAACGCCCAGCTAATGCCGGAAGCGCCGCACGCCGGTGGTCATGCAGGTGACGCGGCGCTGGTTGCACAGCTCAAAGGTCTCGGCGTCGCGTTTGGAGCCACCGGGGTGGACCAGCACGCTCACACCCGCGTCAATGAGGATTTGCGGCCCGTCAGGGAAGGGGAAGAACGCGTCGGAGACGGCGATCGCGCGGTTTGAGGTGAGTAGGTCCGGGCTGAAAGCGCGGGCCTTCTCAACCGCCAGGCGGCAGGCCGTTACGCGGTCAACCTGGCCGACACCTGCGCCCAGCAGGCGGACGCTGTGCCCGTCACTCGCGCCGATGGCGATGGCGTTGGAGGCCAGCGCGCGGGCGATGACCTCGATGATCTCGGCGTCTTGGAGCGTGTGCGAGCCGGGAATTGATGTTGGTGCCGGGCCAGCGCTGTGCGTCCAGCCGGTGGCGTCGGGCATCAGCAGATCGCGTTCTTGGACCAGCACGCCGCCGGGGATGGAGCGGAACATGATGCGCTGATCGGGTGTGGCTTCGCCTGTGAGCTGGCTCGCTGCTGACGGCGCGGTGCCTGTGGTGGCGCTGCCGTTGACATGTCCATAGGCCAGCAGGCGGCAACTGCTGCTCTTGGCGCGGAGCGTGGCGAGGGCCTGCTCAGTGAAGGAGGGCGCGATGATGACTTCGAGGAAGATGTCCTTGCCCGCAAGCCGCTCGGCGGTGACGCCGTCGATGGTCGCGCTGCAGGCGAGGATGCCTCCGAAGGCCGCGACCGGGTCGCCAGCGATGGCGCGGTCAACGGCGAGCAGCGGGTGGCTGGCGGCAGCCGCGCCGCAGGGGTTGGCGTGCTTGATCACACACGCGGCGCAGCGCAGCGCATCTGGCCCGGTGGCGCTCACGCGTGCGGCCTGCGCAGCAAGGGCCATGGCGAGGGCCAGGGCCAGATCAAGGGCGGCGGCGGCGTCGGCGATATTGTTGTACGACAGCTCCTTACCGTGAAGCTGCGTGGCGTTCACGATGGTTGAGCCACTCGACGCGACCGCGAGCGGGGCGGCGTTTGGTGCAAGGTCTTGGATGTAGAGGGCGGCGGCCTGGTGCGGGTTTTCGCCATGGCGCAATGCCGCGACACGGCGAAGTGAGATGGTGAGCCGCTCGGGCAGTAGGGCGGCCGCACCTGAGACCGCAGTGTTGGCCGAACGCAGGACCGAAGTGTTCGCGATCCCGATGTTGCGGGCCATGTAGGCGGCGATGGCAGCGTCGTACGCCGCGCTCATGGCGAAGGCCTCACCAGCAAGGCGGGCCCGGGTCGCAAGTGTGGTGCATGCGGCAGATTGGCGCAGCTCACTAAGCACGCGCGGGTACTGGGCGGGGTCGGTGAGCACGGCGACGTACGCGTGGTTCTTCGCCCCAGAGCGCACCATCGCAGGCCCGCCGATATCGATATTCTCGACCGCGTCGGCGTGGGTGAGCCCGTACGTGCCAGCGTCGAGCTTTGCCAGCGTCTGTGTGAAGGGGTAGAGGTTGATGCAGACCAGGTCGATCGGCTCGATGCTGTGACGCAGCAGCGCGGCGACGTGCTCGGGGTTGTCACGCACGGCTAGCAGCCCGCCGTGGACGGCCGGGTGCAGGGTCTTGACGCGCCCGTCCATCATCTCGGGCAGGCCGGTGAGTTGCTCGATGGGCGTGCAGCGGACGCGCGCGTCGGTCAGGGCCTTGAAGGTCCCGCCGGTTGAGACGACCTCGACGCCGAGTGTGACCAGAGCCGAGGCGAGCTCGACGACGCCGTGCTTGTCTGAGACGCTGATGAGCGCGCGACGGACGCGGACGAGGTCTGGGGCACCGCTGCTGGCGGAGTGGGCGTGGCTGCTCTGGCTGCTCTGGCTATGGCTGCTCATGGTGCTGGGCGGCCCGCTTAACGCAGGGTGAACTTGCTAACCTCGCCGGTGGCGCTGACGGCGTACAGCTCGCCGTCCTCAACGCTTGTAGCCCTGAGCACCGCGACGTTGCTAAGTGTGACCTCGGCGATGATCGCGCCATCAGCAGGGTCGATGCTCCAGGCCTTGCCGTTGGCGGCGTCAAAGGCGATGATCCGGCCCTTGGCGTGCGTCACCACACTGCCAGAGACCTTGTCGCTTGACCAGCGGACCTTGCCTGTCGCGGCCTCAACGCACGCCAGCCCGCGCGGGCCCACAACGGTGAAGATTGCGCCAGCGGTGAAGACCGCGGGGTGGTTCAGGGGCACGTCCGTTCGCAGGCGCCAACGCAGCGCGCCGTTGCGGGCGTCAATCGCGTACAGGCTCTGGTCGCGCGAAGGCACAAAGAACGCCGTGTCGCCAGCGGCGATCGCGCCGCCCGGTGGGGCGAACATCTTCATGTTGCCACGCAGCGCGCCGTTGGCGGGGTCAAGCACGGTGACGTTCCCGTCATCGGTGGCGTACGCGACGGCGAGCCCTTCAAGGGCCACGGGCATCGTGGTGCTCGGGCCGGTAAGGGTGAAGGCCCAGGCCGCGAGCCCTTCTCTAAGCAGATGGGCGTAGGCAACGCGCGAGACGGTGCCCATGAGCACGGCGTTGCCCATCGTCAGCGGGCCGCTCGAGGCGACGCGTTCGAAGCGCGTGCGGTCTTGCAGCGTGCCGGTCTCGATATCGAGCACAAAGCACTCGGCCCCACTGACCGCCAGCAGACGCCGGCCGCTGCGGGCCACGCCCAAAAACCGCGTCAGCGGATCGGCGATCGCCGTCGCCCAACGTTGCTCGCCCGTGCTGGCCGAGAGCAACGTGAGGGCCGCGGCAGAGTCCTGAATCGCCAGCACGTCGCCCATGGGTTCGACAAATTTGGTCGTCCCCTTGGAGGCGGTGTCGTACGACGCGAAGCTCGACCACGCCAGGCGATAGCCGAGCTTTTCGTACGCGTCACGGTCGATCGCCTCTGAGCCGGTGCGAGCCTTAGGTTGCGCGGCCGGGGTCGAGGCCTGAGCATTCGTCTTGTCGCCAGCGGCCTGCTCGCCAGCGGATTGGTCACGCGTCTGCCCGGTGCCAGCGCAGGCGCCCAGCAACAAGGCCGCCACAACCATGCTCGCAAGGCTTAGCGCGCCCAGCGCAGGGCGCAGGGCAACTGCTTTGGGGTCGGCGGTTCCGGAGTTGGTGCGGTACTTATAGATGCTGCGAGTGGGCTGACGCATGCGATCTTGCCTCCGGTTCGACCTGGGCTGAACATGCCCTGGCACCCCTGCGGGCACCGGGCCAAGGACGCGAGTTTAGCGGCGCGCCGCGTCGCAATCCTGCGCCGGGGTGCCGCGGCATCGACCCGAGGACGTGGCCCGCTGGTGTGGGTCGTGGTCGGTGGGGGTGCTACGGGTCGGCCCTGGCGCTACCGTCACATCTATGTTCACCGGGCTGGTGCAGGCTGTTGGTCGGGTCCACACAATGGAGCCGCAGGGCTTTGGGCTTCGATTAGTGATTGACACGGCGGGTTGGGCCCATGTGCCGACGCTGGGCGACTCGATCTGCGTCGGCGGCGTGTGCCTAACGGTCGCAGTCGAAGTCAAGCACGGCCAGCCGCTGGCCTTTGACGTGGTGCATGAAACGCTGACGAAGACGACGCTCGGGCGGCTGCGGGCGGGCGACCGAGTCAATCTTGAGCACGCCGTCTCCGCTAGTACACTCATGGGCGGACACTTTGTGCAGGGGCACGTAGACGGCGTGGGCACAGTGACGGCGGTGCAGGCCGAAGGCGACTGGCGGCTGTCGATCGCGGCCCCGCCAGCGCTGATGCCGATGATGATCTCCAAGGGCTCGGTCTGCGTCGAGGGCGTCTCGCTGACGCTCGCTGAGGTTGGGCCAGCACAGATCACCATCGCACTGATCCCCACGACGCTGGACAAGACCACCCTTGGCGCGCTCAAGCCCGGCGATGGGGTGAACCTTGAGGCCGACATGCTGGTCAAGGCCGTGGTCGCCACGATACAGCGAATGAAGGTGTGAGCGCATTGGGCTTGAGGCGTGGCCGGCGTGAGCGGCGTGGCTGGCGTGAGCGGCGCTGCGATCAGCCCCTGACCTTGGCCCAGGCCTCTTCGAGCCGTTTAACGCTCGCGGGCACGGCGGTGCCGAGCTCTTGTGCAAAGCTCGAAACGCGGAACTCCTCCAAGAGCCAGCGATAGTGCTCAACTTCTTGAGGCACCTGCCCCTCACCGAGCGCCTGCATGAACCACCCGGCGGCATCGGTGGCGATCACAACCTTCGACCGCTTGCCAATGGACGTCGGCAGTGACGACTTGGGCTTGCCGGTCGCGTTGGCGGCAGGAGTGGGGGCGTTGTTTATAACCGTGGCGGCGTCCTCCTCGGCGTGCCGCTTGGCCTGCGCGTGTGCCGCGGCGATCCACGCGGTCAGGCGTTTCCACGCCGTCTGCACGTCCGGCAACAGGCGGCTCTCGCGGCTGGTGCCGTCCTCGCGCATCTTCTCAAGCCGCTTGTGCAAGGCCTCTGCATAGCGCGGGTAGTGGACCAGACGGTCAAGCGGCAGGTGCCCGAAAACACCGGGCGGGAGCAGATATGCCGCGTGTTCACGGATGTCCTGCAGGCTCAGCTCCCACGTGCGAGGGGTGCCGCTGCCCAGGCGGTGGGCGACCTTCTGCCGCGCCGCAAGGACGCGCGAGACCAGATCGCCAACTTCTTTGGTGTACTGACCCAGGCGGCCCCACTGGGCCATGAGGCGCGCGTCAAAGTCGTCCTTACTAACAATCGGCGGCAGCGTGTGCAGGAAGGTCTTCTCGCAGATCAGGTCCATCAAGTTGTGCTTGAGGTCCTTGGGGTCACCCAGCGGCCCATAGTGGCGGAACATCTCGTCTGCCCCCGGCAGCGTGCGCAAACGGTGGGTCAGCTCGTCCTTGCAGTGCAGGGCAAACAGGCGGATGAGCCCGCGCCTGAGCTGCCGTTGGGCCTGTGCGGCGCTCTCAGCGAGTGTCAGCGTGACGCTCTCGCCCGCGTCAACGAGCGTTGGATAGCCCACGACAACGCCGCCGGCGCGGGTGGTCTCGAAGCGTTCGGGCAAGTCGCCAAAGTCCCAGGCCTTGATGCCCTCGCGCCCGAACTCTTGGCGGGCCATGCCAGCGAGGGCCTTGCGGGCTCGCCCGGCGAAGCGTTTGCGCAGCTCTTGAACATCGCGCGACTCGCCCAGGCGTTGGCCTTGCTCGTCAAGGACGCGGACATTGAAGCGCAGGTGGTCGGGGATGCCCGTGAGCTGCCAGGCCTCGGGGGGCACGTGCACGCCGCGCAGCGCGTCGACGGCCTCTGAAAGTGCCGCGGGCAGCGAGCCGCCGGCGAAGGTCATCAGAGCCGCGCACTCGTCGGCCAGGCGCGTGAGGCCGCCGCCGGCGTCTTCGCCCGTGGGCTGGACCATCGCCGCGCCCTGATTGGCGATTTGGTTGGCGCCCTGGACCGCACTCTGGCCCAAGTTCTGGCCGCTGTTCTGGCCGCTGTTCTGGCCTGCTGAATTCTGGTTCGTCACGCTTGATCGCGTGCCAACAAACTGCACGCGAAGGTGCTTGGGCAGAGTCTTGAGCAGCGCCAGCACCTTCTCACGCAGCAGCCCCGGCACAAGCCACTCAAGCCGGCGCGGGTCGAGCTGCGCCAAGTTCTCTACCGGGACGCTCAGCGTCAGCCCGTCTTCCTCTTTGCCCGGGCTGAGACGGTAGTCGATGCTCGCGCTGGCGGTGCCCAGCGGCAACTGCGGCGGAAAGTGCTCGGGGTCGTGGTCCACCCCCGGGCGCAGCACATCGTCGACGCGCATCTTCAGCACGTCGGGCTCGAGCTTTATCAGCGCGCGGTACCAGTGCTCGAATGTGCTCTTGTTCCACACGTCCTGCGGCAGGTGACGGTCAAAGAAGTCGTAGCGCGCGTTGATCTCGGCCCAGATGTCCGTCCGCCGCAGCTTGGCCTCAAGCTCGCGCGCCTCGGCCAGTACGCCCTCGTTGTGCCGCATGAACGGCAGGTCCGCCTCGTATTGCCCGTTAACCAGCCCGTCGTGTACGAAGACCTCGCGAGCTTCCTTCATGTTGATCGGCCCGTACGGCACGCGCCGACGCGGGACTAGCACCAGCCCAAACAGTGTCACCCGCTCCCACGCGCAGACCTGCCCGGTCTCGGCCACAAAGTGCACGTCGGTGTGGCTGCGTTTGAGCACGTGGGCCCCGGCGGCCTCGAGCCACGCGGGGTCGATCTTCGCGCACGTCCGCGCGTACAAGCGCGTGGTCTGCACCAGCTCGGCGCACACGACCCACTTCGCCGTCTTCTTAAACAGCACCGAGCCGGGGAAGATGTTCGCCTTCAGCCCGCGCGCGCCGTAAAACTCGCCCTGCTGGCTCGCCTCGTCCTTGCTCAGCACGCTCGAGAGCAGCCCGGGCAGCAGGCTCTTGTGCACCGCATCACCCGAAGCGCCCATCGCGCGGCCCTTGTCGTCGCGGTGCACCACGCCCGACTTGAGCTCAAGCTCCTGCGCCACCTGACGCAACTGGTTGAACGTCTCTTCCCACTCACGCACGCGGTTGAACGACAGAAACCGCTCACGGCACCAGCCCCGCAGGCGGCTGTGGCTGAGTTCCTCACGCGCGGCGCGGTACGCCTCCCAGATGTTCAAGAGCCCCAGAAAGTCAGACCCTTCGGCCTTGAACTGCGCGTGGGCCTGGTCCGCCGCCTGCTGCTTGTCCATCGGGCGGTCGCGCGGGTCCTGCGCGCTCAGCGCAGAGGCAATCGCCAGCACCTCATCGAGCGCGCCGTGCTCCTGGGCCGCCAGAAGCATCCGCGCGATCCGCGGGTCCGCAGGCAGCCGTGCCAACTGCTGGCCGATGGTTGTCAGCTCGCCCGCCTCGTCCACCGCGCCAAGCTCTAGCAGCGTGTCGTACCCGTCGCGGACCATCCGCGCGTCGGGCGGCTCGACAAACGGGAAGTCCTCCACCGCGCCAAGCCGCAGCGCCTTCATCTGCAGAATCACGCTCGCCAAATTCGTCCGCAGAATCTCGGGGTCGGTAAACGCCGGGCGCGCATCGAAGTCCTGCTGGCTGTACAGGCGGTAGCACACGCCCTCGGCCACGCGCCCGCAACGCCCCGCACGCTGCGCGGCGCTGGCACGGCTGATCGGCTCGATCGGAAGTCGCTGCACCTTCGTGCGGTGGCTGTAACGGCTGATCCGCGCCAGCCCGCTGTCAATCACATACCGGATCCCCGGCACCGTCAAAGACGTCTCTGCCACGTTCGTTGAGAGCACCACACGCACGCCCCGGCTGGGCGAGAAAACCTTCTGCTGATCCTGCGGGCTCAGCCGCGCGTACAAAGGGACGATCTCGTACTCGCCGTGCCCGAAGATCGCCGGGAGCTGCTTGCGCAGATACTCGCCGGTCAGGCGAATCTCACGCTCGCCCGGCAGAAAGACCAAAATATCACCCCGCGGCATCCCCGGGCGCGTCAGCGCGTCGATCGCGTCGAGAACCGCACGCTCCTCGTTGGTCTCGAAGTCGTCGGCCTCGACCTCCTCTACGGCGGTGTACCGCACCTCGACCGGGAACGTCCGCCCCGAGACCTCGACCACCGGGCAGACACTCGGCCCACCAAAGTGGTCGCTCAACCGCAGCGGGTCGATTGTCGCGCTGGTGATGATGACCTTGAGGTCTGGCCTGCGTGGCAGCAGCCGCCGCAGGTACCCCAGCAAAAAGTCGATGTTCAGCGAGCGTTCGTGCGCTTCATCGATGATGATCGTGTCGTACGCCAGCAGGTCGCGGTCGTGGACCATCTCTGCCAGCAGCACGCCATCGGTCATCAACTTGATCAGCGTGGCCTCGCTGGTCTCATCGCCGAAGCGGACCTTGTAGCCCACCGCGCCGCGCGGACCAAGGGCGGTGCCAAGCTCGTCGGCCAGGCGCTGCGCGACCGCTCGGGCCGCGATCCGCCGCGGCTGAGTGTGCCCGATCATCCCGCGTTGGCCCAGGCCAAGGTCCAAACAGATCTGCGGGAGCTGCGTGGTCTTGCCCGAGCCGGTCTCGCCGCAGATGACCGTGACCTGGTGCTTGGCGATGGCGCGGGTGATGTCCTCGCGCCGCGCCAGCACGGGCAGGTCAAGGTTGAACGCTGGCTTGGGCGCAAGCTCAGCTCGAGCCCGCGCGCGACGCGCCGACCGCTCGATCTCCGCGTGCAGTTGAGCGATCCGCGGGTCGTCGGGCCCCCGGGCCTCGCGCAGCAAATTCGACAGCCTCCCGCGTAAACGTGGCCCGTCGGCGATCATCCCGCGGTCGATCAGATCTCGCAGGCCCTGCGGCGATGGCACACCACGACCACCACGATCACTCGAACCGCCACGCTCGCCCGAGTTTGAGCCCCGGCGTTGAGCCCCCTCCGCGCGCGAACGCCGGTCATCGCCCACCGGCAATTGCTCGTCCGGCGGCGGGTTGTCGGGGGGCTGCTGCACCGGGGTTCAGGGTAGAAACGGTGCGCACCTCACGCACCGCCCGACACTGCTCGCCCTGGTCATCGCCAAGCCCGGCGCCAAGCTGTGCTTTGGGCCCAGCTTTGGGCTCAGCTTTGGGGCCGGCTTTGGGCCCAAGACCGAGGCCTGCCCGCGTGGCCGCCCGCTTACCATCTGCCGTGAGTAACCGCACGCTGCCCAGCGGCGAGTTGGACCTCTCCAGCGACCAGCGTCTGGGTGCGATCATGTCGATGGTTGAGCGCGTCAGCAACGCTGGCTCGCCGCTCGACGTCGTCCGTGAGTTCACCAAGGTCTACTACCGCCACCACGCGGGCGACTACCTCGTCACCGTGATGACGCGCTCGAACATCCCCGGCGAGTACCGCATCTTCCGCCGCATTGACATCCCCGCCCTTCAGGCCGGCCAGCTTGAGCTGCAAGACGCCCGCCTTAACCCCGAGTGGCAGATGACCCGCACCGGCGGGCTCATCGGCACGCTGGTTGCGCGCCCAACCCCGCGCCTCTTCGAGCACCTTGACGGGCTGGTGCCAGACGAAGTGATCGGCCCGGTCTCGGCGGGCTTCAACAGCGCCATGGCCGTGCCGCTGTTCATCCAGGGCCAGGTCCAGTACTGGTCCATTACCTTCAGCCGCGAGCGCCGTGCCTTCGGCGTTGAGGAGCTTGAGCGCGCCTTGCTGGTGGGCAATCTGATGGGCGGCACCACCAGCATGCTGCTGCTGATGGGCCAGGTCCGTGAGCTGAACCGCCGTCTCGAAGCTGAGTTTGAGGGCGTGGGGCGCGTGCAGCGCAGCTTGCTGCCGCAGTTGCTCACAGTCCCGGGTCTTTCGCTTCACGCCGGGTACGTCACCAGCCAGCGTGCCGGGGGTGATTATTACGACCTGCTGCCGCTGCCCGACGGTCGCTGGTGCGCGCTGGTGGCAGATGTCTCTGGGCACGGGCCCGGCGCCGCGACGGTGATGGCGATGGTCCGCGCGCTGCTGCATTCAGCGATTGCCCCGCGGGCCGTCAGCGCCGCCGACGTGCTGGTGCTGCTCAACCGCGAGCTGGCCCGCACCCCGCTGGAGGGTCGGTTCGTCACCGCCGCCGCCGCCGCGATCGACCCTGCCACCGGCGAGGTTGAGCTCGCACGTGCCGGGCACCCTGCGCCGATTGTCCGCCGGCGCTCCGGCCATACGGCGGAGGTTACCGGCGAGGCCTGCGAGCTGCTTGGCGTGCTCGAGCACGTTACACCAGCGACACAAAGACTGACCCTCGAACCCGGCGACGTGCTGCTGCTGCTCACCGACGGCGTGCCCGACGCGATGAACCCCGCGCACAAGTTGTTGGGCCAAACGCAGCTTATTGAAGCCGTCCGCCTCGCGCCGCCCGGGCCCGAGGGTGTCGTCAACAGCGTGCAGCGGGCTGTCGCGGCCCACCAAGGCCCACACGCGGCTAGCGATGACCAGACGCTGCTGGCGGTCGCTCTCGCGCACTGATTTAGAAGCCCGGCCCCCGAGCCAGCGACACGCATTTCAGCGCCCCGGCGTCTGCCAGGCCGTCACGAGCAACTGCTCGGCCTTGTCCCAGTAGCACTGGTGGTGCCGAAGCAACTCGTCCATCGCCGCCAGCTCGCCGGGCGAGTCCACTTTCACCGAGATGGGCTCCCCTTCCTCAAGCTTGAGAACGATCCGCCCAGTGTTGGTCGCGGCGTGCCAGAGAGCGCGGTACGAGCGGATCGGCTGTGGGTCCATGCCGCAACCTTAGCCGTAGCTCGAACCCACGGGCCCCGCACGTGTGTTGGCCATTGCACTCGCCCGACACGTGAGCGCTAGCGCGTGAGCCCTAGCGCGTGAGCCCTAGCGCGTGAGCCCCAACAGATCACAGCCAGCGCGTCAGGTGCCAGGTCTTCTTGCCGCGGCGCAGCGTGATGACCCCGCCCGCGAGCAGGTCAGCCGCGACCAGCCGCCGCGCCACATCGGCCTTGACGCCGTTGACCGAGACCGAGCCCTCGCCCAAGAACTGGCGTGCCTCGCTCTTGCTCTTGGCCAGGCTGCTGGTCGCCAGCACGTCCAGCAGCAAGGCGCCCTCGCCATCAAGCAGCCCCCGAGCGTGATCGGTGCTCGCAACGCCCGCGAAGACTTCGCCGAGCGTCGCGGCGTCCAGCCCGCGCACATCGCCGCTAAACAGCGCCGCCCCCGCCGCCTCCGCCCGCGCCAGCTCGCTGGGGCCATGGATAATTCGCGTCGCCTCGCGCGCCAAAGTCCGCTGCGCCTCGCGCGCGCCGGGGTTGGCCGCGTGGCCGGCCAGCAGGGCCGCGATCCGATCAACCTCCAAGAACGTGTACGTGTGCAGCAGCCGCCCCACATCCGCGTCCGCGGCGTTGAGCCAGAACTGGTAGTACGCGTACGGGCTCGTGCGATCAGCGCTCAGCCAGACGGCGCCGGTCTCGCTCTTGCCAAACTTGGTCCCGTCGGCCTTGGTCATCAGCGGCCACGTCAGTCCAAAGCCCTTGGGCGCGACCGCGTGCTGGCCTCCCTGCTGGGCCGCCTGCCTAAGACCTTGCTGCGAATGGAACCGCTTGCCGATCAGGTCTAGCCCCACCACGATGTTCCCGTACTGGTCGCTCCCGCCCATCTGCACGGTCACGCCTTTGTACTCGTGCAGCCAGGCAAAGTCGTAGGCCTGCAGCAGCATGTAGCTGAACTCGGTGTAGCTGATGCCCTGGTCGCGGTTGTTCAGCCGCTCCTTGACCGAGTCCTTCTGAATCATCATGTTGACCGAGAAGTGCTTGCCGATCTCGCGCAGCGCGTCAAGGAACCCAAGCTCGCCGAGCCACTGGATGTTGTTGACGATCCGCAGTGCGCCGGCGCCGCCGCCAGCGCTTGCAGCGCCGCCCCCACCCTCAACCCGCTCGAACAGCTCGCCATTTCGAAAGATCCCCGCGATCCGCTCAACACGCGCGGCGATATCTTCCCTGCTGCTGAGCGTCCGCTCGCTGGTCTTGCCCGAAGGATCGCCGATCAGCCCCGTCGCACCGCCCATGACCGCCACCGGCGTGTGCCCCGCACGCTGCCAGCGGGCCAGCGCCATGATCCCCACCAGGTTCCCGATGGTCAGGCTGTCGGCCGTCGGATCAAACCCCACGTACGCGAGCCGGTCTGGGCCCGCCCCCCCGGCGCCACTTGCACCACTAGCACCGCTTGCAGCAAACAAATGCGCGTCCAGGCCCGACAGGTCGGTGCACTGCTGCACCAGCCCGCGCGCCTGCATCTCGCGCACAAACGCGCTGCGCGGCTCGGCAGCCCCGCCCGGGCCAAGCAACCCATCACCCGTACCAGACGTCATCGGTGCACCGCCAGTCATGGGCGGAGGATACCGCCCACAACCCGCGCGGGTCACGCCCGAAAGCCCGCGTCTCACCAGGCCGCGATCGGCATCAATGAAAAGGTCCCGGCGCGGGCCAGGACCTTGTGAGTACCACTTCACTCATCGGACGTCGTCAGCTTGCGGCCAACCTCAGCGGACGTGAGTCCAGTCAGCGCTGGTGGCCTGGGCGGACCACATCCGCATGTCGCGGACCTCGCCCTGGCGGGCGGCGAAGGCGCTGCCATCGGTCCGGAAGAAGATGCTCTGCCCGTTGAAGCGCCCGAAGTTGATGTTGCCGAAGTCACTGACCACGTAGGGCGTGCCATTGCGATCCAGCATGTTGCGGTGAGGCCGAAAGTTCACATCAGCGCGCCACGGATTCGCCATCGACCAGCCACTTCCGCGGCCCACCGGGTGAGCCTTGGGTGGGGTGACGAGCCAGTAACCTTGGCGAATTCTGCCGGCGTTGGGGCGATTGAGCCCGTAGTTGTGCCACGTGCCGCTGGTCGCAACGTCGCCGCCGTGGGCCAGAGCCCCGAGGATCATCATGCCCGGGTTGAGAACCTCGCTGGCCCGGCGAATATAGAACATCCCGCCCGCGGTCCTGGGGTTGGTGCCGCCGGCGACGTTGAACGCGCCACGGGAGTTGAACGCGCCGTGGCTGTACGAACCGCCGATATACACGCCGTTCATGCCGAAGGTTGGGTGCCACCCATACGCCGACTGAACGCTCCCGACCGACGGATAGTGCGTGCCGCTCGTGGCGTTGCCAGTTGGGCGACGACGGAAGTCTTCGTTGTCGATCGGATCGACGCTGATCTGCGAGGGCTTCAGGCCCATGTGCGCCATCACGTGGATCGGCCAGGTTTTCAGGGCCGAGCCGGTCATGATCACGCCGCTCCTGCGCGACGCTGCCGCCGCCATCGCGGCCTTGTCGTGCTCGTCAAACCCGATTGAGTCTGCCCCGCGCAGGTCCCTCTCGGGGCTCTGACCCTGGGGGATCTGGCCCTGGGGGCTCCCACCCTGGTCGGCGGTCAACTTGCGGCCCAGCCACGGATCACCCAGAG
>JAJOLK010000011.1:23678-120963 GCA_021173225.1 Phycisphaerales bacterium PN19_bin_20 | reverse complement strand
TCCGTTTGGACCGGGCCGCGGGCCGGGCGGTCCGGGTCGTGGTCCGGGTGGACCGGGGCGCGGGCCTTCGGGTGGCGGTCGTGGGCCGTCGGGTGGCGGCGGCGGTCGTGGTCCTGCGGGCGGTCAGCGGGGCAGCGGCGGCGGCAGCCGAGGGCGGTAGGGCGGCTAAGGGCGGGCGTTCAATCTGCGCGATGAAGTCGGCGCACAGCCAGCAGGCAATGACGTCGGAGCGCGCGCAGAGGATCCTCGGCGCGGAGCTTTCGGCATCACTGCTGTTGCGCGCGGGGCGGGAGTTTCGGCGTGTCGTCGCGTGAACTGAGCGTGGAGTGCTGCTCTCTGCGCGGCGAGCTTTGCTATTGATAAGAGTGTTGTGAAGAATAGAGCTGCCTGCTGACTCTTGCTGCGCGTTGCGCGAGACTTCATTTGCCGATGCCCCCTCAGGCTCGCTTTCGCTTGCCAGATTCCCCGCCGACGTTGTCGAGGGGTAGGACATTGAGGGTCGCTGCACTTGGCTCGTGGAGCGAGGCGAAGGTGCCGCGTGAGTGCAGCGAGGCGGAGAGGCAGGAGCAAGGCGACAAGTGACGAGCGAAGAGCGTCGGGCCTGCGGCTCGATGGCAGGATGGAATCCTGCCCCACGGGAGGCAGAAGGCCGGTTGAGAAATCGCCCACCGGAAGGTAAGGAAGTCATTAGCCCGCGAGGGCCTGGCCGCGGGGGTCGATGCCCAGGAGCTTCATCTTTTTATACAGTGTGGTGCGGTTGATGTTGAGGGCGTCGGCAGCCTTGGCCTTGTTCCAGCCGGCGGCGGCGAGGGCGGCGAGAATGATGCGTTTTTCGGGTTCACGCAGCGCGGCTTCGAGCGATGGCGCGTCGGTGCTGGTGGTGGCGTCGGTGGGCTGGTGGCCGGCGAGCATCGTGCCGGGAGCCAGGGCAGAATCAGCACCGGGGCCGATGCGTGCGAGCGGGCCGGTGGTGACCGAGGCGTTGCCGGCGAGGACGTGGGCGGGCAGGTCATCAAGGGTGATGGTGGGCGTGCGGGCCAGGACGCTGGCGCGCTCGATGATGTTGGAGAGCTCGCGGACGTTGCCGGGGAACGGGTAGCGGCGCAGCGCATCGATAACCTCAGGGGCGAGGGCGACCACGAGCTTGCCGGACTCTTGCTTGAGGCGGTCGGCGTGCTGGTGGAGGAAGTGTTCGGCGAGGACGGGTACGTCGCCGAGGCGTTCGCGCAGTGGCGGGAGGTCGATGCGGACGACGTTGATGCGGTAGTAAAGGTCTTGGCGGAAGGTGCCCTGGGCGACGAGCTGTTCAAGGGGCTGGTTGCCTGCGAGGACGACGCGGACGTCAACCTCGACGGTCTGGCTGGAGCCGACGGGCTCGAACTTTCGCTCTTGCAGCGCGCGGAGAAGCTTGAGCTGCATGGCGGGGCTGGCGGAGTTGATCTCGTCGAGGAAGAGTGTGCCGCCGTCAGCGGCGAGGAACTTGCCGGGCTTGTCCACGTGCGCGCCGGTGAAGGCGCCTTTGACGTGCCCGAAGAGCTCGCTTTCGAGCAGTGTTTCGGGGATGGACCCGCAGGCGAGCTCTACAAAGGGCCCGGTGGCGCGGCTGGAGCGCTGGTGGATGGCGCGGGCGATGAGGCTTTTGCCGGTGCCGCTCTCGCCCATCATGAGCACGGTGGTGCGTGTTGGTGCGACGGCCTCGATAAGGTCGTAGACTTTCTGCATGCGTGCGTCGTGCCCAACGATGGATTCGAGGCCGTAGCGCTCGTCGAGGCGGGCCTTGAGCTGGGCGTTCTCGCGTAGCAGGGCGCTTTGCCGCAGGGCGCGCTGGACGGCCAGGCGAAGCTCGGCGTCGATGACCGGCTTGGTGAGGAAGTCAACCGCGCCGGCGCGGACGCTGGCGACGGCGGCCTCGATGGTGCCGTAGCCCGTGAGCATGACCACGCAGGTGGCGGGGTGCTGCTGGGCGATGTGCTTGAGGAGGGTGAGCCCGTCCATGCCGGGCATGCCGACGTCGACGAGCGCGGCGGCGAAGGGCCGGGGCTTGGTGCCGGCGGAAGTGGCGGCGGCCTGGTCGAGGGTGGCGAGTGCCTCTGACCCGCTGGCGGCGGTGGCGGTGTCAAGCCCGTCGGCGCGAAGGAAGTCGGCGAGGCTCTCGGCGACGATGGGGTCGTCATCAACCACGAGCAGGCGCGGGCGCTCGATAGTGGGCGCGCCTTGGCGTTCGGCGTTTTGCGCGCCGGTGGTGGGCGGTGCTCGGGTTGGCTCGGGCTTGGTCATGTGCTGGGCGTGAGGCCTGGGCGTGAGGCCTGGGCGTGAGGGCTGGGCGTGAGGGCTGGGCGTGAGGGCAGATCAGCCGACCTTGCGTTCGGGTGTGTTCTGCTCTGTGGCGGAATCAGCGGGGAAGAGCACGCGGAGCAGCGCGCCGGGGGCCCAAGTGGGGCCGCCCGCGGGGAGCAGGTCGATGCTGCCGCCGGAGGCCTCGACGATCTGGCGCGAGAGGGCGAGCCCGACGCCCAGGCCGGCGGCCTTGGTCGAGAAGCCGGGGTCAAAGACGCGGCGCGTGCTGGAGCCGGTGGGTGGCCCGACGCCGGTGTCGTGGACTTCAAGCCGGACCCATGCGCGGCCCTGGCGGTGCTCGAGCTGTGCGCGGACATCGATGCGGCCTTGGTCTTGCGCGGGGGCGACGGAGCGGAGGTTGGTGGCGCGGCGCTGGCCGATGGCTTCGAGCGCGTTGCGGACGGCGTTGAGCACGACGGTGTACATGTGTCCGGGTGCGAGGCTGGCGAGGCGGGGGTCGATGCTGACTTCGAGGCGGATGCCACGCTCGGTGGCGGCGGGCTCGATGATCCCGGCGCCGTGCTCGATGGCGTCTGCAAGGGTGACGGCGTAGCTGGCCTGCAGCCAGGCGCTGGGGGCGGCGCCGCTGGCGTGGCGGATGGCGTCGGCCATGCGCTCGAGTGCGAGCAGAAGGGTGCGCAGGCGCTGGTCTTGCTCGGTGTGCTCGGTGATGGTGGTGGCGGCTTCGGCGCGTGAGCGGAGCAGGAGGGTGACCTGGCGGAGCGAGCCGTCAACGAGGCCTGCGAGCTCGTGGACGAGAACGCCGAGGCGGTCACTGACGATGTCGGGCTCGACGGGCCTGCGCCAGAGCCCGGCGGGGCGGATGGTGCGGACGGCGGGTGCGGCGTGCGTCAGGTGTGCAGGGAGTGAAACAGGCGCAGGCTGGGCCGTGGGCGCAGGCTGGGCGGTGGGCGCTGGCTGGGCGGCGGGCGCAGGCTGGGCGGCGGGCGCAGGCTGGGCGGCGGGGCCTGTTGGCGGCTCGGGTGGGTGCGCGGGCTGTTCGCCGGCGGTCATGGCGAGAGCATCGTCGATGACCGGGCGTGCGTCCAGCCTGCGCGATGCCTGTGGGCAACAGTGCGGTGGGTCTGTGCGGGCTGGGCGATCGGGCGGCGTGCGCGCGAGAGGGCTGCGAGGGCGCGCGTGGCGTGCAGGCGACAGGTGCAAGCTGGGGGATGCGCGCTGGGAGTGCGCGCTGGGGGATGCGCGAGCTCAGGCCATGGTCATGCCGCCGTCAACGATGAGGGTCTGCCCGGTCAGGAAGCTAGCCTCGTCGCTGGAGACGTAAGCGACGGCAGCGGCGATGTCCTCAACCACGCCGAGGCGGCCGACGGCCAGGAGCGACTTGATCTTGTCTTTGATCTCTGGCGGGAGGTTCTCGGTCATGTCGGTCTGGATGTAGCCTGGGGCGACGACGTTGGCAGTCACGCCCTTGCCGCCGAGCTCGCGGGCGAGGGTTTTGGTCAGGCCGATGAGGCCGGCTTTGGCGGCGGCGTAGTTGGCCTGCCCGGCGTTGCCGACGATGCCCGAGGTGCTGGCGATGTTGACGATGCGGCCGAAGCGGCCCTTCATCATCATGCGTGCGCCGGCGCGGCAGGCGACAAAGGCGCTGGTGAGGTTGGTGTTGATGACGGCGTTCCAGTCCTCGTCGCTCATGCGGAGGGCGAGGCCGTCTTTGGTGATGCCGGCGTTGTTGACCAGGACGTCAAGGCGTCCGAGGCTGGCGAAAGTGTCGTCGAGGGCCTTGGTGATCGAGGCGCTGCTAGCGACATCAGCGACGGCGACGCTGGCCTTGCCGCCGGCGGCGCGGATCTGCTCGGCGAGCTCGCTCAGGGGGCCTTCTGAGCGTGAGGAGAGGACGACGTGGCGGCCGTCTTTGGCGAGGCGAAGGGCGATGGCCTTGCCGATGCCGCGGGAAGCACCGGTGATGAACGCAACGCGGGTGAGAGTCTCGGACAAGGCGGCGCTCCGTGGTTTGCGCGGTTGGTCAAAGGGGCCAGGCCCCGTGAGAATCGGGGCGGCGTGCGTCGGCAAGCGAGCGCTTGCGGGGCAGAGGAGTAAGCTGGTAGAGCTGTGGGCGGCTGATGTTTAGCGTGGCGAAACCGGTGGCATGGTCGAGGGTGGGCCGCCTGGGCTGCCGGGCGCGGGGCCGGGTGTGGCACCTGGGCCACCGGGTGGCTTGGGGCCTGAGCCGGTGCCGCCGGCGACGCCAGCGCCTTCGACTTTGGCCTTCTCGGGCGGCAGCTCTTTGCCGGTGTTGAGCGAGAAACCGAACATCCCGATGGGGTCCCAGTCGGTGGCGCGTGAGCGCTGGAAGGGGACGGTGGAGGCGTTGGCAAAGATCCAGTTGTCGCCCGAGCGGCGGGCCGTCCAGCCCAAGAGGTCCGAGCCCGCGGGGGTCTGTACGGACATGAGCATGACCATGTCGGGCCTGTCACCGGCGGCGACAAGGGCCTTGGTGTCGGCGGTGATGGCGTCGCTGCGCTGGCTCTGGAGGATGAGTTCTTCAATGCTGGAGAGGCCCAGGCCCGAGCCGCGGCCGGCTTTGATGTCGGCGAGCTGACGCTCCAGCGTGGCCTTGAAAGAATCGGTGTAGCGCTGGGCCTCTTCGGCGCTGGCGCCGCGGAAGAGCATCCTTTCGTAGAAGCGTTTGACCTCGCCGTCGATCTGCTGGGTCATCTGCTGGATGGCGCGGTCGCGTTCCATGTCGCTCAGCTCGCCGGGGACGGCGGCGAAGACGATGCGGACGGCCTCGACGGCCTTGGTCTGCTCGGCCCACTGGCCTGAGTTGACCAGTTCGCTGAGGACGCGCTTTGCGCGGTCATTGAGCAGGCCGCTGGCCTTGGCGTCGTCGCCGCGGGCGAAGGCGTCGGCGAGCTTGAGGCAGGCCTCGGCGAACGAGCGGTCGGTGATCTCGAGCCCGTCCTTTTGCGAGACGCGGGGGTCGACCTTGAGCTCGGCCTTGATGGTGTCAAAGCTGACGGGCACAGGGGCCGGCGGCGGTGGCGGGGGGGGCGGCGGTGGAGCTTTTTCTTTGCAGGCGGCGACGGTCATCGCGAGCCCGGCGATGACTGCGAGCGCGAGGTAGCGTGCGAGCGTGCGGGCATGTGCACGGTTGCGGTGCCCGGTGGTCGGCGGGTGGTGAGCTTCAAGCCGGTTCATCATGGCTGGTTACCTTTGCGCCCTTGTCGATTCGACGCATGAGGCCTGCGAGGGTTCGCCCGGGGGCCAGTTCGAGCAAGTCTGACCCAGCGTAGGCCCTTGGGGCGGCGCTGATGAGCCACGCGCACGACTCGGCCCAGCGGACGGGGCTGGTAAGCTGCTCGCCCAGGCGGGCGCGGATCGATGCGAGAAGCGCCTCGCCCTCGAGCGGCTCGCCACTAGCGGCAACCGCGTGCGGGCGGGCGGTGACGTTGCTCACGACTGTGCAGGCAGGGGCGTGCATGGGCGTGGCGTTGAGGGCCGCCAGCAGGCGCTCGCGCGCGGGGGCCATGATGGGTGAGTGGAACGCACCGGCGACCTGCAGCAGGGTCGCCCGCAGGCCCTGCTCGGTGGCGACGGATTCGGCGCGGGCGACGGCGTCTTTGCTGCCCGAGAGGACGATCTGGCCCGGGGCGTTGAAGTTGGCGGGGACCAGCACCGCGTCGAGATCGGCCAGTGACGCGAGGGTCTTCTCGCAGACTGCGCGGGCGGCGGCTTCGTCGGCGCCGATCAGGGCGATCATGCCTGAGGGGACGCTCTGGGCGGCGTCTTGCATGGCGCGGCCGCGGAGGGCGACGAGCTCGAGGCCGTGCTCAAAGGTGAAGACGCCTGCGAGGTGGAGCGCGGTGTACTCACCGAGGCTGAGCCCGGCGGTAGCGACGACGCCGGCTTCGAGGGCGGTGGTGGCCCCCCACTTCTCGAGCAGGGCGTGCCAGCAGGCCACCGAGGTGGTGTAGATGGCGGGCTGGCTGACGTCGGTGCGGTTAAGCGCGTCTGCAGGGCCGTTGAAGCAGAGCTCACTTATGGACGCGGCGTTGGGCATGCGGCCAGCGAGCAGCGAGTCGGCGCGGGCGAAGATCGCGCGGGCGGCGGGCGAGGCGTCGGCCCAGCCGTTGCCCATGCCGACGGCCTGCGCGCCTTGCCCGGGACAAAGAATGACTTTTGCCATAAGGGGCGAGTTTAGCGGGTGCGCGGGGGTGAGTGTTTGCCGAGGATTGGCGTTCACATCTGCCAGAGGCTGCTGGACCACGTGAGGCCAGCGCCGAAGGCGACGAACATGACGACCATGCCCTCTTGAATGCGGCCGGCCTTGCGCAGTTCGTCAAAGGCCAGCGGGACGCTGCCGCCCGAGGTGTTGCCGTAGCGGTCGATGTTGACGTAGACCTTTCCGGGCGGGATGCCGAAGCGTTCGACGGCGGCCTCAATGATCCGGGCGTTCGACTGGTGGCAGACGAACATGTCAACGTCAGCGACGGTGACGCCGCCCTTGGTGAGCGTCTCGGCGATGAGCTCTTGGAAGGTGCCGACGGCGAACTTAAAGACCTCGCGTCCGTTCATGAACAGGCAGCCGAGGCGGTGGTTTGTGCGGTCCGAGCCCGGGGCGATTTGCGACTCCCATGCGGGTACGTAAAGGTCGTGCCAGCCGGAGCCGTCGGCCTTGTTGACCTGCGCGAGCACGCCCTTGGTCCGGTCGTCTGTGGCGCCGAGGATGGCGGCGCCGGCGGCGTCGCCAAAGAGGATGCCGACGCTGCGGTTGCTGTAGTCGGTGATGGCGCTGATGCAGTCGGCCCCGATGACGCCGATGGTGCGGTACGTGCCGATGCGGATCAGGTCGTGGGCGATGTTCATCGGGTAGACGAACCCGCAGCAGGCGGCGCCGAGGTCCCACGCGGCGGCGTGCCCGGCGCCGAGTGCACCGGCGACGACACAGGCCGTGGACGGGCAGCGCATGTCCTGGGTGATGGTCCCGCAGATGATCAAGTCGAGCTGATCGGGGGTGATGGCGGCGTTTTCAATGGCGCGTCGGAGGGCGTCGGTGCAGAGCTGGACGTTGCCCTCGCCTTTGGCAGGGTCGCAGATGCGGCGCTCACGGATGCCGGTGCGCTGGTGGATCCACTCGTCGTTGGTATCGCAGATTGTGGCTATCTGGGCGTTGGTGACCACGCGCGAGGGGACGGCGGAGCCCGAGCCGAGCACACGGACCCCGAGGTCTTGCACCGGCGGGCGGGCAAGGCGGAGGGGCGCGGGGGACCGGGCTGGGGTGCTGCCTGTAGGTTCGCTCATGCTCGGCTCGGTGCGTGCGTACGGGTGTGCACAAGGCCACACCCGCGGAACCGGGCATGATACCAGAGCGGGGCGCGGGTTGCCGTGGGCGCGAGCAGAGTGTGAAGCGAGGTGAGAGCGAGGCGGTTGCACAGCGGGCAAAGTTGGGACCACGGGCGGACCACGGGCGCGGCACGTGGACCGATCACTTGTTGGTGCGCGGTTAGACGGCCTCAGCGGGGACGGCGGCGAGGGCCTGAACCTCAGCGAGGCGCTGCTCGATGGCGGCGTTGAGGCCCGAGCGGACGTAGAGCTGGCACTGGCGGATGGCCGAGCGGATGCTGCGGGCCTCGCTTGAGCCGTGGGCGATCATGCAGATGCCGTTGACGCCCAGCAGCGGTGCGCCGCCGTGCTCGTGGTAGTCGTTCTTCTTGAACATGTCCTTGAGGATGGGCTCAAGGCGGAAGAGCAGCTCGGGGTCTTTGGCGATGATCTCTTGTCCGAGGCCGGCGAATATCGCCTTGGCGAGCCCCTCGCTGGTTTTGAGCACGACGTTGCCGACGAGCCCGTCTGTAACGACCACGTCGGCGAAGTTGGCGAAGAGCTCACGCCCCTCGATGTAGCCGACGAAGTTGATGTTGGGGGTGCGCTTGAGCAGCTCGTAGGTCTCGCGGATGAGGTTGGTGCCCTTGCCCTCTTCGGTCCCGATGTTCATGACGGCGACGCGTGGGGTGGGCTTGCCATGGACGACGCGCGCGACGACCTCGGCCATGAGCCCGTACTGCCAGAGGTGGTTGGGGCGCGGCTCGGGGTTGGCCCCCGCGTCACTGAGCACCACGGGCCCGTGGAAGGTTGGGAGCGTGACGGCGATGCCGGGGCGATGGACGTGGTCAAGCCGGCGCATGTGCATGGTGGCGGCGCTGACGCACGCGCCGGTGTTACCGGCGGAGAGGACGGCGTCACAGCGGAAGCCGTAGAGCTCTTGGGCCTTGCGGCTGCCGACGCGGGCCATGTGGACGATGGACGAGTCCTTCTTGCCGCGGACGGCCTCGACGGGGTGCTCGTCCATGCCGATGACTTCGTGGCAGTTAAGGATTTCTATGCGCGGGTCGCTGACGTTGTAGTCGTGCAGATACTGGCGGATGAGGCGTTCGGGCCCGATCAGCAGCAGGCGATCTTCGGTGGGCATGTGCTCGAGGGCGAGCAGGCAGCCCTTGAGGACTGCGTCGGGCGAGTGGTCGCCGCCCATGACGTCTACACCAATCCGCATGTGGTCAACCTTTACTTACCGGCGTGCACGTCGGCGGTTGGCCGGCGGTCAGGCTGTAGGTGTCCGTCGATATCTCTACGCAGCGTCGCGGGGCGCTGCTCCCGCTCGGCGAGGCCTTGCAGCACGCCTCCACATTACGCCCAGGCAACATGCTCCAGCAGCACGACCTTGCGCTGGCCGCGTGCGGAGCGTTGGCCCCGCGCGAGCCGAGTGCTTGGCGTGGCGCTGGCGGGAAGTGGTTGTATTAGGCCTGGTCGCTGCCGCCGGCGTTTCGGCGGGCCTTTTTGGCGACGCCGATGCCCAGCTTGGGGACGGTAATGGTCAGGCCCGGGCGGACGTAGCCGGTCTCGGCGCCGACGCGGTGGTGCAACTTGGGTTGGCCCGAGACGGGGTCAACCCCTGGGGTGATAATGTCGAGTGCGTCGTGTGCACGACGACGACGGGACCGGCCATAGCTGACTCTCTGTGGAGGGTTCATGTGATCAGGTGTCCTTTAATCTGGGCCTCCGGAGCGCAAGCCGCGCCGGACGGGACCACAAGTCTAGCCGCCCCGGCGGGGCCGATCCAGATTGGGCCTGAGCGAGGGCTTGCCAACCAAGGGTGCGGTCGAGAGAAGGCGGGCGTGAAGTGGGACGGGGTCTTTATGGGGTGGGGCCGAGAGAGAGCTGCAGGTGGTCAAGGAGGGCACGATGATTGGCGCTAAGCGCTGGCACGCCGCGGGCAGGACCGGTGCGACTGAACGCTCGGCGCTGGACCGCTGGCGGCAGAGGTCTATAATCTTGGCTGAGTCCTCCCGGCCGCCCGGGACTACGCGCCTCCGTAGCTCAGTTGGTAGAGCAGCTGACTCTTAATCAGCGGGTCAAAGGTTCGAGTCCTTTCGGGGGCATTCTCTCTTGGAGCCACGCCGCGCAGCGGCTCACCAACTCCGGTTTCCGCAAGGGTTTACCGCTTCCGACGACGGTCGGGGAGTTGTGGCGTTGACCGCGCGTCAGATCGCGCATCACGACCCGGGCGTAGGTCTTCAAGGTCAGCTTGGGATCGGAGTGCCGGGCCGGCTCCATGGCTTTCTTCACGTTCGCGCCCGCTCGCATCGAAGGCCGCGAAGGTGGCAAGCCGCGGGATATTGGAGCGCACGGCTGGTGCATACGCTCCGCATGCGCAATTTTTATCCCGCGGCGTATGTAACCACGCACACTCAGCGCAGCGCGCGCACGGGCACGGGCTTCACGCTTATCGAACTGCTGGTAGTGCTGGTGATTATCGCAGTGCTGCTGACGTTGCTGCTGCCCGCGCTGGCCGGCGCGAGACGGGCCGCCAAGACGGTCGTGTGCATGTCAAACTTGCGACAGATGGCTGTTTCCGCGGCAAGCTACGCCGTGGACTATAAAGGTCTGAGCTACATGTACTCTTGGACGCCGGGACGGACGCCTTCGGCGTTTCCCGACCTGGTGATACCGGCCGGGGCATCGGCGGCCGCTGCACAAGCGGCTCAAGCGACGGACACTATCCGGCGGCGGTCTCCGGCGGAACCAAACTTCCCTTTAAATTCGTGGATTCCTGCGATTGACTACAGCCATCTGGTGCTGCTGGACTACATGTCGGTGCCGCTGCCGGTACCGATTGCCGCGTGTCCGGAGGATCGAAACCTGCAACTGTGGCAGGGAGACATCGCGGCCTTCAACGCCGGGGCATTCGGTGTCAGACAGCCATTATTCACCGGGCCAGCTGGCAATGTCATGCGGGCCAAACCGTACAGCAGCAGCTATGAGACGCCCCCGGCGACGTACGACCGCAGCACGCCGGGAAACCGGGTATCGCAGTCTCCGTTTTCGCACTATTTCTACGGCATCAATAGCCGCACCCGCTTCGGTCCGGCGCGGCTCGATGAGGTGATATTCCCCTCGCTGAAGGTGCAACTGCACGACACCCACCAGCGGCACGCGAGACGGCAGTTGTTCTTTGCTCACCCCGACGCATCGCAGCCTGTGCTTCACTTTGATAGCTCGGTCGTGGAGCGAAAGACCATCGACAGCAATTTGGGCTGGGTGTCCAACGCTCCTCAATTCGGACCGACAGCGATCGTTTATGAACCGTTCCAGTTCGAGCCGCCCACCTCGACCGGTGCCCAAAGAGAAATATTCCTCGGCCGGTACCGCTGGACTCGCGGCGGGCTCAAGGGCATCGACTTCGGGCCGGAGGTGACAAATGCACGCTAGCAGCTTGCCTGCAACTTCACATGTGCGAAGGTACTGCTTGTGCTAGGTGCCCTTACCTGTCTGTTTCCGTAATCTCGCGCCTTGTGTTGCGAGCAGTACGCCGTTGTAATGCCGGTGGTCGTGCAGGTTGATCACGGACCTAGGTGCCATTTTGATCTGCATGAGGACGATGGGCGGGTAGTAGGTGATCGTGTCCATCGTCCAGTCTTTGCCCGCGGGCGATTCCCGCCACGTCGGCGTATTCTCCGCCCGCGCGAGCAAGGCAGTGACAGCGGCCAGGTACGCCTCTTCGTCAGGCGCGGGGGCCTTGCTCGAGTCCGACCGACAAGTCCGCCTTGTCAAAGAGGGCGTTCCACGACTAATACTTGCCTTGGCTGTTTAGTTCGATCGGAGCACCAGATCGAGCGACACGGATTTTAAAATTAGTTTCACCTCATACTCAGTGTTCAAGATGCGTGCCTACAACTTCTGTCTGAGAACCATCCGTTACGGAGGACGGTCCGCCCGAGCGCAACGCCACGCCGAGCAACCTCCGATCAGATTTCGGGGCGAATGACGCCTGCGGCGAAACCGCGTCAAAGCGGGGATCTTTCTCAAAGAAGTGAAACTTCATGCAGTTCCCATTGACCAGCACCAACCGACCGTTCATCGCCGACGCGGCCGGGAACATGGAGAATTTTTTCAACTACAGCATCATCCAGTGGGATGCCATCAGCCATGTGCTGACGCTGTGATTTGCCGTTTTCGCGGCCGCCCTTGTGTACTTTCTAGCCACCATCCGATTTATTCAGCCTCGATTCCGCTTGTCGACCATCTTGTCCGCCGTGGTGATGGTGTCAGCCATGTTGATCCTGTTCCGCCAGTCGCTGGATTGGGACACCGCCTTTCGGGCCACCGAAGCCGGTGAGTACGCCCGAAAAGACGGCCAGTTGTTCAGCAACGGCTACCGCTACATGAACTGGTCGATCGATGTGCCCGTTCTTCTGGTACAGATGTTGATCGTCCTGCCGCTGGCCCCCAAGGTCAAGTTGAACCGGGCGATCCAGTTTATTGTGGCCGGCTTGGGCATGATCTGGACTTCCTGGGCCGCACAATTTTACGAAACAGGCGGCATCGTCCAGGGCACCTCGGCGACACCGTTCTGGGTCTGGTACGCGATCAGTTGGGCGTTCTATGTCTGGATTCTGGCGATCGTCATCCGGACCGTTCGAGACGGCAACCGCGCACTTCCGGCGAAGGCCAAGAAGGTCATGAACGGCATACTCGCGCTTCTGCTCGTGAGCTGGACCGCCTATGCGGTTGCGATCGTGCTCCCGCAGGTGTGGTGGAGCGCCGGCAGCGGCGTGGCACGACAGTACATCTTCACCGGCGCGGACATCGCCTCCAAGGCGATCTACGGCGTCCTGCTCGGTTGGGTCGCGACGATCCGCTCCACGACCGAAAGCGGGGTCAACGATCCGTATCCGAATGAAATGGCCGTGCTGACGCCCACCAAAGATGGGATTTCCGAGGGTGGGTGATGTGCGTCCTCACCCGTGAAACCGGGGTGTTGTGGGGCTCAAGAACCCCTCGGCGCGGGGGCTGCAGGATTCGGTCGGATCGCGTCCGCGTCGCAATGAAGCACCCACACGGCCCGCATGATCCGCCCCGTTAAAGGTTACTTCAGCTCAACCGACCAGTACCCCTCGTCCAGGAACGCCTTCCGCGACTGATACTTGTCGTGGCCCAGGCGGACCGAAATCAGCGGCTTGCGCTTGGGCCGCTTGGGCACGGAGATCGACTTCTTCCGCGTTAGGTCGGGGGTCCGCACGCGCGTTCGAGGCGTCGCTGTGCACCTCGACCGGCGCCTTAAGAGAACAATTCCCCGGCCGCTACCGCTGGACTCGCGGCGGGCTCAAGGGCGTCGACTTCGGGCCTGAGCTGAGGGATGCACGCTAGCAGACTGCTCTCGATCTCGCATTTGTAACTGCACCGCGGTAGCGTTCGGCGGCCGCCAGAACCACGGCGTCATCGAACCTCCGACACATCGATACCAGCAAGTCCGTCGGGTTACCCGCCGCAGCGCGGGAGAAGGCCTGGTAGTTCGTGCCCCTGGTTGCGCGCGCGGCAGCTAAGCCCTCCATCGCCTTGGGCGAGCGAGCCGCACTCTTGAACGCGTGTTACCGCCGGCGACTAGCCCCGTCTCACAGAGAGAAATGAACGGCCCGCACTCAGCCGACTCGTTGGCGGCTCCAGTCGCAGATGCTCAGTGCATCGTCCCAGCTCAGGCACACGCCGGTCATGCTTTCGACCCAATCGCCAGAGTTGAGGTAGTGCACGCCGTCGATGAGCTTGTCGGCCGGGCAGTGGATGTGCCCGCAGATGACCCCGTCACACCCGTTGGTCTTGGCCAGGCTGGCCATGTGGCCCTCGAATCGCTCGACGTAGCGGACCGCGCCGCCGACGCGCCGCTTGATCGCCCCGGCGATACTGAAGCCCTCAAGCCCACGGCGGCGACGCTGCCAGTTGTAAAGCCGGTTGACCGCCAGCAGCGCGTTGTACGCGCTGTCAGCAACACGCCCCGGCAGCCACCCCGTGCGGACGGTGTGATCGAAGACGTCACCATGAAGCACCAGGTAGCGCCGCCCGGCCATCTCGAGCTTGAGCGTCTCGGCGATGTGCAGCCCGTCAAGCTGCAGGCCCTCAAGGTGACGCATCAGATCGTCGTGGTTGCCACGCAGGTACGTCACGCGCGTGCGGTGAGCGCGGAGCTTGTCGAGGATGAGGCTCAGCACGCGCAGGTGGTCGGCGTGCCACGACCCGCCCTTTGAAAGCTTCCAGAAGTCGATGATGTCGCCGATGAGCACCAGATGCTCGCAGCGCAGGCGGGTCAGCACGTCGACGATCCGCTGCACGTTGCAGTCTGGAGAGCCGAGATGGATGTCCGAGAGCAGCACCGTCCGATAGCTGATCGCCGCAACTTCGGCCGAGGCGTCGACCAGGCCCCGGACCGATGAGCCGGCCTGGCGGAACGGTGCCGGGGCGAGCGGATCGCCCGGAAGCACGCGGAAATCGACCTCAGACCCGATCGCCAGCCCAGGTTGGAGGGTCGTAGTGAGCATGAACAGAAGTATCGCCCACCGCGTGCAAAAGCTGTGGAAAGTCTGTTCAAAGTTTAGCCAAGGCTGCGTCAACGAACGGTAAAGGCCGGTGGCGCGGTGGTTCGCCGTCCACACTGGGGCCGAGGCTGAGAGCCGTCATGTCAGAGCGGCCAGGGCGTTCAAGACCACGGCCTGCACATCGGCACTGGAAGATCCCAACTGGTCAAACTCCTTCAGCTTGCCCGAGAATGCCGCGAACACGACCAGGACGATCGCGATGAAGCTCGTGGCGTACCAGTACTTCAGCCAGTAACGGTCGCACTCGGCGATCACCCAATAGAGCACGGCGAGCTGGAGAATGGGCACAAACCCGCTCAGGATGGTCACAATCCCCCAGACCTTCTCACCGCTGCGGAACTGCACGACGATAATCGAAATGGTGCAGGCGAGCCCCGAGATGCCCGCGACGACCGCACCCGCGAAGGCAAGCTTGGGGTCAAAAAAAGCCTGAGCCGCGCCGATGATGCTCGCCACACCCAGCACCAGGCCCATGATCGCCAGCCACGTCTCGACGTGCAGGCCCGCGCGGCGGCGGCGCTCGGTCGGGTCTTTGACGTCGCGCGCCTTCTCAACCTTGGTGGCAACCGCGGCCTTGCGAACGCGGTCGTACCCGCAGCGCAGGCACAGCTTCTGCTCAGCCTCCATGTAACCGCTGCACTTGGGGCAGGCCAGCTCGGGGGGCAGCTCGCGCGTCTCGGCCGACCGCTCGGCACTCACGGCACCGGCCAGGTCGATGCCCGCGTCGGGGTCGTCGATGGCGGGCCTGGTGCCGGCGCGGGCCGCGTTGGTGGCCTTGGTCTGCTGCACGGCCATCTTCTCAGAGAGCTTGGCCTGCTTGACGGCGCAGGGGCGGCACATATACCGGCCGGTCTCGTCCTTGACGCGGGCGATTTGAGCGACGTCGATGCCGCAGATCACGCACATTTTCTCGGGCAGGTCGGTCTTGTCGCTGGTGCCACGCTGGGTGTCGCCCGTCGCCATCGAAAACCCTCCGAGAGAAGATCGATCAAACCCGGCGTCGCGGGCCGGGGTCGCAAGCTTACCTTCCAGAGGGCCGACACGGAGCACCAACTGGGGTGAAGCCCGACCCGATGCCGGCCAAAGCTCGCACAGGCCGCGTGCGCATGTGACGAACACTACCCGCGCGCGGACTGCGCCCGTGAGAAGAGCCCGGCGCTGCGCGTGACGGCCCGCCGCAGCTCGAGCATCGTGAGCTCTGACCCGACACGCTGGGCTGGCAGGCCGGTGAGCGTCACGAGCCGATCAATGCTGACCGGCACGCCCGCGGCTTCAATGGCGCTCAGAATCTTCTGCTGCGACTCTGTAACCCCGATGCCCGCGGCGGCAGCAGCGGGCGCGGGTGTAGAAGCCGGGGCGGGGGCGGCGGCGGTCGCGGCAAAGAGGCCCTGCTGGTTATCGAGTTGAGTTTGTGAAGGCGCAGAAACTGCGGCCGCGTTGGGCACAAAGCGGGCCTGATGGGTTCCGTTGTGCAGGTGTCGGGCCTGGCTTTCGAGGGCGATCAGCACGTCACCGGGGTTGGAGACCAGCATCGCCCCGCCCATCTTGATCAGGTCATTGGTGCCCTCGCTGGCGGGTGAGTCAACGCGCCCTGGGACGGCGAAGACCTCCCGCCCGTGCTCTTCGACGGCCTGCCGAGCGGTGATGAGGCTGCCCGAGCCGCGGGCTGCCTCGACCAGCACCACCCCGAGGCTCAGCCCGCTAATCAGGCGGTTGCGCGCGGGGAAGTTTTTGGCCTCCGGCTCGGTGTTGACCGGCAGCTCGCTGACGATGCAGCCCCGGCCTTCATCAACGATGCGGTCAAACAGCGCCCGATTCTCTGGCGAATAGGCCCGGGCCAGCCCGCAGCCCAGGACCACGATGGTGCGGCCGCCGGCCCGCAGCGCGGCTTGGTGGGCGCTGGTGTCGATGCCACGCGCTCCGCCTGAGACGACCGTGAGCCCGCTGGAGGCCAAAAACCCGGCGAAACGCGCCGACTGTTCAAGCCCGTATGGCGTGCAGGCCCGGCTGCCCACGAGCGCCACAGGGTAACGGTCGTCCGTGTCAGCCCGAAGTTGCCCGCGGACATAGAGCACCGGCGGGGCGGCGGGAATCTCGCGCAAGAGCGCGGGGTAGGCGTCGTCGTCAATACTCAAGACCGATGCGCCCATGCCCTGCGCTCGGGCCAGCTCTTCATGGGCAAGATCTAACGCGCGTGTGCGATGCGCAAAGAACGAGCGGGCACGCTCAGGCCCGATGCCCTCGACTGTCGAAAGCTCGCCGGGCCCCGACGCCAGCACGCGCTCCGCGCCACCGAGGGCGGCGGCCGCGCGGGCGATCAGCACCGGACCAAGCCCGGGGATCAACGTCAGCGCCAGCATGGGCAGGGCCCGCTCCACAAGGGCAGAGCATACCCACCTGACAAGAGCCTATCGAGCGGGTCTGAACCGCGGGGGTTGCGGGCCTGCCAAAGTTCGGCTTTCGCGGCCCGTTTTTATCCCGCCAAGCACTAGGGCCAGTCGATGATTGCAGGCTCAGGAGGCTTTGCCATGGCGAGGGCTGCGCGCGTTGGTCGGGACGACAGGTCGGCAAACGTGTATGCGAGCGCTGGCTCCGCTGTCGGCGCTGGCCCCGCTAAGGACGCTGGCCCACGCGGCGGATCGCGCGCCACGCGCTTCGCCGGGCTCAGGGTCCGCGCGCCGTGGCTGCTGGCGCTGCTGGCGGTGGGCGTGCTGACCGCGGCGTGCAACCGAATGAACCTTGCCTGGCCGCCGGTGCTGGGCGGCGAAGCGAGCGAGAAGAACACCGAGGCTCGCTCAACCGGCGGGGCGGCTCCTTCCAGAAGCGCTGGCGCGCGCGGCAGCGCGACTAAGGGCAGAAGTACCAGCGGCAACAGCGGGACGAGCGGGGTGACGTTGCCGACAGTCGCTTCCGCGTCAAAGGAACTTTCCGAGCTGCCCAGCACGCCGGTGCAGGGGGTCTTTGGTGAGCCTGAGGTCCGCGTCCGTCTGCTTGAGGCGGCGACGGTTGCGAACATCTCTACCAACACGCTGGCGCAGGTGCTTGTGATGCCCGCGGACGCGACGGTGCCGACGGCAACGTTGCGCGCGCCGCTCTCGGTCGCGCTCGACGCCGAGGGCTGGACGGTGCGTGACGCATCGGGCGTGACGGCGAAGTTTGTCCGCAGCGCCGAGCTGCTGATCGCCCCCGACGAGGCGATGCTCCCGGCCTCGCCGCTGCTCGCGGTGCCAAGCCCGGTCGGCGGACGCCTGGCGCGGGCGGCGGCCAGCGCGGGGCTTGCGCCCAAGCTGACCCTCGACTCGGGAAGATTCAGCGGGACGTTCTTGCTGTTGGCGCGGTCAGACGCCTCGCCGCGGGCCTTTGACCTGATTGAAAGCGTGGCGATTGAGGAGTATCTGCGTGGCGTGGTGACGGCGGAGATGTTCGCCAGCTGGCCGCGCGGGGCGTTTCAGGCGCAGGCCGTGGTTGCGCGAAGCTACGCGATCCACCAGCGTCAGCTTGCGCGAGCCCAGGGCGCGAAGTTTGATCTTGAGAGCAACGTGCGCGACCAGGCGTACAAGGGCGTGACGGACAACACGACCGCCGCCCTTGCCGTGCTGGACACGCGCGGCGCGGTGCTGGCCTGGAACGGCTCGGTGCTGCGCGCGTATTACAGCAGCACCACGGGCGGGCGTGCCGCCAGCGCGCGTGACACCTGGCCAATTATCAAGGGCTTTGAGTACAACCTGGCCGGCCCCTTACAGACCGGCCCGCGCGATGCAACGCTGGGGCGGACCAGCCCCTGGTTCCGCTGGCAGGTCACGCGGACCCGGGCCGACCTGAGCGCACGGCTAAGGGCCTGGGGGCAGGCCGCGGGGCACCCGGTCAAGCATCTGCGCGAGGTCGTGGGCGTGCGGTTGGCGACCAGCAACGATCAGGGCCGCCCGAGCCGCTTCGTACTGACCGACAGCACCGGCGCCACGTACACGCTGCAGGCCGAGCAGCTGCGCTTTGCATGCAACGCCGAGGCGCCCGGGCTGGCGGCAATCACGCGTGAGACGCGCGTGCACTCATCGGACGTTCAGTGGGCGATCGACGGGGCGGGGGTGACGATCACAGGCCGCGGGTTCGGGCATGGGGTCGGCATGTGTCAGTACTCGGCCAAAGAGCTGGCTGATCGCGGCGAGAAGTGGCGCGAGATCGTGACGACCTTCTACCCCGGCGCGCAGCTCGTGCGTGCGTATTGAGGTCGGCGGCGCGGCGTCGCGGCGGCGCGGCTCAGCAAGCTTTCTCAGCACCCGGTGGTAAACGCCGTGATGAACGCGAGCAGGTCGTCGGCGGTGAACTCGCCGTCGGGGATGGCGCTCGGGCCCGGGCCCGCGATGTCGGCTCGCGCCTCGCCGGCCGTGAAGCGGTTGACCATCACGATCAGGTCGTCGGCTGTCAGCTCGCCATCGGGCCCGTCGCTCTGGCCCGGGCCAGCGATGTCGGCCCAACCGCAAGCGCCGGCGGATAGCCGTCCTGTCAGCGCGGCGTTGGCGGCCAGCACACCGGTGGTCGCGCTGCGCAGGGCCGCGTCGAGCGCTGGCGAGATCGACTGCGCGTACCACGGGTGCAAGATCGCCTGCGACGGAGGGAGCGTGATGAGCGTGCCGGCCATCGTCATCGCGACGGTGAACTGCCCGACGAGGTTGAGGTGAATCACGTCGAAAAAGCAACCCTCGGCACCGGTCAGGCCCGGGACGAGCCCCGCGCGGGCGCGGGCGTCAAGCTCAGCGAGCACGTGACCGGCGGGGATCAACCGGACCATGCGCCCAGGGTTGGACCGGCGCGTCGCCAGCAGGGCCTGATCAAAGTGCGCGCGGCCCGGGATGTATCGCACCTGCTGCGCCAGCGCGGGCGCGGGGGCGGCCCAGCGAGCGGCAAAGTGAAGCGGCGCAGCGGGCGAGAGCGAGCCGTCAGCGGCTTGGCGGGCCGGCCATGTCGCGTAGATGTAGATCGTCGCCCCCGGGCTGGCGGCGGCGTCAGTCACGAACGCGGTGATGGCGCCCACCTCGGTGCTCGCGCTGTCAAAGAAAGGTTGAAAGACCAGCGCGTCGTAGGGCTGGGTGGGCAGGGCCTGCGGGAACGGCGCGGGGCTGAAGCCCGAGGCAAGGCCGTTGGTCAGCCATTGCGTACGGATCTGCGCGACGCCGATGCCGCCGAGGGTGTGGTAGGCGCGTGAGTAGACATCGCCGGCGTTGGGGGTGATCAGCGCGATGGAGTTGACGTCCATGACCTGCGCGATCGTCAGCGAGTTGCCAACGAAGTAGCAGCGCGTCGGGCCCGAGGCGAGCGCCCCGCTCGCGGCGCAGCCCAACGCCGTCGCCGCGAAGAAGGCAGGTGCAACCCGGCGGGCGCTCGATGAGGAAGAACTCAGGTCCATCGCTGAAAGCATGTCCGATCATTCGCCCGCGGGCCAACTCTGGGACGGCGGCAAGCGCAAAGAGTGCAAAGCCCTTGATCCGGGCTTCATCGAACCTTCACCAAACGCTAGCGCCGCCCTCATCGCCCCTCTGGGACGACGTGGAGATGCTTATGGGGTCCGGCGGGACTTCCTTCCGCCACGACCAAGGGAGCTTGAAAGATGCGTACGACGATGCTGACGATGTTTGCCGGTGCCGCGCTCGCTGCAGCCGCCGGCGTTCTCACCCCCGCCGCCCTGGCCACCAACCCGCTGCTGGCGGACCTGATCGGGACCGACAAGTTCCGCATCCTGCCCTACCTGCAGAGCCCCACACCCTCGGGCATGACGCTCAACTGGTTCACCAGCAATGCTGGTGGCAGCACCATCAGCATTATCGGCGGCGGCCTGCCCGCCCCGCTGGCCGGGGCGATCACCCCCGCGCTGCTGCCCGAGCTGGACTACTCGGCCCAAGAGAGGGCCATCAGCCCCCGCCCCGCGGACATGCTGCCCAACAACAGCGTCTTCAAGCACACCTTTACCGCCACCGGCCTGCAGGCCGACACGCTCTACTCGTACAGCGTGACCGCAGGCACCGCGACCTTCACGGGAACGTTCCGGACCGCCCCGGTCACCGGCGCGGCCCGGTCGCTGCGCCTGGCCGTCATGAGCGACAGCGAGACGCTCATCAACGGTCGCACCACCTTCCGCGAGTGGGCCCGCACGACCCCGCAGACCGGCGAGAGCACCGGTCGCCCCGTGGGCACCGGGCGCGGGCGTGACCGCTACCTCGTCACCGAGACCGACGGGTACCAGCGCAACCTCGCCGCCATCGACGGGCGCAACCCCGACCTGGTGGTCATGCCCGGCGACCTGATTGAGGGCAGCGGCAACGCCCTGGAAACCCACCGTCGCTGGGACGAGTTCTGGCGCCACAACGCCGGGCAGTATGACGATGTGCTCACCAAGCGCCCGATCGTCCCGGCCATCGGCAACAACTGCATCTTCTCGGGCTTTATTGTCGAGGCCACCGACATCGCGTCCTTCCCCGACCTAAACCTCCGCAACCAAGTCCAGATCAACCGCGGCGTCAAGCGCGCGATGGACCAGTGGCGCGGGTACTTTGACCAGCCCGCCGCCACCGGCAGCGCCAACGTCGCCGCCGCACAGGACGTCTACTTCCGCCAGGACTTTGGCCCCGTCACGATCATCACGCTCTGCTCGGTTGGCGCGACAGAGTCGGCCAACGACCAGATCTCCGCCGCCAACCCCTTCAGCGTCGCCGTGCTGCCCACCGGCACCGCGCTGCCGATCAACACCGACACTAACCGCGCGTGGCTCAACGCCTACCCCTTCGGCGACCTGCCCGACTTCAACGTCGGCACCAGCCAGTTCGCTTGGGCCAGCCAGCAGCTCGCCGACGCACGCGCCGCCGGACAGATCATCTTCGTCCAGTGGCACCACACCCCGCTTTCGCGCGGCATCCACGGCACGAACGTGACCAGCAACCAGTCGGGCGAGGCCATGCGCATCTACCTGCCCCTGCTCGAGCAGCACCGCGTCGCCGGCGTCTTCACCGGGCACTCAGAGGTCGCCGAACGCTCCTTCTTTGACCTCGACAACGACGGCTACGGCATCAACCTCTGGGACGTCGGGATGGCCGGCGACGGGCTCCGCGGCGTCGAGGACGCGCCGGGCTTTGTTAGCTCCGCCATCACCGCCTGGCGCAACAACCCCGCCAACCCCGAGGGTCAGGCCTGGCGCCCCAACCCGTTCAGCCAGTGGTCCGCCGACCAATCTGAGCCTGAGACCTGGGACGGCAACCGCCTGCTCTCGGGCGGCAAGCACTACGGGTTCCTTGAGGTCAACATTGCTCCGCTCGCTGGCGGCCGCTTCCGCGTTGAGTTCCAGCCCTTTCACGTCTTCCCCCTCAACAACGGCGACGCCAACTTCACCGTCACTGGCACCGAGCTACGGACCTTCAACGACCGCGTCGTGCTCGAAGGCACGACCGACAACCTCCGCGCCGTCGGGTGCGGGCCCAGCGACATCGCCAGCCCGGGCACGACCGTCGGGGCCGACAACGAGCTGACGGCCGACGACGTGATCCTGTTCGTCAATTGGTTCACCGCCAGCGACGCCCGCGCGGATGTCGCCGGCCCCGGCGGGACCACCGCGCCCGATGGCGAGTTCACCGCCGACGACATCGTCGTGTTCGTGCACCGCTTCCTCAATAGCGCCGGCTGCTGAGACCGGCCCGCCCACTTGGCGGCCTTTGCCATAAGCGGCACACGCTACGAGTGGCATGATTGAGAAGTTCACCACCAGCCCCGGAGCGCCGCCGCCTCGGGGCTGTTTCGTTTGCGCTCGCGGCGCGTTACCATCTTGGGCATGAACGAGCACCACCTTGCGCTTGGCCCGCCATCCGCCCGCACCATCAAGCTTCGACGCGCTGTGAAGCCCCGCCGCGCCGTAAGCCTCGCGCTGGTGACGCTCACCGCGCTGACCACGCTGGCCCTCACGGGGCTGGGCTTGACGGCCTGCAACACCTTTGAAGGTGCGGGGCGTGACATGCAAAGCGGCGGCAAGCTGCTGCAAGACGCCGCCCGCGGCACCAGCGATGCGATCTCAGGAGACCGCTGACGCCATCCGGGCGCGAGCACACCATGGCCATCGACCTGCGCGGCAAGGCGATTGTGATCACCGGTGCCTCCTCGGGCATCGGTGCCGCCACCGCGCTGGCGTGCGCCCGCGCGGGCATGTCAGTCGCTCTGGGTGCGCGCCGGCTCGACAAGCTCGAAGCCCTGGTCGCCAAGCTCCGCCAGAGCGGGGCCGCGGCGATCTGTGAGCCCACCGATGTGACCGACCCGGCCTCGTGCCAGCGCCTGGTTGACCGCGCGAAGGCCGAGCTGGGCGGGGTCTATGCCGTCTTTGCCAACGCGGGCTACGGGCTCGAAGCACCGCTGCACGAGATGACCGGCGCGCAGGTCCGCGACATGTTCGAGGTCAACGTCTTCGGCAGCCTCAACATCATCCGCCCCGCGCTGGCCGCGATCCTGGAGCGCGCACCGAAGGGTGACCAAGCACAGCAACACCCCCAGCGCCCCGCCGCACCCATTGGGCACGTGCTGTGGTGCAGCTCGTGCCTGGCCAAGCTCAGCATCCCGCAGTACGGGGTCTACTGCGCAACCAAGAGCGCCCAGCACCACTTGGGCCGTGCCATGCGGCTTGAGCTGCGGCCGCTGGGGGTCGAGGTCGCCACCGTCCACCCCATCGGGACGCGGACAGAGTTCTTTGATACCGCCGCCAAGCTCAGCAGCAGCGCCAAGCTGCTCGAGCGCGGCGGGCAGCGCTTCATGCAAGAGCCCGGCGTCGTCGCGGCGCGGGTCGTCGCGTGCCTCAAGCGGCCCAGGCCCGAGGTCTGGACAGGCCTCAACGGCCAGCTCGCGCGCGTGAGCCTCAGCCTGGCGAGCTTCACCCCGCGCATCTCTGACGCGCTGATGAGCTGGGCGATGAACCGGCGAATGCGATGACGACGCGCCGCTCAGGCCTCAATCAGCAGCATCGTGATCACGGCGTGGGCCTCGATGGCACGCCCCTCGCCGATAGCGTCAACCTTTTCGTGCGTCTTGCCCTTGACGTTCACGCGCTCGGGCGAGACGCCCAGCAGCCGCGCCAGGTTCAGGCGGACCTGCTCCTTGATCGGGCCGATCTTCGGGCGCTCACAAACGACCGTGGCGTCAAGGTTTCCAACCAAGTATCCGTGCTTGCGCGCCAGCACCATGGTGTGCTTGAGGAACTGGGCCGAGTCGCGGGCCTCGTTGGCCACGTCAGTATCAGGGAACAGCGTCCCGATATCAGGCAGCGCCAGCGCGCCCAGCACCGCGTCGGTCACGGCGTGCAGCAGAACGTCGCCGTCGCTGCGCGCTACCGGCCCGCGCGAGAGCTGCGCATCGATGATCCGCACGCCGCCGAGCACCATCGGCCGGCCCTGGCCAGCCGGGGCCAGCGGCTCAAGACGGTGCAGGTCCCACCCGTGCCCAACACGCACCGGCAGCAGCCGGAGCAGCTCCTCGACCGGGGCCTGGGGGCCCACCAGCGGCTCGGCGCCGCGCGGGCTCTTTCGACGTGACTTGGGCGGGGGCAGCGCCTTGGGAGGCGTGCGGCCCGGGGCATCGACCCGCCGCGTCGGCTTGGTCGTCCGGCTTGGGATGCGTGGCTTGCGTGGCAAAACATCGCCCTCCGCCCACGCCAAATATTGCGCGGGGCACCTTGTGCATCGGACGTTGGTCCTCATATCCTCCAGCCAGAGGCCTCCGGCAGGGCGGCAGACCAAACCGCCGCGCTTGGAGCCCCGGGCCCGCGCTGCCGATAAACTACCCACGCCCGGGTCGGTTTGATCAGGGTTGTGCCGTGGCCGGTGCCGGTGGCACTCGCGGACGGCACGGATGTCGGACTTTGGAGAGCCCCATGGCGCTTGCTCGGCTGATCAACTCGCTCTCGCCCGCCTCTCGCCCCCGCGCCCCGCGCGTGCTGCTGGGGTGCGTGCTGGCGGCCGCCACCCTTGCTGGCGGGTGCAGCAACATGATGTGGTACCCCGGCGGACCGCTGGCCTCGCGCGACAAGTACACCTTCGAGAGCACCGCGTGGTACCCGCAGACCGTCTCGCTGGTTGACACCCGGACCGACCAGGTCGTCTGGACCACCGACGTGCCCGTCGATCAGCAGCTGGTGATGCGGTTTGATGAAGGCGACGGCGACGCCAACCGCATCACGCCAGACAAGATGTTCTACGACACTTGGCCCAAGGGCAAGCGGACCGGGACCCCGCGCCGTAGCTTCAACGTTCCGCCCGCCGACGCGCGCCGGATCGACGTGCTGCAGCGACCCGTGCCCGAGCTGCCCCCGGACATGAAGCCCGCCGAGGCGCCCACGCCGCGACTGCCGTTCCCCGCGCGCAATTAGATCGCCCGCAACGGTTGCCCGCGCCTCAGCTTGACCGGAAGCTGCCCGCAAAGACCTCTACCAGCAGCCAAAGCGTGGCCGCCAGCGCCGCCATGCCCAGCAGCACCTGCACGCTCATCAGCGCCACCTCGCGCCAGTAACGCTCAAGCGTCGGCAGCCGCACGGCCTTGTACGCCACGGCCGTCAGCAGCGCCAGCGGCACAATCAACGCCCACCACCAGTGGTGCGCGTTGATGGGGTCAATAAACGGGCGGTAGCTCCAGCCCGCGAGCTGCTCGCGCCAGGTCGAGGCCGCGGCGCTGGCCTTCGCCAGCGTGTTCATCTGGGCGGGGTTCACGTTGCACCTCCGGCCCGCGACTGCCCACGATCAGGGTCGTAGCTGCGCCGACGCCCCCAACCCGCATCGATCATCGCGATCAGGTTGAGCATCCCGGCAATCGTGCACAGCAGCGTGCCGATCTCGCGCACGCGCCCGAGGGCCTGAATATTCGGCGGGCGGTCGGCGCTGGTTGCCAATCGCGTCACGCCCGTGACAGGATCGAGAAACTCAATGGGCGCGCCCGTCGCCTTGTCACGCACCTCGATCGCCTTGCCCGTTCGCGCGTCGCGGATCTCATACGGCATCGCGCCCCGGCGGACCCGCACCACGCCTTGCGCGGTCATCGTGTCCTCAACAACCTTGAAACGGTACTGGTGCGCAAGATCAACCCCAAACGCGACCGGCCCGGTAAACATCGCGCCCAGGAACCAGACCATGTCGCCATCAACACGCTCGGGCGGCGTTGATGAGCTCAACATTCGCTTGTAAAAAAGCGTCGAGTCAACCGCGTCGATCCCCCCCACCAGCAGCCCGCCGGCAAACATCGCCAGCACGCCCAGCGCGATCCGCCACGCCCGCCGGCGCATGCCCAAGTACCAATGACCTAGCCCGGGCACAAGCCACGCCAGCAGCAGCGCCACGGGCTGCGGCCCCTCGGGCATCAGCTCATCGGGGTGCGCGCTGTCGGCGTGCCGCTCCGAGAGGCCTTGGGTTTGGCCGCCGGTCGAAGTCGTCGAGCTTGGGGGTAGGTTGGTCAAGCAAAGAGGCCGTGAACGGGGGTGCGGTGCTGTGCGGTACTGTGCGGATGACGCGCGGACGGGGGTCGGTCTGCGCGTGCGCTTGGGGGATTGCCTGAGACCAGAACCGGAGCGTTGATCAAAGTTCGGACGCGAGCCTAGCCGACACTCGGGCACGTGTTGACACCGCCCGCGAGGGCCATAGCCTAGCGACGCAACGGGATGCCCGCCGACGCACAGCGCACGCCGGCCCACACCACCCCGGGGCAGAGCACCGATCACTGAGGGAACCGTCGTATGAGCAGCGTCCTGACCGAGCCACAGATCAAGACCAGGATCAAGGCCCTGCCCGCAGGTCCGCAAACCCACGCGGCGATGCTGGGCCTGCCCGTCGCGATAATCAGCCCGAAGGCAACCGCGCGGCTCGCGCCGGGAGACGTCGGCATGTTCTCGGGCGCGGCCCTCGCGGGCGCAGCACTTACCGCTGGGGCCCTTGCGAACCAGACGCTCGCTGCCAAAAAACCCGCAAAGCCTGCCGAGGCTGAGCCACCCGCAGGGCCCAAGGTCGGCGACGATGGCGCCGAGACCCCCGCCAAGGACGACGATGACGACCTTGCCGAGGATGACGACGACGAAGATGATGACGAGGATGACGAGGACGACGGCCTCGACGATGAGACCGAGTTTGACGACGACGACGACCTCGATTACGCCGACGACGACGATGAGGAAGAGTTCAGCCCCGGGCTGGACGATGACGAAGACGACGATGTCTAAGCGGCACTGAGCGGGGGCGTGCCCCCAGAGCCGACACGGCGCGTCGCGCGTCCTAAGGCCCGAACCATGAACCAGCCCCGCCCTGCGTTCGACCACGACAACCAGCACTCCGACGACTACGACCTCCAGGCGGGCGACGCAGGACACCAGCCCGAGAACCTTGGGCCGGGCGCGCTGCCGTTCATTACGCCCTCAGACCCAAGCGCTTCGCCGCTGAGCACAGACCAGCTCGCCCAGGGCGGCTACTCGGGCCTCGAGCGTCAGCGCGGTGCGGGACGGCGCCTCAGTGACTTCTCACGCAAGGCCGAAGAGGGCGAGCTCAACCGCGAGCAGTTCCTCTTCCTTATGGCTATCGAAGAGTTCAAGCGCGGCAATGACAAGCCGTTCCCGGCCTGGAGTGACGTGCTCGAGGTCGTTCGCCTGCTGGGCTACCGCAAGACCATGGCCAGCGAGATCACCCTGCGCAACGCCGAGGACTGGCGTGAGAAGCACGACGTGCCCAGCAATGTCCGCCCACAGGGCTGGGAGCGCCGCTTCCGCATCGCCGCGCCGGCCACCAGCGGCAAACAGCACAACAGCCACGGCAGCGGTCCCAAAAAGCACGCCGCCTAACAAGGATTCTTGCTGGATCTCGCTCGGCGGGTACCCCCACGCTCGTCGTTCGTCCTGGCTTTCTCGCCTTTGGTCTGCTTCGCGAGCAAGGCCGTGCGCGAGATGAGGTCCAAATACCCCGAACCTAAGCCCTTCCGGCCGCCCGCTCGTGCACGCTCCAAAAGTGCTCGAAGCTTGCGGTAAACGAGTAACCCTGCATAAACGCTGCCGCGCGCAGGCCCATCGCGCGCCGCCGCGCACGGTCGCACAGCAGACCTGACAACGCCGATGCCCAAGCGGCGGTGTTTGCCGGGACGCACACGCCCGTCTCGCTCTCCGAGTCGCCAAACCGCGTGACCTCCTTAGGCCCCCCTTCGGGCGTGATCATCACCGGCAGCCCGCACGCCTGCGCCTCCATCACCACTTGCCCAAGCGTGTCGGTCTGGCTTGGGAACGCCATCACGTCGCTCGCGGCATACAGCGCCGCAAGCTCACGCCCGAACCTGAAGCCCACAAAGTGCGCCTCATGCCCCGCCAGCGCACGCTGCATAGGGGCGCGGTACGGCCCGTCGCCAACGATCACAAGCTGCACATCAACGCCCCGCCCCGCGCACAGCGATCGCACCGACGGCCACGCCGCCGTCAGCAGCGGCAAGTTCTTCTCAACGCTCACGCGCCCAACAAAGATCGCCTTCGCGCTGCCGGCCCGCAGCCCCGGGTAGCCTGCCCAGAAAGCGCGTGCGCCAGCGCCGTGCTCATCGCGCAAATCAGGCCTGGGCGCGAAGCTCGAAAGGTCAATCCCCGGCCGCAGGCGGTCAACCCGCCCGCGCTGCACCCCAAGCAGGCTCAGCGCGCGCGCGTAGTCCTCGCTGCGCGTAAACACCCGCGAGAACGCCCCGTAAAACCAGCTCATCACCTCGCTGCACGCCATCGTGATCGGCTCAACGCCCACCAGGTGCTCCAGATACGCCGGGAAGTCCGTGTGGTATGTCCCCAGCAGCGGCAGTCCGCGGCCAAGGGCAAACTTCCGCCCCAGCAGCCCCACCGGCCCCGGCGTTGACACATGCACGCACGTCGGCTCAAGCGCGGCCGCCCGCGCGAGCATCGCGCCACGCCGCGGCCAGACGATCTCAAGGTTCGGGTACTTGGGCATCGCCCGCGCCGCGATCGGCGGCACGTTGATGATGTTCGCCTCGCTGGGCACCTCAAACCGCGTGCTCGTCAGCACCGTCAGCTCACGCCCTGAGGCCCGCGCGTGCTCCGCCGCCGTCCGGATGAACCGCGAAACCCCGTTGACGTCGCCCAGTGTGTCGGTAAACAGAACCACGCGCATAGCCCGCCAGCGTACCGCCGACTGCTGGCACTTGCGCAACCTGCAAACTCCACCTTCAGGGCCCAGAGTGTGAACTTTTCGCAAAGAACCGCCGCCCGCACTACCGCAGCGTGAGCCCGTCGTGGGCCAGAAATATCCCATTTGGAAGCTCAGCTTGCGTCTGCGCGTGCCCAAGCTCGTGCGACATGTGAATGAAGTACGTCGCGTCCGCGCCAACACTCCCCGCGACCTCCACCGCCTCCGCCAACGTCAGGTGCGTCGGGTGCCGGGTGTGCCGCAGCGCATCGAGCACCAGCGTCCGCAGCCCGCGAAGCCTGGGCCAGGTCTCAGGCGCAATGGCCGAAACGTCCGTGCAGTATGCCAGCGGGAACGCCCCCCTCGCAGCCTCTTCCGCATCCTCACCCGCGCGTCTCGGGCGGCCCATCGCCTCAATCCGCCAGCCCACGATCGGCAGCTTCCCGTGCAGCAGCCGCACCGGCGTAAACCGCACGCCCCAAAGCTCAACCGCCTCGCCCGGCGTGACGCGGTGCGCAATCAAGCTTGCCACGAACGAATCGTTGATGTTCTGCTGCTTGTCAAAGATGTGCGCGAACGTCCGCCGCAGAAACTCCAGCGTGTGCTCCTCCGCGTACACGTCAATGGCCCGCCCCATCAGCACGTTGAACCGCCGCACCTCGTCAAGCCCGAAGGTGTGGTCAACGTGGTTGTGCGTATACAGCACCGCGTCGCACCGCTCAAGCCCGTACGTCAACGCTTGCTGGCGAAGGTCGGGCGTCGTGTCAATCAGCACCACCCGCGGCATCCCGTCCGCGTCACTCCATCGCACCGCCGCGCCGCACCGCAGACGCTTGTCGCGCGGGTCGTCACTCACGCACACCGCGCACTTGCAGCCAATCACCGGCACACCCGCGCTGGTCCCGGTCCCCATGAACGTCAGGCTCAGGCCCGTCGAGCCAATCACGGCCGCCCACCGTCGGCCTCGGGCCGCCAGTCCTCAACGCTCAGCACCCACCCAGCGCCGCCCGAGCCAGGCTCCGCGCTGCCGGCACCACCGGGCGACCGCAGCTTTGAGAGCCGCCCCATCATCACCACCCGCGCCCCAACCGTCGGCAGCCTGTGCAGCGAGATCGTCGGCAGCAGTACGCTCGCATCCGTCAGCTTCAGCTCACCCATCTGTGACGGCTCAAGCCGCGCACCGCGCGACCGCTCCTTCCCAGCCGCTGGCGCGTCCGCCAGCTTCACCAGCGTCCCCACCAGCAGCACCCGCCCCGCAACCGGCGCTTCGCCCAGCTTCGCCAGCGGCGTGCCCAACTCGGCACGCTCGCCCTCGTCCGCCCCCGGTCGCTGCGCGGGGCTGAAGCCGTCGTACCGCTGAAAGTCCTCCACGTCGCGCTCGCTCAGCACGCTGGCCTGCCACGCGCTGTTGTAATACGCCGCCAGCATGCTCGCGCCGTCGTGCAGGCACTCAACGATAAACCGCTTGCCCTCTTCACCCTCGAGCGCGCCAGACTTCTCCAGCACGTACAGCGGCTCGACTCGCTCATGGCTCCGCCGCACATACGCAAGCGTCGGGGCCCACGGGTCGCGCCCGTCGATGGTCGCGGCAAACCTCTGCCCCGCGCGCAGCGTGTGATAGTCCAGCCCGTGCTGGAACAGCACGCCCCCATCGATCCACGAATGAAAGCCCTTGCCCGTGGTGTAACCCTGCGGGTTCTCGCCCACCCAGCCGTTGAAGTGCTTGGTCGTGTGCAGCGGCTGCGCAATGTCGCCCACAAAGTGGCTCATCACGCCCATCGTGAACGCAATGTTCGCCTTGGTCTGCGCCAGCTGCGCCGCCCGCGACGGCTCATCCAGCCTCACCAGCGCCCGGTACGTCTTGAAGTGGCTTACCAGCTTCGCCTGCTGCTCGGCAACCTCGTGCGGCGCAAACCCGCACCACTCCTTATCACCCGCCGGATCCAGCCTCGGGTTGTACGGGGCGTGCTTCTCATCCTGCCCCGTCGGGTGCACATGCCGCGCAATCGCCATGTCACGCACGAACCGGTACCGCAGCGGGCTCATGGTCTCAAGCGTCAGCCCGAAGACCTCCAGGTCCTCCACGTCAATGAAGTGGTCCATCGCGTTCTCATGCCGCAAAATCGCCGAGTTCACGCCGCGCCAGCGGTCCGGCTCGGCAGACTGCCAGGCGATCCCGTCGCGCGTGTCCGGCGCTCGCAGAAACTCCGGCGCGTCCGCCGCCAGCCCATCCAGCGCCAGCCACGTGATCGCACGGTGCCCAACCGCGTCCCACGCCAGCGCCGCGCCCCCCGGCACGCCCACCGCCAGCAGCGCCGCCGCCGCCAGCAGCCCACCAATCGGACCCCTGCTCCCGCGTCTTATCTGCGCTTGCGCGTGCTTCATAGCTGCCAGCGTAGCGGCCCGCGCACGCCCCGCGCCGCCACATGCCCACCCTCGCGTACCATCGCGGTCTATGGCCAGACCGGTCGTCATTACGGGCCTCGGTGTCGTCTCGGCGTTCGGCCCAGGCACGGCACAACTCTGGGCCGGCCTCACCAGCGGCACCTCCGCCCTCGCGCCCATCACACGCTTTGATGCCACTGGCTTCTTCACCAACATCGCCGGGCAGGTCCCCAGCACCTTCGCTGGCAAGGACTATGTCCCCAAGCACTATCGCAAGGCCACCAAGGTCATGGCCCTCGACATCGAGCTGGCCGTCGCCGCCGCCAAAGAGGCCGCCGATGACGCCGGACTCATCACCCGCGCCCAACTTGGCGAAGACGCCGCCGACGGCTCCACCTATTCCCCCGCACGCATGGGCTGCCACGTCGGCGCAGGTCTTATCTCCGCCGATAGTGAAGAGCTGGCCGCCGCTCTCAGCACCGCCAAGCAGCCCGACGCTCCGGGCGTTGACCTCGCTCGCTGGGGTGAAACCGGCATGGACAACCTGACACCTCTATGGATGCTCAAGTACCTGCCCAACATGCTCGCCTGCCACGTCACGATCATCCACGCCTGTGAGGGGCCCAGCAACACCATCACCTGCGGCGAGGCCTCGGGCCTGCTCTGCTTGGGCGAGAGCGCCCGCGTCATCGAGCGCGGCGACGCTGACCTTTGCTTCACAGGCTCCGCTGAGAGCAAGATCAACTTCATGGGCATGCTCCGCATGCAGATGGCCGGCCGCCTCGGACGCCTCACCGCCGCCCAGCGCCCAAGCCCCTATGACCCCGCCTCGCCGGGCGGCGCCGTGGGCGAGGGCGCAGGCATCCTCATTCTCGAGGCCGAGGCCACCGCCAAAGCCCGCGGCGCAAAGCCCTACGCACGCGTTGCGGGCACCGGCGCTGCGCACTCACCCCGCAGACCACACGCCGGTGACGGCACGCCCGACCCCGGGCTCGCCGCCGCCATCGACAACGCCCTGTTCGACGCGCGTCTCAGCCCCACAGAGATCGACGCGTGCGTGCTCATCGGCGCAGGCGCGCCGGGCATCGATGCAGGCGAAGGCGGCGCAATCGCCGATGTCATGGGCGGCCACGCCAAAGGTCTGCCCATCGTCACACTCGGGCCCAGCATCGGCAGCGCCTCCGCCGGCAACGGGGGGCTGCTCGCCGCTGTCGCGGCCCTCATGCTCAAGCACCAAACCGTCCCAACCCGCCTCGGCTCGGGCCAGCCCGGGGGTACCTGCGCCCCCCTCACCGGCGCGCGCGGGCCAACGGTCCAGATGCGCCTGCGACACGTGCTGGTCGCCAGCAGCTCACTGGGCGGGCAGAACGCCGCCGCCGTGCTCACCCTTCCCTAGTCGCTTAGCAGACGGCCCCGCCCACCCTCGCCCACCCTTGCCCGCCCTCGCCCACGCTTGCAGCGCTACCCTCTGGTCCCGCTGGCCACCGCGGCCGAGCCCGCACTCAAAATCCAGACCCAAAGCCCTCTACAGGAGCCCACCCGTGTACGACGACCGCAACCGCTCTCTCCGCAATGACTCACGCCCCGACGCACGCCCAGACGCACGCCCAGACGCACGCAACGACTCGCGCCCAGACGCACGCCCAGACGCACGCAACGACTCACGCCCAGACTCACGCAACGACTCACGCGGCGGCTACCGCGACGACCGCGGCGGCGGACGCGGGCCAGGATCAGGCCCCGGCGGCCCCGGCGGCAACCGCGGTGAACGCCGCGGCGTCCCGCTCTCAGAGCTCGACCCGGCACTCACCGCCGTCAGCCACAAGGTCATCGGCGCCGCCCGTGACGTCCACATGAACCTCGGCCAGGGCTTCGACAAGGCCATCTACCTCGCCGCGCTCCGCCAAGAGTTCGCCGCGCAAGGTATTGCCGTGGTCGACAACGCACGCCTGACCCCCAAGTACAAAGGCCAGAATGTCGGCGACATGACCTGCGACTTCTTCGTTGACGGCAAGTTCCTCGTCGAGGTCATGAGCCACCCGGGCGAGGTCGATAGCTGGCAGCGCCTTCAGCTCCGCGCAAAGCTCAAGGCCGCAGACCTTGAGCTCGGGCTGATTCTTAACTTCGGCGGGCGGCTGATGAAGGACGGGCTCGTCCGCGTCCTGAACCCCGACAAGATCAAGAGCCTGCGCGACTCTGACGCGCCCTCCGATACCCCCGCGCCCGAGCACGCCGCACAAGACGACTTCGACGACGCGCCCCCGACCGCCTGATCTGCTCACCGAGCAATCGCTCCCGCTCCCACAGCTATCCCACAATGACCAGCGACCGCATCGTCATCACCGGCATGGGCTGGGTCACCCCGCTTGGTGACGACATCCCCGCCGCCTGGGCGCGCATAGTCGCCGGCGACAGCGGCATCGGCCGCGTTGATCGCTTCCAGGCCGACACCTTCAAGACCAACTTCGCCGCGCAGGTCAAGGGCTTTGACCTCAAGCGACACCTGCCCGACGCTGACGCCGCCAGCCACCAGCACGCCGGGCTCAGCACGCGCTTCGCATTGGCCGCCGCCGCCCAGGCCGTCCGCCAGTCAGGGCTTGATTCCTTCGCGCGCCTCGAGCGTCGGCGCTTCGGTGTTTACATGGGTGCGGGCGAGGGCACCCTTGACTTCGCCCCCTACGCCGCCGCCCACGTCATCAGCTACGACCCCGCCACGCGTACTTGTGACGGCGCCGCCTGGGCCCGACACGCCCTCGCACACATGGACCCAACCCGCGAGGTCGAGCAAGAGCCCAACATGTCCGCCAGCCATGTCGCCTGGCAGTTCGGCGCGATGGGCCCCGCCAGCAACTGCATGACCGCCTGCGCCGCCGGGGCACAGTCCGTTGGCGAGGCCTTCGAGCTGCTCCGCCGCGGCGACGTTGACGTCATGCTCGCCGGCGGCGCGCACTCGATGATCCATCCGCTGGGCATGACCGGCTTCATCCGCCTCACCGCCATGAGCCGCCGCACAGACGACCCCCAGCACGCCGCCAGGCCCTTTGACCGCACACGCGACGGGTTCGTCATGGGCGAAGGCGCCGGCATGCTCGTGCTCGAAACTCTTACCCACGCCCGCGCCCGCAACGCCAACATCCTCGCCGAAATCGCCGGCTACGGCTCAAGCGCCGACGCCTACCGCATCACCGACATCCAGCCCACCGGCCGCGGCGCCGTCGCCTCTATGGCCGCCGCCTGCAAACAAGCCGGCATCGACCCACGCACACCCGGGCCCGACGGCCGACCACCGATCCACTACATCTCCGCCCACGGCACCGGCACCAAAGAAAACGACGCCATCGAGACCCGCGCCGTCAAAGCCCTCTTCGGCGACCTGGCACCACGCGTCCCCTTCTCCAGCGTCAAAAGCACCCTCGGTCACCTCATCCAGGCCGCCGGTACCGTTGAACTCATCACCTGCGTCATGGCCATGCACACCGGCGTCGTCCCGCCCACGATGAACCTCCGCGAGCCCGACCCCGCCTGTGACCTTGACTACGTGCCCAACGCCGCGCGAGACCTTACCGCCAAAGGCGGCGTCAAGGTCTGCCTCTCCAACAGCTTCGGCTTCGGCGGGCAGAACGACAGCATCTGCATCCGCGCCTGGACCGGCACGTAACCCGTCACTCTGCCCTGGTTACTCTACTTCATCTCCGCCCCTCACCTGCTCGGCAGCTCATACCGCAGCACCACCTGCGCCGGCATGGGCGGATACGGCACCCGCACCCGACGCACCGTGAACTCGCCGGGCTGCCCACCAAGCCGCGCAATCCCCATCGCCACCAAATGGTCATACCGCGGAATCTCCGGCGTCGCCCGCGCAAGATCGTCCACCTCCAAATACTCCACCCGCACCTCCAGCGGAATCCGCCCGCGATCACGCCCGTCCTGCGGGTACGTCAGCCCCCCGGGCAGCAGCCCGTACGCCGCCGCCTCAGGCTTGAACGCAAACGTCATCGACGTATGCACCACCAGATCAAAGTACAGCACCTCGCACGGCGTCACCGTGTGCACCAGGTGCTCACCCAGCGTGTCGCTCTCGGTCCGGTACATGCTGACCGTCGACCGCTCATACCACCCTGAAATACAGTCAATCGCGCCCGTCTTACCCACAGCATCACCCTGCACCTCAAACCGGATTAACCCCGGGTGCGGGCTCACCGCACGCAGCGGCGGCAAAGACCTTGAGCTGAACTCACGCACCAGCATCATCCCCTCAGCCGTCACACCCTCGGGGTCCATCGGCAGCAGCGCCTTGCTGGGCTTGACCTCCCCGTCACCACTGAAGTTGCGGATCTGCGCTATCGGCCACGGCGTCTGCGTCCGCAGCCGCACCAGCCCCAGCAGCCCACTGATCGTCCCGATGTCCAGCATCCCGGGCTGCCCCACCGTCGGCCGCACAAGCTGGCACGCCTGGTGAACCCGCGCACGCACACCAAAGGTCGCGCTCGCACCCTTGAACGCCATCTCGCGATAAACCTCATGCCGCGCTTGCCCCGCCGGGCTCAGTTCCGCCAGCATCATTTCAAAGGCCTCGCGGTCGCCCGCGTGCGTCTCAATCGCCTGCTCAAAGCTCTGCATCGCGCGCTGCAGCCGCTCGCTCAGCGCGCGCGGGCTACCGCCTCGCTCCAGCGCCGTGAACATCAGCCGCGCGCCAGACCGGCCCGGCAGCCGCGTCACCGCCGCCAGCGGGTCCTCGTCCGTCACCACACGTGAGAGCTTCCACGCCAGACTCTTGTCAAGCTTCAGCTGACGCCCAAGCTCCTGCGGCCGCCGCACGTCCACCCCGCACGCGTTGAGCGCCTCGGCCAGCGCCAGCCGAACTCCCATCGCCACCTGGCGCACTTCCTCCGCAAACCCCGCCGCCACAGGGCCGCCGCCAGCCCCGGGCTCTGCGCCCGCACCGCCACTCACGGCAGGCGCGCCGACCACGCCCAACCCTCGATGGTCAACCTCGTCCGCTGAGTTCATGCACGCTCACTTTGTCGAACCCAAGGCACGCCGATCCTAGTCCAAAACGGACTAAACAACCGCCGTAGTTCCAGCTTTCTCGAGTGGTCGCCCGCCAAACCCCGGCCCGTAACACCCCGCATCAGACTCGCCGTTATCATCCGCCGGAGCCCACCATGAGAACCCGTCGGAATACCCACGCCCAATCGGGGCTCAGCGACGGGCTCCTGCCCACGCACCGCTCGCCCATCACCCTTGATGATCTGCTGGCGCACTTGCTCTGGCCCAAGCTCCTGCGCTCCTATCGCCTCGCCGCCGCGCCCGGCCGCCTGATCATGTGCCTGGGCCTGGTCCTCGCCGCCGTCGTAGTTGATCGCGTCTACACCGCCATCGCGGGCGACAACCTGCCCCAAGGCCCCATCGCGCTGCTCGGCCAGAGCTTCACCCCTCAGCTCTTTCAACTGCTCTCGAGCCTGTTCGGGCTTAACGTCGTCAACGCTGCCCTCGCCGCCCGCGCTCTCTACGACCTCTTCCTAGGCGTCCCGCTCGAGCTTCTCCGCGCCCACTGGCCCGCCGTCGTCATCGTCCTGCCCCTGCTCGCCGCCGGGCTCGCGATCACCGGCGGGGCCGTCTCGCGCTCTGTCGCTTACGAGGTCTCGCTCCGCGCCACACTCCCGTGGCGCAAGGCCCACGGCTTTGCCTGGTCGCGCACCCTCGGGCTTGTCGGCGTCGTCGTTGCACCGGTCGCCGCCGTCTGGATCGTCGCCGCCGTCACCGCCCTGGTCGGCCGCCTGATCTTCGACTGGCGCATCACCGCCGTCGCCGGCGGGCTGGCCTTCTTCATCTTTATCGCCATCGCCCTCGCCTTGGTGCTGGTCATGCTGCTCTACGTGTTCGCAGCCCCGATGCTCGTGCCCGCCCTCGCTGTCGAAGGCTCAGACGCCTTCGATGCCACCAACCGTGCCTTCGCCTACGTGCTGGCCAAACCCGGGCGCTACGCCGTGTACGCCCTTGTCTCGATCGCCGTCGCGCTCATCGCCCTCGGCGTCGGCTTCACCATCTTGCTCGCTACCAACCAGCTCGCCGCCGCGCTCACCAACGCGCCAGTCCCAGACACTCTCCAAGCCGGCAGCACCGACCGCTCACACCTCCGCATCACCCTCGCCTCGGTCGCCCTGTGGTCCGCCGCCCCCTGGCTCCTGCTGGTCTCCTACGCCATCTCCCTCTTCTTCACAAGCGGCACGCTGCTCTTCCTGCTTATGCGCCAGCTTGTAGACGGCCAAGACATCGCCGAACTCTGGGTCCCCGAAGAATCTGAACCCGCTCCCGCTACTCCTGTCACCACAACCAGGCCCGCTCCTGCCGTCACTGACCAGCCGTCCACCCCCCAATGACACCGCCCGCCTCCTCTCATGCCCTCACCATCGCGCTGCCGCTGAACTTGCGCTTCCAGCTCGCCGGCGTTCTCGCAGAGCACGGCGTCTTCTCCATCACACACATCACCCCCACCCCGCCCGCGCACACCTATCTCGCCCGCAGCACTGATCTGCCCGCCCTGCTCGCCACACTCCCCGAAGCTGACGCCCTCCACATCACGGCCCCTTTCATCGCAGGCAACGGGCCTGGCTTGCCCGGCACCCCCGCCCTGGTCATCACACGCGCCGGTGCCACGCTGCACCTCCAACTCTCCCCCGCAGCGGGGCCAAACCACCCGCGCCAGCTTTTACACGCCCTCCTCCAACTCGCAGACCCAATCGGTCGATAATCACTCCGCATGCACACGATCATCCACGTGACCCACGAGGCGGTCGATCACCTCGGCGGGATCGGAACCGTCCTGCAAGGTCTTCTCACCAGCGCCCAGTACCGCGCCAAAGTCGGCCGCTCCATCCTCGTCGGCCCACTGCCGTACCCAGACCGCGCCGTCAGTGACCCCATGGCCCGCCTTGGCGAGCACCCCACCGCCTGCTACTACAGCGGGCCAGACCGCCACGATCCCGTAGGCCTCGGCGCCCTGCTCTCGCCCATCGAGCACGCCTTCGGCACCCGCATCGTCTACGGCTCGCGCACCTTCCACGCCCCCGGTGATGAGCACAACACCGCCGACGCAGACCTCCTGCTCTTCGACGTCTCAAACCCCAACCGCGATCAACTCTCAACCTTCAAGTGGTTCCTCCACGAGCACCACGGCATCGAGAGCCAGCGCTACGAGCACTCCTGGGACTACGAGGAGTACACCCGCCTGGCCGCCCCCGCCTACCACGCCCTCTGCAGCCTGCTGGCCCTCGCCGCCGGCCCGGGCAGCAACCGCTCAGGCGCGCCGCCCGCCGTGGTCATCGCGCATGAGTTCATGGGCGTGCCCACCGCCCTGCGCTGTGGCGGTGACTGCGCTCGCTTCCGCACACTCTTCCACGCACACGAGTGCAGCACCGCACGCCGCATCACCGAGCACCTCCCAGGCTTCGACTCCGCCTTCTACCCCGCCATGAACAACGCCATGGCCAAGAACCAGAGCGTCGGCGAGGTCTTCGGCGATCAATCGGACTTCGGCCGCCACGCACTAGTCTCACGCACGCACGTCCTTGACGGCGTCATGGCCGTCGGCCCGGAAACCGCCGACGAGCTCCGCTTCCTCTCACCCGCCATGCGCACCAGCCGCACCCGCGTGGTCTACAACGGGCTGCCCGCGCGCCCCGTCACACCCGCTGACCGCGCACGCTCGCGTGCACTTGTAGACCAGTGGCTCACCGCCACCCTGGGCCACCGCCCAGACTACCTGCTCACCCACGTCACGCGCCCCGTCCCAAGCAAGGGCCTCTGGCGTGACCTCACGCTCTGCAAGCACCTCGCCAAGCACCTCGCCGCCAAGGGCAAAACCGCCGCCTACCTCCTGCTCACCTGCGCCGCGCCCACCCGCAGCTTTATGCAGGCCTCAAGCATGGCCGAACGCTACCGCTGGCCCTTTGCCCACCAGCTCGGCTACCCAGACCTCGTCGGCCCCGAGATCGACCTCTACCGCGAGATGCAAACCTTCAACGCCAGCCTCGACACCGCCAAAGACGGCACCCGCGGCTCCGTCCACGCCATCCTCGTCAACCAGTTCGGCTTCTCACGCCAGCGCCTGGGCCCAAACGCGCCCGAGGCCCTCACCACCGCCGACCTCCGCCGCGCCGCCGATGTCGAACTGGGCATGAGCACCTACGAGCCCTTCGGCATCGCCCAGCTCGAACCCCTGCACGCCGGCGCCATCTGCGTCACCAGCACCGTCTGTGGCTGCATGGGCCTGGTCAAACGCGCCATCAGTGAGCTCAAGCTCGACCGCTGCGACCTGGTCCTCCCCGCTGACTTCGCCGGCGTCACCGCGCCAACCCCCACCGACGCGCAGGCCCACGCCGCCCAGCACATGACCGACGCGCAGCGCTTGGAGATTGAAGACCGTCTCTGCGCACAGCTCGCCGCCCAGCTCGCCGATCGCCTGCCCACCACCCAGGCCCAGCGCGACGCACACCTGGCCCTTGGCCAGAAGCTCGCCGGGCTGATGAGCTGGGACCGCGTGGTTGAGACTGACTTCATGCCCGCCGTCGAGGCCGCCCTTACCCGGCCGTGACGCGCAGGTATCGAAGGCGTAACACCCGCGCGGGGCAGGATTCCAACCTTCCTGCCTTATTGCTTCGCGTGGGGCAGGATTACATCCTGCCTACCTTATTGCATCGCGTGGGGCAGGATTACATCCTGCCATCGGGCCAACAGCCCTTGCCTCTTCCCTCGATCCCTTCCCCCTCATCCCGCGCTCGGCGGCAGCGCATCTGGCCCCTCAACCCGCGCCCGCGCCTCACGCCGCTGCTGCTTCGCAATCAGCCTGATGTTCCGCGCATAGATCACCAGGCCGCTGGTCTGCCCAAGCGTCCCCACCAGGTCCTGACGCCACGCGAAATACGCGAACAGAATCACGCTCCCCACCAGGCTCAGCCACCAGAACGCCACCGGCACCGTGCTGCTCTTGCTCTTCTCGCTGATAAACCACTGCAGCAGCCACCGCCCGCTAAACGCAAGCTGCCCGCCAAACCCCGCCGCTACCCACAGCACGCCGATCCACCCGGTTACGTTCAGCAGCCTGAACAGATCGTTGCTCCCAACCCGCGTCAGATGCACCATCCCCGCACGCCCGACCACCGCCTCCATCTCCGCCGCGCTCTTGGGCCCCACGCTGGTCCCATCGCGATAGTGCAAATAGAAGTCCCGCGACGGCAGCGCCACGCCGTCGCCGCTCGCCTTCCGCGCCGGCATCCAGTCCACCGCGCCCTTCAGGTTCCCGATCGTCAGCTTCACCCGCGTCGCGCCGTCACGCCGCTCCTGTGGCACGTCGGGCGCAAACGCCACCCACGCCCCCAGCAGCAGCAGCGCGATCATCGCCGCCACAGGCTCCCAGCGAACGCCCTTTCGCTTCACACCATCGCTCACCCTGGCACCCCCGCCGCCCCCGCCAGCGGCAGCTCAACGCTCTCAACGCTCCGCCGCCGGTTCCGCATATACCGCACCGCAAAGCAGTCAATCAGCCCCGGGATAGCGCGCTGCCAGATTCCAAATCCATACTTTGTCGTCCCCGCCACGCGCGGGCGGTGCGACACGTCCATCTCCACCACACGCCCGCCCAGGTCCGCCACCGTCACCGGAATAAACCGGTGCATGCCGCGCAGCTGCAACGGCAACCCCACCGCAAACTCACGCTTCAGCACCCGCAGGCTGCAACCCGTGTCGCGCACCGCGTCCGCCAAAATCAGCCCCCGAAAGAACCTCCCAACCACGCTCGTAAATCGCCGTACCGCGTTGTCCTTGCGCGCGTGGCTGCGATCACCCTGCACCATGTCCGCCCCGCTCTCGCGCAGCCTCGCCACCATCTTGATCAGGTCCACCGGGTCGTTCTGCAAGTCCGCGTCGATGGTCGCCACCAAAGACCCGCGCGACGCACGCACACCCGCGTAAAACGCCGCCGACTGGCCGTTGCCCTTGCCCGCCGCCGTGCGGCTCATCGCCACGCACCGCACAAACGCCCGCCCCCGCGCCTCCGCCAGCACCGCCGCCCGCGTCCCATCAGTAGACCCATCGTCCACCACAATCAGCTCGCACCGCACGCCCATCGCCTCAAGCTGCAAAAACGCCAACGCCACCTCCGCCACCAGCGGCCCGATGTTCTCTTGCTCGTTGTGCGCCGGCGCAATCAGTGACAGCCACTCGCCCCCGGCGGCACCCTCGCCCAACCCCGCCGCACTCTGCAAGGCACCCTGATCCATGCTGGGCCCAGTATACAGCCGCACCGCCGCCGGTAAACTCAAGAGCCTTGCTCACCCAGCCCACCACCAACCCGCCCACCACCATGCAGCCTCCCGACAAGCCCCCGCCCCGCGCACTGCTCCGCAACACCCTCATCGCCCTCGTCGCCAGCATCCTCCTCGCCCTCGGCAAGCTCGTCGCCGGCCTCTTGGGCAACTCCACCGCACTCATCGCAGACGCCGTCGAAAGCCTCGCCGACGCGCTCGGCTCACTCGTTGTCTGGCAGGCACTCCGCGTCTCCGCCCGCCCGCCAGACGACAACCATCCCTACGGCTACGGCAAGGCCGAGGCCGTCGCCGCTCTTTGCGTCGGCATCCTGCTCTTCGTCGCCGCCGCGCTCATCGTGGTCGAAAGCTTCCAGCAGCTCTTTACGCCCCACTCGCCGCCAGCGGTCTGGACGCTCATCGTCCTGCTCGCGGTCATCCTCATCAAAGAGGGCCTCTTCCGCCTGCTGGTGCGTGGGGCCAAATGCCACGCCAGCAGCGCCGCGCACGCCGACGCCTGGCACCAACGCTCAGACGCCATGACCAGCCTCGCCGCGTTCCTCGGCGTCACCGTTGCCATCTGGGGCCCACGCGCCACCGGCATCCCCGAGCTGGTCTACGCCGACGAAGTCGCCGCCCTCATCGCCAGCGGCGTCATCGCCATCACCGCGCGCCACCTCGCACGCCCCGCGCTGCTCGAGCTCCTTGACGCCGCCCCCCACGACCTGCTTCCCAGCGTTCGCCAGCACGCGCAAGCCGTCCCCGGCGTGGCGCTCGTAGAAAAGCTCACCGCCCGCAAGAGCGGCCCGGGTCACCTCGTTGACATGCACCTGCACGTAGACCCCACCATGACCGTCGCCGACGCGCACGCCCTCCAAGGCCGCGTCAAAGCCGCCGTCCGCGCCGCAATCCCCAGCGTCCGCACGCTGCTGATCCACGTCGAACCTGCCGAGCCGAAAACTTCCGCCCCCACGCCGCCCACGCCCCCCGCGCCCCCCACAGCCTTCATGCCGGGCCACGCAGCCGCACCACCTTCGCATTGAGGTACCACGCGTGGTGCTCAAGGTGCCACGTCGCGTACTGCGCAATCAGCCGCAGGTTCTGCTCGCCACGCTCAACGTGCAGGCCCGTCCGCCCCCACGCCTCCGCCGGCAAACTCTCCAGCCACGCCCCAGTCCACAGCCGAAGCGTGTGGATCGCCGCCACAAACGCGCCCACCGGGAACCGCGTGCCCGTCGTCGGCGTCCCGTACATCCGCTGGCAATCAATAAACGCACCCTCGTCCCACGCCTCAAGCACCGGGTGCTCTTCCGCCACCACCTTCCGAAGCCGAAACACAAACGCCAGCTCCGCGTCCGCCAAATGCCCCAGCAGCACCCGGCACGGCCACGTCCCCACCCCCGCCTCCGCAAAGAACGCCGTATCCAGCTCCGCATCGCTCAGCCGCACCGCCCGCGCGTCAAAGTTCTCAACGCCCGTCTTGTACCGCAACACCAGCTCCGCGTCCGGAAGCAACTGCACCTGCGTGAGTGTCGGCAACCCTTGAGTCTCGCTCATGCGCCCAGCATAGTTCCGCCAATCCCGACTCCCACGCGCCCCCACTGCCGCACGCCGTCACGCCCCACCCCAACCCGCCCACATACCCTCACCACCGATGATCACCGAAGACCTCCAGCACCGCCTCCACACCCTCATCCGTGACGTGCCCAACTTCCCCAAGCCCGGCGTGCTCTTCAAAGACTTCACACCACTCCTGCGAGACCCGCGCGCACTCGCCATGGCCATCGAGCTCATGGCCTCGCCCTTCCGCGGCCAGCACATCGACATCGTCGTCGGCGCCGAGAGCCGCGGCTTCATCTTCGGCACCGCGCTCGCACAAACCCTCTCCGCCGGCTTCGTCCCCGTACGTAAGCCCGGCAAGCTCCCGCATACCACCGACGCCGTCAGCTACCAGCTCGAATACGGCTCCGACACCGTCGAGATCCACACCGACGCCATCACCAACGGACAGCGCGTCGTCATCGTTGATGACCTGCTCGCCACCGGCGGCACCCTCGACGCCTGCGCCCAGCTCGTCAAACGCCTCGGCGGCACCATCGTCGGCCTCACCGTCCTGATCGAACTGCCCGCACTCAACGGCCGCGCACGAGTCCAGCACCACGCCCCCGTCCTGGCCGTCCTCACCCTCTAACCAAGCACCTCTACCCCGCCACCACCAACAAGGACCACACCATGCGCAGAGGCCAAGAACTCAGGTACGCCGGCCCGGGCTTCACCAAAAAGCAGCTCCTCGCCGCCGCCGACGTCTCACCCAAAATCTTCGACGCCATCCGCAAGGCTTCACGCATCAACGGCCCCAGCCACGGCGGGCGCAACTGGCTCTTCCCACCGCACGACGTCCAATCCATGATCGACCAGGCCCGCAAAAAAACCCACACCGAACGCGGCGGCTCCGCCATCGCCACCGCCTGGGAACTCCTCCTCGCCGGCAAACTCAACCCGCCCGAAACCCCCGACCAAGACTGACCCGCCTCCGCGCCTACCCGTGGGGCAGGATTACATCCTGCCATCGGGCCCATTGGACCGACCCTCATCCCGCTTCGCTCTTCCCTCTTCGCTTGTCCCTCGTCGACACTCCCCCCTTCACGCACCTGCTCTCAAAACGAAAACACCCCCGCGCCAATGGTGACGCGGGGGCGATTGTGTCTCACAAGCTCTAAGCCACTACCGGCTCAACGCCACCATCATTACGGGCAGCCGCTCTGGAGGAAGCCCGTGAACCGAGTGATGAACAGGATGATGTCGTCCGACGTCAGCTCGCCGTCAGCGCCCACCGACGGGCCGGGCCCGGCGATGTCCGCCACCGCGAGGTTGCCGCCGGTGAAGGCCGTGATGAAGAAGATGATGTCGTCCGACGTCAGCTCGCCGTCGAAGCCCGCCACCGGGCCCGCGCTCGCGATGTCCGACGGGCCGCACGGAGCCGGACCGCCCGGCAGGTTCGTCCGCCAGTTCACCAGCCGGTCGCCAATGCTCGCCGAACGGTCGGCTGGCAGCGTCAGCGAGAAGTCTGCCGCGAAGTACACCGTGTTGAACGTGCTGACCGACAGATAGTACGTCCCCGCCGGCAGCGGCCCGTCACGCCCGTCGCGCGGCAAACCGCTGGCCGCCGGCGCAACCGGCGCAATCGCCACGCGCGCCACCGTTGAGCCGTACGACAACGCCGAGCGGAAGCCCGCGCCGTCGTCATCGTCGTTGCCGCCCTGCAGGCCAATGCTGCTCCACAGGCCGATCTCGCTGTCCACCAAGGCGCCGACAACCTCGGTCACGCCCGGGGCCGTCCCCTCGGTGTCGATGTCCACGTACAGCCCGTTGGCGCCCAGCGCCGCGCTGGTCGTGTTGAACCGGTACCACGTTACCAGGTTCCCGTCCGTCACCGTGTTCGTCCGGGTGATCACACGCTCAGTGTTGGGCGTCAGCGTCGAGACCAGCCCGACCTCCTCAGACGCCGGCGGTGTCGCCGCAGTCGTGATCGACGGCGCGAAGTACCGCAGGTTCGTCACCACGTCGCCAGAGACCGTCGGGCTCGTGCTCGTGACCGAGAAGTCGGACGCGAAGAAAGGCGAGCCGAACGCCACCGCCACGTAATAGGTCCCCGCCGTGAGCGCGCCGTCACGCCCGTTGTACGCCGCGCCGTCGCCCGGCGCGGGCCGGTCGTCAGAGCCGAAGCTGAAGCTCGCGATCGAGCCCGTCCCGTCCAGCGTGTCGCTCGCACGCAGCGTCGCGTCCGCACGGTAGACGCCCATGCCCGTGTCGTTGAGCGTCGGGCTCGTCGTCGAGCCCTCGTTGTCAAGCTGCACCGCGCTGTTGGTGAACCAGCCGATGTCGCTGGGAACCACCATGGTGTACCACTTCACCTGACCGACGCTCAGCGTCTCGGTGTCGCTCGTGGTCGCGCCAGATGCCGGGAACGCCAGCGCCTCGCTCACCGGCGGCGTCACCGGGTCGCTCGGCGCGCCGCTCGCCCACGCACGCACCCGCGCCGTCACGCTGCCACTGTTCAAAGAACCCGTCGTCGGCTGCGCGCTAAACGTGCTGCCGTGCGAATAGGACGTGCCCGTGCCCACCGCCAGGAAGTACGTCGTGCTGGGCCCAACGTTGCCCGCCGTGCCCGCCGTCGAGCCGTCCTGACCCGTGTACCGCAACCCGTCGCCCGTCCCGTTGCGCCGACCAGCGCCGTAGCTCAGCGCGCTCAGCGAGCCGGGGCCGTCCTGGTCGTCGCCGTCAATCAGCGTGCCCGTCGGCCCATACAGACCCATGTCCGTGTCGTTCAGCGGGCTTAGGGTCGTCCCGAACGTGTCGATGTCCATCGCGCCCGTGCCGGTCATCGCCGGGGTCGTGAACGTGAACCACACACAATCGCTGATCCCAGCCGTCGCCGTGGCACTCGCCCAAGCGCCGCCTTCGACCAGGTTGATCGTTGTCGCGCTGGGCGTCTGGCTCGGCGCACCGGCCGTGAAGTACCGCACCCGAAGCTGCACGTTGCCGCTGTTGCTCTGCGTCGGGTTGGTCACAAAGTTCGCCTGGAACGTCGCCGGCACCGCGGTGATCACATCACCGCCCACCACGCCCACGTAGTAACGCCCCGGCGCACCCAGACCGCTGGCCGCGCCGTCGCGCCCGTTGAAACGCACGCCGCTGGCCGTGTAAGAGCCCGTCACGCCGCCCGGCCCGTAAGAGATCGCCGACAGCAGGTTCGACCCGTCGTTGCTGTCGGTGTCCTCGACCACGCCAGTCCCGCGGTACACCGCAATCCCCGTGTCGTTGCTCGGCGTCAGCGTCGAGCCCTCAGAATCGATGTCCACCACGCTGCCCACCGGCATCGTCGGCAGGTCAAAGGCGAACCACGTCACGCCGCCGACGGCCAGTGCACGCGTGGCCGTTCCGAACTGACCCTCCGTCAGCGCAATCAGCGTGTTGTTCGTCAGCGCGTCCGGCGGGGGCAAGAACGAGACCGTCAGGCTCTTCAGCGTGCTGTCAACGCCTGCAAAGTCGCCGGTGTCCCATGTCCGAAGCGTCCAATCCCCGGCGCTGGCCACCGTCGTAGGGATGCCCACCGTCACCACAGCCGTGCTGCTCGACTGCGTTGCTGTACCCCACAGCGTGCCGATGCCGCTGACGGTCGTCCCGTCCGGCGCCACAAGCTGGAACCGCGCACGGCTCAGCGGGTTCACGTCGCTGTTCACCGCAGGGTTCGCCGTCTGGCCCGTGCCGACACCCGAGAACCGGATCGAACCAACCGTGTCGCCCGCCGCCGCCGTAAATGTCCGCGTCGTGGGCAAGCCCACTGGGCCGTCGACCACCACGTCCGCCAGGTTGAAGTTCTGCAATGCGCCCGGCGCCGCGCCCGTCACCGGGGCCGCGTCGTCAAGGGTGAAGGTGATCGTGTCCCAGTTCGCGTCCAGGCCCGCATCATCGAAAAGCTCGAAGAACGCAAAGCTCCACTGCCCCGCCGTCGTGAACGACCCCACAGGGATCACAAACGAGCCCGCTGGAATGATCTCAGTCCCCGCCACGCCCGTGACGATCGGCCGGGCAATAAAAGGGGTTCCGCCCGGGGGCGTGATCAAGATCGCCGCCTCGCTCTGGATCGTCGACGTGTTCACTTCAGTCTGAGCGCCGCTCAAGGTCAGGAACCGCGCGGTGTACGCGCCGCCCGCATCGCTGCCGTTAAAAGTCGTCGTGAGGATCGTGTTGGCCGCGTCGCCGATCCGGCCGTCGCTCGGCACCGCCAAAAACGTCACGCTCTCACGCGGCGCAGCCAGCGCCACGCTACCGCCGGCCAACGCCACCAACGCCGCCATGTACATGCTGTTCTTCATGATTGAGCCCTCCGCTTAAAAGACGTCCAAACACCACACAGGTAAGCCCGACCGATTCAGAGTTCAACGCCCGGCAAGTCACGCACTCGCCGACCATTCACAGTTCCGTTGCCACCCCGCGCTCATCCGTCAACCCCCAACAACTTGGGCCACATCTAACGTGCAAGCGGCCGACCGCCAATGCCGAAACCGCGCAGCTCCCAGAAAGCTACCACCGCCACGCAGAGTCCGCAAGCGCTTTCTAACATTTCTGCGTCATCCCGTCGACATCCCGCACCCATCCCTTCATCCGGACCAACGAAAAACCCCCGGGGCTCGTCCCCCGGGGGCTCTTTGTCAGATCACCAAGCTTCTCGGACCATCACCCATGCCGCCACGCCCTTATGGGCAGCCGGCGATAAACCGGTTGATGAACAAGATCACGTCGTCAGCCGTGAACTCGCCGTCGCCCCCGGGCTGCTGGCCGCTGCTGGCCACATCGGCCCGCGCGTCATTGCCCACAAACCACCCGATGAACACGATGATGTCGTCCGCCGTCAGCTCGCCGTCGGCACCGACCGCCTGGCCGCTGCCCGCCACGTCCGAGGCGCCGCACGCCGCCGGCCCGCTCGGCAGGTTCGTCCGCAGATTGATCACATAGCTCAGCGCCGCGCCACCCGGCACCACCGCGAACGGCGTTGCGAAGGTCGCAAAGTACGGCGCTGATGCGAGATAGTACGTCCCCGCGGGCAGCTCGCCGTTGAACCCGTCACGCGGCGACTCCAACCCCTGCGGGGGCCTGGGCGTCGTGCTGCCAAAGGTCAGCAAGCTCGCCACACCCACGCCGTCATCGTCGTCAAACGACAAGAGCCCGCCGCCGGCACTGAACAGCCCGATCATCGTGTCACCGCTCGACCCGTTGCTGTCGATATCCACATAGTTCGTGCCCGCGGCGGTTGTCGCGGCGGTCGTCACAAAGCTGATCCACCGCGTTCCCGTCACCGGCCCGAAGCTGTTGGTGTACAGCCGCTCAGTCCCGTCGGGGTTGCGACCCACCGTACCGAACGCCGTCGTCACCGTCGGGGGCGGTACGTCAGCGAGCTCGAAGACCACCGTGGTCCAGACGTTGTCGGCCCCACCGGGCTGGTCGCCCAGCGAGTTGGCGGCCGAGCCGTCCCACTCGTAAAAGTCAAAGCTGTACGTCCCGGCCCCGGCACCCGGCAGCGCGATGAACCCACCCGCCAAGCTCGAAGATGCCAAGTCACTCACACCCCGCACAACCACCGGCGCGCCGCCGCCCGGGGGCGTGACGCGGATCGCGGCCTGCCGCGTCTGACCGCCGACGACCTGAGTCGGCGCGCCCGGCAAGCCGCGCAGTGCCGTCACATACCCGCTGTAACGCAGGCCCGAGTACGTCCGCGTCGCGCTGGCGTTCCAGTTGCGCACTTCCGTCCCGCCCGTCCCGTCAGAGAGCACGCCGCTGAACGTCACGCTCGGGCCGCCCCCGCCCGGCGGCAGCGCGGGCACCGCGCCGTCGTTGAGCGTGACAGTTACGGTCTGCCACGTCGTGTCACGCGCGTCGGTAAACGTGCCGGTGGGCAGCGACGCATCATCGTACATCTCAAAGAACTCAAAGCCCCACGTCCCCGCCGTGGTCAGCCCCGAGACCGGGATCGCCAGCGAGCCCGTCGGCGTGCTCAGCGGCGACGTATAGGTCTGGACAGTAAAGGGCGAGATGACAAACGGGACCGACCCAACCCCCGGGGGCGTAACCATGATCGACGCCTCGTTGGCGTACGTCGCGCCGCGCCGACCCACGATCGTCCCGCTCACCGTCAGGTGGCTGGTGGTGTAGGTGCCGGTGAACGCCTGCGAGCGCGTGGCGTTGTCGATCAGGCCCTGGTGGGTGATTGACGGGACGTCGGTGAACGTGACCGTCTCGCGCGGAGCGGCGAGCGCCGTGCAAGAGCCCGCGGCCGTGAGCAACGCCAGTGTAATCGCTTTCATGCTGTTGTCCTGTTCTACATGGGCCTTTGACCACCGACGCGGTGGCCGAGAGACGGCCTTCTGCGAAAGAGTGTTGCCGCGCCAGTGCCCAAGCCCGACTGCGCTGCGTACCAGATTCAGATAGGCTTGCAAGAAAAACCAAGAGCCCGCCACACTTTGCCCAAGGCACCGAAACCCCTTGGATCGATCGTGGGCCACGCAAGCCCCGACCCACCCTGCGGTACCGCCCGACCCCGCCGTGACGATCCTGGCGCAGATACAGGTTTCGCAGCAAATCCGCGGCGTTTAGGCTCTTGAGCGGCAGTAAACTTCTCGCACGGCCAGAACCCGCCAGCCCGCCGGCCCTGAGGTCCGCCTGTCCGCAGGTCGGCAGGCGCCAACAAAATTTGGAGGACTGGGGAAAGTTCCGCGTTACGGAAGAGAAGTTGCCTTACTCCATCCGCTGCAGGTATTCCTGTTCGAGATCAGAGAGGTCTTGCTGCTTGCGCTCGCGCTGGTCTTGCAGGTTGTTGCGCAGCGGGACGTCCTTCCAGCACTCGGCCGAGGAGAGCCGCTCGTCGATGGTCGCGACCTCGGCCTGGATCGTGCCCATCTTCTGCTCGATCTGCTCGGTGCTAAACCGGCTGAAGCGCGACTTGTTGTGAGGCTTGCCGTTGGGCTTGCCGTGGGATGAACTTTGGTGCGCGCCGGACGGCCTCGCCTGGCTCGGCGCCGACGACCTCTTCGCGTCCGCGTTCTTTGCCTCGGCGTTGCGGGCCTCGGCGTTGCGGGCCTCGGCATTCTTGCGCTGCTGCTCGGCCTGCTCTTTGCGCGCCTTGGTCTCGGCAACGGCCTGGCTGGCGGCCTTGGCTCGCTCGGCGAGCTTGCGGTTCCACTCCGTCCAGTTGCCGTGGAAGACCTCGGCACCGCCGAGCCCGTCAAGGATCAGCAGGTGCTCGCAGGTTGAGTCAATCAGCGCGCGGTCGTGGCTGATGAGAATCAGCGTGCCCTCGAAGCCGTCCTCGCCAGACTCTTCGTCCGGTGCGGCGAGCGCATCTTCAAGGCGCTCAGCGCTCGAGATATCAAGGTGGTTGGTCGGCTCGTCGAGCACCAGCAGGTTCTTTGCGCTGGCCAGCAGGCCCGCGAGCACGGCCCTTGATCGCTCGCCACCCGAGAGCGTGCCCAGGGTCCGGTCCTGCTCTTCGCCGCTGAACAAGAAGACGCCGGCGAGGTTGCGGGCCTGCTGCTCGGAGAAGCCCGCGCCGGGGACCTCCTTGAGGATCACGCTCTGCAGGTGCTGGATGACGGTCTTGGTGCTGTCGAGGTGCTCGTGGCTTTGGTGGTAGTGCCCGACGGAGAGGTTTGAGCCCAGGCGTGCGACGCCCGAGTCGGGCGCAAGCTCACCGAGCAGGACGCGGACGATCGTGGTCTTGCCCGCGCCGTTGGGCCCGACGATGCCCCAGCGTTCGCCGCGGCCGATATTGATATCAAGCTCGCGGAAGAGCGTGCGGAGCCCGCCCTCGGCGTCGGGGTACTGCTTCGTGAGGCCGCGGGCGGACATGACGATCTCGCCCGAGCGCGGGGCCTTGGGCAGCTCGAGGCGGAAGGTCGAGTGCTCGATGGGGCGTTCGAGCGCGCCTTCTTTTTCGCGCGTCAGGCGGCTAAGGCGCCCCTGGGCCTGCTTTGCGCGCTGCCCGGCGCGGTAGCGGCGGATGAAGGCCTCCTCGCTCTTGAACCGCGTCTGCTGGTTCTCAAACGCGCGGAGCTGGCTGAGCCGGCGCTGCGCGCGGATCTCGACAAAGGCCTCGTAGTTGCCGGGGTAGTCGATCAGGCGGCACTGCTCAAGCTCGATGATGCGGTGCACGACACCGTCAAGCAGGTAGCGGTCGTGGCTGATCAGCAGCACGGCACCGGGGAACTCGTCTACCAAGAAACGCTCGAGCCAGAGTCGCCCGGCGATGTCGAGGTGGTTTGTCGGCTCGTCAAGCAGCAGCACGTCGGGCTGCTGGAGCAGCAGCTTGGCCAGCGAGAGGCGGCCCTTCTGCCCACCCGAAAGGCCCCTGACTGGCGTGGTGAACTGCGCGTCGGTGAAGCCAAGCCCGTGCAAGGTGGCGTCGACCTTGTGGTCGATGGCGTAACCGCCCGCGGCGTTGACCAGCTCTTCGAGCTCGACTTGACGCTTCAGGAGCTTGTCAAGCTGGACGCCCTCGGCGTCGGCCATGTCGTGGTAAATGGCTTCGAGCTGGCGGTGCAGGTTGTGCAGGTGCTCGAAGGCGGCCTCGGCCTCGCCGCGGAGGGTCTCGTTCATGTCGAGCACGGGGTCTTGGTGCAGATAACCGGCGCGGGCGCCGCGGGCGAGCGAGACGTCGCCGGAGTCGGGCTTCATGAGCCCGGCGAGGATCTTCATAAGGCTGGACTTGCCGCCGCCGTTTTTACCAACTACGCCGACGCGTTCGCCGGCCTCGATGGACAGAGAGATCCCGTCAAGGATGGTGCGGTGCCCGTAAGCGAGCTGGAGGTTGGTGGAGGTCAGCAGCGGCATTCGGAGCAAGGGTATGACCGCTGGGGTGTGTTCTCGTTGGCGGGGCGGGTTTGCGGGGCGAATTGATGTGCGTGCTTGCCGTGTCGTTACAACCGGCATGGGTTGCCGGGCGGTTGCGGCGGGCGGAGAGTACCAGCTTCAGGGGTGGGCGCGGTGCCCCGATAGCAGAGCGTCCGCACACTGAGACACCCCATGAGCACTTCGCAGCGCACGTTCAATCAGGTCAAGTTGATCCTCGGGAAGCTTGATCAGCGGATCGACACGCTGCGCAGCGCGCGGACGACCGAGCGGGTCCGCGCCATAGGTGGCGCGGGAGTTGGCATTGGCGCGGGTGTGGGTGTGGGTGTGGGTATTGGCGCGGGCGCGCAGGCGATCGGGCCGACGACGTTGATTGGGGCGGGCAGCGCTGCAAGCACCGGCGCGAACGGCCAGGGTGCGGGGATGGTTTTGGGAGGGGTTGCGGGGGTTGCTGGGCCGGGGCTTTCGACCACGGTGGGGAGCGCCAGCACGCCGAACGCGAGCGCTGAGGCTGGCAACGGGACGCCAAACGGGGCCGAGGGGCCTGCGGGGCGGTCTATCTACGGGCGTGCGACGCCGATCCGTCCGACCGGGACGTGAGTGGCAGCAGGCGCGCGGGGGCGTTGAAGAGTTAAGAGCAGGGGCGTAGACTTGACCCCATCGAGCGTCGAAGGACGCGCGCTGAGGCTGGTGACGTTGGCGGCGAGATGAACGCCGGGCGGTTGGTGTTAGGGGAATAGTGTAACGGTAGCACAACTGACTCTGACTCAGTTAGCCTAGGTTCAAATCCTAGTTCCCCTGTTTTTCTTGAGTGCGTAGCAACGAGTGACGAGTGACGGCGACAAGTGGGCGGACATCCGCCAATGTCGCGTTGTTGGCTGCGCTGATGGGGGAAGAGTTGGATTGAAAACCCGATGCCCGGAGCTCACAAGAGTGCCAGGATGAAATCCTGCGCCGAGCGAGGCCAAGGGGCCGTTGAGCGTTTAAGAAGTGAGCGATACTGGACTCGAACCAGTGACCTCTTCCATGTCAAGGAAGCGCGCTAGCCAACTGCGCCAATCGCCCATAGGGCCCTTTGGCCCGCGGATGGACCGCCAGCATAGGGCGTGGCGGGCGATCTGGCAAGCGCAGGCCTCGGGCGGGCAGTCGGCGGGCGATAAGGGCGCGCCGGGGTTGTGCGGGGCTCAAACGAAAAACGCCCGGCAGTGGCCGGGCGTGGGGGTGTATTCGACGCTCGCTGGTTTATTTGGCGAGGATAACGATCTCGACGCGGCGACTCTGGGCCTTGGACGCCTTGGGCTTGGCGGCGCCCATGCCCCTGGCCGAGATGCGCGAGCCTGAGAGGCCCTTGGTGACCAGGTAGTTTTCGACGGCCTCGGCGCGGGCCTGGCTGAGCTCTCTGTTGCTGCCCCACTTGCTGCGCCTGATGGGGTCAGAGTCGGTGTAGCCCTCAACGCGGACCTCGTGCCCGGCGTGCCTGGAGCGGATGGTGCGGGCAACCTGGTCGAGTTCCTTCTTGCCGCCGGCGGAGAGACTGGCGGAGCCGGGGCCGAAGAGAACATCACCCGCAACGGTGATGACCACGTCGCGCTCGGGGCGTGACGGGCTGGTGTCACGGCGGGGGAATGTGGGGTCGTTGCTGGGGGTGAAGGTCTGCGGGACCTGCTGGCCAGCCGCGAGTTCGCGCTGCTGGGCGGCCTCGGCCTCGCGGCGGGCGGCGTCGCGCTCGGCCTGGGCCTGGCGGACCTCGCCGGTGGCGAGCTCGAGCTTGCTCTGCAGCTCGTCGCGCTCACTGAGCAACTGGGTGCTCTGGTTGCGGAGTTCCTCGGCCTCGTTCTTCTGCTCTTTGGCGGCGCACCCGCCCAGGCCGGCTCCGCCGGCGAGAAGGACCAGTGCGAGACCAACTAAGACCTTTGACCGGTTCATCAAACGCTGCATGCCAGACCTCCGTGCGTCGGTTTGTGTGCTCGCGGCTCCGCGCGGGCTTCGGTTTGCGCCTTCGTACCGCCAGTTGTACGCCGCCCACGTGTGGGCAGCGTGTCGTGGCGGTGCGTGACTACGGGAGTGAGATCGGCTGTGGGGCGTTAACGAGTCGAGAAATACCCCATTCGGCGATGGGCTTGAGGACAAAGACCATGAGTGTGGCGAGGGCGAGCCACGGGCCGTAGGGTAAGGTTTTGCGGACCTTTCCTCTAGTTAAGGCCATGGCGAGGGTGCCGAGCATGGCGATGAACGCGGAGAGGAAGAAGGCGAGGGTCGAGTCGATCCAGCCCAGGCAGGCCCCGACGCCGGCCATGAGGTGGACATCACCGAGGCCCATGGCCTCTTTGCCAAAGGCGAAGGTGCCGAAGATGCGGATGGCCCAGACCAGCCCGCCGCCGATGAGGAAGCCCATGAGCACGCCGGTGAGGACGACGAGCCAGAGCGGTGGCACGGCGGCGCCGAGAAAGACGGCGTCTTGCGGGAGGTTTGGTGGCGGCGGTGTGAAGGCGAGCGTGGTGGCGAGCCAGCCGCCGAGGGCCCCGAGCAGGGCGGCGGGCGCGAGGAAGGCGAGCTCACGGACCATCTCTCGGCGTGCGTGCGGGTAGGCGGTCCAGAGGATGGTGGGGTCGGTGTCTTCGGTGGTGGGTGCGGTCGGGGCGGCGGAATCGGAGGGGGTCGATGCTGCTTCGGCGCGTTGGCGGTCGAGCTGGTCTTGTTCCCAGGCGGGGTAGCTGTCAAAGCTGCGTTTGATGAGCTTGAGTCTGAGCATGAGCAGGCCGACGCCCAGGCCGAGGGTCGCGCCAAGTGAGGATCCGACCCACCACCAGCCTGTAAAGAGCAGGTCAGCTGGCGAGCGTGCGTCTGGGTTGGCGAAGTTGATGGGTGTGGGGATGGACCAGAGCCACCCGTTGCTGATGCCCGATGAGCTCCTGCCGAGCAGTTGGAGGTAGCCCCACTGGCCCATGTGCCCGAGCAGGCCGATGGCGGCGGCGGCGGTGGTGAGGGCGACGGGGATGGTGAAGGTGCGGGCGTCGATGATGGTCATCGAGAGCAGGCATGAGAAGAGCCCGGCGACCATGATGTAGTAGGGCCAGGTGGTCTGCCAGCCCAGGCGGGCCCAGTCTGGCGTGACTGCGTGCAGGGGGATGCCGAGGAAGATGGTGGGCGCGGGGATCATGTAGAAGCCGACCCAGAGCGCGGCGTACATGAGCCCGACGAGGGCTTCGACGATGACGTACTCGCTGCTGATTTTGGAGACGCAGAATCGGCATCGTCCGCGGAGGCAGAGCCAGCCGAGGAGCGGGACGTTTTCGCGGAAGGTGAGCTTGGTGCTGCAGTGCGGGCAGCGGCTGGTGGGTGTGACGACGTCAAGGCCCAGGGGCATGCGGTAGTTGAGGACGTTGATGAGCGAGCCGACGCAGCAGCCCAGGATGGTGACGAACACCAGTGGTATGAGTTCGAGGATGCGGAGTGTGGTCTCGTAGTTCATGGGGAAGCCGTCCGGGCCGCGGGCGCGGGTGGGCGGTTGGAGTATCGGCAGTTGGGGGCGGCGTCTGGGAGAAGCGGTGGAGAGCGAAGACTGACGCGGAGTGCGCGGAGGGTTCGCGCAGGAGAAGAGGGTTGAGGCGTTGGAGCGATGGCGGGATGAAATCCTGCCCCACGCGAGGCAACAAGGCAAGGCGGGTTGGAAGCCGTCCGGCCAGTGCGCGCAAGGGAAAGCCGATGGCTAGCGATCAAGATCTCGCGCGGGGTCTTTGGCGGCGGCCTGAACCTGGCTTGAGAGGTCTGTGAAGGTTTGTTCGGCTTTATCGAGCAGTGCGCGGGAGTGTTTGAGGAGGCGGACGCCGCGCTCATAGCTGGCCATGGCTTCTTCGAGGCCGGCCTCGCCGGATTCGATGCGTGCGATGATGGCTTCAAGCTGCTCTTGTGCCTGCTCGAAGGTAAGGGCCTCTGGGGCGTCGTGGTCTTGTTGGTCGTTGGGCTTGGTGGTCACGGCGGAGTTTAGTGGGAAGGGAACGAAGGAGGGAGGGAAGGAGGGTCGGGCGGTTGGCCCGATGGCAGGATGGAATCCTGCCCCACGCGAGACGAAGAAATGGCAGGATGGAATCCTGCCCACGCGAGACGAAGAAATGGCAGGATGGAATCCTGGCTTGGGTTAGGTGAACGGGCAGAAGCGGCAAGTCGGGCTATGGGTTGCCGAAGAGGCTGGGGCCGGGGGGTGAGTCGGGTTTGGGCTTGCGTTTGCGGCCTGTGGGGAGTGGAACGAGCAGGCTTTGGCCGACGACGCTCTGGACTTCGCCTTCGGCCAGGCGTGTGGTGATGCTCTGGCCCGGGGTGACGTCGGTGGGTGTGCGGACGACTTGGCCGGTGGGGCCGAGAGTGATGGAGTAGCCGCGGCGAAGGACGGCGGCGGGGCCGATGAGCTCAAGCTGGCGGCGTGCATCGTCGGCGGCGCGGGCGCGCTCTTTGACGGCGGCGCGGGCGGCGGCGACGAGGGCGTTTTGAAGTGCCGTGTGGTGCGCGAGGGCGGCGTGCAGGTGCCCAGCGAGTACACCTTGGAGTCGGGCGGCGTTCTGGCGTAGCTGTGAGCGGCGGCGCTCGTAGACGTTGGCGGGGCGGCCACGCTCGAGGCGCGCGGAGCGGTGGGCCAGGGCGCGGGCGCGCAGGCCTAGGTGCTGGCGGAGAGCGGTGGTCAGGTCGCGCGCGTTGCGGGCGGAAACGTCTTTGCTTGCGGCGAGGGTGCGGCGGGCGACGAGGGCGAGGCGGCGGGCGACCTGCGTGGTCTGCTGGAGCAGTGCGGCGCGGTCTGGCGTCAGGGCCATGGCGGCCTGGGTGGGTGTGGCGCAGCGCAGGTCGGCGACGAGCTCGGCGAGGGTCGTGTCGGTCTCGTGGCCGATGGCGGCGACGATGGGGATCGGGCAGTCGTGGATGGCGCGGGCCACGGCGCGGTCATTGAAGGCCCAGAGGTCTTCGATCGAGCCGCCGCCGCGGGTGACCAAGATCGCGTCGATGGCGAGGCGCTGGTGGTGCTGGGCGAGCCAGTGGATGGCGCTAGCGACGGCGGGCGCGGCCTGCGGGCCCTGGACGAGCACGTCAACGAGGCACACTTCTACGGCGGGGCAGCGTTTGCGCATGGTGTCCAGCACGTCTTGCAGGGCGGCGCCCTTGCGGCTGGTGACGATGGCGACGCGGCGCGGGAAGGTGGGCAGCGGGCGTTTGCGTGCGGGGTCTAGCCAGCCGGCGTCGCGCAGCTCGGCGATGAGCTTGCGGAGCTGGAGCTCGAGAGCGCCAGCGCCGACGGGCTCGATGCGTTCGACGTTAAGTGTGAGGCGGCCGGAGGGCTCATAGAGCTCTACGCGGGCGGTGACGACGACCTGCTGGCCCTGCTCTGGAACGAAGCCGGCGGCCTTGGCGCGGCCTGCGAACATGACGCAGTTCACGACCGCGCTGGCGTCTTTGATCGCGAAGTACCAGTGGGTACGGACTGAGAAGTTGCTGATCTCGCCGACGACGCGGACGGTGGCGGGGAAGCCGCCTTCGAGGGTTTGGTTGATGCGGGCGGCGAGGGCGGAGACGGTCAGGGTGTCGGCGGTGCGCGCGGTGGCGGCGGAGGTGGTGGCGGGGCTTGCTGCGATGGTGGGCTTGGGGGCGGTGCCGCGTTTGCTTTGGCGCTTGCCAGCGGGCGTGAGCTTGACGGGCGCGAGTGCCGGGGTGGGTGCGGGGTGGGCGGGGCTTGGTGGAGCCTGGGCCATCTTGGCGGGATCAAAGGGGAGGCGGTCCATGTTGGTGTGCGCGGTGAATGCGAAGATCGCGGTGAGCGATCAGGCCAGCGGGCGGCCTTGTTTCCAGCCTTGCAGAAACGTCAGGAGCAGGTGGGCGGCAAGGCGTGCGGTGCGGCCCTGCTGATCGTGCGGGGGGCAGAGCTCCATGATATCGAAGCAGCGCAGCCGTGGGTGCTGGGCGACGTGGTAGACCATGCGGGCGACTTGCGTGGGCGTGAGGCCAGCGGGGTTCATGGCCGAGACGCCCGGGGCGGCGGCGGCGTCGATGACGTCAAGGTCGAGGCTGGCGAAGAGGTGTTGGAAGCCGTCGATAGGTTCCAGGAGCTGCGCGGCGGATTCGGCCATGGTGGGGAGTTGATCTTCGGCGATGACGCCACCGACATGTGCGAACCAGCGTGCGTGTTCGCGGGTGTTGACGAGTGTGGACGGGCCGACAGCGAGCAGCGGGCCAACGCCGCACTGCTCGACGAGCGCGCGAAATGGCATGCCGCTGCCTGGTGTGTCGCGGACGTCAAGGTGCGCGTCAAAGTAGATGCCAGCGAACATGGATGAGCCCTCGCTGACGGCGGCTTGAAGAACTTCGGCGGCGTGCGTTGGGTGGGTGGGTTCAGGCGTGAGTGTGGCTTCAATCACGCCGCGCACGAAGGCGAAGGTGAGGTCATGCCCGCCGCCGAGGGCGATGGGGAAGAAGCCGTTGCGGGTGAGCGCAGCGGCGGCGTCTGAGACGCGGCGGTGCGTGGCGTTGAGCGCTTCGACGTTGCCCCCGGGGGCGGGCGAAACATCGCCAGCGTCAAAGACCAGCGGGAACGGGATGCCGGCGGGGTCGGCGGCGCCGTAGCGGGTGAGCGCGTCGCGGATGGCAGCGGGCGCTTTGGCGGCGCCTGGGCGACCGTTATTGAGCTTGACGCCGAGGTCATCTGGGAGCCCAAGGAGGGCGATTTGGCAGGCCTTGAGCGGGTGTGTGCGGATGGTGGCGGCGAAGCGCGCGGGGTCGAGCTGGTCTGGTGGCGTGGGCCAGATCGCGGGGTCTGTGGCGCGGCAGACGTTGGCGGCGAGCAGCGCGCGGTCGAGGGCTTCGGAGGTGTGGCTCGCGTCCATGCTCGAAGGGTATCAGCGGGCGCGCGGGCGATGGCGCAACTTGAAAGCGTGGAGGGTGTGGAGGTATGTTGGGCGAGCAGGTGTCAGCGGGCGCGATTGCCGTGCCCGCATGCCTGTTCGCGTGGATGACCAAGGTTTGGAGGATGAAGCATGGCGAAGGCAACGTTTGAGATCAGCAAAGATGCGGGTGGCGAGTACCGTTGGCTGCTGCGGGCGCCGAGCGGGGAGCCGATCGTGGACAGCAACGAGGGGTACGCGTCACACCGCGACTGCGGTAAGGGCGTGGCGCTGGTGATCAAGTACAGCAAGTCGGCGAAGATCGAGGACCTGACTGGTGACGCGCCGGCGAAGGGCGCGAAGAAGAAGGCGGGTAAGAAAGCGGGTAAGAAGGCGGGTAAGAAGGCGGCGAAGAAGGCCGGCAAGAAGAAGTGAGTGTGTGAGCGGATGATCGACGCCCTCGGCCAGCGGAAGCGCGGACCGGGGGCGTTGTGCGTTTTGGAGGAAGAAAGGTAAACGGCGCGCGGAGGGGTAGAGCGAGCGGAGGTGCGCGGAAGGAGAGGCAGGATGGAATCCTGCCCCACGCGATCAGGGCGACAAAGCAGGTCGAAATCCAGCGGCACTCGAGGCATGGGCGACGAGAGCGCCTGGTTACTTGCTGAGGGGGCCCGTGGCGTCGGTGGGTGGGTTAGAGCGTGTGGGCAGGCCGGCGCCCTCCCATTCGAGGATGCCGCCGGGGAAGAAGCGGACGTCGCGGTAGCCGGTGAGGACGAGTTTTTTGGTCAGTGCGCGTGCGGGTGCGGAGCCGGGGTTGTCGCCATAGACGATGAGACGGTCGAAGGTATCGAGGCGTGGGTCAACCTGGCCTTTGACGCCGGCGACCTGGGTGGAGGCGAGGTTGATGGCGGAGGGGATGCGTTTGGCCTCCCACTCTTTGCGTGAGCGTGCGTCAACGAGCAGCTCATTGCGGCCGGGCTTATCGACGGCGTCTTGAACTTGGCGGAGCGCGACGGCGCTGCGTTCGATGTCGGCGTCGGAGATATCACCCTGGCAGCCGGCGAGGCCCGCGAGCAGGACGAGGAGAGGGGCGGCAAGTGCGGGGGCGCGCGCGAGCGTGGCGATGGACATGAGGCTTCTCCTAAAGGCTGACCCAGGCAGATGCATCGGCTGATGGTGGGCGCGGACGCGAATGTCAGGAGCGGGTGGGGGCGCGGGTGGGGGCGCGGGTGGGGGCGCGGGTGGGGGCGCGGGCGCGGGGGCCAAGGAGCCCGAGGATTGCCATGACGACGGCGGCGGCGGCGCACAGCGGGCCGATGACGTCACCAGCTTTGCCAAAGAGCGTACCGGAGGATTCGGGGAGCAGGATTTGTGCGATGACGACGCCCTCACGGCGGAAGAGCTCGCTGCCGACGATACCCCCCACCGCTGGGCCGGCGGGGATGAGTGTGTTGCCTGAGAGTTCGGCCCAGGCGGCCTTGGCTGAGCCGGTATTGACGTTGCCGAGCGCGTCGATGGCGCAGGACTGCCCGGTGTTGACGGCGCGGACCATGGGCAGGCCCAGCTCGATGCAGCGCCAGCGGGCCATGAGTGTGTGGATGCGGCGTGAGAAGTCTGAGTCGCCGAACCAGCCGTCGTTTGAGAGGTTGAGCAGGACGTCGGCGGTGCGGGTGCCGCGGGCGTAGGAGAGGCGGCGGCTGGCGGCGGGGAAGCTGACCTCGTAGCAGATGGGTACGGCGAGGCGCGGCGCGGGGACGTTGGGCGTGGCTGCGCTCGCGGGCGTGGCGGTGCTGAGTGTGAGCGGCTGGGGGCTGCGGCCGCGCGCGAGGTCAAAGCCCATGCCGGGGGCGGCGAAGTTCATCAGGGCCTGCTCGATGGACTTGAAGCGCCAGACGAAGGGGATGTACTCGCCGAAGGGGGTGAGCTCGATTTTGTCATAGCGGCGTTGTTGGGCGTCGTGTTGGTCAATGAGCACGGCGCTGTTGAACTTGGCGTCGAAGCTGACGTCGATTGAGCCGTCGTCTTTGGGCTTGAGCTTGAGGCCGTCGAGGGCGATGGCACCGACGAGGATGGGGACTTGGATCTGGGCCTGGACGTCTTGGAGCGCGCGGGCGTAGGCGCCGGCGCCGAGTTGGAGCTCGCGGCCGTCGGGCTCTTTGAGGGTGTAGGCGAGCTTGGCTTGGTCAATGACGGCAATGGCCTCTGAGTTGAGGGCCAGGCCGGGGAACATGGTTTCGGGCCAGAGGATGAGGTCTGGGCGCTGGCCCTGCGAGCCGGGGGCGGCGGCGAGGCGGGTGAGCTGGAGCCATCGGGCCATGGCCTCGTAGCGCTGCTGCTGGGGCCAGGAAATTTTGTTGTTTTGCGGGAGGTTGGTCTGGATGACGGCGACGGTGAACGTGCGGGCGGGGGCAGTGGCGCTGGTGGGGGCGGTGGCGGTCGTGAGCAGCGCGGGGAGGATCGAAGCGAGGACGACGATCGCGACGCCCACGGCGATGGCGCGCCAGCGGAACTGGCGGGTGATGATGCCCACGAGGGTGACGCAGAGGGCGCAGGTGATGAGCGATACGCCGCTGACGCCGGCGATGGCGGCGAAGCGGGCCCAAGGTTGATCGATGGAGGCTTGGCCGAGGGTGTACCAGGGGTAGCCGCCGAGGACGACCTCGGTGCGGAGGTACTCAAGCCCGACGATGAGGACGGGGGCGAGTGCGGCAAGGGTGCCGCGGCGTAAGAGCAGTGCCCACAGCAAGACGATGAGGCCTTGCCAGAGGGCGAGGTAGAACTGCAGGCCGATCATGCCCGGGATGGTGACGGCCCACATGAAGGCGTGGACGATGCACCAGCCGGGGATCGTGCCGAGGGCGAAGGCGAGCGCGGCGAGCAGGGGGCGGCGGAGGTGAGCGAGGCGGCGACGTGGGGCGAGAGGTGGGGCGGCGGAGATGGGATTGCTGGCACCGAAGGAGCCAGCGACGAGCGGGAGGGCGACAAGGGCGAGCGAGCCAGCGAGTGCGGCGAGTGGGTTGCCGAGGGTGGCGGCGTCAAAGGTGCCTGGGAGCGCGGCGGCCCAGAGCAGGCCGAGGGCGAGGCACCAAAGTGCGGTCGCGCGCGTTGATCGGGCGGGGGTGGGTTGCATGGTTGGTGTGGGCGGTAGGGTCACGTGGCGATTATTGCGGGGGAAGCAGCCATGAGCCATGAGCGATGAGCGGTGAGCGGTGAAACGCAGCGCTGACGCGAAGGCCGGCAGCGTGGTGGTGGAGCTGTACACCAGCGAAGGATGTTCATCGTGCCCGCCCGCGGATGACGTGCTGGGCGAGCTGGCCAAGACCGAGGCGGCGCGTGATGGGTCGCTGGTGCTGCTGGCGTTCCACCTGGACTACTGGGACAAGCTTGGGTGGCCGGACCGGTTTGCGAAGGCGGCGTTCACGTCACGGCAGCGGGCCTCGGCCGCGCTGCTTGAGGGCGGGCGAACGTACACGCCGAACATGGTGGTTGGCGGGGTTGAGAGCTTTGTGGGGTCTGAGCGCCAGAGGGCGGAGCGGACGATCTCGGCGGCCAAGAGCGCGGGTGCGAGCAAGGAGAAGTTCGGAGCCGCGGAGGAATTGAGGGCGCTGAGCTTTCGGGTTGATCGGGCCGGCAAGGCCGGGGAACTGAGCCTGGACGTGCTGACACCCGGCGCGGGCGGCGGGGAGTTTCTGAACGTGGCGGTGGTTGAGAGCGGGCTGGAATCAAAGGTGACGGCAGGCGAGAACGCCGGTGCGACGCTCAAGCACGAGCGGGTGGTGCGGGTGTTTGAGAGCAGGTCGGGCGCGGGGCATGCGCGTGTGCGGCTGACGCTGCCGAAGGACCTGGTGCAAGCAAACGCACGGCTGGTGGTTTATCGAGAGGATGCCAAGTCGCGCCGGGTGCTGGCGGTGGCGACGATGGCGCTGCCGACTGCGGGCGGGGGGACGGCAGGTGGTAAGGGCACGACGAAGTAAGCGGGGGCGAACTCACACGGACTCTTCCTGACACTTGTGCTCGCGAACAGAACCAAAGGCGAAAGAGCCACGACCCACACGGAGCGTGGGTGTACCCAGACGCACAAGCTCAAGCGAGAATCCGCACCGTACGCTGGGCCATGACGAAGATTCGAAACGCGACTGCGGGGGATGTGCCGGCGATCTTGCCGATGGTGCGGCAGTTGTGCGACCTGCACGAGCGGGCGGATGCGGAACGGTTCAGGGTTGTGCCGGACGTGCTGGAGCGTTATGCCGTGTGGTTGCCGCTGCGCGCGGCGGACCCGCGGAGCGTGCTGCTGGTAGCGGAGGAGCAGGGGCGGCTGGTGGGGTTTACGGTCGGGACGGTTGAGCCGGAGGTGCCGATTTTTTGGGTGCCTGAGTGCGGGTGGATCCACGACCTGTGGGTGGAGCCGTCGTGCCGAGGGCACGGGGTGGCGTCGGGGCTCATCGAGGCGGCGGCGGCGAGGTTTGCGACCATTGGTGTCAAGCAGATCAGGCTGCACACGGGGCAGTTCAACGAGGCAGCGCGGGCGGTGTTTGCGCGGCACGGGTTCCGTGCGTGCGTGGTGGAGATGCTGCGGCCGGTGGCGGTGGCGGGCGATAAGGCGTGAGGAGCGCGGATTGGCGGGTGCTGCGTGGGGGGTGAGGCGTGAGGATTGGCGGGTGATAAACGAAGGTCGGGTCGGTGAGGAACGTGGACCGGAGCGCCTGAACAACCCCCGACGCGGTCATCAGGTATCTGGAATTGCTGGCAGTTCACCAGGCGGAGGGCGGGGGTTTGCGCTGCAGAGAGCTCGGAGAATGCGTGAGATTCCGACGCGCCAGGAAAATGTGTCAAAACGAAAACACCCGGCGGTTAGGCCGGGTGTCTCGCCAGATTGCTCTGGTTAGATCGCAAACAGTTGGGTCGGTTCGCGTCCGATTGCTCGGACGCTATCCGCCTTGCGGCGGGCGAGAATATGCTGACAACCGGTACCAGATCTCTCTGGTGGTCCGGTCTAAGGAATCCCTTAGAAAGGAGGTGATCCAGCCGCAGGTTCTCCTACGGCTACCTTGTTACGACTTACTCCCAGTCACCGATCTTGCCGTGGTTGCTGGTGAACTCCAGCAGCTTCGGGCTCTACCGGCTCCCATGAGTTGACGGGCGGTGTGTACAAGGCTCAGGAACACATTCACCGCGGCGTAGCTGATCCGCGATTACTAGCGATTCCGGCTTCATGCAGGCGGGTTGCAGCCTGCAATCCGAACTGGGGTGCATTTTTTGCGATTTGCTCGACCTCGCGGTTTTGCGTCGCTTTGTATGCACCATTGTAGCACGTGTGCAACCCTGGATGTAAGGGCCATGAGGACTTGACGTCATCCCCGCCTTCCTCCGGTTTGACACCGGCAGTCTCGCTAGAGTCCTCGCCATTACGCGTTAGCAACTAGCGACAGGGGTTGCGCTCGTTAAGGGACTTAACCCGACGCTTCACAGCACGAGCTGACGACAGCCATGCAGCACCTGTGATTGTTGTACCCTTGCGGGCCTCATCTATGTTTCCACAGACTAATCCAACCATGTCAAACCCAGGTAAGGTTCTGCGCGTTGCTTCGAATTAAGCCACATGCTCCTCCGCTTGTGTGAGCCCCCGTCAATTCCTTTGAGTTTTAGCCTTGCGACCGTACTCCCCAGGCGGCACACTTAACAATTTCTCTACAGTCCGAACGGCGTCAGAGCCGCTCCGACTCAGTGTGCATCGTTTAGGGCGTGGACTACCAGGGTATCTAATCCTGTTTGCTCCCCACGCTTTCGTGCCTCAGCGTCAGGAAATACCCAGCGGGCTGTCTTCACCTTCGGCATTCCGGTTGATATCTACGCATTCCACCGCTCCACCAACCGTTCTACCCGCCTCTGTATTCCTCAAGACCGCCAGTTTGCCGTGCGGTTCCACCGTTGAGCAGTGGGCTTTCACACGACACTTAACGATCCGCCTACGCACCCTTTAAGCCCAGTGATTCCGACTAACGCTCGGGGCCTCTGTATTACCGCGACTGCTGGCACAGAGTTAGTCGCCCCTTCCTCTGGAGATGGTCATAGTTCCTATCTCCTGACAGTGGTTTACACGGCAAAGCCGCTTCATCCCACACGCGGCATCGCTCCGTCAGGCTTTCGCCCATTGCGGAAGATTCGTCGCTGCAGCCTCCCGTAGGAGTCCGAACAGTATCTCAGTTTCGATGTGGCAGGCCGTGCTCTCACACCTGCTACCCGTCTTCGGCTTGGTGGGCTTTTACCCCGCCAACTACCTGATAGGACGATCGCCGATCCCAAGGCAGCAAGCCTTTGGTCCGTAGACATTATGCGGTATTATGCCGGGTTTCCCCTGCCTATCCCGCACCTCGGGGTACGTTCGATCGCATTACTCACCCTTGCGCCACTGGCCCTTGCGGGCCCGTTCGACTTGCATGCTTTAACCATGCCGCCAGCGTTCAGTCTGAGCCAGGATCAAACTCTTCAGTTGTTTTCCGTTTCACCGGTGAGCAAGCCCACCGGCATTGATGCGGATCTGAAGCGCTGACCTGTTCCCCGCATTGCTGCGGGGCGGTCTCTCCGGGATTGCTCCCGGCATACCCGTCGGCTTGACGGGTACCTTTCTGGCAAACTCAATATCGACTAATAAGGGCATATAATGCCAATACGTCGTCACGATGAGATATGCCCGCCGGTGTGAACCGACGAACCTTGATCGATCGGGCTTGAACTGGTCAAGCTCAGGGAGTGAACCCCTGCCCGATCGCACACTCTCGTGGACGACCCAACTGTTTACTTTTCAAGGATATACTCGCCAGAGGCGAGGCCCACTCGCTCTCGCGTGTGGGAGGGGACTATACGCCCCCGCCGAGCCCCGTCAAGCCGCCACCCCAAAATCCTTGACCCGCCCTTCACGCTCGAGAGCTTTTCCCCACGTCATCAACCAGCCGCCCCCCAACTCGACCCGTACGAGACCCGAATGACCACTCCATTACGTCCTAGAACCTTCTGCGCTATCGCCGTCATCTCTCCCGTCGTCACTTGCTGGCTGCTCGGCCCGGCGCGTGCGGCCGGTCACTGCCACCACCCCTAGAACAATGCGTAACTCTTGATCTGACAAGGCTTTCCATGCCTGATTGAAGGCCTTGCTGGCCGTGAGCGCCGTCGCGCCGGTGGTCGTCACGTCGTCAACTAGCACGACCAGACCAGGGCGGCCGAGGCGGTCATTGATTGCGCGGGGCACGCACCGCTGGCAGAAAAATTTCAGAAATCGGGGCGCGGGGGCCGTCGGGTTGGGATAGGCGTTCGCCGTTCGCTTGAGTGCGGCGGCAATCCTGACGTGCTGGCTTGGGGTGAACGCGCCGCGAAGGTTCTCCTCGCGCGAGCTTTTGGGCAGCAGGGCCTGCGCTGGGCGATTTTGGCGCGAGAGGGCCTGCCAGAGCGTGCCGCCGGTGACGCTGGCGACGCCGCGGGCGAGCCAGAGCGGGTGGTCGATGCCTCGGGCGAGGCGGCGTGTCAGGCTGGTGGGGACGGGGACGATGATGGCGTCGCGCGGGTTGAGGCCTTGGTCGGTGAGGCGCTGTGAGACTTGGCGTCCAAGCTCACGGCCCAGGGATGTGCCGAGGGCGCCGAAGCGCTGAAACTTGACCTCAAGCACGCAGCGTCGCCAGAGCCCGCCGTAAGCACCGAGGCGGACGGTTTCATGCCATGGGAGGCGGAGCGGGCGGCAGCGAGCGCAGCCGCGGGCGTCACTTTCCATCGGTCCGATGGCGTGCCCGCAGCGCCAGCAGTAAACGTCGCCGGGGTCTGGGCTGAGGTTGTGGGCTTGGAGGCGTCGTTGAAGCGGGGCGGCGTGCACGCCCAGCCAGGTGCGCTCGATGTCCCAGAGCCAATCGGCGAGGCGCGGGGCCTGCGCAGGCCGGCGTGGCGAAGTTGCCGGCGAGGTTGGCGGGTCGCGACGGAGATCTGCGGTGTGTACGGCGTCGGCGGGTGGCCGAGAGGATGGCCCAGCCTTTGGTTTGGGCGGGGGCCAGACGAAGCGTGGTTGTTTGTCGTGCTGGGGCACGGCTACGCGCCGGTCGCCGGGGTAAGGCGCTGGCGGACCAGGTCAGCCCGGTACTCGCGGCGCTGCTGCTGGTCCATCTGCCGCTCGGCGATTCGTTGCAGGTGCGCGGGCTGGACCTGAAGCATGAGCTGCAGGAGCGTGGCGTCGTCGGCGGCGATGCCCGCGCAGTCAGCGATGTTCAGCGCTCGGCCAAGGCGGACCATCGAGATTGCGCCCATGGTTTCTTCGGGCGTCAGCAGGCGGGCGTGCAGCAGCAGGCCCAGGGCCCGCCCACACTGATCTTCAACCAGGCGTGGCTGCTTGTCGAGGAGGTTGCGGCGTGCGGCGCGCTCGTAGGCGATGACGGTCGGGACGATCTGCTCGTGCAGCTCGGCGAGGATCATGCTCTCTGGACGGCCGAGGGTGCGCTGGTTGCTGATCTGGAATAAGTCGCCGGAGGCCTCGGAGTTTTCGCCATAGAAGCCGCGGACGCTTAAGCCCATATCGCTGGCGGCGCGTTTGACCTTCTCGATCTCGGCGGAGAGGCGGAGGGCGGGGAGGTGGAGCATGACGCTCATGCGGACGCCGGTGCCGACGTTGGTCGGGCATGCGGTGAGGTAGCCATAGCGTGATGAGTAGGCGATATCGAGTCCATCTTCGAGGCGGTCGTCGGCCTCGCTGGCCATGGCCCAGGCTTGCGGGAGGGCCATGCCGGGTAACAGGCACTGGACGCGTAGGTGGTCCTCTTCATTGACCATGACCGAGACGCGCTCGTCGGGGAGTGTGACCGCCAGCCCGCGCGGGAGGTCACCTTTGGCCAGCTCTTTGCTCATCAGGTGGCGCTCGACCAGCAGCGTGCGCTCGAGGCTGGGCAGCTCGTGTATGTTGGCCCACAGCAGCGCGGGGCCGAGGCTGGCGCGGGCGATTTGCGCGCGGACGGCGTCCATGACCTCAAGTCGCTGGTCAAGGGTGGCACGCGAGAGGAACGGGAAACCGCTGAGGTTGCGGGCCAGGCGGACGCGGCAGGAAACGACCACGTCACCATCGATCGCACCGCCCAGCAGCCACCCCGCGCCGCGGCGTGCAGACTCCACTGACCATGGGGCGCGCGTGTCACTCACGGCGTGCCCTCTAAGCGGCGTTTCGCGTCAGGCGCGGGCTGAACGATCGTTGTCGAGAGCAGGCGATCAAGCCGGGCGAGTTCATCGCGCAGCTTGGCGGCCTGCTCGTACTGCTCAAGCTCGACGGCGCGGGCGAGCTGCTCACGCAAGCTCTTGCGCCGGGCTGAAACCTCGATGGTTAATGCCGGGAGCGCGGGCGCGCCGGGGGTTGAAGAAGCGGGGGTTGAAGAACTGGCGGCTGGCGAACTGGAGGTGAGCGCGATGGAAGCGGGCGCATCGGGCGTGACGCCGGGGGTGGCGGCTCGAATTCGAGCCTCGGCAAGGAGGCGCTTGGGGATCTTGCCGACGTGGCATGACGCGCCGTCGTGAACGCGCTCGATCAGGCCCGCGAGGGTCTCGCCCAGTTCGTCATAGCAGCGCGGGCAGCCGAGGCGTTCATCTTGGCGGAAGCTGGCCATGGTTATGCCGCACCCGCGGCAGGTGCCGGCGCGCGCGGGGGCGGGTGGGCCCAGGGCGGGCACCGGAGCGGTCCCGCCCGAGGGGCCCGGCAGCTTGCTTACCGGCGTGATCGAGAACGAATGTGTGGGCTTGGGCGGTTCGATTGGTGCGTCACCGGCGGTCGGCGGCTTAGGGCCTTTGCTGGGCCTGAGAGCGGCACCTGGGTTGCGCTTGCCGAAGAGCCCCAGCTTGGCGGCGCAGCGCTCGCAGAGGTGGCGCTCGGCGTGCTGGCCCTGGCGGATCATGACCTCGTGAACCGTGGCCTCGGCGTTGCACCGATCGCACTTCATGTGTTGAGCTTAGCGGCGCAGGCCTGCCGTGGTGCGCTGGAACGCGGGTTCATGCCGGGGCATAAAGAACAAAGCACGGGCGCGGGCCCGTGCTGGTGAAGTACGATCGTTGGCGTGCAGCTTTCGGCAGTGCGCGAAGACTGCGACGGACTTAGGCCCCGGCGGCGAGCTTCTGCTGCGCGGTGTAGCCGTCGCGGCGCTTGAGGGGCTTGATGACTAGACCCTGCTTGATGGCCTTGGCGCTGGCGAGGATGATCGTCGGGATCCCGTCGATCATCGCCTTGACCTTCTGGAGGTTGGGGCGGAACTTGCGGCGGGTGATGCCGGTGGGCTTGAGGCCGAAGCCGCCCTTGACGATCTTCTGCCCGCGCCAGGCGCGCTGCTTGCCGAAGGATGACTTTTTCCCGGTGAAGTGGCAGACAAACGGCATCGCGGAGCTCCCGAAAGACCCGGTCCAACTTGATATGCCGGGCCCGAAGTATTGGCCGTACACCGCGGCAAGGCAAGCCCGAGGGCTGGAGCTCGACCCGGTGAGCGCAAGGGCGGCCCGATAACTGTCCCCAAGGCGTTTCGCTGACCAAGCAAAGTCCAAACTTTTTGAAGGTATTCGTGGGAGGCGTGCAAATTCTTCTTGACGAAGTCTTGACGTGGTGTATCTTCAGGACGGTATGTTCGGGCGGTTGCCCGGCGGTGGAGCAGAGAGACTCTCCACGTTTGTGTGTGTTTGGGCCGGCCGTGCGCGGAGTACGGGCGGTGCCGCCATCTGTATTCCCGTAAAAAACGGGAGGAGAAAGAGTATGAAGAAGATCGCAGCTATCGCGTCCATCACCCTGCTGGCTGGCTCGGCGTTCGGCCAAGCCCTGACCCTCGCCGGTCCCTCGCCCCAGGTGTTCGCCAACGGCGGCGGCAATGGCTTTGGCGGTCCCCTCGGCGGCGGCTCGATGACCTTCGCGGTCGTCGGCAGCAATGTGGAGATCACCTTCACCCCGGCGACCGGCTCCAGCGTCAACGACTACATTGCGCTGTACCTGGACGTCCGCTCGGGCGGCTTTGGTGATTTCGCTATGAACGACACCGGCGACGACGGGCGTAACGTCATCAGCAACCTCAGCCGCGATGAAATCGAGTTCTTCCCGATCAACCCGGACTTCGGCTACCTCTTCTGGGACAACAGCAACCCCCAGGTCGTCGGCTTTGAGCTCAACGCTGGTAACACGCCCGGGCACCTTACTTTCGTGAGCGGCAGCTACCTCGCGGGCACCCGCACCGCGATCATCCCCTTGGCCACGCTGGGCAACCCCAACCAGATCGACTGGTTCGCGGCCTACAGCTCGGGCTCGGGCTTCCTGAGCAACGAGTCACTCCCGGCCAGCGGGCTCAATGGGTCGGGCAACCCCGGCTTCACCGGCGGCGTCTCGTACACCGCCTTCAACCGCTACCTGATCCCGACCCCGGGCGCTGCGGCGCTGCTGGGCCTGGGCGCGCTGGCCGCTGGCCGTCGTCGCCGCTAAGGACTGAACCTTTGAAGCTGAACCTCTGAATCTGCGGCGTAGGTGTGCGCTGCTGGTTCAAGCATCCAATGCAACGCGGGCCGCTCGAAAGGGCGGCCCGTGTGCGTTTTGGTGAGGTCTGGGTCGGCGCTGACTACTCGAAGCGGACGGTGTTGAAGACCGCGCCGACGCCGCGGATCTCAACGCGAACCTGGTCGTTGTGCTTGAGGAAGACCGGCGGGTTTCGGGCCATGCCCACGCCGCTGGGGGTGCCGGTGTAGATGAGCGTGCCGGGGACGAGGGTCGTGCCGCGTGAGAGCTCGCTGACGAGGGTGTCGCAGTCGAAGATCAAGTCGCTGGTGCTTGAGTCTTGCATGACCTGCCCGTTGAGCAGGGTGCGCAGGGTGAGCTGGCCGGGGTCGTCGATCTGGACGGCAGGGGTAACGTCGCTGAGGGGGGCGAAGGTGTCAAAGCTTTTGCCGCGGACGAACTGGCCGCCTGAGCCGAGCTTCTGCCACCAGCGGGCCGAGACGTCGTTGCCGGCGGCGTAGCCGAGGATGAACTCACGTGCACGGGGCTTTGGCACATCATGGCAGAGCGCGCCACCGGGGCCTGCGCCGATGACGATGACCAGCTCGCCTTCAAAGTCTACTTGCTGTGGCTGCGGGCACTCTTGGCAGACCTTGGGCACGATGATCTCATGCCCGCTTGGGACGACCGCAAAGGGCGACTTGGCGAAAACCACGGGCCGCTCGGGGACCTTGCCGCCTTGCTCCTGCGCGTGGGCGGCGTAATTGAGCCCTACGCCCAGCACGTGGCGGATCGGGAGCGGGCCGGCGGGTGTGATGATCTCGCAGCCCAATGCGCGGCGGATGACCTGATAGCTCATGGCGGCAGGTTAGTCAAAGCTCGAGTCGGGGTGGGTGTGTGGGGCCCAATGACAACGCCCCAAGGCGAGGGCCCCGGGGCGTTGATGAAGTCACAGGCGCAAACAGCGGCAACGAGCCCGCTTGCTGCGGTGTCGCTTGGTCACTTAGGCGCGACGGCGACGGCTGGCGGCGAGACCGCCGAGGACCAGCAGAGCGGCGGCCCCGGGCGTCGGGACGGTGATGGTGAAGCCGCCGAAGTCCTTCTTCTTGATGAAGGCGACCGAGCCGGCCTCGGCCTGGGCGAGCAGCGAGTTGTCAAGGGAGATGCTGATGCGGGTGGCCTGGCCCGAGATCTGCTGCGAGGCGAGGAAAGCGTCGAGATCAACCGTGGCAGATCCGTTCCAATCGAGGGTGAGGCCGGGGTTGTTGACGAGGTTCCAGCTGCCGCCGTTGCTGAACGTGCCACCAATGGAGGGGATGGCGATCGGGCCGGTGTTGACGGGGTTGCCGTTGATATCGAGGATGTTGATGAACATGCGGAGGCCGGCCGAGACGCGGGTGTTGGCCGTGCCGGTGCCGCCGAGGCTGTAGTCGCCCCGCTCATTGATGGTGAAGCGTGAGAGGGTGAAACCGGGGCGAGCGGCGATGACCATGCTGAGGGTGCCGTCGGTCAGGTCGATGGGGTTGGCGCCGGTGGCGCTAGCGCCGAAGGCCATCGAGTTGAAGGTGAGAGCGTCACCAACGGCCGTCGGGGAGCCCCAGAGCGGGTTCGAGATGCCGGTGCCCGCGTTGAAATCAGTGTTCGAGCTCTCTTGGATGGCCCGGAAGAACACTGACGAACCGTTGCGGTCGCCGTAGACGATCGGCAGCGCGGCCTGAGCGGCAGCGGCGAACATCATGGGCGCAATGAGGGCGATAGCGAGGGACTTCTTCATCGTTGCTCCTTCTCCGAACAGCCACGGCTTTCACCGAGGCCCGACGCGGGTGCTTTATTCCCACTGAAAAGTCAGCAGGGGCACCGACACGACAAAGCAAACATACCCCAGGGAAACGACCTATGCCAGACAATTGACACAGTTCTGGTCGAGTTCCTGGTAAATCTCAGGTCGAAAGAAGCCCCCAAGTTCACACTTGGCCCTGTCAAACCCCTAAGGTGCCACAACGGGGGGCCTAAGTTACGGTTTTTAGACGTTCAGAAAACGCACCAGCTACGCTCAGTGATGGTCAAAGGGCGCTACCGCTGGCTTGTGACGGCCGTTTGTGCGCGGGCGATCGCGCTTTGGCCAGTTTCGGTGTGCGCCTTGGTTGTCTCGGGTTGCGGGTCACGCGGGGTGGTGGACGCGGGGCGGGACCCGCGGCTGGGCACACCCACGAGCACTCAGGTTGAACTTGAGAGCTTCGCAAACCCGGGTCGGCCGCGCGAGACCATTCGCGGCTTGGACATGGCCCGGCCAGCGGTGGATCAGCGGAGTGTGTTTGGTCTCTCACGCCGCAACTGGCCCGCGACGACGTTCCTGGTTCCAACTGGCGATACGCGGCACGATCCAACGTACACGCACCGATTTACGCTGACACGTTCAAGCCCGCTGCGCGACGGGACGTTCCCGACTATTGATGATGCGGATGCGCTGCCGAGCCCGCGTGCGCAGCGCGATCAGCAGCTTGAGGCGTTGGCCATGCCGGTGCTGGCTATGGCCGAGCTGCTGTTGATCGTGCCACGCGCAGTGATTGATCCGCCCGGCACGTGGCGGTCTACGTCGGGGCTTGCGGATCGCTTGCCGGACGATCGGCGTGACCTTGGCGTGTTCAGGAGCGGGCCGAGCGGTGCGGCCCCGGAGGGATGGGCGCTGCCGGTGATTGCGCCGGCGCGGAGCCCCGCGACGCCCGCGGCGAAGGGGAAGAAGACTTCCGAAGCTGGACCACCGAAGAATGGGATTGCGCTGCCGGGAGCGTTACCGAATCTGAAGTTTCCTGAGGTTGAGAAGGCGGGCGAAAAGCCATGAGTGGACCGAAGAAGGCCGAGCCGGGCAGGGTTGTGCCGCCAGCAGTCACGCCTGCGGTGGCGCTGGATGAGCGCGGGCTGCCTGCGGGGTACGGGTTGAGGCCTGAGTGGGAGCTGACGCCGCGGGAGGTTCGTGACATGCTGGCAGCGGGAGCTGGCGGAAGTGCTGGCGGGGGTGCTCCCCCACTGCTACTGGACTGCCGGCGTGATGACGAGTGGGCGTTCAATCGCGTGGCGGGTGCGATGCACATCCCGATGAGTGAGATCGAGCGGCGCGGCGACGATCTGCGTGACGCGCTGGAAGATGCGCCCGGGCGCGGGGTGGTCGTCTACTGCCACCATGGGGTGCGGAGCCTGCGCGTGACGGCGGCGCTGCGGGCGATGGGCTTCGCGGCGGTGAAGTCCATGGCGGGCGGGATCGACGCGTGGTCTTTGGGCGTGGACGCGGGTGTGCCGCGGTATTGATGAGGGGGCGGAACTCGGGCCCTTGCACCGGGGTTGGCCACGGCGAACAGAGCCGCCGGAATCTGAGCGGTTCGAGCCACGCCGAGCGTGGCGGTACCCGGTGAGGAACACACGCGGAGCGCGGAAGTACCCACGGCGTGTGGCAGCGTGTGAGCGGTCTACAGTCGCGCCCGTGCCCGAGGGTGGGCGCGTGTGCGTACGCGGCATCAAATCAGCAGCGAAAGGGCGAGAATCATGCGTCGAGCCAAGGTGTCGATCATCGGTGCGGGGAACATCGGCGGCGAGTGTGCGCGGTCCATCGTGATGAAGGAGCTGGCCGACGTGGTGCTGCTGGACATCCCCGACAAGGAGGGCGTGGCCAAGGGCAAGGCGCTGGATATTTCGTGCTGCGCGCCCATTGAGCGGTTTGACGCGACGGTGATGGGGACGAGCGACTACGCGGCGATCGCGGGCAGCGACGTGGTGGTAGTGACGGCGGGCGTGCCGCGCAAGCCCGGGCAGAGCCGCGATGACTTGGTGAGCATCAACGCGGGGATCGTCAAGAGCGTGGCCGAGAACATCAAGAAGCACGCCCCGAACGCGATTGTGATCGTAGTGAGCAACCCGCTGGACGCGATGGTGTACGTGATGTGGAAGGTCACGGGCTTCCCGGCGCACCGGATCATCGGTCAGGCCGGGGCGCTGGACGTGGCGCGGTTCCGTGAGTTTCTTTCGATGAAGCTCTCGTGCTCGGTGGAGGACATCACGAGCCTGCTGCTGGGCGGGCACGGTGACGACATGGTGCCGCTGCCGCGGTTCACGTCCGTCGCGGGCATCCCGATCCAGCAGCTGCTCTCTGATGAGGTCATCAAGGAGTGCGTCGAGCGGGCCAAGGTTGGCGGGGGCGAGATCGTGAAGCTGATGGGCACCAGCGCCTGGTACGCGCCCAGCGCGGGCACGGTGCAGATGGTCGAGGCGATCATCCGCGACAAGAAGCGGATCGTGCCCTCGGCGGCGTATTGCGAGGACGAATACGGGGTGGCGCCGGGGCAGAAGGGCAAGGGCCTGTTTGTGGGCGTGCCGGTGGTGCTGGGCGACAAGGGCGTTGAGAAGATTGTTGCGATCCAGATGAACGAGGACGAGAAGAAGCTGATGGACGAGAGCATCAGCCACGTGCGCGACCTGGTGGCGGTGGTCAAGCGGATGTTCCCCGAGCTGGCGTGAGTGACCGACGAACAGCGGGTACTGGCGCGCTCCGCGTCGGTGGCCGGGGCTGTGAATAGGTCCCGTGAGATTGGTGGTACGGGTGGCAGGGGCTAGGTCTAACGCCCGGGCGGCGTCGGCGGCGCGCTGGCTTTGCTTTGCGCTCTTGCACAGGCGCGCGATATAGATGCTTTGGCCTTTGGGGCGGCCGCACACTTGCCTTTGAGGCTGCGAGACACGAGGCGGATTGCCTGTGCCGACGCGGGTCGCCGCCGCCCAGCCGCCGGCCCAGCTGCCAACGTTGCCCAGTGCGACGCCAGCCTTAACGGGCCAAGGAACGTCCGCGTGCCTTTGCGGCTTCACGAGAATGTGATATACGCGAATGCGGCGAGGTGCAGAGAGTGCTTCCTCGGTGACAAGATTGGGCGCTGAGACACAACCGGCTGTGGCAGGTTCGCGGAGCAAGGGTCAACATCGCCATGACGTGGAGGCGTGCCCGGGCGCGGGCGCCGCTCGCCGCGCGATGGAAGACCAGCGACGCGGGCTCAAACCTACGGCCCCGCAATGGGCCCGGCGTCTGGCGGTTGAACGCGGCCAAGCGGGTAGCCCTCAACTTCGAGGTGATCGCTGGCGAAGGCCACGGGTGTGCCGTGGGCTTGGACGCCGGCGGCGAGCAGGAGGGTGTCGTCAAGGTGCAGGAGCTCTGCGGCGCGGAGGGGCCAGGGGACGTGCGCGACGCGGCCGCCAAGGACGCGCCCGAAGCGGCGTGTGAAGAGCCAGTAACGCTCAGTGAGGAAGTGGGCGAGCGTGGAAGACGAAGTGAGAGATGGCGTGAATGTCGGTGTGTTCGCGCGGCTGTGCTCGCCGGTGGACACGGTGGAAGGCGCGGTGGTGGGCGCGGTGGTGGGCGGAGTTTCTGCCAGAAGCTCGCCGGTGCGCCAGCGGATGTGCGATTTGGCGGCGGGCCATGGGCCGCGGCGGCGCTCAAGGCGATAGTCTGTGACACTACCTTGTTGCGTGACGGCGAAGTCACTGCGGACGTAGTTGAGGCTCCAGAGCCAGCGGCCGCCGAGGACCGGCAGCAGCGTCTGCGCGTCAAGGCTAAAGAACCAGACGCCGCGGACGACTTGGCCCGAGGGGGTGCGGTGGCGGACGTAAGTTCGCACGTTGCACTCGTAGAAGTTGGTGGTGCTGGCAAGCGGCGGCACGCCGCGGAAGCGGCAGTTGGCCATCTTGAAGGGGACGAGGCCGATCCAGGCGGAGCCGTCAAAGGTATCGATATCGAGATTGGTGGGGATCAGCGCGCGGAGGCGTGCGGCGTCGGTTCGCCAGTGCAGGAAGAGCAGGCTGTCCCAGTGCATGCGCACGGCGGGCGATGGCATGGCGAGAGGATAGAGCTAAGAGGATTAGAGGTGAGAGCAGGAGCGATGAGCGATGAGATAGGAGGGGAGAGTGCAACTCAGAGGGCACAAAGTGCACGAAGGGATACCGGGCTGTATCCGTGGTGAAGAGGGTGGGAATTATCCGCATGGCGCTTGGCCGCCGCAGAACCGCCTTGGCCCGCATCTGCCGCGGGCCGTTGCGGGCCGAGGTTGGTGGGGCCTGCGGGTTGAGGGTCGCCTGTTGAGCTGGGGTCTGCAATAATCAAGGTGTAGTCGGGCCGGGTCGGAAGCCGATCTGGTTCCTGCCTGTCGTCGATGCCTGCCCGCCGGGGGCGAGTCGCCGCCGGTGATTGATGGACATCATTTACGGAGATGGTCTGAACCTATGAGCCGCACCCACGCTGTCGCCGCCGCAAACGCCCGCCGCCTGTTGATCGTCGCCGCCATGGCGGGCCTCTCATGCTCGATGTTCGCGGGCCCGACGCTCGCTAAGCAACCGGGTGGGCAGCCCACTGGCCAGCCCGGTAGCCAGCCAGCGATCCAGCCGGTGCGGCCTGAGGACGTACCCCCTGCCGTGCGCGAGGCGCACGAGCGCCGGATGCGTGAGCAGGCAACCAAGGCGACGCAGCCGGTGGCGCCCTCGCCCGCCGCGGCGCAGGCGCCCGCCGATCTGCCCCCGGTGGTCCGCGAGACGCCCAAGACGCTCAGCACCGACGCGGACGTGCTGGCGATGGTCGCAACCTTCGGCGGCACCTTCAGCACGCCTGCCAGCGGCGCGCAGCCCGAGCTGCACCTGAGCGCGGCGCTCATCAACGTCGACGGCCTCGACAACGCGATGTACTTCGAGCTGGCACGGGCCGACGAGCCCTGGAAGCCGTTCCGCCAGGGCGTGATGCATTTCTACAAGCGGCAGGGCAAGCTGCACCTGCGGCAGTTTGAGTTCGGGCGCACGTTCGCCAGCTTCGGCGGTGCGGTCGCGGGCATGTGGGCCGCGCCTGAGGTCTTCCCAAAGATCAGCTTGGGCCAGCTCGTAGTCACGATGGACATGCCCGTGACGCGAGACGGCGAGAACTTCAGCGCCGCGACGACCCAGCCGGTGCCCACCACCCTCGCGGGCGCCGTCGAGGTGACCAGCGCCTGGAAGGGCAACGCCAAGCAGATCGCGTTTGTTGACCGCGGGTTTGACGCGGCCGGCAAGGAGGTCTTTGGGCCCGCCGGCGGCTCGACCACCTTCACACGCTCCACTTCGCCCGTCAAGAGCGAGAAGCGGGCCAACGGGATTGTCGTCATCGACTTCAAGCCCGCCGATGCCGGGGCGCGGACGCTTGAGGCTGGCAACGATGCGGCGGTGCACTACACCGGTTGGCTGACCACCGGCGAGATCTTCGGGACTTCACGTCCCAGCGACATGGGCCAGCCCGGCGAGGACACCCCGCTGCGCTTCACTCACGGCAACATGATCCCGGGCTTCAACGACGCGATCCTGGGCATCGGGCGCGGTGCGGTGCGTCGGCTGTACATTCCCGCGGCGCTTGGCTACGGGGCCCGCAACCGCGGGCGCATCCCGGCCAACAGTGACCTGATCTTCACCCTTGAGACCCTGTGGATTGATCAGAAGATCAAGAACAGCGAGGCCGAAGGTGCCAACCAGGCCCCGATGACCCCGGCGACTACGCCGACGATCGTGCCCACAACCACGCCCTCTGCAACGCCTGAGACCAAGAAGCCTAACTAAGGCAGCGCGAGCAACCGGAGGGTTTTCGGCCGTGGCAGGCGCGGGTGCAAAGCAAGACGCCGAGGGTGCCGGCGCGAAGGCCAAGGTGGGCGCGGGCGCACAGAACCTGTACCAGGTGCTCGGCCTGAGCCAGCGCTGCTTGCCCGTGCAGGTTCGCGCGGCGCACCGGGCGCTGGCCCGGCAACTGCACCCTGACGTCAACAGCGCGGCTGATGCGCACGACCGCTTCACGCGCGTGCAGCGCGCGTACGAGGTTTTGATCGACCCGGACAAGCGGGCCGAATACGACCGGCTGTTGGCGGCCCGCGCCGCGCCGCCGACGGAGGTGTTGCTGAGCCCGCATTACACGTGGACGAGCGTTGCCGCGCGACCAGGGCGAGGCTCGGGGGCGGGCACTAGCGCGGGCACTAGCGCGGGAACTGCCGCGGGAACTAGCGCGGGAACCGGTCCGCGTCAGGGGGCGACCGCCAGCGTGCACATCGACGCCTCAGCGCGTGATGCGGCCCAGGCCGGCCTTGACCGCGAGGAACTGGCCGAGGACGTCGCTTGGTTCTGGCGCGTGCTGTTCGAGCCCCGAAGGGCTCAGCAGGCCGATCGCGCTCATCACGCCAAGCGCGCACAGCGGCCCCAGTGACGACCAACAATCAGGCGTGGTTGAGAGCTTCGGCGTCATCGTGATCGGCGGCGGGCACGCGGGGCTTGAGGCCGCGTGGGCGGCGGGCAACGTGCTCGCGGCGCGGGCCGTCGCGCTGGGGCTCAGCGCGGGCGCGAACCTCGCGCGGGATGACCAGCTGCCGCAGGGTTTGCTGGTCGCGCTGGTCACGCCCGAGCCGGGCAAGATCGGCGTGATGAGCTGCAACCCGGCGATCGGCGGGCTGGCCAAGGGGCAGATGGTCCGCGAGATTGACGCGATGGGCGGGCTGATGGGCCTGATCACCGACGCGACGGGCATCCAGTTCAAGGTGCTCAACACCAGCAAGGGCGCGGCCGTGCACGGCCCGCGGGCCCAGTGCGACAAGCACGCCTACGCCCGCGAGGCGCAGCGGCTGATCGCTACGCACTCGCACGTGCGCGTCGTGCGCGCCAGCGTTGAGCGGCTGGTGGTTGAGCGCGGCGCGATCGTTGGGGTTGAGCTGGGCACAGGAGAGGATGGGCGCGAGCGCCGCACGCTGCACGCGCGGGCCGTCGTGCTCACCACCGGCACCTTCATGCGCGGGCTGATGCACACCGGCGAGTACAAGACCCCCGGCGGGCGCTTCGGTGAGCATGCGGCAGTCGGCATCTCGGCCAACCTGCGCGAGCTGGGCTTTGAGCTTGGGCGGCTCAAGACCGGCACGCCGCCGCGGCTTAAGCGTTCAACGATCGATTGGGACGCGCTGGAGCCACAGACTGGTGATGTGCCGCCGACGCCGTTCTCTGACCTGACGCTGGCTGAAGTTTCGCACGGCGCTGATGGCGGTGGGAGCGACGATGGCGCGGCTGTGCTGGATGCGGCGACGGCGGAGACGTTGGGCGTGGTGGCGGCGCGGTTCCCGGTACTGCCGCAGGTTGAATGCCGTGTGACAAGCACGGGCGCGGCGGGTCACGCGCTGATCCGCGCGAACCTGCACCGCGCGCCGATGTACAGCGGGCAGATCGAGTCCGCCGGGCCGCGGTACTGCCCGAGCATCGAGGACAAGGTCGTGCGGTTTGCCGACAAGGCCTCGCACCAGGTGTATCTTGAGCCCGAAAGCCACGACGACGACTGGGTTTACTGCAACGGGATCAGCACGAGCCTGCCCGCAGACGTGCAAGAGGGCCTTGTGCGGTCGCTGCCCGGGTGCGGCGCGGCGCACATCTATCGGCACGGGTACGCGGTGGAGTACGACATGGTGCGTCCGCACCAGACGCGCGCGACGTGCGAGAGCAAGCTGGTCGCGGGGCTGTTCATGGCCGGGCAGATCAACGGGACCAGCGGGTATGAAGAGGCCGCGGCCCAGGGTCTGCTGGCTGGGCTCAACGCGGCGCGGCTGAGCGTTGACGATGAGCCGGTCCGCATCGGGCGTGAGCAAGCGTACATAGGGGTGTTGATGGACGACCTGGCGACCAAGACCCCGCTGGAGCCGTACCGGATGTTTACGAGTCGGGCTGAGCACCGTCTGCTGCTACGGGCCGACAACGCCGGTGCGAGATTGACGGGGCTTGCGCGATCGCTGGGTCTGCTCGATGGCACCGCGCTGGGGCGTTGGCGGCTGCGTCTGCACGAGCGCGAGGCGCACGAGCACGCGCGATTGGGCGCGCTGATCAATGCGGCGCGTTTGGACGGCCGCCCGCTGGGTGAGCACCTGCGAAACCCAAAGTTCACGACCGATGCGCTGGCCGCCACGCTGCGTGGGCAGTTCGGCGCACGAGGCGAGTTTGGGCGGCGGGTGCTGGTGTGTGCGCACACAGACCGCTTTTACGAGCCGTACGCCGCCAAGGCCCGCGCGCAGGTCGAGCGTTTGGGCGAGCTCGAGCGCCGCCGGATCCCGACAGACTTTGACTACGCGCAGATCGTCTCGATCAGGAACGAGGCCCGCGCAGCGCTGACGCGGTTCAGGCCTGAGACGCTCGGGCAAGCGTCGCGGCTTGAGGGGCTGACGCCCTCAGACGTGCTGCTGCTGGGCGTGCTGATCAAGAAGCACCGGGTACAGAGCGCGGGGGCGTGAACGTGTGGCGCGGCTTTATACGGGCCTACACAGCAGCACGGCCTCGACCGCCGCACGCGCGTCGCCGATGAGCTCGATCACACCCGCGGGGACACCCTGGGGTCGGCCTTGGGGTTGGAGATGAGGTTGGACGAGAGGTTGGACGTGAGGTTGGCCCTGGGGTTCCTCGCCACGCGCGGGCCACAGGCCCAGCAATGTTCGCTCGTGCTGGTCTATGAGCACGCCGGCCTTGTCGAGCGCCAGGGCGACATCAGCGCGCGCGGGGCGCTGCGCCTCCGGGCCTTCGAGGCGTTCGACAAGTTCACCTAACGCCATCGCGACGGCCTGCAGCGTGATGACGCTGGGCACCGCGGCCCGCCACGCGTCTCCCTCAGGAGTGCGCGGGAAGGCCACCGAGGCCTTGGCAAACTCCGTCCACTTCGCTAGCAGCATGGGCCAAAGTGTGGCGACCGGCGCATCAAGTGGCGCGCCGTCGGGAAGCTGTCCGGAGGGTTCATTGCTCTTGTCATGCTCCGCCATGGCGCACTGAAGCGCGCGCGGGCCCGCGCGTCAACCGCTACGGTCACGCATGGACGCACAACGGTACATCGACCCGCGTCAGCTCAGCCCGCAGGACCGCTACAAGCTGCTGATCGGCGCGATCGTGCCCAGGCCGATCGCCTGGGTCTCGACCATCGGGCCCGGGCCCGAGGGCACCGCCGCCGGCGCGCTCAACCTCGCGCCCTTCTCGTTCTTCTGCGGCGTGGGCAGCAACCCCATGACCCTCTGCTTCTGCCCCGCCAACAAGCCCGACGGCACCGAGAAAGACACGCTCCGAAACGCCAAGCCTGTCAGCGAGGGCGGCACCGGCGAGTGCGTGGTCAACATCGTGACGCACGCGCTGGGCCCGCAGATGGCCGCCTGCGCCGCCGAGCTTGACTACGGCACCAGCGAGTTTGACTTTGCGCACCTCACGCCGCGCGCCAGCACGGTCGTGCGTCCGCCGGGGGTTTTGCAGAGCCCGCTGAGCTTTGAGTGCCGCACGCTTCAGGTCATCCGCACCAACCCCGGCGCGCCGGGCGGGGGCAACCTGCTGCTGGCCGAGGTCGTGCACATCGTCGCCAGCGCAGGGCTTGTCAACGAGCGCCTGCACGTCGAGCCCGCGCTGCTCGACGCCATCGGGCGCATGGGCGGCAGCGGCTACACCTCTACGCGCGACCGCTTTGAGATGCCGCGAGGACAGCAGCCGGGCGCCTGAGCCGCGCGCGTTCCCCGCGCAGAGTTCACGCTACGCTGGAGGCCATGCGGGTCCTGGGCATCGATCCTGGCACGCGGCTGACCGGCTACGGGTGCGTTGAGCCTTCGCGCGGCCCGTTGGCGGCACGCGCTGGCGGCAAGCTCGGCCGGTCGTCCGGGCCCGCGTACGCGTGCGTTGAAGCGGGCGTCTTCCGCCTTGACATCAAGCTACCCGTCGCCGATCGGCTCGTTGAGCTTGAGCGCGACCTGGTCGAGCTGCTCGAGAGGCTCAGGCCAGAGGTCGTCGCGGTTGAGCAGCTCTACGCGCACTACAAGCACCCGGCCACGGCGATTGTGATGGGGCACGCGCGGGGCGTGATGCTGCTGGCCATCCGCCGCGCGGGGCTCGGGCTCATCGAGCTGCGCGCCAGCGAGGTCAAAAAGTCTGCCACGGGCTTCGGGCACGCGCCCAAGGCCCAGATGCAGCGGGCGATGCAACTTGAGCTTGGCCTGAGCGAGGTGCCCAACCCGCCGGATGTTGCCGACGCACTCGCCATCGCACTGACGGCGATCAAACGCGCAGGCACCCCGCGCTAACCGCCCGCGCCAATCGCCCGCGCCAACCGCCCGCGCTCACGCAACAATCCGCACTATGCCAGGCACGCTCCCACTAAGACGCTTTGACCTTGTGCTCTGCGACATCGACGGCTGCCTGGTCAGCGAAGGCCAGCACGCCTTCGACCTGCCCAGCCTCGCCAAGGTCGCCAACCACAACGCCCTGGCCATGCAGCGCGGCGACCGCCCGCTAGTAACGCTCTGCACCGGCAGGCCGCTGCCGTTTGCAGAGGCCGTCTCACGCCTGATCGGCAACCTGCACGCGCCGCTGGTGGGTGAGATGGGCGTGTGGCTCTACGACCCCGCGGCCAACATCGCCGAGATGGACCCGGCGATCACCGCTGAGCACCGGCGCGCGGTGCGCGAGCTGGCGGCGTGGGCCGATCTTGAACTCGGCCCCGCGGGCGTGCGCCAGCAGCCAGGGAAGAACGCCAGCGTCACACTCTGGCACGCTGACACCGCGTTCCTGCGCTCGCTGACGCCGCGCGTCGAGGCCGCGTGCGCCAAAGAGGGCTGGAGCTTCCGCGTGAGCATGACGTGGTTCTACATCAACTGCGACCTGACGCACATCTCCAAGGGCACCGGCCTTGACCGCCTGCTGAAGCGGACGGGCTTGCCGCGCGAGCGCCTCGCGGGCATCGGCGACACGACCAGTGACAAGTGCATCGCCGAGCGCGTCGGGTTCTTCGCGTGCCCGAGCAACGCGCAGGCGGCGATCAAAGAGCACGCGCACTACATCTCCCCTCACGCAGAGGCGCTCGGCGTGGTTGATATCCTGGAGCGGCTGGCCGTCTGATTGGCCACTCGCGCAGGGCCATTCACGCAGGGCCATTCACGCAGGGCCATTCACGCAGGGCCATTCACGCAGGGCCATTCACGCAGGGCCACTCACGCAGGGCCATTCACGCAGGGCTGGGCACGGGCCCGCCGGGCAGCTCACCGATGCCCGGCACCTTCGCCGCTGCGCTGCTAGCCGCCGCCAGCTCACGAACCTTGCGTGCCTCGGCGGCCAGCAGGTCGCTGATGGTCGGCTTGCCCAACGACTCGCCGCGCATGATCTTGTGGACCTCCGCCGCGTCGAGCGTCTCGTACTTCAGCAGCGCCTCGGCCACGGCGGCGACCTTCTCCCAGCTCTCGCTGAGCAGTCGGTCAGACTCCGCGTACGCCTCGCTGACGATCCGCTGAACCTCCTGATCGATCACCTTGGCGGTCTCGTCGCTGAACCCGCGCTCGGGCATGAACATCTCGCGCGAATCAAGCCCTGAGTAGCGGACGAAGCCTAGCCGCGGCGACATGCCCCACTGCTCGACCATCGTGCGCGCCAGGTTCGTCGCCATCGCGATGTCCTGCGAGGCGCCGCTGGACACATCGTTCATCGCGCGGGCCTCGGCAATGCGCCCGCCGCAGAGCACCTTGAGGGTCGCGGCGATCCACTTGAGCCCGTAGCCCATGCGGTCCTTCTCGGGCAGGCTGAAGGTCGCCCCGCCCGCGCCGCCGCGCGGGATGATCGTCACCTTATGCAGCGGGTCGGCGTCCTTGAGCATCGCCTGCAGGACCGCGTGCCCTGCCTCGTGATAGGCCACAAGGCGGTTTTCGTCGGCCTCGCGGACGCGGCTCTTGCGGGCCCGCCCGAACTTGACCTTGTCGCGCGCTTCCTCAAGGTCCTCCATCTCGATGAAGTCCTTGTCCGCCAGCGTCGCGCTGATGGCCGCCTCGTTCATGATCGCCATCAGGTCAGCGCCGCTGAACATCGGCGTCGCCCGCGCAACGCGCTCAAGGTCCACATCTGGCCCGAGCTTCTTGTTCTTCCCATGCACTCTCAGGATGTCCAAGCGGCCCTTCACGTCAGGCAGCGGCACCGTGATCTGCCGATCGAACCGCCCCGGACGCGTCAGAGCCGGGTCGAGCACGTCGGCGCGGTTGGTCGCTGCAATCACGATCACGCCGTCGCTGGTCGCAAACCCGTCCATCTCGACCAGGATCGCGTTGAGCGTCTGCTCGCGCTCGTCGTGCCCGCCGCTGGAGAACCCGCCACCACGCCGGCGGCCCACGGCGTCGATCTCATCAAGAAAGATGATGCACGGGGCCGAGTCCTTGGCCTGCTTGAACAGGTCTCGCACGCGGCTGGCGCCCACGCCCACGAACATCTCGACAAAGTCCGAGCCCGAGATCGAGAAGAACGGGACGTCCGCCTCGCCGGCAATCGCCTTGGCCAGCAGCGTTTTGCCGCAGCCAGGGTCGCCCACCAGCAGCACGCCGCGGGGTATACGACCCCCAAGCCTGGCGAATTTCTTGGGGTTCTTGAGGAACTGGATGATCTCGTCAACCTCGGCCTTGGCCTCGTCGATGCCCGCCACATCGCCGAAGGTCACACCGGTTTTTTCCTTGGCAATAAGGCGGTGCTTGCTCTTGCCAAAGCTGCCGAGCATCCCGCCCGCGCCACCTCCGGCCCCGCGCAGGCTGCGGATCAAGAAGTAGAAGATCAGCAGCGAAATGATCAAGAACGGCAGCAGGCTCCAAAGCATCGTGACCAGCGGGCTGGTCGTCTCGATCTTGACCTCGTCCTTGGTGAGCAGGTTGATCTTGTGCACCATCAGCTCGCGCTCGGGCGCGCCAAACCGGACCGTCACCTGCGCGTCGCCCTCGGCCGACTTCTTGCGCGCCACCAGCCCCAGATCGTTGATCCGCACCGAGTCACGGACGATCTTGTCGCCCTGATACAGCGCCTCAAACTCTTTGAAGCTCATCGCCGAGCCAGAGCCGCCCATCAGCCCCTGAAAGAGCAGGAACAGCAGCATCAGGCTCAGCAGCACGGCGACAAACCCGAACATCCCACGCGAAGGGCGCATACCCCCCCCACCACCACCGCCAGGCCCGCCCCCGCCCGGGCCGCCACCACCGCCGCCGCCTTTGGTCGGAACCTCTGAACCGCGCGCGCCGCCACGGTCGGCGCCCTGCCCACGGCGTTCGCCCGCGGGCGCCTTGTCTTTGCTGTCACGCTCGCCGTCGCGGGCATCGGCCATGGCTCGGCGAACAATCTCGGTGTACTTCAAGGACCTGCGCTCCTGCCGGGCAACGCCGTGCCTTGGCCGGGTGGGACCGGAGAGGCTCGTCGTGGGCTCCGGCAACTCTAGGTGCTCGTGCGATAGATTGATACGGGTCGAACCCGTGGGCAGTTCGCCCCGCCGAGGGCGTTACCACCCGCTGCGCATCTCGCCCACGATGTCTCGCGCGAGCTGCTGGAGCGTCGCGTCTTGGCCGACCTCGATCCGCTCAGTAGCGCCTTGGGCGGGCACGAACGTCCGTGCGGCGGCGAAGTTGCGGCGAGCCGAGAGCACCCGACCCGTCCGCGCGTCAGTCCATGCAAAGTCGACCGTGATGCGGACCGCCTGCTCCTCGGCCAGGCCCGTCTCACGCCCCGAGACGGTCGTCACCAGCGACGCCTGGGTGATCGTCCCGCGCAGCACCGTTTGGGCCGCGTCACCGGCGACAACCCGGTACGGAGTCTGCCGCCTGACTTCATTGACAATCGCTTGTGCGAGCTTGACCTCAAGCCCGCCGGTGAACGTGTCGTTGGTGAACAGCGGGACCGCGATGGAGCTGACGTCCGAGCGGAACGACGTCCCGAAGCTGTAGCCCTGCGTCGGATCGTTCGAGCACGCGGCCAGGCCCAGCAGCGCCGCGGCCCCGAGCAGACCCGCGAAAGCAATCCGCGCGGAGAGCCGCGCCCGTTGCGCTCTCGCCCGTTGCGCGTCCGCCCATTGCGCGGCAATCCCGCGCCCGCGTGAAGGCTGAACCATCACTTCGCCTCCGTGGGAACAGTCGAGGGGATACTGGTGGGAGCAGTCATGGGCGTGCCGGGTGCTTGGTCGCTCGGCAGCATCGGGATGCTCACGCTCTGCGCCTCCAGCTCGGCCTGAGTTGGCACCAGCCACCCGCGCTCGCGCAGCAGCGCCAGCGTGCGCTGCGCGGTCGCCGTCTGCGAGTGCTGGCGGACCAGCCTGTTGAGGATTAGCCGCGACCCCGGCGCATCGCCCCGGCGCAGGTGCCAGTCGGCGGCGTCGAGCATCTGCTGCGCGCCAGACTCATCAATCCGCGCGCCCAGCGCCTCATCGAGCCCAAGCTGCTCGGCCTGGGCCGGATAATCACGCCTGAAGCGGTCGATCAGCAGGCGCGAATCCAGCAGCTTGGTGCTGTCATACCTCGGGCCCTTGAACCGCCCCAGGTTGGCGAAGATCTGCCGCTGACGGGCCCGCATCGTGTACGCGCTGCGCGGGTGGTTCTGCTGGAAGAGCTCGTAGGCGATCGCGGCACTCTCAAGGTCGCGCGTGCGGTAGTAGTAATCTGCAAGCTCGATGCTCGCACGCTCCGCCAGACGCGAGCCCGGCAGCCGCTCGTGCACCCGCAGCAGCAGCTCCTCGCCAACTTCCGCGGCGTCGACCCACCGGATGCCGGCCATCTTCCGACGCGTCCCGTTGACATACCGCACCGCGATATCAAGCTCGCGCTCCACCGCCGTCACGTACTCGGGCGAACCCGGAAAGCTCTTGATCAGCGACTCATAGTCGTACAGCGCCTGATACTCATCGCCCGCGGCGCTCTGCGCATCGGCCCGCAGCAAATACGCCTGCGGCAGCAGCGGATGGTCCGTCCGCTCACGCGCCGAGAGCCACCGATCGATCACGTCGAACCCGCGCCGCGCCTGGCCCTGCGCCAGCTCGCGACGGGCCTCAGACAGCACAGCCTCGTCGGTGCCCTCAGCCGGGCCTGAGACCATCGTCCAGTTACCCTGCGCATCTAACGCGTACCCCGGCGTGACCTGACCGGCGGTGCCGCGCTGAGCTGGCCCGACGTCCATCAGCCGCTCGCGCGGATCTTGCCCACTTGGCAGGTTCAGCGCTCGCGCGCCCGGAGTGACTTGAGGCCCGCCCTTTCCGCTTTCACCGCTGGCGCGAACCACCGCCGACGCTCCGGGTGCCGCATTGCCAGCCTCAGCCTTCGCGCCGGTGCCACAGCCGCTGACAATCAACGACAACAGCGCGCCGCCCGCCGTGAGCGTAAGACGCAGGACGGCCAGCGAAAACTCACGAGCGCCATCGCCAGCGGGGCACCGCGTGCCGCCGCCGCTTCGCTCAAGCCCTCGCGCTGCTTTGCAAGACCAACGCTGCATCCGCCCAGCATAGCCAAAGGCGCCCGTCAACGCTCACAGCCCGCGCTGCTGGCGAAGCTTCTGCGTCAGCTCGGCCTCTGCGGCAGCCCAGTTGCTCGCGTCATCGCCGCCCTCGCGCAGCCAGCGCAAGTACGCCGTGAGCTGAACTTCATGGAAGGCTGGCCGAAGCTCAGCGTCTGCCTCTGGGGCCGCCACGTCTTCGGCCACCGCGAGCCCACTGATGCCGTGGTCCATGCCTCCAATCTGGCGATCGATCTGGCGATCGCTTTGGCGATCAGCGCCGACAGAGTGGTTGGGTTGTACGACGTCAAAAGTGCGCCTCGCCATTTGATACCTCCTGAAGACCCCTTGATGCTACCAGACGCACCCCCGAGCGGGTTCGCGCTCCCACGAATTGCGACACAATTTCGCCAGTTAAACATGGCCAACACCCGCGCTGGGGTGCCTACAAACCACGGACGAATCCGCAGTTCGAGTACGCCCGCCCGCAAACTCTCGCCCGCAAACTCTCGCCCCCCACTTGCGCCCGCCCCGCACTTAGCCCCCGCTCACCCGCGCCCGCCTTGCGTTCCTCGCAAAGACCAGACCTGTGGAGCTTACCACCCTTCGCCAATTCGTCGCCATCGCCAAGGTCGGCAGCCTCACTGAGGCAGCCCGAACCCTCGGCGTCGGGCAGCCCGCACTCTCGATCATGCTCAGCAAGCTTGACGCCCACGTCGGCACACCGCTCACGCACCGCACCCGCCGCGGCATAGAGCTCAGCGACGCAGGACGCGTCTTCCTCACCTTCGCCACCGAGGCGCTGCGCCAGGCCGACCAAGGCGTCTCCGCCGTCCGCGAACTCGTCGGGCTCACCGCCGGTTCGCTGCGGATCGGCGGCGGGGCGACCGCCATCACTTACATCCTTCCGCCCGCGGTCTCGGGCTTCCGTCGTCAGCACCCCGGCGTCCGCTTCTACTTGCGTGAGGCGGGCTCGAGCGACGTGGCCGCCGCCGTTGCCAGCGGCGAGCTTGACCTTGGCATCGTCACGCTGCCAACCCCCGCCGCCGACGAGCACCGCCTGCTGATTGCCCCGCTGGCCGATGACGAGCTGCGCCTGATCGTCCCCGACAAGCACGCGCTGGCCCGCAAGGCCGCCTTCGACTGGCCAGACCTCACCGGCGTGCCGGTCGTCGCCTTCGAGCGCGGCAGCGCGGTACGCGAACTCATCGACTCGCGCGCGAAAGCCGCCGGCGTGACCCTTGACGTTGTGATGGAGCTGCGCGCCATCGAGCCGATCAAGCGGATGGTCGCCGCGGGCATCGGCGTCGGGTTCGTCAGCCGCTTCGCCCTGCCGTCGCGCGCCGGGCTTCGCTGCAAGCAGCCGCTGATCCGCAAGCTCGCGCTGGTCCGCTCCAGCCAGCGTCCGCCCAGCGTCGCCGCCGCGGCCTTCGAGAAGACGCTGCTCGCCACGCTCCGCCGGGCCCAGTCGCCCCCAACGCTGTCCCGCTACGCCTAGAACCAAGCTCTCTCGCCCCGCGCCCCGACCAACAGGAGTCACGACATGAGCGCTACCAACCCGGCTGCTGGCCCCACCGCCGCCACCGCCTCAAGCCCCACCGCCGATCTCGGCGCCGTGCGCGAGTTGATGGCCCGGCAGGCCATCGACGCGTGGGTCGTCTATGACCTTCGCGGGTCTTCACAGGTGCTGCCGCGCCTGCTCGGCGGCAAGCAGCACCTGACGCGCCGGGTCTTTTGGATCTTGCACAGGAGCGCCCGCGAGCCGCGCGTGCTTTGCCACAACATCGATACCGAGGCGTTCAAGAAGCTCGCGATCCCCTTTACAACCTACGCCGGCTGGGCCGACCTTCCTGCCGCGCTCGCCGCCGCGTTGAAAGGTTCGCCGGGGGGTGAGCCGGGGGGCGAGGCGGGGGGCGAGGCGGGGGCAGAGCTGGGGGGTAAGCTGGCAGGCGCGCACACCGGCACCAAACGCATCGCCATGGAGTACTCACCGGGCGGCGCGCTGCCCGTGGCCAGCACCGTTGACGCCGGGACTATCGAGCTGGTCCGGGCCCTGGGCCTTGAGGTCGTCACCTCTGCCGACATCGTCCAGCGCTGGGCCGCCCGCTGGAGTGAGGCCGGGCTCGACGCCCACCGCCGCGCCAGCGCGGTCACAGCGCTCATCATGCCCGAGGCCTTCGCGTTCATCGCCGCGCAAGTCCGCGCCCACGGCGTGTGCCAAGAGCGCGCCGCGCAGGCCTTTATCACCGGCCGCTTCAAGGCCGAGGGCCTGGCCTGGCCCGACGACCCGATCGTCTCGGTCAACGACAACAGCGGCAGCCCGCACTACGGGCCCGACCAGCACCGCTCCAGCCCGATCCGCCCGGGCGACTGGGTGCTGATCGATCTGTGGTGCCGTTATGAAACTCTTGACGGGTTCAGCCTTGGTGACGCGGCGATCTTCAGCGACATCACGTGGACGGGCTTTGTAGGTGCCAGCGTGCCCAGCGAGCACCGTCGGGTCTTTGATGCCGTGCGAAATGCGCGTGACGCCACGCTGAACGCCGCAAAGACCGCGTGGGCGCAGCAGCGTCCTATTGAGGGCTGGCAGCTTGACGACGCGGCGCGGGGTGTCCTGCACGCCGCCGGGCTCGACGCGTTCATCAAGCACCGCACCGGGCACTCTCTGAGTCCCGGCGCGCTGGTCCACGGCATCGGGATGAACCTCGACAACCTCGAGTCTCACGACACACGCACGATGCTCGCGGGTACGGGCTTTACCATCGAGCCCGGGGCCTACACGCCCGGCTTCGGCGTCCGCAATGAGATCAATATCTACGTCGACCCCACGCACGGGCCGGTGGTGACTAGCTGCATGCAAGACCAGCCCACGCTCGTAATCTGACCGCGCCGATTGACAGACCGGTGAATATCCCCGATCTGGCGCCATCGTAAAAATCTGTGTGCGCTCGCCCTCACGCACACGTCCGCATGCGCTCGCCCGCAGAAGATAAGTTTCTCGCCCGCACGGCCCATGGCACGCCGGTGGCTCAGCTACGCTCTGCGCCGCTAAAGAGGAGCCCACGGATGAACGAAGCCCAATTCTGGACGCTGATCGAGAAGGCCAGCAAGCTCGGCAAGCGCGACGAGGATGAAACCTGCGAGGCGCTGTTTGAGGCCCTCACCAAGATGAAGATCAAGGACCTCGCGGCCTTTGACTCGCACATGCACCAGGCCCTGGCCCGCGCCCACACCTGGAAGCTCTGGGGTGCCGCGTACCTGCTGCAGGGCGGGTGCAGCGACGATGGGTTCCTGCACTTCCGACTCTGGGCCGTCTCGCAGGGCAAGGCCACCTTTGAGGCGATCCTCGCCAATCCGGACAAGTCCCTCTCCGCCATGGAGTTTGAAGAGCCCGACATGGAGACCACCATGGAGGGCCTGCTCTACGTCGTCGCCGACGCGTTCGACGAGATCGCCGGCGACAACGATGAGCTCCCCGACGTTGAGCTGCCCGAAGACCCCGCCGGCGAAAGATTCGACTTCGAGGACGAGCAGGTCATGGCCGCCGCCTATCCCAAGCTGTGGGACGCGTACGGGCCAGACTCCCAGGGTGAAGATGAGGACGAGGACGACGGCGACGAGACCGAGTTCGACGACGCCGACGAAGATGAGGGTGACGACGAAGATGAAGACGGCGGCGATGACGCCGAGAGCGGTGAGGACGACGACGACGGCGAGAGCAACCCGACCAGCCCCCACTGACCCATACGGCCCGCACTGACCCATACGGCCCGCACTCTCTGCGAGCATCCGCATGATGTTCATGAGCCTGATCCCGATGGGCCTGGTGGTCGTGGCAATAGTCTTCTGCGTGCGATCTCTATACCGAGAACTCACGCTCGAAGCCCGGGTCCTGACGCCCTCCGCCTGCGCCCACTGCGACCACGAGGCAACACACTCAATGGTCGTCGCTGGTCGCTGCCCGGAGTGCGGGACGCCCTACCTGGTCGGTGGCATCGTGACGCCCGCGGTGCGCATGCGCGACCACACAGTCCGAAGCGGGGCCTACGCCGCGTGCCTGGTGATCGGGCTCGCCGGCTCGTCGCTGGTCTTCTTCTCGCTTAACGCGCTGGTCCCGAGCCTGATAAATGACGAGATCGCTCGGGGCGTGTCGTGGCTGGCGCTCGTGCTGGTGATCATCGGCGCGATGGTCACCGCCATCGTGCTACGCCGCCGCAGGGTGAAGCTCGCGGTAGCCCAGTATGCCGTGGCGCACGAGGCCGGATCAAAGGTCACGCCCGGTGACTGATATTGACTGGCGCAATACAATCTCGTGCTTTGATTGATTGTCTTTACACCACCCGACGGGTGATAGTTGAACGGTGGGCCGAAGTCCGGCCCGTGAGCCTCCCTGGAGACAACCATGACCAACCACGACCCGTTCGGTGCGAAGGCGACCCTTTCTGTCGGCGGCAGCAGCTACACGTACTACCGCCTGGCGGCGCTGACGGAGCGGAAGGTCGGGCGTCCGATCGAAGAGCTGCCTTACTCGATCCGCGTGCTGCTGGAGAGCATGCTGCGGAGCGTGGACGGGTTCGTAGTCAGCAACGACGACGTGGCGGGGATGGCGGGGTACAACGCCAAGAGCCCGGGCAAGGGCGAGGTCCCGTTCATGGTCGGGCGTGTGGTGCTACAGGACTTTACCGGCGTGCCGTGCGTGGTGGACCTGGCGGCGATGCGTGCGGCGATGAAGGCGCTGGGGGGCGACCCGAACCTGATCAACCCGCTGGTGCCGTGCGACCTGGTGATCGACCACAGCGTGCAGGTTGATGCCTTTGGCCCCGGTGAGGGCGGCGCGACGGCGCTGACGATCAATAGCAAGCGTGAGTTTGAGCGGAACAACGAGCGGTACGAGTTCCTCAAGTGGGGCCAGCAGAGCCTGAGCAACTTCCGGTGCGTGCCCCCGGCGACGGGGATTGTGCACCAGGTGAACCTTGAGTACCTCTCGCCGGGCGTGCTGACAAAGACTGTCTGCCATGCGGAGCGTGGGGACACCCAGGCGCAAGAGACGGTGGTGTACCCGGACTCGTGCGTGGGGACCGACAGCCACACGACGATGATCAACGGGATGGGCGTGGTGGGCTGGGGCGTGGGCGGGATTGAGGCCGAGGCCGTGATGCTGGGTCAGCCTTACTACATGCTTGCGCCGGAGGTGATCGGGTTCAAGCTGGTCGGCAAGCTGCCCGAGGGGACGACGGCGACGGACCTCGTGCTGACTATCACGCAGATTCTGCGGAAGCGCGGGGTGGTGGACAAGTTCGTTGAGTTCTTCGGGCCCGGGATCGCGGCGCTGGCGGTGCCTGACCGGGCGACGATCGCGAACATGGCGCCCGAGTATGGCGCGACGATGGGGTTCTTTCCGGTGGACGCGAACACGATCGCGTACATGAAGTTCACGGGGCGCGAGGCGCAGGCGGCGCTGACTGAGGCGTACTGCAAGGCGAACATGCTGTGGTGGGAGGAGGGGACGCGCGACCCGGTATTTACCGATGTGATGGAGCTGGACCTGGACACGGTGCAGCCGAGCCTGGCGGGGCCGAAGCGTCCGCAGGACCGTGTGGACCTCAAGGGCGTAAAGGCTGAGTTTTTGCGGGGCCTGGGCGCGCCGCTGGGGAACACGAGCTTCGGGCTTTCGTTGGAGAAGATCTTCGGCTCGTTCGGGAACGTCAAGGGTGCGCACGCGGAGGGCGGCGGGCAGAGCAAGCTGACGCACGGCGCGGTTGTGATTGCGGCGATCACCAGCTGCACGAACACGAGCAACCCTGATGTGCTGATCGCGGCGGGGCTGGTGGCGCGCAAGGCGCGGGCGTTGGGGCTGAACAGCAAGCCGTGGGTCAAGACGAGCCTTGCGCCGGGCTCGCGCGTGGTGACGGACTATTTGGACAAGGCGGGCTTGTCGGCGGACCTTGACGCGCTGGGCTTCCAGACCGTGGGCTACGGGTGCACCACGTGCATCGGCAACAGCGGCCCGCTGCCTGAGGCGGTCGAGGCGGCGATCAAGGAGGGCGACTTGGTAGCGGCCAGCGTGCTGAGCGGCAACCGAAACTTCGAGGGACGCGTGCACCCTGCGGTGAAGGCGAACTTTCTGGCCAGCCCGCCGCTGGTGGTGGCGTATGCGATCGCTGGGAGTGTGGCGGTTGACCTTGCGACCGAGGCGCTGGGCGTGGGGCATGACGGGAAGCCGGTGATGCTCAAGGACCTCTGGCCGACGCACGCGGAGGTGCAGGCGCTCAAGGCGCAGTGCGTGACGCCCGAGCAGTTCAAGAGCCAGTACGCGCGGGTGTTTAGCGCCAACGAGACGTGGAACCAGGTGCCTGTGACCAAGAGCGAGCTGTACGGGTGGAACGCCAAGAGCACGTACATCCAGCACCCGCCGTACTTTGAGGGGATGAGCGCCTTGGCGGCGACGGGCGCGATGGCGTCGATCGCGGGCGCGCGGGTGCTGGTGAGCGTGGGCGACAGCGTGACGACCGACCACATCAGCCCGGCGGGCGACATCGCGGAGAAGAGCCCCGCGGGCGAGTATCTCAAGGGGCTGGGCGTCCCGCGCAGCGAGTTCAACAGCTACGGCAGCCGGCGCGGGAACGACCGCGTGATGACGCGCGGGACGTTTGCCAACGTGCGTGTGAAGAACAAGCTGACGGGGGTGGCGACCGACGGCGGGCCCGCGCCCGCGATCAAAGAGGGCTGGTGGACGCGCGACTTCACGCAAGCACAGGACGGGGCGGGCGCGCCGCTGGCAACGATCTTTGACGCCAGCGCGAACTACAAGCGTGCGGGGACGGCACTGATCGTGCTTGCGGGCAAGGATTACGGGATGGGCTCGTCGCGCGACTGGGCGGCAAAGGGGACGATGCTGCTGGGCGTGCGGGCGGTGATCGCCGAGAGCTTTGAGCGGATCCACCGAGGGAACCTGGTGGGTATGGGCGTGCTGCCGCTGACATTTAGGGCGGGCCAGACGGCGGAGAGCCTGGGGCTGTGCCCGACCGACGCGTTCGACATCCACCTGCCAACGGAGTTTGTGCCGCGCGGCGAGATCAAGGTGACGGCGACGGCGACGCAGGGGCCCAAGACGGGCCTCAAGGTTGAGTTCATGGTGGTCTGCCGGCTGGATACGGCGGTGGAGATCCACTACTTCCGCAACGGTGGCATCTTGCAGACGGTGCTGCGCAAGCTGCTGAACGAGAGCAAGCGGCCCGCGCTGGCTGGAGTGTGAGCGGCCCCGTATGAACATCCTGTTCTTCTCCAGCATGGCGGGGGGGCCCTGGGGCGGCAGCGAGGAGCTGTGGGCGGCTGGCGCACGCGCGGCTCTAACGCGCGGGCACACAGTGGCGGTGTGCGTGTTTGATTGGCAGCCGCGGGCGGAGGCGGTGGCGGAGCTTGAGCGGCTCGGGGCCGAGATCATCGAGCGTCCGCGGCGCGAGGGGCGGCTGGCGATGGCGATGGCGCTTGGGTTGGGACAGAGGCGCGCTTGGCTTGAGCGGGTTGAGCGGTTCAATCCGGCGGCGGTGGTGCTGAGCCAGGGCAGCGCGTTTGAATGCGTGGCGCGGCGCGTGACGCGCCCAATTCTGGGCTGGCTGACGGATCGACCCTTGAGCGGCGGCGGGCTGGCCCAGGCCAGCTCGGTGCTGGTGAATGTTGTGCAGTTCAACCGGCCGGGGGTCAAGACGGGTTGGCTGCTGCGTCGGCGTGCGCGGGCATTGCACGCGCGGGCGGGCGCGAACCTGTTTGTGTGCCGTCGGAACGTAGAGGAGGCGGGCGAGGCGCTGGGCGGGGGCGTGCCGCGAGCGGCGGTGGTGTGCAACCCGGTGAACCTGCGTGATGTGTCGGCGCTGGCGATGCCCAGAGTTGATGGTGTGGTGCGGGTGGCGTGTGTTGGGCGGCTGGCGAGCGCGGTGAAGGGGCAGGACGTGCTGCTGGAGGCGTTGGCGATCGCGCGGGGTCAGGGCGCGCAGATCGAGCTGACTTTGGCGGGCGAGGGGCCGGACCGCGCGACACTTGAGCAGCAGGCGTTACGGCTCGGACTGGTCGCAGGTGTAGAGGCAGGCGCAAGCCGCGCGGTGCGGTTTGCAGGGCAGGTGGCGGATGTGCGGGGGCTGTGGGCGGAGAACCACGCGTTGGTGCTGGCCTCGCACGCAGAGGGCACGCCGCTGGCGATGGTGGAGGCGATGCTGCTTGGGCGAAGCGCCATCGTGACGGACGTGGGCGGGTGCGCAGACTGGGTGCGAACTGGGATAGAGGGCTGGGTTGTGCCAGCGGGCGGCGGCGCGGCAAAGGCGGCTTTGCTGGCGGCGGCGCTGCTTGAGCTGTGGCGATCGCGCGATCGGCTGGCGGAGCTTGGCGCGGCGGCGCGGGCGCGGGCACTGACGCTGTTTGAGCCCGACGCGGGCGGGCGGCTGATCATGCTGGTGGAACGGCTGGCGGAAGCGCGGGGCTGAACACGCGGGGCTAAACGCGCTTGGCTAAGCGGACGGGGCTAAACGCGCGGGGCGTTGTCTTCGAGGCCGGCCAAAGTGCCTGCGTACTGAGTGCGCAGCGGGTCGACGACCTCTTTGATGAAGCGTTCGGTCTGCTCGACGGAGCGGCCGATGTACTGCACCGGGTCCATGACGCCGTCCCAGTCAAGCTCGGCTGTCAACTTGCCGCCGCGGGCGATGGACTGGAAGTATGGGTCGGCCTTGAGGCGTTCGAGCAGGTCGTTGTCGAGGCCTTCGCTCTTGACGCGGAGACCGGCGGCTTGGGCGTGCTGGCGGATGACCTCGTGGTAGTGCTGACGGTCGCCGCCGCCGGCGGGCGCGAGCTTGACGCAGGCCATGAGGATGTTCTCGGTGGCCATGAAGGGCAGCTCGGCCAGGAGGTTTTTGCGGACCGTCGCCTCGTGGACGATGAGGCCGGAGGCGACGTTGTGCATGAGGTCAAGGCAGCCGTCGAGGGCGAGGAACGCCTCGGGGAGGCTGAGTCGGCGGTTGCTGGAGTCATCGAGCGTGCGTTCAAGCCACTGGGTGGCGGCGGTGTCGTAAGCGTTGCCGACGAGGTTCATGACGAAGCGGGCGAGCCCGCAGATGCGCTCGCAGCGCATGGGGTTGCGCTTGTAGGGCATGGCGGAGGAGCCGATCTGCTTGTCTTCGAAGGGCTCGTCAAGCTCTTTGCGGTTGCAGAGCAGGCGTATGTCGGTGGCGATCTTGTGCAATACGCTCGCGACGCTGGCGAGGTCGGCGAGGATGAAGGTGTCGACCACGCGCGGGTAGGTTTGGCCCGAGAGGGTGTGCTTCGCGGGCGCGCGGTCTGTGTCGCTAAGGTGCCTGAGGGCGAGGGCCTCAAGCTGGTCGACGCGGTGGCTCTGCCCGCCGAGCAGCGCGAGGAATGACGCCTGGGTGCCGGTGGCGCCTTTGAGCCCGCGGAAGGCCGCACGCGCGCGGTTGTCGGCGATGCGCTGCTCGCAGAGGTGAAGCTCGTAGGCCCAGCCGGCGCAGCGTCGGCCAACGGTGATGGGCTGCGCGGGCTGATAGTGCGTGAAGCCGAGGGTTGGCAGCGCGCGGGTTGCGGCGGCGCGGTCGCCCAGGCTGAGAATCGAGCGGACGAGCTTGGTGTGTAGCGCGGCGAGGGCGCCGTCGATGATCATCGCGTCCGCGTTGCAGACCACGTCCTGGCTGGTCATACCCAAGTGGACGATGCCCTTGGCCTTGGGGCACGAGTCGCCCAGTGCGTGGACGTGGGCCATGACGTCATGGCGCAGCTCGCGTTCGTACTTCTCGGCGGCGTGCAATTCGGCGTCGGTGATGCCGCCGGGGCGTTTGACGACGGCGCGGAGCTCATCGACTTGTTCTTTGGTGACGGGCAGGCCGAGCTCGTGCTGAGCCTGAGCGACGGCGAGCCAGATGCGTCGCCAGGTGTTGAACTTGTGCCGAGGCGACCAGAGGCGGAGCATCTGCGGGCTGGCGTTGCGGCTGGCGAGCGGCGAGGCGTAGGTGTCGTAAGGGGATGACATCGCGGCATGGTACGGGCGGGGGTTTGGGGCTGAGAGTAAGGGTTGGGCCTTGCGGCCGGCCCGGGGCCGGGTGGGCTTCTATCCTTCCGCCCTATGGCCGACGATCGCTCCAATCTGCCCCCCTCAGGCCCAGCCTCTGGACCTTCGTCTGGACCTTCG
>JAJOLK010000011.1:0-23578 GCA_021173225.1 Phycisphaerales bacterium PN19_bin_20 | reverse complement strand
TCTGGCCCTTCGTCTGGCCCTTCGTCTGGCCCTTCGTCTGGCCCTTCGTCTGGCCCTTCGTCTGGCCTGTCGTCTGGCAAACGTGCGGGGGTTGACGTTCGCGCGCGTGAGATCAAGACCGGCGCGGGGCTTGAAGAGTCAAAGTACAACACCGATGTGATCGAGTTCTTGCAGAAGTACTCGGTCTACATCATGCTGGCGATCGTGGTGATTGCCGGCGGCTGGTTCTTCTACACGCGGTTTCAGGAAAAGAAGACCGACGAGCTGGGGGCGGCGTTTGAGGCGCTGGACAAGGCCCTTGAGCCGCAGCGCAGCGGGCTGGACGTCTCGCCCGAGGTGCTTGTCTCGATCGCTGGAGATCACTCGGGCAAGGCCAGCGTCTCACTCTTGGCGCGCCTGGCGGCGGGCGACCAGTGGCTTCTCTCGAGCGCACGCGGGCTGCTGCCGGGGGCCGAGGTTGACGCGCAGACGGGTGTATCTAAGAACGCCGACGATGTGTTGACGGGCCGGGCCGCGACGGACCTTTTGGACAAGGCCAAGGAGCAGTACGAGCTGGTCCGCGGGCAGGTCACGGGCCAGAGCGGAAAGGTGATCTTTGAGCTGCGGGCGCTGTTCGGGCTCGCCTCGGTGGCAGAGAGCGGCCAGCAGTGGGATGTGGCGAAGGGTCACTATCAGAGCGCCGAGGCGCTCGCCAAGGTTGGCGGGTACAAGCAGGTGGCCGAGTTGGCGGGCAGTCGGCTGGCGGACCTCGAGACGCTCAAGGGCCTGCCGGCGCTGGTGAGTGACAGCCAGATCGTGACGTTCAAAAAGCCCGAGCCGATCGCGTTGCCGATGGGCGTGCCAGGGCTGTCAATGCCGAGCCTTTCGTCACCGGGTGCGGGTTTGCCCGGTATGCCGGCATTGCCGCCGCCGAGCCTGAACACGCCGCCGACACCTCCTGCGGGGCCGAGCACGCCGCCGGCACCTGTGACTACGCCGGTGCCCGCGCCTACTTCGGCGCCTGCTTCCGCGCCTACTTCCGCACCTAGTCCGGCGGCCGAGCCTGCGACTACTCCTGAACCTGGGGCGACCCCGAAGCCGTAGGCGGCGATGAGCCGCTCGGCAGTGAGCCCGCCTTGGCGCACAACAAGCGTCGCAAAGAACCCAAGCCAGTCGCCGACCGTGCCGACCCGCTGATCGGTCCGGGCGGGAAGCTGGACCCGCGCGCGCTTCGTGCGGCGGCGGGGCTCGATGGCTCGCCACGCGCGGCCCGGCAGACCAAGTCAGCGTCAGCAGCAGCGCAAGAGTCAGAGCCAGAGTCGTTGCCCGGGGTGCTGCCAGAGGCACTCCTCGAAGGACCGGAGGCCGCGCAAGACGACGGCGACGACGAGCTATTAGTCGGCGTGCCACGCACGACCCAGAAGGTCGTCTTCACGCTGGCGCGTGACCTTGACAAGCGGCTGGACAAGTACCTGGTCGACCGAATCACGTTTTTGAGCCGCGCCAAGCTGCAGACGCTTATCGACGCGGGCGGCGCGAAGGTCAACGGGCGTGTGGCAAAGGCGAGCACGAACCTGCGGCTGGGCGATGTAGTGGAGGTGGAGATCGAGCCGCCGCCGAGCGAGGAGGTGCCGCCGCAGGACATCGCGCTGAGCGTGCTGTTTGAGGACGAGCACATGATCGTGCTGAACAAATCGCCCGACATCATCGTGCACCCGGCGCGGTCGCACCTGTCGGGGACGCTGATCAACGCGCTGGCGTTCCACTTCCAGAACCGCTCGAGCTTCGGCGGGCACCTCTCGCAGGTCGGGCGCGAGTTTGCGCGCCCTGGGGTCGTGCACCGTTTGGACCGGCAGACCTCCGGGGTCATCGTGTTTGCCAAGAGTGAGGAATCACACTGGAAGCTAGGAACGCAGTTCGAGCACCGCCAGACCGACAAGCGGTACGTGGCGCTGGTCCACGGGCGCGTTGATGATCTGGTCCAGACAGTGGACGTGCCAATCGGCCCACACCCCTCGCGTGAGAAGGGCCACCGCGAGAAGCAGGTGGTGCGGCATGACCACCCGGGCAAGCCGGCGCTGAGCGTCTGCCGGGTGCTGGGGCGGTACTGCACGATGGCATCACCTGTGGCCGCGCGTGCGGCGGGCCCCGGCCAGCGCCGCGCACCGGCACCGGGGTGGAGCAAGCCGATCGAGCCGGGCGACAGCCAGCCGGTGACTGGCGGGGGAGTCGCGCGGGGGATTGATCGTGACTGGCCCGGGCCCTTGTACAGCGCCGACTCGCCCTGGCTGAGCGTGGTTGAGGTTGAGCTCAAGACCGGGCGGACGCACCAGATCCGCGTGCACATGCAGCACCTGCGGCACCCGCTTGCGGGTGATGACATGTATCAGGGACGGGTGCTGGAGGCGGGGTGGCAGGGCTCGCCCGGGGTGCCGCGAGTGGCGTTGCACGCGGCAATGCTCAAGCTTCGGCACCCGATCACGCAGAAGCCCATGGAGTTTCGGGCCCCGTTCCCGGCGGACCTTGGCGTGATGCTGGCGTGGCTGCGGGCCCGCCCGCTGCGCGATGAGCCGCGGGCCGCGGGGCGGGTGTTGAACCTGAGCGACCTTGGCCCGGAATGAACCGTTGGCCAAGGGGTTGTACGATCTGAGCATGCGTGCGAACCGGGACAGTTTGGGCCTTTGCAATAGCCGCCGTGGTGCACGCCGCACGCGCAGGGCTCTTTATGCGGTGCGCGGGGTGGGTCCGGTTATCGCAATGACCGCGGCGGTATGGCTTTCGCTGTTCGGCTGCACGCCGGGGCCCGGGCGCCATGGCGATCGGCAGGGCGGCGCAACTGGTGAGAAGGGCGTGCTGGCGGGGAGGTTTATCGCGGTGCTGGGCGACTCGGATATGAACGCCGCGCCAGCGGGCACGCTGTTTCAGCGGTCTGATCGTGACCGGCTGACGGTGCTGGCGCTGCCGATCACGCCGCCGGCTGGTGGCGAGCCGCGCTGGAGCACGCGGCTAGCGCAGGTGCCAGCGAGCAATAGCGCCTTGGGCCCGCCGGGCGCGCTGGCGATAACCCCCGACGGGAAGCGCGCGTATGTGATCGAGGCTTTTACCCCGGCCGGGCGTACGCGCGATGGGCTGGCGACGGACGTTGGCGGCGTGCTGCCGGGCGAGAGCGTGACGCCGATTGATCTCTCTGAGCCCAGCGCGCCGCGTGCGCTGGCCCCGGTGCCGGTGGGGCTCTCGCCACAGAGTGTTGACGTGCACCCATCGGGGCAGTATGTCGCGGTAGCGACGACCGAGCCGGGGCAACAGATCGTGCTGCTGAATGTGGGCAACGAAGCGACGCGCCCGCTGGCGTGGCCGCTGCTGGGGATCAACCTTGACGAGCCCGCGGCGGTCGGGACGATCTTGTGGCACCCCACCGGGCGATATCTGGCCATCGCGCTGCCTGAGCTTGACCAGGTCGCGCTGCTGGAGTTTGCCAAGGACAAGGCCAGCGGGCTACCAAGCCTGGCGCCGTGGGGCGCGCCCGTCCGCGTGCCCAGCACGCCGAGCAACCTGCGATTTACCCCCGACGGACGGCACCTGCTGGTAACGAGCATCAACGCGCCGCGCTCGGCGCTCTCTGGTGCGCTGCCGGCGGGCAGCCTGACGGCGGTGCGCCTGAGTGAGGTGCCCAGCGAGACGTCAGTGGCGGGGGCGGCGCTCCGCGGGCTGGTTGACCACCGCGTGGTCTCGAGCCAGCCGGTGGGCCCGCTGCCTGAGGGGCTGGCGGTCAGCCCCGGGGGTGAGCTGGTCGTGGTGGCGTGCTGGCGCGGGCCGAGCTTGTTTGCCGGAGCGGCGGTGGCGCAGGGCGGCGGGCTTTTCGCGTTCCGGATCGATTCCGAGACGGGCGCGCTAAGCGTGGCAACGGTGCGACAGCTCACCGGCGTGCCGACGGCGCTGGCCTTTGACGCGCGCGGTGAGCACCTGATCGTCGCGCAGCTTCGTTCGGCGGACCCGGCGGCGGTCGATGGCGAGCTGGACTTCTACCGCGTCAGCGGGCTGAGGCCAGTTGCAGATAGCGGGGCAGGCCGGGTTGGTGGAGCAATTCGGCTTGAGCCGCTGGGTTTCGCGGTGGGCGTTGGCCCGGGCCCGCACGCGCTGGTGGTGCGGTAGCTGCGTCACAGGGCTTGATCGCGAAGACGGGATTGGTCTAGAAGCCGACGCGGAACTCGAGCAATACCGCCTCGCGGCCTTGGGCGCGCTGGTTGGTGCTGCCGAAGAGGTTGCTAACTTTTTGGTAGCCAACAGAGAGCGTCGCCCGCTGTGAAAGCCGCAGGACCTGCTCGACGCGGAGCTCGAGGTAATCGCCGCGCGAGCCGCCGGGGTCGCTCAGGAACATGCCGCGGGCCTGTGCCCACCGGGCCTGCTGCCAGCCGACGCCGGGCCCGACCACGGGGGTGATGTAAGTGACGCCGGGCTCTTGGTCGAGGGTCGGGCCGGTCATGGCGACACGGACGCCCCCTGAGAGCGAGAGGGCCAGCTCGCCCAGACGCAGCGCGTCCCAGGTTGCTGAGACGTCAACGAGCTGCGCGGGTGTGCGTCCGTCGCGGGCTTCGCCGACGCTCGCACCCGCGCCGCTGAGGTAGAACTCGCTCTGCGAGCCTTGCAGGTGCAGGTCGGGGCCGAGGTCCAGCGCGCCGCCCCGGCGCTCCCAGCCCGACCAGCCGATGGTGCGTCTGTCACGGTCAAGGGTCGGCTCAGCGCCAGCCCGGGGCGCAACGAGCAGCTCGCGCAATCTTCCGGCGGTCTCTGGGTCGAGCATGGGCAAGGTGCCAGCGGAGGTCACGCGCGTGCGCGGCGATGGGGAGATTACAGGCTCAGTTGCGCGATCATCACTTGGCTTAAGCGTGGGCCTCGCAGGGTCGGCAGGGGGCGGCGGGGCCGAGGCCGGCTGAGGGTTGAAGCCCCGATCGGGCGCCGTGCCAAGTTCAAAGGCGGGAACGGCGAGCGCAGGCTCATCGCCGAGCGCAGGTTGCCCCAGCGCGATCGAGGCGGTCATGTAGAGCAGCGTTAGTGGCCAGACAAGTGCGCCCAGCGGGTGGGTCACGGCGCACCTGCGGGTTCGTCGAGGTCGCGTCGGGTTGGCGTGGCGATGATTCTGCATGGCGCTGGGGCTGGGCGATGTGTACTAAGGCCTTTCGCCTACGCTGATCTTCGGTTCGCCGTTCGATCGGGGTTTGCGCGAATCCACCAGATTTGCGGGGCGAAACCAAGGTTGACCCGATATCGTTGGCATGCGGGGCGGCCTGGGCGGTGTAAGCCTTGGCGCAGTCAAGAGGACCCCGCAGGACCGAGCGACACTCTTCCGAGCGAGAATCACATGCTCAAGACCTTTGCGCGTTCACCTCTTCCGTCTTTGGCCCTGTCGGCCAGCCTTGTGCTTGGTGCCGCGCCGATGTGGGCCCAGGCCGATGACAGCAAGAAGGAGACGCCCGCCTCGCAGCCTGAAACCAAGCCCACCGAGACCAAGCCCACCGAGACAAAGCCTGTCGAGGGCCAGCCCGCGAGCAAGGATCAGCCCAAGCCGACGACCCCCGCAGCCCCGAAGACCACCAGCACGCCGGCAGACCCGGCCAAGGAGCAGCTTGTGTACGTTGTCCTGCAGACCTCCATGGGTGACATCACTCTTGAACTGAACCAGACCAAGGCGCCGCTGAGCGTCGAGAACTTTTTGAAGTACGTCGACGACAAGCACTACGACGGGACCGTGTACCACCGGGTGATCAACGGGTTCATGGTCCAGGGCGGCGGCTTTACGCCCGACGGGAAGCAGAAGCCCGTGCGCGATCCGATCAAGAACGAGGGCGGCAACGGGCTTGAGAACAAGAAGTACACCGTCGCAATGGCCCGCACCAACGTGGCCGACAGCGCGACCAGCCAGTTCTACATCAACGTGGGCGACAACGGCTTCCTGAACCGGGCCGGCTCGCGTGACGGCGTCGGCTATGCGGTCTTTGGCAAGGTTGTGGCCGGGACCGAGGTGGTCGATAAGATCAAGGAAGTTCGCACGGGCGTGAAGAACGGGATGGGCGACTGGCCCGCCGAGGACGTCAAGATCAACACCGCGCGGCGTGCGACGCCCGAAGAGGCCGCCAAGCACACGGCGAAGTGAGGCCAAGGTCGAGAAGCTGGGCCTGTGTTCGGACCATCTACAAGTACCATCGGCACCCCGCCCGCGGCTTAACCGGCCATAGGCGGGGTGCTTTCGTTGCCGGCCGAGTGGCCTTGGTCGCTTTCTTCCTGGGTGAGGGCGTCGTGGTGTGACGCGCCATGGGCGGTGCTGGCGGCACCGGCGAGGGCCGCTTCGAGGCGTGCGAGGCGGCGGGTCACTTGGTCGAGCTGGCGCATCAGGCTTAGGACGTGGGACTGGAGCTGGTCTTGGTCGTAGGAGGCTTGCGAACAGGCCTCTTCGAGGCGTTGCAGGCGCTCGGCGGTTTGGTCAGCTGGCTCGGGCTGGGGGGGCGGCTCGGGCTGGGCAGGATTGGTCGCGTCGGTCACGGGGCTAAGGATAGTGGAATGGTTAAGCCCGCGCAACCTGAGCCCGAGAAGCTTTCGCGCGGCGACGCGCATGGGGCTGGCTTGAGTGAGGTGCGCTCGCCTGCGGTGAACGCACAGCTTACAGCAGGGCCGCGGGCGCGTGTGGAGGTGGGTGACTGGCTTGCGCTCGCCGCGACGCTGGACGCGCAGAGCGTGGACTTTGTCTACGCGGATATTCCGTTTGGGACCGGGCGGGTTCATCGCACGCCCGCGGGGGCCAATCGTGTGGCCAGTCGTGTGGCCAGTCGTGAGGGTGGTGGTGCCGGCGGGGCAGATGCCGCGACCTTTGACGATCGGTTCGCGGGCCCCGCGGAGCTGGCGGCGTGGCTGCGGGCGCGGCTGGTGGTCACATTGCCTTCGGTCCGCGACAGCGGGCTGGTGGCGATTCACTGCGACTGGCGTGCGTGCGCGCACGTCCGCCTGCTGCTGGACGAGTTGCTGGGGCCGGCGGCGTTTGTGAATCATTTGATCTGGAGCTACGGGCTCGGGGGCAGCTCGCCGCGGGGCTTTGCGCGCAAGCACGATGACATCTTGCTGTTTGCTCGGCGCGCGGGGGCGCACTGGTTTGAGGCGCCGCGGGTGCCGGCGACGAGCGCGCGGCTGCGGGGCCAGAGCAAGAAGATGACCGACGTGCTGGCGATCCCGGCGATCAACAACATGGCCGCGGAGCGGACGGGGTACCCAACGCAGAAGCCCCTGGCGCTGCTGGAGGTGCTCGTGGGCGCGTGCTGCCCGCCCGGGGGCGTGGTTCTCGACCCGTGCTGCGGCAGCGGGACGAGCCTGGTGGCGGCGGCGCGCTTGGGACGCGACGCGGTGGGCTTTGACGTCAGCGAGCGAGCGGCGCAGATCGCGCGCGAGCGGTTGTGGGCGGCTAGGACGGCGGATCGAGGGCTTCTAAATGTCGGGCCTATGGCGCGCCCAGGCACCCGCTAAACTGCCCTCTGAATGCTCTCGTGGTGCGCACGCCAATACGCCCGGCGGATCGTCAACGTCAACGTGAACATCGCGTTGGCGGGGCTCTCGGCGATCGTACTGACCACCGGCGTGCTAAAGCTCTTGAACGCGTGGCACCTGCTCGAGGGCCAGCCCAAGTGGCTGATTGTGGGGATCACCTTCGCGCTGGATCTGATCTTTGACCTGGTGATCGCCGTCGGGCTGCACTGGCTGGCGAGCCACATGCCCGGGCGGCTCAGCGCGGCGCGGCGCGTGGTTGACGCGGCGGATCGGGTGATTGATGCGGCGCCGCCGAGCATCTCGTTTATCAAGGATGCCACGACGATCCAGTTTCAGCGTCTGTGCCTCTCGCCGATCTTTTACGCGACGGCGTGGGGCGTGCAGTGGTGGCTGCTGCACGAGGGCGTGCGGGCGGAGTGGACAGCGCTGCCGGCGTACGCCTCGGCGGTGCTGCTGACGCGCGGGCTGCACACGCCGTGGCTGCTGTACTCAAACCGGAAGGTCTGGGAGCAGTGGGAGGCGGCAACACGGGCCCGCAACGCCAACAACCTGGCGATTGTGCCGAACCTGCGTGACCTGCGGAACAGCGCGCACCTGCCCTCGCGCAATGGCGCGATGGAGCGGGCGGACTTGCAGGCCCCGGTCCCACAGGTTCAGGCCGGCCTCGCGGGAGCCGCGCAGGGGGTTGTTGAGCGCTCACGCGGCGCGGCTGGCGTGCCGAAGCCCAGCGGGCCGGTGCCGCCGGGCCCGGGCGGGGCGTAATCTCCGCGTGTGTGCGGCATCGCGGGCATCTTGCGTGTGACGAGCCTGAGCGGCGATGAAGCCGCGCACGTTGGCCTGATCCCGCAGGCCTGGCTCGACCTGCTGCACCGGCACATCGCGCACCGCGGGCCCGATGGTCACGGCACGTTCCGCGCCAGCACCACGCGGGCGGCGAAGCCAGGAGGGCTTGAGCGCGTGGAGGTTGCGCTGACGCACGCGCGGCTGAGCATCATCGACCACGCCGGTGGCGCGCAACCGATGGTCAAGACCTTCTTGGACCCGAGCGCTGCGCGTGACGCGCGGTTGGCGGTGGTCTTCAACGGGTGCATCTACAACCATCGGGCCTTGCGGCGCGAGCTTGAGGGCCGGGGCGCGCGGTTTGCCAGCGATCACAGCGATACCGAGGTGCTGCTGCACGGGTACGAGGCGTGGGGCGAGCGGCTGGTGGATCGGCTTGATGGGATGTGGGCTCTGGCGATCTGGGACGGTGCGCGCGGGCGCTTGATGCTGTCGAGGGATGGCGCGCTGGAGAAGCCTTTGTACGTTGGCGAGCTTCGCACGCAGAGCGGGGCCGAGATGACCCGCACGCTGTGGTTTGCGAGCACGGCGTCGGGCGTGTCTGCGCTGGCGGCACAGCTTGGTGCAGAAGGCGAGCCAGAAGGAGGGCCAGAAGGAGGGCCAGAAGGGCGGCCAGAAGGTGAGCTGACGCTCGACCTCAATCTGGCCCAGTGGCTGCGGTTTGGCGCGAGCGAAGCGCCGCTAGGTGCCGCGCGATCATGGCCAGCGCGGGCGGCGCTGCACAGCGCTGAAAGGCTGGGCGAGGGGGCGGCGCGTTGGGCGCTGGCGGCGCGGGTGCCGAGGCGCGGTGGTGTTAATGAGCTTCAAGGTGAGCGATTGACGCCCGAGCGGGTCGATGCGTTGCTGAGCGCGAGCGTGACGGAGCGGCTGGAGGCGGACGTGCCGCTGGCGTGCTTTCTCTCGGGCGGGCTGGACTCAGGGTTGGTGGCCTCGCACGCGCAGCGGGCGCTGAGCGCTCGCGGGGCAGGCCCGCTGCGGACCTTTACCGTCCGCATGCCCGCGGGTGTGCTCGATGAGTCACCCGTTGCGGCGCATGTGGCCAAACACTTGGGCACGCAGCATCAGACGCTTGAGTGCCACCACGATGCGGCGGCGGCGCTGGTTGTACTGATTGAGCAGCTTGGGCTGCCGCTGGGCGATAGCAGCCTGCTGCCGACGTACTGGATCAGCCGTGCGGTACGCGAGCACGCGAAGGTGGCGCTCAGCGGCGACGGGGGCGATGAGCTGTTTGGCGGGTATGAGCGTCAGGTAGCGGCGGCGCTGCTGGGGCCAAGGGCTGACGCGCGTGGAGGTGCGCGTGGAGGTGCGCGTGGAGGTGCGCGTGGGGACTGGCGTAGAAGTGCACTGCGCTTGGCGATTGGTGCGCTAGACGCCGGGGCGATCAATGACGCCAGGCGGCTGTTGGCACGCGGCGGGACGCTCGGCGGTCGAGTTGGGGGTTGGCTTGAGCGTGCGGCGCGGCTGCAGGGCGGCGTGCTGCACGGGTATCACGAACTGCGGGCGCAGACGCCGCTCAAGCTGCTGCTGGAGCTCATGCCCTCGCTGAGCGCGCGCGCGGGCGGGGTGAGTGCCGGCCTAGGCCTGGTGCCGCTGATGGATGACCCGGCGGCGGCTGACCCGCTGGCGGATGACTTCTTTGCGTACTTGGGGCCGGACGTGCTGTGCAAGACCGATACGGCGTCGATGGCCGTGGGGCTTGAGCTGCGGTCACCCATGCTGGCCCGCCCGCTTGTGGAGGCCGCGCTGGGCGCGCCGCTAGAGGTGCTGATGCCGACGCGCGGGGGCGTGGGTTCTTGGTTGGTTGGTGGGATACCAGAGCGCAAGGGTTTGCTGCGGCGCGTGGCGGCTGGGCACCTGCCCGCTGACGTGCTGAGGCTTCCTAAGCGCGGGTTTGCGGTCCCGATTGGGCGGTGGTTCCGTGAGGACTTTGGCGGGCTGCGCGGGCTGCTGCAAGAGCGGCTGCTGGGGCGAGAGCCCTTTGGGCCAGAGGCGGTGGGCGTTGCACCGCTGGTGGATGCGAAGGCCGTGCGGGAGATGGTTGATGAGCACCTGGGCACGGGGGCATCGGGGCTGGTAACTCGTGAACACGGGCAGCGGCTATTTGGGCTTCTGGCGCTTAGCGTGTGGGCGCAGTGGCTTGGGCGGCGTGGGCCGGCGACAGGCGGCGCCGCGAGGTGAGGTTGGGGGCTGCGTGTGGGGGTTGAGTGTGAAGGCGTATGCTGCGCAGAGCCCCCGTGAGATTTGCAGCGGGCCGCGGCGGTGTGTCGATGGAGATTCCGTGAACGTTCAGCTCTCACGTCGACTTCTGCTGCAAGCCTCTGGTGCCCTTGGTTTGCTGTACCTTGCGGGTTGTCAGAACAAGGGCGCGATGCCGGGCGACGCTGGGCTCGCGGACGCGACGCCGGATATTCCGTGGCCTGATCCGCCGTTGAGCCCGGTGCGCGGCGCGCCGGGGAACGTGTACTACCCGACGCCCGGCCCCGGGGGCATGGGCAGATTGCCGCCGACGACCATCGGGGGCGTGCCGATGCCGGTGGAGCCCTCGCCGCTGCCGGGCGGTGCCAACGCGGGCGTGATAGCGCGCGGGCAGTGGACGCGCGCGGGTGTGGGGCGGCCCAACAGCATCTACCCGCTCAACGGCGTCAAGCGCATAACGATCCACCACGACGGGATGGACGTGTTTACCGAGCGCAACTTCTCGCGCTGCGCCACGCGCATCGAGCAGATCCGCCAGTCACACCTGCGGCGGACGGCCAAGGGCGGCGGGCGCTGGGCGGACATCGGCTATCACTATGTTGTTGACGCGCAGGGCCGCGTGTGGGAGGGGCGGAGCATCCGCTACCAGGGTGCCCACGTGCAGGACCACAACGAGAACAACATGGGCATCTTGTGCCTGGGCAACTTTGAGCGTCAGAGCCCCACGCGCGAGCAGACCGCGGCCCTGGACCGCTTCGTGGCCACGCAGATGCGCAGCTACGGCGTGCCGCTCTCACGCGTGTACACCCACCGCGAGCTGAACCCTACCGAGTGCCCCGGGCGAAACCTGCAGCGCTATATGGTGCAGACGCGCTCGCGCGGCGGCGGCATGATGCTGGCGGCAGTGGAGATGGGCGCCGAGCGGCTGTTGGGGTAAGGTGGGTCCAGCGGTAGCGTGCTGACGCTGGGCAGGCCATCGAGTGCGACCGGGCCGCGAACGCGACGCAAAGATCGAGGCACTGTGGCGAATTCGGATCGCGGCGGACACCAGCGGCGACAGACCTAGTAGGCTTAGGACGGTTGTAATAACCCGGGAGCAGACATGCTCGCTGCTTGAGGCTCGAACGCGCAACGCTATTGATGGGCGCGCTCATCGGCTGGGCGGCTCCAGTTACACAGGCGCAGTTTACGATTAACTATGTGATTGAACAGGGCTCGCTTGAGGCGGCGTTTCCTGATGCAAACCGGCGGCAGCAAGTGGTGTCTCGCATTGGCGAAGTCAAGGCGTTCTTTGAGCGAGTCCTTGCGGAGTCTACCACCACGATTGGTGTGCCGCTGAAGCGGGATGAGCCTGCCGGGTCGGTCGTTCTGCCCGCCCGCGAGCGCAAGCCCTCCGTCTGGAGACTGACGGACGCTGGTTGCCGAAATCCCCAACTACTGGGACGGAGGATAATCCAGCCCATTCAGCAAGTTCACGATCGCGTGCTTTGCGGACATCGCGGGCGCGAAGGCCGCGCCGGGGCCCGATGGCGAGCGGACGGCGGACGACATCATCGCCTTCATCAGCGCGTTTACCGGGGGCAACCTGGGCGTGGCTGATGTTGCTGGGCCCGGCGGCAGCACGGTGCCCGGTGGTGAGCTGACGGCCGACGACTTCGTGCTGTTCATCGCGCTGTTTGTGGGCGAGTGCTAAATGGGGCGACTGCTGACGAATTGGTGACCGCTGAGGCCGCGGCGTTCGAGAGTGAACCGCCTCACATCGCGGCGATGCGGGCCTGCGTCTGGCGGTCTAGCAAGTCAGCGTGCAGCGGCGCAAGGTTGCCGGCGAGTACGTCGCGCAAGGCGTACTCACCGGGGAGTCGTTCGTCGGCGACGATGCCCTCCTTCCAGCGATAGGTGCGGACCTTTTCGCTGCGTTCGCCGGTGCCGATCTGCGCGGTGCGGGCGGCGGCGCGTGAGGCGTGCTGGCGCTGGCGCTCGATCTCGTAGAGCCGTGCGGCGAGCAGGCGACGGGCCATCTGGCGGTTCTGCTGCTGGCTCTTGCTCTCCATCATGCGGATGATGATGCCGCTGGGCTTGTGCTTGATCTGCACGGCCGTGGCGACCTTGTTGACGTTCTGCCCGCCGGGGCCCTGGCTGGTGGTGGCGAACTCTTCGACGTCGTTGGCCCAGTCGATCTTGACCTGAACCTCATCGGGCTCGGGCAGGACGGCGACGGTGCTGGTGGAGGTGTGGACGCGGCCTTGAGCCTCGGTGGCGGGGACGCGCTTGACGCCGTGGACGCCGGCCTCGAAGCTCATGAACGTCCAGACGCCCTGCCCGCGGACGTTGAGCACGCAGCTTCGCACGCCGCCGACGCCCGGCTCGGTGGCGAGCTCGAGGGTTTCAACGCTCCAGCCTTTGCTCGCGGCGTACTTGGTGTAGACGTCAAGCAGGTCGCGGGTCCAGAGCGTGGCCTCTTCGCCGCCGGTGCCGGCGCGGAGCTCGAGCATGATTGAGCCAACCTTGTTGTCGTCGGCCTGGGCGAGTGAGCCGGTGGCCTGGCGGTAGAGCTCAAGCACGCGCTGCTCAATTTGCGGCTGCTCGTCGCGGGCCATAAGTGCCAGCTCACGGTCTAGGCCGATAAGGATGCCCGGTGTGGCCAGCAGAGCGGCGTTGCCAGCCAGCTCGCCAAGCAGCGCGTCGATCTGGTCAACGGCGCGGGCCAGGGGTTCAAGAGCTGCGCGCGCAAGCCCAAGCTCACGAGCGCGGCGGTGGTCGCCGGCGACGTCTGGGTCTGCGAGTTTGGCGACAAGTTCACGCTCGTGCGTGCGAAGCGAGCGCAGCTTATCGAGCGCGGCGAGGCGCTCGCGCAGTACCACGGGCACCTCGGGCGGGGGCGCGAGCGGGGGTGTGGGGGCCGGTTTGGAAGCCGGTGTGGAGGCCGGTGTGTCGGTGCTGGATGGGTCGTCGTAGGTCACGGGACCGCCATGCTAGCGGCTTGCGGGCTTGGGCCGGTGCGCGGGGGCAAGTCGATGGCGAAGTAGGGTCGCGCGGCTGGGTGATGAGGCTGGTTTGTGAGGCTGGTTTGTGGTGCTGGATTGTGGGGCTGGTTTGTGGGGCCGCAACCGGGGCGGTCGCGTGCGGGTAGACGCCGCGGATATGCTGAGCGCAGGTTGTGCGCGCTGGGCACGTGCCCGGCGCCGAGCGGCTGGCTCGGGAGGTGTGTGTGAGCGTTGCGATCAAGCTTGAGGCGGTCCGCAAGACCTTCGGGGCCAAGGTGGCAGTGGAGGGGCTGGACCTCGAGATCCCGCAGGGGTCGATGACTGGGTTCATCGGGCCCAACGGCGCGGGCAAGACCACCACGATCCGCATGATTATGTCGATCCTGTTCCCCGACAGCGGGACGCTCAGCGTGCTGGGCCGGCGCTCGGCGGTTGAGAGCAAGGACCGCATCGGCTACCTGCCCGAAGAGCGCGGGGTGTACCGCAAGATGAAAGTCGGCGACTTCGTGCAGTACATGGCCCGGCTCAAGGGCATGAGCACGCAAGACTCAAAGGCCGCCAGCAACCAGTGGCTTGACCGCGTGGGCCTGGGCGATGTGCGCGTCAAGAAGTGCATGGAGCTCTCAAAGGGCATGCAGCAGAAGGTGCAATTCATCAGCGCGGTGATCCACCATCCCGAGCTGATCATCCTTGACGAGCCCTTCAGCGGGCTTGACCCTCTCAACGCGCGGCTGCTGAGAGACCTGATCGACGAGCAGCACCAGGCGGGCCGGACGATCATCTTCAGCACGCACCAGATGTCTCAGGCCGAGGCGATATGCGACCGGGTCGTGATGATCCACCAGGGCGTCAAGCGTTTGGACATGACGCCCAAGGAGATCGCCAGCCAGTTTGACCCGCGGACGCTGATTGTCGAGCCAGTGCACGAGGACGCAGAGCCGGCGCTGGTGGAGAGCCTGCCGCAGGTTGAGCGGGTTGAGCAGGTTGAGCGCGTGTGGGAAGTTTCGCTGAAGCCTGGTGCCGAAGCGTCCGAGGCGCTGGCGGGCGTGGCGTCTCGGGTGCCGTGCCGGCGCGTCGAGGTGCGGCGCGTGAGCCTTGAGGACATCTTCATCGATATTGTTGAGGGGCGGCAGGCGACGCGCGAGCAGCGCCAAAAGCTGCGCGAGGCCTTGCGGTCTAGCACGCCAACGGCGGCCCGGGGCGACGGCGCGGGAGACTAACTTTTACGGCCCGCCCCACTGCTGCATCACACCGACGGACCCACTCATTACGCAAATTAGCCTCAGCCACGAAGAAGCCTCAGCACCCCCAGGCCCACCATGATCAAGATCCTCACCGTTGCGCAGCGCGAATTTACAACGACGGTCTTCACGCGCGCGTTCTTGCTCGGGCTGATCCTGCCGCCGGCGCTGATTGTGCTGGGCATCGCCATCTCGGTGGCCTTCAGCACCGAGCGTGCGCCGGCGGTGAAGGGCTCGGTGGCGATCATCGACCGCTCCGGTCAGGTCGCCAGCACGCTGACCGCGAAGTTCACGCCCGAGGCGCTTGAGCGGCTGTATCGCGACGACGCGGGCGAGCAGGTCAGCAAGGCCGTGAGCAAGGCGGCAGACCAGGCGTCCAAGGGCCCGGCCGACCCGGTGGGGGCCGTGGGCGGGCAGCTTGACGCGGTGCAGGCCGCCGCGGCGATCGCGGGCACGACGCCCAAGCTGACGCTTGATGTTCTGGCGGCGGAGGCGAGCGTGGACGCGGAGAAGGCGCGGCTTTCTGACTGGACGGTCGATCAGGGCGGGCGTCTGATGCTCATCGTGATCGAGCCGGGCGTGGTTGCCCCGAAGGCCGGCGGGCCGATCGAAACCTACCAGGTCTTCACTGCCCCCAAGCTCGATCCGCGCGTGGTCGCTCCGATCAACCGCGGGATGGTGTATCAGGCGGTGGTGGATGCGCGGCTGCGCGGGGCGGGGCTTGACCCGGTGCGGATCGCGGGGCTGATGAGCCTGGCGGTGCCGCGGGCGGCCGAGGTGACCAAGCAGGGCGAGCGGCGCGGGAGCGGCGCGGCGCAGTTCATCATCCCGCTGGCGTTCTTCATGCTGGTGTGGATCAGCGCCTTCAGCGGCGCGGGGCAGCTGTTGAACAACACGATCGAGGAGAAGAGCAACCGGATCATGGAGGTCTTGCTCAGCGCGGTCTCGCCGTTTGAGCTGATGGCGGGCAAGATTCTGGGTCAGCTTGGCTCGGGGTTGGTGATCATCAGTGTGTACGCGGCCGCGGGGGTGTTTGCGCTCGTCGCGCTGGCTTATGCGGACATGATCACATGGTGGCAGATCGCGTGGATGATGGTCTTCTTCATCGCGGCGTACCTCTTCATTGCCAGCGTGTTCACGGCCATCGGGTCGGCGGTCTCTGACATCCAGGAGGCCAACAGCCTGATGACCCCGGCGATGCTGCTGATCATGATCCCGATGTTCGCGGTCTTCCCGATCGTGCAGAACCCCACCGGAACGCTGGCGAAGATGCTGAGCTTTATGCCCCCGTTCTCGCCATTCGCGATGATCGCGCGGGTCGGCAGCAACCAGCCGCCGGCGCAGTGGGTCATCGCGCTCTCGGCGGTGTTCTCGCTGGCCGCCGCCGTGGGCGCGGTGTGGTGCGCGAGCAAGATCTTCCGCATCGGCGTGCTTCTGTACGGCAAGCCGCCGAACTTGATCACGCTGCTGAAGTGGGTGCGGATGGCCTAGCTGCCGCGGCGTTTGGCCGGCGCCGGTGCTCGGAGCTACTTGTCCGCCTTGCCTGGGTTTGACGACTTGCCTGGGTTTGCCGTCTTGCCTGGGTTTGACAGCTTGCCTGTGTTTGCCGACTTGCCTGAGCCCGCCGTCTTGCCCGGCTCGCGCGCGGTCTTCTTGACCGTCTCTAAGTTGGTCGCGCGGTTGATGGCGGACATGGCAGACGTATCTGCTTGAGGCGTCGTTGTGCCCCGCGCGGCCCTCGCGGGGTTGGCCCGCTTGCCTGATGTTCCGGCCCCTGTCGGCAGCACCTCAAGCTGTGCGCCGGCGGAGCGGAGCTGGTCAAGCTGCCGCCGCCCGATCTTGACCCTCAGCGTCACGCGGTCGCCCTGATAGCTGCGGGCCAGCACCTGGCCCTTGTGCTCAAGGGTGCTCACGCTGCGTGCGTCGGCCATCGGTAGCGTGACCAGCAGGTCCTCGACCAAACCCTGGGCGTGTTCGAGCACCAGGCGGCGCAGCAGCGCGTGCCCGGGGTGGGCCAGGTTCCGCCCCTCGATGGCGATTGCGCCGGGGATCTTGGACTGCCAGATCAGCACTTCCTTGTTGTCGTTCAGGCGGTCGGCCTTGTTCAGCAGCACAACGCGACGCGGGGCGTGAAAGGCGCGCGGGTCGTCAGCCGCCAGCCCGGCGCGCTTCTCAGCGGCGCGGACCTCGTCGAACAGCTCGTCAAGGGTGCTGGTAACGGTCTGGTAGTGCAGCTCAACCGCCGGGTCGGCCACGTCCAGGATGATCAGCAGCAGGTGCGCGTGGGTGGCCTCTTCGAGCGTCGCTCGGAAGCTGGCGACCAGGTTGTGCGGCAAGTCACGCACGAACCCGACGGTGTCGCTCAGCAGCACGCGCAGGCCGCCGAACCCCTTGACGCTCAGGTCCCACTCGCGTGTGCGGGTAGTGAGTGTGGCGAAGAGGCGGTCGTCGGCGTAAGCGCCGCCGGGGGTCAGGGTGTTGAACAGCGTGCTCTTGCCCGCGTTGGTGTAGCCCACGATGCCCACGGTGTAGTGGTCGCGGTTGCGCTGTTGAACCTCGCGCCGCCGACGGTCCTGGATCTCGGACAATCGCCCTTGCAGCGCGAGCTTCTTGCGCTGGGCCAGGCGGCGGTCGATCTCGAGCTGCTGCTCGCCGGGCCCGCGGGTGCCGATGCCCGCGATGCCGCCAGCACCGACGATGCGCTCAAGGTGGCTCCACATCGCGCGCAGGCGGGGCAGGGTGTACTCAAGCTGGGCAAGCTCAACCTGAAGCCTGGCCTCGTTGGTCGTGGCACGGCTGGCGAAGATGTCCAAGATCAGTTCCGAGCGGTCAACGATCTTGCGCTCGACGACCTCTTCGATGTTGGCGATCTGGCGCGGCGAGAGCTCGTGGTCAAAAACCACCGTGGTCGCGCCGAGCTGGTCGCACAGCTCGCGCAGCTCGCGGACCTTCCCCGTGCCCATGAAGGTGGAGGCGACGGGCGCGTCGAGGCTCTGCTCGAGAGTGCCCACAACCGTCGCGCCGGCCTGCTCGGCCAGAGCCGTCAGCTCGCCGAAGGGGTCGCGCGTGTCGTAGTTGCTGTCGGGCAGGCGGAGGGCCGCGAGCACCGCGCGCTCGGCGCGGAGCTGGATGTTCTTGCGTTCGGTGGGTGCGGGCATGTGCGGCAAGCGTAGGGAAACCCGCGGCGTCGGGGCCCCGGGCGCTCGCGCTTGGCGCGGGGGTCTATCCTCGAACCGTGAGCCCCCAGCCATGAGATCACGACCACGACCGCAGGGGCCAGAGCGCCCCGGCAACCGCCCCGAGGGCCGTCCTGATGGCCGCCCCGGCCGCCGTCCAGACGCTGACGCGCCGATAGATGCTGAGCCCGCGCCGACGTTCACGCGCGGGATCGACCGCGAGCGTCGCACCGCGGCGTCGTTTGCCAAACCGGGCCTCGAGCTGCTCAGCACCACACTGTGGGACTTCCCTAGCCAGCACTATCGCTCGGCGCGGCCGGGCCTGCGCGGGGTCATGCAGGGCGACTCGCGCTACGCCGGCGCAAGCCCCTCGTGGGTCGTCTGGCAGACGCTGGTGCGTTACACGCGGCCGGACGACACGGTGCTGGACCCGATGTGTGGCAGCGGGACGACGCTGGACGTCTGCGCTGACCTCGGACGCCGGGGCCTGGGCTTTGACCTTGCGCCGGCGCGAGAGGACGTTCAACCCGGGGACGCTCGACGGCTGCCGCTGCCGCCAGAGAGCGTTGACTTTGTGTTCATCGACCCGCCGTACAGCACGCACATTGATTACAGCGACGACGAGCGCTGCATCGGCAAGCTTGACAGCGCGGGACCAGACGACGGGCGCGCGTACTACCGGGCCATGGCCCAGGTGATCGCGGAGCTTGATCGCGTGCTGCGACCGGGGCGGTTCATGGCCCTGTACGTCAGTGACAGTTGGCGCAAGCCCACGGGCGACGGCAGCGCGGGCTCGCCGCGCGCGGGCGGCTTCTCGCCCATCGGGTTTGACCTCTTCGCCATGATGCGCGAGCGGTTTGAGCCGGTCGATATCGTTACGGTGGTACGGCACAACGCCAAGCTGCAGCGCGGGCACTGGCATAAAGCGGCGGTAGATGGGAATTTCTTTCTGCGTGGGTTCAACTACCTGTTCATCATGCGTAAGCCGCTGGGCCGGCGCGCGGAGGGGCCCGCCGCTGGCGGCCCGGCACCGCTGCGCCCGCGCGATCGCCCCATCGAGCGCCCCATCGAGCAGGCAGCGAGGTCCAAGGGTGGCCCGACCGGACCCAAGGGCGGGTCGGGGCGTCGCGCAAAGTCTTGATGATTCCGACACCAATACTGGAACCAAACTGGGCCGCTGTGCGTCCAGTCCTGTGAGGACCTGCGCCGGCGTGGGCGGCGATGTCCATCAGGGAAGTGTGCTATGAACGATGCTGCCACCCGCGTTACCCCACTGTTCACCGTACAGACGCCGACCATGACCGCGATGAGCGCGCGGAGCTGTCGTCGGGCGGGGCAGGCTCGGACTGCGGTGCAGATAGCGGTGCTTGTGCTGAGCGTGCTGGCCGTGGCAGTGTTGGGTGGGCTTGGCAGCACTCGCGTGGCGGGCCAGCCGACGCGCCCGATCTATAACGACCGCGAGGTTGCCGACGCGCGACTGAGCTTGATCGATGCCGAGGTCACGCTGGCGTACTGGGAGTCAGAGGTCAAGCGGTGTGGGACGGAAGTAGAGGCCTATGCCGCCGTGAGCACCGAGCGGGACTCAGCCCGTGACGCCGCCCGCGCCGCGCTGTACGCGGCCTTCCCTGGGATGCTGAACAAGGCGCAGAACGCCCGGCAAGACGCGGCCCTAAGCGTCGAGCGGGCCCGCAAGCGCATCGAGTTTATGGACCGCACCAACGACAGCGTCCGCGCTGCGCTGACAAGCCCGGGCGACAGCAAGCGGTAGTGGGCGCAAGCGTGATGCCTGTCCAAGTCGCATGCGCGTCACCATCGGCGTACTTTGCGACTCGAATCGCTTGCTGCGCCGAATCTTTGAGTCTGGTGCGGGCGTGCCCAGTTGCCGGGAAACACGCCCCTCAACCACCCATTACTCGCTCGATCCACCCTCCACCCAGCACCACCTCGGGCTCGCGTCTGTCATAAAGCACGATCGCCTGTCCCGGCGTCACGGCCTCCTGCGGCTGCGCGAACCGCACCTCAAACCGACCCGATCGCCCACTGTAACTGGGCCCCTGTGCGCCGGCTTGGCCCACGACACCCGCTTCGCCCACTCCCGCCTCCCCCACGCCCGAAGTTTCGAGCACGACTCGCGCTTCGCCCGGCACCTGCCTGCCGTTCGAACGGTGCTTTACCAGCACCGCCGTCCAATCCTGGGGCGGATGCTCGCACAGCCAGTTGGCCTCGCCCGCGATGCAGCTCGCGGCCAGCAGCAGCGCGCGCGGGCCGACGGTGATGCTGTTGGCCTGAGCGTCCTTACCAACCACGAAGATCGGGTAGCCCAGCGCCACGCCCACGCCGCGGCGCTGCCCGATGGTGAAGCGGTGGTGCCCTGCGTGCCGACCGATCTCGCGCCCCTCCGCGTCGAGCACGGCCCCGTCGCCCGCGGCCCGCTCGCCGAGCCGACGTTCAACAAAGCTCGCGTAGTCGTTGTCAGGCACAAAGCAAATCTCCTGGCTGTCGGGTTTGTTGAACACAGGCAGACCAAGCTCACGCGCGATCTCACGGACCCGCGGCTTGTGCAGCCCGCCTATAGGCAGAAGCGTCCTGCTCAGGCGTTCGCGCGGCATGCCAAAGAGCACGTACGACTGGTCCTTGGCGTGGTCGAGCCCGCGCATCAGGCGCTGGGTGCCGCAGGGCCCAGGTTCAATCCGCGCGTAGTGCCCGCTGGCAACAAAGCCCGCATCGATCTGCTGCGCGTACTCGTGCAGCTTGCCGAACTTCAGCCAGTCGTTACAGCGCACGCACGGGTTGGGCGTGCGGCCGGCGGCGTACTCAGCCGCGAAATAGTCCATGATCCGACCGAAGTCCTTCTTGAAGTTCGCGACATAGAAAGGGATGCCCAGGCGGGCCGCCACCTGGCGCGCGTCGGCGGCGTCGCCGATTGAGCAGCAGCCCTGGTGATGGATCTTTGCGCCGGACGCAACGGACGCGCTGGGCTCTGTTGGTGTACCGGCGGCAGAGTTCGGGGCGTTCGACGGGACGGAGCACGTCGCATCAGGGTCGATCAGCTCATCAAGCTTCTCACCCGGCGAGCCCAGGCGCATAAAGACGCCGACAACGTCGTAGCCCTGCTGCTGCAAGAGCGCGGCACCCGCCGACGAGTCAACCCCGCCGCTCATCGCCATCAGCACCTTGCCGCGGGGTGTGGTCATGCGCGCGACCCCGCGTTGGTGGCGGGAACGGCCGAAGCACGAACACCGAGCTTTGACGCGGCGCCCCGCTGGGCGTTGACGGCCTTGAGCACGCGGGTCATCGTCACCAGCAGGTAGATGCACCAGCCGGCGCTGCCGAGAGAAAATACGCTGTACCCGACGCCCGCAATCGCTGGGATCAGCGGGCCCGTGGGCGGCCAGTCCGCAATCGCCACCAACAAGGTGCCAAGCAGCAGCGCAAGCCCTAGCACATGCCAGAGCGTGCTGAGCAAGACGAAACGGGCCTGCTGGGGCCGCAGCGCGAAGCGGTCAAGGTGCAGCGTCATGGCGGCTAACGCGCGCGGCCCGGCCAAGAGCACCACAAACATGCTGACCACGCCCAGCGCCGCGAGCACGAGCATCACTCGCTCCTCACCAGAGACGAACACCCGAGCGCCCCGCGCAGCGACGAGCAGGACGGCCGCGCAAAGAGCGTGCGCCGCGAGCCAACCTGCGATCGCCACGCGCGCCGCACGGCGAGCACCCGGGGCCAGCATTGTCGCCACCAGCAGGAACAGTACGCCGGCGCACTGGACGGAGGACACACTCAGCACGACCAGCCCGATCAGCCACTCCGGGGGCGCCGGGACCGACCTGAACCAGGGCGTCGAGCTGAGCAGCAGAGCGGTGAGCGCCATGCCAAGGCCACAAGCTGGCGCCACGAGGCTCAACCAGAAGCCCCAGACATAGGCCCGCAAGCGTGAAGGGCTCTCACGCGCGAGCCGGACGGCCAGCGTCCGCTCAATCGGTGCCGCACACTCAGGGCAGCAAGCGGCAACATCCAGCCCGCCAATGTCGTACCCGCACCACATGCACTGACGGTGCGGCGCCTGTGCCGGGAGTGACACCGGAGGTGTTGCTGACGCAACGGCTAGCGGCTCTGGTTGGGTCGTGGCCTCGATCACAAGCTCAAGCGTAACACCCTACGCTCAGCCCGTGCCGGCGCTCTGGGCTTCGGTCATCGCGTGGCTGGTCTGGCCGATCGTGTCGATCTGGCTGCGTATTCGGCAGGCTCGCGGGGCCCGACACTCCATCCCGCTGACAGAGGCGATCACGCCTGCGCAGATGCTGGCCCTGAAGCCGTGCTTCCCGTCCGAAGTGCTTGCCGCGGTCCGCGTGCAGCTCGTGCCGATGCTCGCGGCGGCGATCCCCCCGAGGCTGGTCCGCCGTCTGAAGCTTCCTCGCACGCTGGACCTTACGACGATGCGTGGCATGTGCTATGGCGACCTGCTTATCATTGCTGGTGCACCAAAGGCGCCACCGGCCGCGCTGGTGTTTCATGAGCTGGTCCACACCTGCCAGTATCGCGTACTGGGTCGCGAACGCTTCTTGCGACGCTACGTCTTTAGCTACGTCCGCACGCTGGACTACTGGCAGATCGACCTTGAGCTGCAGGCCTATGAGCTTCAGCGCCGCTTCATGTTGAGCCAGGCGGCGCCCGATGACCAGCCGCCCGAGCCGCCGCCCGACGTTTGGTATGAGGTGATCGCGATGGTTGGACGCGTGAGGTAGTCGCATCGCCACCAACTCACGGCCAGTACGCTTTGGACTTTTGCCGCGACGTGTACGAACAATCGGACAGCAGGATATTGCTGGCGACTTGCGACGGCAGGACAGCACAATACTGGTGATACTTTATTACCCGGACAATAAGGCGAGGCGCGGCTTGCCGCCGCCGCTCTGAATGATGCACCGTTCGGAGTTAAGAACTACACTCGCCTCCGCGGTGCCGACGATCTAGTGCCTTGAGGGCGAGCACTTGTGCGGGTTGAACAAAACGATGCGAGCGCCACCGCCCACTTCGGCGATGGCAATGTTGAGCTCGCTGATTTGATCGTCGGGGCGGACGGTCTTCGCTCGGCGGTGCGAGCACACCTCTGGGCTCAGCAGCCCCTCGCTAAGCCAAATACACCTTCTGGCGGGGCGTGGCGAAGGTACGAGAGGCGCTCCACCCTCGAGGCCTTCTCATGGAGATCGTGGGTGCGGGCAAGCGGCACGGCGTCGCGCCGCTCCGGGGCGGCAGAGTCTACTTGTTCGCAGTCAGCGATGAGCGCGCGGGCGGCGCGGCAATTGACCCCGGGGCAGTCGTCACCGACCGTTTCGGAACCTGAGCCAGCCCAGTGCCGGAACTCGTCGATCTCACATTAGCAGAACCTATCGTTTGCAATAACATCTTGAACCAGCCACCGGCACGCTTCTAGAGCCTTGAGAGAGTTATCATCGTCAGAGACGCAGCTCACCCCACGACGCGGAAGGTTGGTCAGGGTGTAGGCGTGGCGATTAAGTACGCGGTCTTGCTCGCTCGATGCCTCGCAAGCGCGGTGAGGGCTGGCGCGGCACTGAAGTCCTTCAAACGAGACCGCTCCCCGAGAACCGCCGCGCTGCCGAATGACTCTTGG
>JAJOLK010000032.1 GCA_021173225.1 Phycisphaerales bacterium PN19_bin_20 | reverse complement strand
CGCGGCTCGACCGCGGCAACCCGGTCAAAGACTTCTTGCGTGGTCTTGCCCGTCGGCAACACCGGGCCCACCGGCGGCGCCAGCGGGCCGCCCACCGCGCTGCCAACACATAGCGCAACCGCCAACACCACGGCTCGGAACATGTTCACGTCAAAGCGGGTCAGTCGGCCACGCATTGTTAAGCTCCTCGGGTTGGGTGCGGTCAGGTCTCAATCATTCGCTCAGGGAAGAAAGCCAAACTTACCGCGCGCCGGGCCTAGAACCCAAGAAACGGGAAGTTATCTGAGGTTTTTTAGGTCAATAGGTCTTTGATCGGTGTCCGGATCGGACCGTAGAGGTTGACCTGCCGCCTTCGTGAGGCAACAATCGCTCCCTCTCCGGCGCGGGCCGGCGGGCTGTCGGTGTCGGTTCTGGTGGACGGCTACCAGCTATCAACCCCGCCAGGGTCTAGAGAGCCGAGGCCGCTGTAGCTCAGTGGTAGAGCGCATCCTTGGTAAGGCTGAGGTCGTGGGTTCAAATCCCACCAGCGGCTCTTTTGATTGTGCCCTGGCTGGTCGCCCGGGCTGGAACATTCAAGGCATCAGCACGATCACGCCTCTTTCGGAGTATTCAGCATGGCAAAGGGCCTATTCCAGCGCAACAAGCCGCACGTCAACGTCGGCACCATCGGGCACATCGACCACGGCAAGAGCACCCTCACCGCCGCCCTGTCGGCGCGCTCGGCGGTCAAGAACGGGCAGATCCCCAAGACCTACGCCGAAATCACCAAGGGTGGCACCGTCCGTGACGCCAACAAGACCGTCACCATTGCCTCGTCTCATACCGAGTACGAGACCACCAAGCGCCACTACGCCCACGTTGACTGCCCGGGCCACGCCGACTTCGTCAAGAACATGATCACCGGTGCCGCCCAGATGGACGGCGCGATCCTGGTCGTCTCCGCGGCCGACGGCCCCATGCCCCAGACCCGCGAGCACGTCCTGCTCGCCCGTCAGGTCGGCGTCCCCTACATCGTTGTCTTCCTCAACAAGGTCGACCTCGTCGACGACCCCGACCTGATCGAGCTGGTCGAGAGCGAGATCCGCGACCTGCTTAACAAGTACGGCTTCCCCGGCGACACCACCCCCATCATCCGCGGCCAGTCCAAGCTCGCCCTCGAAAACCCCAAGGACGACAAGGCCTGCAAGCCCATCGACGACCTCTTCGATGCCATCGATAGCTGGATCCCCGAGCCCACGCGCGAGGTTGACAAGCCCGTCCTCATGGCCGTCGAGGACGTCTTCTCCATCAAGGGACGTGGCACCGTCGCCACCGGTCGTATCGACCGCGGCGTCCTCAAGGTCGGCGACGCCGTCGAGATCGTCGGCCTCCGCAAGGAAAAGAAGGCCACCGTCGTCACCGGCGTGGAAATGTTCCAAAAGACCCTCGACCAGGGCCAGGCCGGCGACAACGTCGGCGTCCTGCTTCGCGGCATCGAGAAGGACGACATCGAGCGCGGCCAGGTCATCTGCAAGCCCAACTCCATCAGCCCCCACACACTGTTCAAGGGCGAGGTCTACGTCCTCAGCAAGGAAGAGGGCGGCCGCACCACCCCGTTCTTCGCTGGCTACAAGCCCCAGTTCTACTTCCGCACTACCGACGTCACCGGCGCGGTCACCGAGCTGCTCGGCGGCAACGGCCAGAAGGCCGAGATGTGCATGCCCGGCGACAACATCACCATGACCGTTGACCTCGGTGAGAAGTCGGTTGCCATGGAGAAGGGCCTCCGCTTTGCCGTCCGCGAGGGCGGCCGCACCGTCGGCTCAGGCGTCGTCACCGAGATCCTGAAGTAGTCAGTTGCAGCCTCTAAACAGTCCGGCCTGCATCCGGCGGGATGGAGGGGCAACGCCCCGAAGACCGCTCCCGGCAACGGGATGAGCCGTACGATCAAGCGTCCATCACCAGCCCGGCGGGGGAACTCGCCGGGCTGATTTGTCCCCGCGGCGGCCCGGCCTCGCTCCCTGCGATCGCCCAAGGCCCCGACATCGCACGCACAATCCCCGCCCAACACGCGGGCTGACTGAGGTGAATCATGGCCAAGGGCAAGAGTACGGCTCGCGAATACGTCTGGCTTCAGTGTTCCGAGACAGGGGACCTGAACTATCGCACTGAGATCAACGTCAAGGGCGGCATCGCCGAAAAGCTCAAGGAGGGCTTCAACAAGTACAGCCCCAGGCTGCGCCGTCACACCCTCCACAAGATCAAACGCAAGTAAGCAGCGGCAAGCTGTGAACGATGAGCGACGAGATTCAACTCGCCGCCCGCCGCGCACCCCTCGCCACTGTTCCTTACGCCGGTAGCTCAATTGGTAGAGCAGCGGATTCCAAATCCGCAGGTTGCGGGTTCAAGTCCCTCCCGGCGTGTTGAAGCCCAAAGGATTAGCGGTGCGCGACGCGGGCTCGCACGCCACCGGCTCCCGCAGGCCCACCTTACCCACCGGCACCACGCCGGCGGCACCCCTGCCTCCCTCACACCACCCGCCCGCTGGACGCTGCACACCATGGCGCTTGCCATCCACAAACCGGGCCAGGGATACTGGGTGCGGATGCTCACCGCCGCGATCATCGCGCTGCTGAGCATCTCGCTGGCGATGTTCCTCTGGAACCAGGCGCCCGCCGTCGTTGACCGCCTGCCTAAGCAACTGTGGAACGCCGGACTTGCGCCGGGCGTCACCGCCAACATCCCCGCAGGCACCGCCGTCAACCTCCTGGCCGCCCCTACCGCCACCGCCCCCGCCGAGATCATCGGCACCGGCCTGCTCACCGCCACCACCAGCACCACCGTCAGCCTCGATAACGTCAAGCTCAACCAAGGCAAAGACGGCTCGCAGATCGCCACCCTCTCACCCGTCGATGGCGGCACCGCCCTCCCCATCGTCCGCCCGCAAGGCGAGCCGCCCGTGCAGCCCCAACTCGTCGGCGGTGCCCTCCTTGCCAGCGTGCTGCTGCTGGGCGCCATCCTCGGCTACTGGATCGCTGGCATCCGCGTCGGCACCGTTGAGTGGCTCATCGCCTGCGACTTTGAGATGAAGCGCGTCCACTGGTCCAGCCTGCGTGAGATCATGTCTAACACCACCATCGTCATCGGGGCCTGCGTCGTCCTGACGCTCATCATTTACGCGGCAGACCTCAGCCTCTCCTCGTTCTTCCGCGCCATCAAGCTCCTGGGCTAACCGACCACTCCTGACCCCCGCTCCCGCCCAGCACTGCTCTCACGCCTTACGCCTTCACGCCAGCCTTCACACCGCGAGCACCCATGAACAACGACTTCAACACGCTCTCTGACGCCTACAACAGCGCGCCCATTAGCCCCTTTGCCGCCGAAGGTGAAGACCCCTCCAGCGAGCCCACGGGCGACCAGCCCGCCGTTGCCGCCGAGGCTGAGAAGGCCGCCAAGCCTCGCAAGCCACGCAAGCCCAAGCCCGTCGTCGCTGCCGCGCCAACCCCTGCGCAGCTCTCAGAGGTGCAGAAGAACAGCATGATCCTCCCGGGCGACCCGATGGTCCGCGACGGGATGAACTGGTTCGTGCTACGCGTCGCCAGCAACAAAGAGTCCAGCGTCCGCGACACCCTGCTCCGCAAGGTCCAGATCGAGGCCATGGGCCACCTCGTCGGCCGCATCCTCGTCCCCACCGAGAAGACCAAGGTCGTCAAAAACGGCAAGGCCAAGATCTCCGAAACCAAGCTCTACCCGGGCTACTGCTTCGTTGAGATGAAGCTCGAAGACGACGGCCGCATCCCCCAAGACGTCTTCTTTCTCATCAAAGAGACCACCGGCGTCGGTGACTTCGTCGGCACCAAGGGCCGCCCCACGCCCATGAAGTCGCACGAGATCGAGAAGATGCAGGCCGCCTCGATGCGCGTCGAAGACCAGCCCCAGACCAAGCTGGTCTTCACCAAGGGCGAGAGCGTCAATATCACCGACGGACCCTTCCAGGGCTTCGAGGGCACCGTCGACGAGCTCCTCCCAGACAAGGGCCTCGTCCGCGTCCTGGTCACCATCTTCGGTCGCCAGGCGCCCGTCGAGCTCCAAGAGTGGCAGCTCTCCAAGGTCGACCAAAGCTAAACCAATACCGCCGCCGCCCACGCCCTGCGTGCGTCCTGCGTTCGCGTTCCCTCACGCCCCGCGTGGGGCCTCTCGCCCTTGCGCTTGATTTGCTTCGCGAGCGCGTGTCTGAACGCGAACTCGTATCACCACGCCTCCACGTACCCACCGCTTACGCATCGCCACACCGACATCACTCCGCCTTAATCCGCACACGCACCACCGCAAACGGCGCCTTCTCCGCGCTCACGCCCGCGTTCAGCGCCGCATGCCGATTCAACTGGTTCACCGTCGCGTACACATACCCGTCCACGCCCACGCTCAGCCCGTCGGGCCAGGCGAGCAGCGCTTCGTCCTGTGCAATCAGCCGGTACCTCCCCTGCTGGTCCAGCACGCCGATGGCGCTGTGATTCACGTCCGTCACGTAGATGTTCCCCGCCGCGTCCATCGCGATGCCATCGCTGACGCCCTTGGGCCCGTGCACGCTCACCTTGGCCGCGAGCTGCTCGTCGGTCAGCAGGTCGTTGGCCAGGTCCTCCGCGCGCACCTTGTAGATCTTCGTCCCGTGCATTCCGCCAAAGTACACCCACTCGCACTCCGCGTCGATCGCAATCGGGTTCAGCCCAACCCGCGGCACGCTGATCCTCCCGTCGGCCCCGCGCGTCCGCACCTCTACGCCGCCAATCACCATCGCCGCCCCGGGCTCAGGCATCACCAACGGGTGTGAGCTCAGCACACGACGCGTCTGCGCGTTGTCGATCCGCACCACCACAATCGCCGGCGTCGGGTCGTCAAAGCCCTTGCCAATCCCGCTATCCGCCAGGTACAGCAGACCGCGCTTGTGATCGACCGCCAAGTCCTGCAAGAAACTCTTGGGCGTAAACGCCGAGCCGCCAAACTTCTCGTTGCCCTCCAGCAGCAGCATATTCATCAGCCCGCCGGTGTTGCTGTCCCAGATGATGATCTTCGGCGCCAGCAGCCGCGGCCCGGCATCCACCGTAAACGCGGCCTCCGGCTGGCCCATGTCCAGCATGTACACGATCCCCTTCGGATCGCTTCGCAGACCGATGATGTTCGAGAACCCAATCGACGTCTCAGGATTGATCGGCCGCGTCCACGGCTCATCAATAAACCGCACACGCCCCGCCCCGGCCACACCACCAGCGTTCGAAACACCACCACCAATGACCTCGGCCCCACCAACCTCGGCCCCAAACACCTCGGCGATATACGGCAACTCGCCCTTGGCCACCCCCGGCCTGCCGAACGGGTGCGCCGAAACCAGCATCCGCCCCTTCGGCGTCACCGTGATGTTCCCCGGCACCCAATCCATCTGCGCCACCACCTCAACGCGCGACATCACCGCCGCCCGCGCCGGCATCGGCACCGTCGGCACCGCTAACATTTCGCCCTTGAACGTTGGCTCAATCACGCCCGGTGCCCGCGCCACGTCCGGCCTAAAAACCTCGCCCGGCCTCCCAAACGTCGGCGGCAGCCCGTCCGCCGGTGACGCGCCCGCCAGCGGGCTACCCAACGCGCCCGCCAGCGGGCTCCCCACCATGCCTCCCAGCGCGACCGCCGCCAGCACAAACCGGATCGTCCCGCCACTCAAACGCGCATTGCTCTTGGTGTTCATAGTCAGCCCTGAGAACGCCCCCCGAGCCCGGATTGTTCGCCGCGCGTCGCACCGGCGCGGACGATACGCTCGGACATGGCGCTGCTGGTGGCCGAGGGCCTCGTCAAGTCGTTCAACGGCCGCCGCGTCGTCCAAGGCGTCAACCTGCACGTCGAGCCCGCCGAAATCGTCGGGCTCCTTGGCCGCAACGGCGCCGGCAAAACCACCAGCTTCCGCATGTGTATCGGCATGATCGACGCCGACGCCGGACGCGTCGGCTTCGACGGGCGTGACGTCACCGCCTTGGCCATGTATCAGCGCGCACGCCTGGGCATGGGCTACCTCAGCCAAGAGCCCAGCGTCTTCTGGAAGATGACCTGCCGCCAAAACCTGCTGGCCATCCTCGAAACCCTCCCGCTGACACGCCACCAACGCAGCGCCAAGGCCGACGAGCTGCTCGCACACTTTGGCCTCACCAAAAAGGCCTCCGAGCCCGCCCGCACCTGCAGCGGCGGCGAACGGCGCAAGCTCGAAATCGCCCGCGCGCTCGTCACACGCCCCAAGGTCATCCTGCTCGACGAACCCTTCAGCGGCGTCGATCCCATCGCCGTCGAAGACCTCCAAGCCGAGATCCGCAAGCTCGCCAGCCAGGGCATCGCCTGCCTCATCACAGACCACAACGTCCAGCAGACCCTCCGCGTTTGCGACCGCGCGTACATCATCGACGACGGCCGCGTCTTCGCCGAAGGCACCCCGCGCCAACTCATCAATGACCAAATGGTCCGGCGCGTCTACCTCGGCTCGCTCTTCCGCGGCGACGAGTTCGACGACCTGCCAGTCGCCACCGCGCCAAGCCAAGCACCTCAAACGCCGCCCTGACCGCGCCATTCCCGCGGCCCACGCAGAAGCATGCGGTAGAACGACCCCTGACCTCGAAAGTCCAGCGCGATCACCCTGAACAGCCGCGCGCACGCGCGTGCCGAGAACGCCTCGCCACACTCCGTGCACACGCCCTGGCCCGTGAGCATCGCGTGCCCGCATCGAGTGCAGCACCTAAATCGCATCTCGCGCCCCCGTTGCAACACCCGCCGTCGAACTGCACACACCCACGAGAGAAAAAGCACCGACACCAGCATGCCAAGTAGCAGCAATAGCTGAAAGTTGCCCGGCCAGAGAAGCTTGTGCACCGAAACCGCCACCACCATTGGCAGCGTGCCGCCCACGGGGACCAGGTGTCTCCGCACGAACCAGTATCGCTGTGGTGCCATCACACTCGCAGGCCCGTTGAAACGCCACAATCTTGAAGATCTAGGAGGTAGTCGCGCTCACACTTACGCATGCCCGAGACAAGCTCATAACCGCAGTAAAAAACACCCAGCACCCCGACACCAATCCCCACGAGGCAGCTGACTCCGGCAGTAGGGATGCACGCGAGGAGCGACAAAAGCAACCCTGCTGAAATCACTCCAAAACATGCCTTGGCGTCGTCGGCGACTCCATTCTGACACAGGCGAAACTTTTCTTGAGCGATGCAGATGCAGCGTTCAGCGCTGCCTGCCGTCAATTCCTCACAGTTCTGAGGTTTCGGAGCTCTGTACTGATCGACCAAGAGAGCGAAATCCGGCGAGCCACGCACGATTGAGTGGGGCGTGGAGAGCCTGAGTTCACGGAAGGGTTGATGCCACGCAGGTGAGTACCACGGTGCCGCGCCGCTCTCTGGGCCCACTTCGGTTGGTGTGTAGTGTGTCCTGCGGGTGCCGTCGGGGTTGTGGACAGTTACAGCGAGCAGCGCGGCCACAGCTGAGCCCGTCGACCCGCTAACAAGCCCCATCAGAAGCGAAGCCTCCACCATGGGTTGGCCGGGTGCCGGGTGGACTTTCATTGGTATTACAGCGAGCGGCTCGATCGAACCCACGGGCATGCCGCCGACTTCGCTGGTCAACAGTGTTCCGTCGGAAGGCATCTCCCGCGTCACCATCCAAGCGCCAGTGTTTAGCGTCGCCATACCAGTTCTTGTCATCAGACTACCGATCGCTTGCAGCCAGTTTGCGTTTGTGGCTTCGGGCGTCGTGGCGGGGGCGCCCGCTGCAACAGCCGCCGTCGAGGGCAACAGCATTTGTGGTGCCCCTCCCACGACGAGCGCGAAGGTCAGAAGTGCTGTAGCGGCGGCATCCGAAGCCTTGGTCAGGCGCTCCGATCGGGCGACCCTGGCGCAAACACTCTGAGTGGGCATGCTTTGAGTTTTTACGATAGCGGTCCAGCAGTCCGTGAAGTTTACAGTAACGGGTCACGTCGGATCAAGGAAATACAAGAAAGGTGCAGCATCTTCGCGCTCCGTTCGGACCTTGTAAGCCTCGTTGCAGCGCTCTGTGTGTCCCACCAATATGCTGCCCAGCACCGTTCGCCAGCGCACTGCGGCCGCACTCGTAGCCCCGCCGCTGTAGACGAGCCCACCGCCCGCCGTGTACACTCGGCCCGCATGAGCACCCTCACATCGCCGCTGGTCCGCACGCTCCCGCGCCGCCCGGACTCGATCCTCGAGCCCAAGGCCACCAAGCCCACAACCAACGGCAAGCACGCCGCCAACGCCGCGCCCGCCAGGCCCGCCGCAAAGGCCGCACCGAAGCCCTCGGCCAAAGCCGCGCCCCCCGACCAACCCAACTCCAAGCCCAACGCCACGCGCGCCGCCAAGCCACCCGCCCAACCCAAACGCATAGCCAACTCCAAACCCAGCTCCAAGCCCACGCTCACCGCCGCCAACGCCGACCGCTTCGCCCTCTACCAAGCCTCCGTCCAAGAGCCCGACGTTGACCTCGACTTCCTTGACCGCCAGTACAAACGCGCCTTCGCCCGCTTCCCCGCACGCCTGCGTGAAGACTTCTGCGGCACCGCCCTCACCGCCTCGCGCTTCGTCCAGCGCCGCCCCACCAACTCCGCCCTCGGCGTTGACCTTGACCCCAAGCCCATCGCCTGGGGCCGCGCAAACATCCTCCCCAAGCTCAAGCCAGACCAGCAAGCCCGCATCCAGATCATCCAGGCCAACGTCCTGAGCGACCAGGCCCGCGACGCCGGGCCCTTTGACGCGATCCTCGCCTTCAACTTCTCCTACTGGATCCTCCAACAGCGCGCCACCCTCATCGACTACTTCACGCGCTGCCGCAAGGCCCTCGCACGCGACGGCATGCTGGTGCTTGACTTCATGGCCGGCTCAGACGTCCTCACCGAGAGCACCGAACGCTCACGCAAACGCGGCTTCACCTACGTTTGGGACCAGCGCCGCTACGACCCGCTCTCAGGCCAGATGACCTGCCACATCGGCTTCGAGTTCCCCGACGGCACCGCCCTGCCGCGCGCTTTCACCTACACATGGCGCCTCTACACCATGCCCGAAGTCAAAGACATCCTCGCCGACGCTGGCTTCACAAGCATCGAATTCTTCCTCGAAGGTGAGGACGCCAAGGGCGACGGCACCGGCGTCTACGCCAAGCGAGCGCAAGGCCCAGCAGACCGTTGCCTCCTGGCCTACATCATCGCCCGCGCCTGATGCCCTTGCACTCCTGCCATGTCTTCGCCTCGCGTGGGTCAGGATTTCATCCTGCCATCGGGCCAACCGCCCGACACTCATCCCCTCGATCCCTTCTCCCTCACTCCCCGCCCAAGATCCGCACCAGCTCAGGCCGGTTCTCAGCCGTCGCATACACCAGCGCGGTGCGGCCCTTTGAGTCCGTGATCTTCGGGTCCGCCCCAAGCTGCAGCAGCGTCCGCGCCGACTCTCCCTGCCCCTGATCCGCCGCGAAAATCAGCGCCGTCTTGCCGTTCACATTCTGCGCGTTGATGTTCGCGCCCCGGCTCATCAGCGCACGGATCGCATCAACCTGGCCCGTTCGCGACGCAAACATGATCGCCGTGGCTTGGTCGCGATCGCGTACGTTCGGGTCCGCGCCCGCCTCCAGCAACGCCAGCGATGCCGGGCCCTTGCCACCAGAGCACGCCAGCAGCAGCGCTGTGCGTCCGTCACGGTCCACCGTGTTCACGCCCGCACCGCGCGAGACCAAAAACCGCACCGCCCCCGCGTTGCCAACGTTCGCCGCGTAGTGCAGCGGCGTACGGCGCGTCCTGCCCGCCACCACGTTCATCGGCGCGCCGCTCGCCGCCGCCGCGTTCAGCCCCGCGTCACTCCCGCTGATCGCCGCCGCAAACCACGGGTTCTCCTTCTCGCTGACCACCGCCAAGGCCTCGCCGTCGGCACCGCTGGTCACGCGCCCGCTTGCGCCACCCCTGCACGCGACCAAAAGTGAGAGTGACGCCGCCACACCGATGACCATCAAACGGGCCGACGTTCTACGCGCGCTACTCATGTGTTGCTCCCCAAAAGAGTGTGCTAAAAGCCGCCATCTCACCCACGAACCTGAGCATACCAGCACGCGAGCCAGCCGTGCAAAAGCCCGCAACACCCTCCACATTGCACCCACACACCCGCCCTCTTGTGGTAGGCTCTCACTATGCCCGCCCACCTCACCCCCAACATCAGCACAACCTCCCGCGCAACCACCAGCGCAACCACCAGCGCAACCACCAGCGCAACCACCAGCGCAACCTCCCGCGCAACCCCCCACGCAATCAGCTCCGCGCAATCCGCCGCCACCCTTCCCAGCACCCGCGGCACCATCGTCGGTGCCCCACACGTTTCCTAGATGGTCCGTGAGACCATCGCCCGCTTCGCTGACTTTGACCGCGCCGGCGTCGGCGAAGGCGAGTTCGTCCTGCGCGAGATCCTCTAAGCGCTCACCGCAACCTCGCCCGCCGCCACCGCCCACACATTCGCCCACCCAACATTCTGCGCACGCCCGTGACTACCCCCGCGCCCCAACCCGCGCCCTCACCGCTCCCGCCTGCCCCGCCGGTGCCCGCGCCCGCGCTTGATGTCGCGCTCGCCGCCAGCCCGCCCGCCCCGCCCG
>JAJOLK010000010.1:90592-122324 GCA_021173225.1 Phycisphaerales bacterium PN19_bin_20 | reverse complement strand
ACTCATTCCTGTACAACGATGACCGTGTCGCCAGCGGCTTCGCGCTCCCCGGCGCGCAGATCGGCCTCATGGCCGACGAGGTCGCCAATGTCTTCCCGGACTGGGTTTCAACCGACTCCAGCGGCACGCGCTACGTCACCGAGCGCGCGACCACGGCGCTGATGGTCGAGGCGCTACGTGATCTGCGGGCCGAGAAGGACAGGCAGCTCGAAGCACTTCGCACCGAGAAGCAGGCCGAGATCGACCAGTTAAGCGCCCGCCTCAAGGCCATCGAAGACCGCCTCAACGCCAAGCCGTAACAGCCCAACGTGATCGTCTGTGGAGGCGGGCCTCTAAATGCCCTGCCTTCCTTCGCTCACTTCCACCTCTACCCTCACCGCATGTCCTCGCCCACCACTGGCCGCCTTGCCAAACTCACCGCGCTGCTCGCGCTGGACCCCGCCGATACCTTCGTGCTGTACGCGCTCGCGCAAGAGCACGCCAAGGCCGGCGAGCACGCCGAGGCGATCACCTTTTACGACCGCACGCTCGCCGCCGACCCGGCCTATTGCTACGCCTACTACCACAAGGCCCGCAGCCAGCAATCGCAGGGCGACATCGCCGCCGCACGCCAGACCGCGCAGGCCGGCGTCACCGCCGCCCACCGCGCCGGCGACAGCAAAGCCCTCGGCGAACTCAGCACCCTACAAACCGAGCTGGCCGAGGCGTGAGCGAACCACGCCGCTCGCTCGCTGGTGACGGGCAGGATCCACTCCCGCCTTTCTTAGCTTTGATCCCCTGATCCCCTGATCCCTTGATCCCCTAATCCTCTGATCTCTCGATCCCTTGCTTACTTCACCCCGTCCTTGTTCGCCATCAGGCGGATCATGTCTACGCACCGCGCCGCGTAACCGGCCTCGTTGTCGTACCAGCTCACAACCTTGAAGAACCGCTTGTTCAGCTCGATCCCCGCGCCGGCGTCGTAGATGCTGCTGCGGCGGTCGCCGATAAAGTCGCTGCTGACAACCTCCTCCTCGGTGTAGCCCAGCACGCCCTTCATCGCGCCCTCAGCCGCGGCCTTCATCGCCGCGTGGATCTCCTTGAGGCTCGTGTCCTTGCCCGTCTTGAACGTCAGGTCCACGCACGAAACGTCCGCCGTCGGCACGCGGAACGCCATGCCCGTCAGCCTGCCCTTGAGCGCCGGGATCGCCAACGTCACGGCCTTCGCCGCGCCCGTGCTCGCCGGGATGATGTTCTGATACGCGTTGCGCCCGCCGCGCCAGTCCTTCTTGCTCGGGCCGTCCTGCGTCGGCTGCGTCGCCGTCACCGCGTGCACCGTCGTCATCAGGCCCTCTTCAAACCCGAAGCTGTCGTTGATGACCTTCGCCACCGGCGCAAGGCAGTTGGTCGTGCAGCTCGCGTTGGAGACCACCGTGTGCCTGGCCGGCTCGTAGCTCTCGTGGTTCACGCCCATCACCAGCGTGGGCACCTGCGCCGGCTCGCTCTTAGTCGGGGCGCTGACGATCACGCGCTTGCACCCGCCGCCCGAGATGTGCAGGCTCGCCTTCTCAAAGTCGGTGAACAGCCCGGTGCTCTCGAGCACGTAGTCGACGCCCAGGTCCTTCCACGGCAGCTTCGCAGGGTCGCGCTCGGCCATCGTCTTGGTCTGCCGCCCGTTGACGGTAAAGCTCGTCTCGGTCGCCGTCACTTCAGCCAAACGACCGCCGAGCATGAACTGGCGGTGCATCGTGTCAAACTGCAGCAGGTACGCCAGGTTGTCCGCCGGCACCAAGTCGTTGACCGCGACAATCTGAACCGAAGGGTCTTCGCTTGCGATGCGGCAGAACAGACGCCCGATACGACCGAAACCGTTGATGCCGATGCGGATGGCCATGTTGAAGTCTCCTGCAAAGGCCGTTGACGCGGGCCTGGCCCGAGCGTTACCGGCGTGGATGCGTGCTGAAGCTTCCAGCATAGAACGCCCGGGCACGACGGGAAAGCGCCCCGCCCTCGGGCCCCCGCCGCGAGCACTAGAGCCAGAACACCAACGCTTTGCGCACGAGCCCGCAGGTAAGCAAACGCTCACCTGCGAGCGGTTCGGTATGGGCCTCTACGGCGGGCTTGAGAGGGTCTGCCAGCCTCGCGCCGCGGACCCGACCACAGGGTGGACCGGGCGCTCAGGATCGATCCTGGGCGATCGTGGCGGGTCGATCTGATCTGCGCATTTGAGCGCACTTCTTCGTCGATTGCGCTCACACCGCGCGCGGTCGCAGCACCCACAAGTAGTATCCCAGGATCGCCTGCGGCCTGGGCGTGCCCTCGGCGTTGAAGATGCCAAGGCAATCCCAGCCGGCGCGGTCGAGCACAGCCGTCCACTCTTGGTGGGTGTAGGTGCGGAGCTGGTAGACGCTGTCGGTGTGGCGTGCGGGCTGGCCGGGCGTGCTGATGACAAGGTGGCTGATGACCTGCTCGACGCGCGCGGCGCGGCCCTTGGCACCAAGCTCGGGCGGGATGAACGAGACCATCTGATGGACCTTCATTCGCGGCGTGGCCCGGCTGGTGCCGACCCAGACGTCTTCACTGGCCTGGGCCAGCTCGGGGCGCGAGGTCTCTATGCCGACGATGTAGACCCCGCCCGAACGCAGGCACGCGCGGACGCAGGCAAGGTGGTCGAGCATCGCGCGGTCGGTCATCAGGTGGCGGATCGAGTTGATCGTGCAGAAGGCGACGTCGGCAAGCGGCGCGGGCGCGGGCTTGCCGAACGCGAAGTCGGCGGGGCCGAAGCGGGTCATGTCGGCGGTGATGAAGGTTGTTCGTTGCTTGAGGGCGAGCGTGGTGGCGGCGGCGCGGGCGTAGGCCGTCATCGCGTCGGAGAGGTCGAGCCCTCGAACGGCGTGCCCGCGGCGTGCGAGGTCAAGCAGGTAGCGCCCGCTGCCGCTGGCGGGCTCAAGGAACGTCAGCTTCTGTCGCGGTGCGGCGGGCAGAGTGGCGCGGGCCAGGCGCAGCAGGTTGCTGACCTCGGCGCGGGTGCCCGGGGCGTGCAGCACGTCATAGACGCGCGGGTCGGCGTAGAGGTGCTGGTGGTCTGGCTGAAGTTGGGGCAGGGGCTCGGGCATGAAGCGCCCCGGGAGGGATTCGAACCCCCAACCCTTGGTTCCGAAGACCAATGCTCTATCCATTGAGCTACCGAGGCGAGCGCGCGTGAGCGTAGCGGTGATGGCGGCACGCGCCCATGCGGAGGCTGGTACGCAAGGAGTGCTTTGGTGGGGTGTTGGTGGGGTCTGCTCGGGTGGTTTTTGGCGAAACTTGCGCGTCAGCGGGCGTAGTGCGGGGCCGCCGCGGGTGTGAAGCTGGGCGATTGTGCGGGGTGGTGGGTCTGAGGGCGAAAGTCGGGTGCCGCGCGGTTCGAGGAAACCTACGGCGCCGGCTTGTGTGAGCGGGCGTGAAGTGATATGTGCCCGTCCGTCGCCGCACGAGCCGCGCCGGGTGGCAAGTGCAGTGATCCGGACCAGACCCCCCCACCGGCCCCGTGCGCGTTGCGTGACGCGTGGAGGGGCCCTCAAAGAGCGGAGACCTCGATGAACCAGCCCCGCGCGTACGCCCCGTCGTTTGTGACCGTTGTGGCGCTGATGTCTTTGGCGGGGCTTGCCACGCCGTTGGCGTCGGCGCAGCCCGGCGTGTCGGTCAAGAGCGCGGGGAACGTGCGTTTAGCCAGCGCGCCGGTGCCGAGCCGGCTTGAGGCGGAGGCGGCGGCGAACGCCGACGCGCCGAAGGTCAAGATGAGCGACCAGAACATGGTCGAGCTGCACGTAAAGAACGAGGAGATCGCCAGTGTGCTGCAGCTGCTGGGGCTTGAGAGCAAGAAGAACATCATCGTGACCAAGAACGTCTCGGGCAAGGTCTCGGCCGACTTGTACTCGGCGAGCTTCTACGAGGCGCTCGACGCAATCTTGCACCCCAACGGGTTTGCGTACGTGGAGAAGGGCAACTTCATCTACGTGTACACCATCGAGGAGCTGGAGCGGATCGAGAAGACCCTCAAGCGCCGCGTGGCCAAGAAGATCACGCTGAACTACCTGAACGGCCCTGACGCGGCGGAATTTGTCAAGGGCATGCTGAGCAAGGAAGGCGAGATCAAGACCACGCCCAAGATCGAGGCGTTCGCCATCGCGAGCAACTCGCCGGTGGGCAAGGACGACTTCGCGCTGTCGGCATCGATCGTCGTGACCGACTACGAGGAGAACCTCTCGGCGATCGAGGCGCTGCTGCGCGAGCTGGACACCAAGCCCCAGCAGGTGCTGATCGAAGCGACGGTCTTGCAGACCAAGCTCTCTGAGAACAACGCCTTCGGCGTGGACATCTCGATCCTCGACGACGTGAGCTTCACCGACTTTGCGGCCCTGGCGGGCGGGCCCCGCGCGGCGGCCGACGCGCTGATCCGCGGCGGGCCGGCGGCGGCGACGGGCTTTGTGCCCAGCGACAACCGCGCAATCGCCATCGGCAGCACGCCGGGCAGCACGAGCGGGCCCGGGACGTTCAAGTTCGGGCTGGTCAGCTCGAACGTGGGCGCGTTCGTGCGTCTGCTGGACGAGGTGACGGACACGACAGTGCTTGCGAACCCGAAGATCCTGACGCTGAACCGTCAGCCCTCGCGTGTGCTGGTCGGGCGTCGCGTCGCCTACTTGAGCACCACGGCGACCGAGACGAGCACGACGCAGACGGTTGAGTATCTCGACACCGGTGTGCAGCTACGAGTGCGCCCGTTTGTCTCCAGCAGCGGCGACATCCGCCTTGAGATCAACCCCAGCGTGTCGAGCGCCGAGCCGCAGGAGCTGCTGGCGGCGGGCGGCGGTCGTGTGACGGTGCCCGACGAGGTGACGCAGGAAGTGACGACGAACATCATCGTTCCTGACGGGATGACGGTGGTGATTGGCGGGTTGTTCACGGAGACGACGACGATCGGGCGGACGCAGGTGCCGGTGCTGGGCGACTTGCCGATCATCGGCTCGGCGTTCAAGGGCAACAACGATAAGCTGACGCGTGACGAGATCATCTTCCTGGTGACGCCGTCGATTGTCAGCGACAAGACGCTGATTGATCAGGGCGAGCAGGCGACGGCGATGGGCGAGCGTCTGCGTGCGGGAGCGCGTCAAAGCCTGCTTCCGTTCAGCCGTGAGCGGATGACGACACAGCTGAACCTTCAGGCTGAGGTGGCCGCTCGTGCGGGCAAGTTTGACGAGTCGCTGTGGAAGATCAACCGCTCGCTGAGCATGAAGCCCAACCAGGAGCAGGCGCTGCGTCTGCGTGAGCGTGTGCTGGGTCAGCGTGAGATCTGGCCGAGCAATAGCATGCTGGACGGGGTAGTTGGCGACAAGGTTCGCGACAAGATGCGTGGCATCACCCCGCCGGCGGATATGCCCAAGTACAGCGTGCCGTGGAACCACTCCAACATCCCGCTGACGCCGTTTAGTAATGATAATAGGAACGCGGTGGTGCCTTCGCCGGTGCTGGACATGACCGGCTTCCCGGTGCGGAAGCCGGGCATTGCGGCTTCGGGCCAAAGCACTGGTGGGGCTTCGGGCCAGACGAATGAAAGCGCGGGCGCTGAGCTTCAGGGCACGGACCTGTGGCTAGGCATGCCGGCGACGGCGCAGGGCGCCGCGGTGAACCCGACGCAGAATCAGGCTCAGAACGCGGTCGAGAGCGACCCCGCGCTGATGCCGGGCTGGGACAAGGTCGCGCCGCTGTTCGAGCGGCCCGAGGTGGCGGGCAAGCCCGCGCTGCCGAAGCTGAAGTTCGTGATCGATCCGTCGCTGAACGCACCGTTGAACGGTGCGGTGGCGATCACGCCGATCGGCACGCAGCCGGCGGTACAGACGCCCGCGCAGTTCCCGGTGCAGATGCCCGTGCAGCTTGCGACGCAGCCAACGTTGAATGGCAGCGTGCAGATGGTGGCCACCGGGATTGTGCCTGCGACGGCGCCGGTGCATACCGACCTGAGCGCCCTGCTGGCGAAGCTGCCGAAGGTGCAGTTTGGTGCCCCGGTGATCACGCCTGCGACAGCGCCCGTGCAGCCGACGGTGGCGAGCACGGAGGCGGTCAAGGCGCCCGAGGCAACGACGCCGGAGGCTGCGGCCCCGGTGCAGACGACGAACGTTGATCCGGCGGCTCAGGGTGAGCCGCAGAGCAACCCGTGATGAGAGCGTCCGCAGGCCGCGGACGTTGACGGACCAGGGATGGGCCAGGGACGGTGGGGACGTGCCGGGGCCGCGGGAGTGGGATTCCTTCCGCGGCTCCGGACTCCTCGAGGTAGTTGTGTTCTGAGTGATGCTTGAGCGCGGGCTGGGCCGCGGGCTGGACTAGTTGTTGGGGATAGGTGCTGGGGATGGGTGTTTGGAGTGGATGTTTGCGCGAGCACGTTCCCACCGGGCATGCAGCGCGGGCAGGGCCTCGACGCCGCGGGGTGTTGACGCGATCGGAACATGCAAGATTATTTTAAGGAGTCGACCATGAAGATTTGCACGCGTCGGGTGTCGGTTCTCGGTCTGCTGACGCTGGCCGGGCTTACGGGCCTGGGCGGCTGCCAGGGTCAGAGCGGGTACACCAAGGAGGCGCGGACCAACGCCGAGGACCGGCTGATGCAGCTGAAGAGCGGCGTCGAGTGGCAGGCGGCGGAGCGTCAGTTCTTGGCCGGCGATCTGAACAAGGCGCAGAAGACCGTCGAGCGTTCGATCATGATCAACCCGCGTGTGGCCAAGAGCCACGTGCTGCGTGGTCGGATCATGATGGAGAAGGCGTTGTACGAGGACGCGCGGGCGTCGCTGCTGACGGCCGAGGAGCTTGCGCCCGGGAACGTTGACGCGCAGTACTTCCTGGGGATTATCGCGGAGCGGACGAGCCAGTTTGCCGAGGCGATGGAGCGGTACTCGCGGTGCGCGAAGATGGACAAGAACAACGCGCAGTACGTGATTGCGGCGGCGGAGATGATGGTGCAGATCGGACAGGTGGACGCGGGCGAGAAGCTGCTGGCGGACCACATGGCGTCGTTCCCGACCAGCGCGGCGCTGCGGCACACGATGGGTCAGATCGGGCTGATGCGCAGCCGCCTGGACACCGCGGAGCGGTACTTTACTGAAGCGCGGATGCTGGCGCCCGACGACCTGGTGATCCTTGAGGACCTAACGCGGACGCAGATGTCGTTGCGGAACTTCGCGGACGCGGAGATGAACCTGCGCGTGCTGCTGGCGGCGCCCGCGAACGTGGAGCGGACAGACCTGCAGATGCTGCGGGTGCGGAGCCTGGCCGCGATGGACCGCCTGGGCGATGCGCGCGTGCTGCTAAGCCGCGTGCTGGACAACCCGGGAACGCAGAACGACGTGCAGGCGTGGGTGCTGATGGGCAACCTGGCGGCGCGGCTGGACGACGTGCCGCGCCTGCGGCAGAGCGTGGTGCGGATCACGTCGATGGCGCCCGACCGGCCCGAGGGGCACGCGCTGAAGGCGATGCTGCTGCGGCTGCTGAACCGCCCGCAGGATGCGAAGAGCGCGATCGACACGGCCATTGGTCTGCAGCCCAACGACCCGGAGCAGTGGGTGCTGCGTGGGTTGATCTTGGCGGAGATGGGCGAGTTTGACGACGCGCGGCGGTCGCTGAGTAACGCGGCTCGGCTGGACCCCAAGAACCACAACGCACAGGTGCTGTTGGCGGCGGTCAATGAGCTGACGAGCGGCCACCCGGTGCAGACGGCACAGGTGCCCGGCGAGCAGCCCTGAGCGCGCGGCGCGCTGAGCGGGACAAAGACATCAAGCACTGCGGCGTGCGTGGGCACGGCGGTGCGCAAGGTAGAGGTGGGTGATCACCCCGAGGCGTGCAAGCGTCTCGGGGTTTATTTGTTGTGAAGGCGTGGGGGTTGGGGCAGGCGGGTATGCGGCCAGGGGCGTGAGATTAGGGGAACAAGGCTGTCCGGGCGGGATATAACACAAATTTGTAAAAACCCTTGCGTAAGGCTGATTGCATCTTGCTCATATCCCTTCCGCCTCGCATGCGCTTACCACCTGCCCTGCTGACTTTGTCGGTGGGAAGGACCTTGAACGCGACTGTCCTGCCGCACGCGAAGCAGGAGGCAGGTGGAAAACCCGCGTTCCGGAAAGCAAGGATAACGTAATGCGGGGCGACTGGGACCCGCCATCCACGAGCAATAAAGGTGGGTGGAGCATCCGTCCCCCAGAGGGCGATGGCGGGCTCAGCGCCACCAATGGGCGATGCTGGTGGCCAGGTCGCGCGGGTCGCCGGTGACGGTGAGCGGCGGCTGCTGCTCGGTGAACAGGACGGTTTGGGCCGCGGAGGGGCCGGCGGGGCCGAGGTAGTCGAAGCGGACGTTGTAGCGGCCGGGGGGCAATTCAACGAGGGCGACGTGGGCGCGTCCGGGCAGGAACGTCCAGCAGCGGATGTCGGCACGTTCGGTGGCGACCATGGCGGCGAGCCCGCCGAGGACGACAAGGATGGCCTCGCCTTCGCTGCGGCCGCGCGAGCCGCCCTGCCCGCGGCGGACGGCCCCGGCGGCGACGGCGGTGGCGGCGCTCTTGACGGCGGCGCGGACGAGCGTGCGCGTGTAGATCAGCGGTAGCTGGCGGCGGTGGTTCTCGCTGGCGACGCGGCCCATGTCCTCGATGAGGTTCAAGGTGACTTCACGCGGGGGCGAGTCGCCGGACTCGGGCGTGAGTGTGGCGCGGACACTGCGGGCCTGGGAGGGGAAGGTCCGAAGCTGCGGCAGCTCGAAGTAGACGGGGAAGTCAAAGAGCGGGATCGGGCCGACGCGCTGGGCGAACTTGACGGGCCCGCGTCCGCTGAGGGCGACCAGCAGGACGCTGGCGTTCGAGGGCGAGAGCTGAGCGAGACCTGAGAAGTTGGCGGGGTCAACGTCGCCGATGAGCAGGCCTTGGGCGTCGATGGCGGAGCGGAGGCGGCGCGCGGCGACGCTTTGCTGCTCGGGCTCGTTGGTCTTCATGAAGGTGACGGCGGCGAGATAGGCACCGAGTGGTGAGTCGATGAACTGGCCGTCGGTGATGGCGCGCGGGCGCGGCTCGGGGTCGGTAGGTGGAGTGGGCGCGTCGGTGGTGGGCGATGTGTTTGCGACCGGGGTAGAGGTTGGCTTGGCGGCTTCGAGTGCGAGCTTGGCGGTGGGGTTGGTCGAGCGCTCGGCGCCGCGGCGGGTCGAGGCGGTCGCGGCGGTGAAGCGGTCGCGCAGGAGTGAGGTTTTGGCGGCGACGCGGCGGGCCTCAACGCTTGCGCCGCCCTCGATGCGCCCGGCGCGCAGGTGCCCGAGGAGCTTGAAGACGTTGACGTAGACGTCTTCGTAAGGCTCGCCGGCGTAGGTGGCGAAGGTGTCGTTGAGCAGCCACTGGACGGCGGTGTCGCCTGTTGACTGCTGGGTGGCGGTGAGGTCCATGAAGCGTTCGGCGCTCTCGAAGTATTCGAAGGCTTGGCGGTCGAGGCCGAGGTAGAAGCTGAGCGCGCCGCGGTCAAGGTCGAGCAGGAGCTGGTCTTGGCTGTCGTAGAGGGACTGGGTTTCGGGGTCGTCGAGTTCGGCGAGTGCTTCAGTAAATTTGCCGTTGGCGTGGAGGAGGGCGAGGTGCTCTCGGTGCTGCTGGAAGCCGCAGGCGGTGAGCAGGAGCGGCGCGAGGAGTACGAGGGCGAGCTTGGCGAGCACACGCTGGGTGAGGGGGAGCTTGGTGAGGGCGGGCTTGGCGAGTTTGGCGCAACGCGCCACCGCGGTTGGGCTTGGCGGACAGGTCGGGGTGGTCGGGGGGCGGTGCATGCCTGGCTGAGGGTACGGTGCATTCGGCGGCGCTCTGGACGGGGATTCGCGCGAATGATGGGCCATGGCGAGCACCCCAGCGCAGGTCCCACCAGCAGCACTCCCCGGCCCGCTGACGGTGGCGGCGTTGCAGGGGCTGATCCGTGAGCGGTACTTTGCGACCGATGCGGCCCGCGGGACGCCGGCGACGTTTATGTGGTTCATTGAGGAGGTCGGCGAGCTCTCGACGGCGCTGGCGAACAACGCGCCGGGCAAGAGCCCGACGCCCGAGCAGCGTGCGAACCTGGACGAGGAGTTCGCGGATGTGATCGCCTGGCTGTGCACACTGGCGAACGTCAACGGCGTGGACCTTGAGCGGGCACTGGGGAAGTACACGGTCAAGGGCGTGGAAGGTGTGAAGAGTTGACATAGATCGTGCGGGCGTGGGTGCGCGTGGGAGTTGGGGTGGGTGTGGATGTTGGAGTTATCGGCGCGCACGCGGTAGACTGCGGCAGAGCTGGCGAGTGCGGGGCTTGTGCGAGACGCGGGGCGCGAGGGCCCGGCAACATCGGCCGCGCGTGCGAGCATGAAGGAGCGTTCGATGGCGAAGAAAGCCGCCCGAGTTGCGCGTGGAATCAAGAGCAAGGGCACGGCGGTGGTGAGGGCCACCGGCAAGAAGGTGGTCAGGAAGGTCGCCAAGAGGCCGACCCAGAAGCCGGTGGCGAAGCGTGCCGGGGCGGGCGGCTCTGGCGGCGGGCTGGCGATGTTCGTGGTCGATGCGTTTACGTCGCGGGCGTTTCATGGGAACCCGGCGGCGGTGGTGCTGTGCCCGGGCAAGTTTCCGAGCGATGAGTTCATGCAAGCGCTGGCGGCTGAGAACAACCTTTCGGAGACGGGGTTTGTTGTGCCCGGCGCGGGCGCAATCAAGCTGCGGTGGTTCAGCCCGTGCGTCGAGGTTAATTTGTGTGGGCACGCGACGCTGGCGGCAGCGCACGTGCTTTGGCAGCACGTGGGGCTGACGGCGACGCGGCTGATGTTCGCCACACGGAGCGGAAAGCTGCCGGTGACGCGGGCGGACGATCTCTACGAGTTGGACCTGCCGGCAAAGCCGGGCAAGCATGTAGCGGTGACGCGTGAGATGACGGGCGCCATCGGCGGGCCGGTGGCGGAGGCGCTGCTGGCGGAGGACCTGATGCTGGTGGTGGACAACAAGCGTCTGGTGCACGAGTGCCGCCCGGACTTTGCGGCGCTCAAGAAGCTGGCGGGTCGCGGGGTGATTGTGACAGCGCCGGGGAGCGGGCACGACATGGTGAGCCGGTGCTTTTATCCGAAGCTGGGCGTGAATGAGGACCCGGTGACGGGCAGCGCGCACTGCACGCTGGTGCCGTATTGGAGCAGCGTGCTTGGCAAGGCGCGGCTATGGAGTCACCAGGTATCGTGGCGCGGCGGCGAGCTGTGGTGCGAGCTTGCGGGGAACCGGGTGAAGCTGGGTGGTCACGCGGTGACGATCAGCGAGGGGCGAGTGATGGTGGGGTGAGGAGCCGAGAAAACGAGGGATTTAGGGTCGGGCCTGCGGGCCCGAGAGCGAGTTGGAAGCCCGCGCCCCGGAAGGCACAGACACGGCAGGATGAAATCGTGACCCGCGCGATGCAAGAAGGCAGAGGCAGATTGCGCCGCGGTCAGGCTGAGGGCGGGAAGGGGAGGTTAGAGACTTCTACGCCGGGGTTGCGCTGGGTGAAGTGGCGCATGGCCCATTCGTCGGCGAAGAGGGCGACGGGGTTGTTGTCGCGGTCGTAGGCGATGGTTGAATCGCCGGGCATGTCGGGGAGCCAGTCGTGGGCCGCTGGGTCGGCGGCGGATGCAGGGGTGGGGCTGGGCGTCTTGCGGAACCAGCGGGCGAAGTTCCAGCGGGCGGTCTCGACGCGGGCCTCGGCCCCGTACTCGGCCTTCATGCGGTAGCTGAAGACCTCAAACTGCAGCGGGCCGACGGCGGCGAGCATGGGCGTTTTGACCTGGCCGGTGCCGATGTTGAGCACGGCGACGACGCCCTCTTGCAAGAGCTGTTCGAGGCCGAGGCGGAACTTTTTGCTGTTGGCGGGGCTGGGGTTGTGGACGTAGGCGAAGCACTCGGGCGGGAAGCGTGGGATCTCGTCGAAGGCGATGGTGCGGTCGTCAGCGAGTGTGTCGCCGATGCGAAGGTTGTCGTGCCCGACGATGCCGACGACGTCGCCGGCGCGGCCGTCCTCGACGGTCTCGCGCGCCTGGCCGAAGAGCTTTTGCGCGTTGGAGAGGCGGATCTTCTTGCCTGACTGCGCGTGGACGACGGTCATCTCGCGTGTGAAGCTGCCCGAGACGATGCGGATGAAGGCGATGCGGTCGCGGTGGCGCGGGTCCATGTTGGCCTGGATCTTGAAGACGAACCCGCTGAAGAGCTCGTCGGTGGGCTCGATGGTGCGGGTTGCGCCGGGGACGGGCAGGCCGGTGACGGGGTCGAGCAGGCGTGCGTCGCGCGGGCCCGGGGCGGCGGAGTGGGCGAGGAAGCCGTCGAGCAAAAGCTGGACGCCGAAGTTGTTCATCGCGCTGCCGAAGTAGACGGGGGTGACCTGTCCGGCGAGGACGCGCCGGCTGTCGAAGCTTTCGCCTGCGCCCTGGAGCATCTCGATCTCGTCGCGTGACTGGGCGTAGACGCCGGGCTCGAGACGAGCGGCGAGGGCGGGGTCGTCTATGCCCATGACCTGAACGGGCGCGACGTGTGCGCCGTGCTCGACGCGGTCAAAGAGGTGGACGTGGCGTTCGAGGCGGTCGTAGACGCCGGCGAACGTCGGCCCACTGCCCAGCGGCCAGTTGACGGGGAACGCGCCGATGCCCAGAACCTTTTCGAGCTCGTCGAGCAGCTCAAGCGGCTCGCGCGTTGGGCGGTCGCACTTGTTCATGAAGGTGAAGATCGGTACGCCGCGGCGGCGGCAGACCTCGAAGAGCTTGCGGGTCTGCGGCTCGATGCCCTTGGCGGCGTCGATGACCATGACGGCGGCGTCGACGGCGGTGAGGACGCGGTAGGTGTCCTCGCTGAAGTCTTTATGACCGGGGGTGTCGAGCAGGTTGATGCGATAGGGCTCGTGGCCTTGTGGTGCGTAGTCGAACTGCAGGACGGTGGAGGAGATGGAGATGCCGCGCTGCTTTTCAAGCTCCATCCAGTCGCTGGTGGTGGCGCGCTGGTTTTTGCGTGCGGTGACGGAGCCGGCGAGCTGAACGGCCCCGCCGTAGAGCAACAGCTTCTCGGTGAGGGTGGTCTTGCCTGCGTCAGGGTGCGAGATGATGGCGAAGGTGCGCCTGGGGAGGTTGCCCGCGTCGATGGTCATGAGGGGTCTCGTGGTGCGGCGGGGCTGGCGGGTTGTGGGGCGGGGCCGGGCGCGCGCGGGGTGAGTGTGAACCAGCGTGTGGCGAGGCGGCCACGCTCGGCGGTGAAGTCTGGCGGCGCGGGCGGTAGCGCGAGCCAGGTGGCGGTGGCGCGAGCGGCCTTGACGCCGGCGCTGATGGCTTTGTCAAGCGCGCGTGGGCGGCAGAGCGCCAAGGTGTTGGTGCTGGCGAAGATCGAGCCGCCGGGCGTGAGCAGGTTGCAGGCGGCGCGGACGAGCTGTGGGTAGTCGCGCTCGCTGCTGAAAGCCTCGGCGGCGCCTTTGCCACGCTTGCCGCCAGCGGCAAAGCTGGGCGGGTCAAGGATGATCAGGTCGTACTTCAGGCCTTTGCGGCGGGCGTAGGTGAAGAACTCGATGGTGCCCATGCGCGCGAAGCGGTGCTGGCTGGCGTCAAGACCGCTGAGCTCGAAGTTGCGCTGGCCCCACTGCAGGTACCGCGGCGAGACGTCAACGCTGGTGGTGATGGCCCCAGCGCGGGCGGCGGCGACGCTGAAGGCGCAGGTGTAGGCGAAGGTGTTGAGGACCTGCGGGGGCGGGAGGCCGGAGCTGGCTTGAGCGCGGGCCTTGCGGCCGAGCGCGAGCCCGAGGGTGACGCGGTGGTCGCGCTGGTCAAGGAAAATGCCGGTGGAGAGCCCGTCGTAAAGGCGGACCTCAAGGTTCCAGGCCAGCTCGCGGATGGTGATGGCCTCGGGCAGAGCGTCGCCGGCGGCGGGAACGGGGCTGCGCGCGATCTCTGGCAGTTGCCCGCCCAGGCGTGAGCGGTCGCGCGCGAAGGGTTTGTGATACACGGCGCGGACGCCCAGGGGGCGGAGGATGCTGAGGACTTTGGCCGCGGCCTCGCGCACGGCGCGAAGGTCAAGCAGCGCGGTGGGTGCGGCGCCTTCGTGGACGATGAGGGTTGCGCCGGGGCCGTAGACATCGATGAAGACGCCGGGCACGCCGTCGGCCTCAGCGCCGAGGATACGGAAGGCCTCGGTCTGGTGTGAGTCGATCAGTGTGCGGCGGTGTTCGAGGGCGCGCTCGATGGCGGGGGCGAAGCCCTTGAGGTCATCGGTGACGGCTGGGCGGCGCGTTGTGCGGGTGGGGCGCGTGGTGCGGTCGGCGGGAATGTCGCGCGGGGAGGGGCGGGAGGATGGGCGCGAGGAAGGGCGGGAGGTTAAGCGGGAAGGTGGGCGCGCGGAGGGGCGCGCGGTTTGTTGATCGCTTGGGCGCGCTGCGGACTGGGCCCGATCGGGTGCGCGGCCGGAAGGGCGGCTGATGGGGCGCGCGGAAGAGCGCGAAGACGCTCGCGCAGATGAGCGACCAGAGGGCCGTTCGGCAGTTTGGTCTTGCTGGGGCGGGCGCGAGCTAGGGCGCGAGGCCCCGGTACTACGCAATGCGGAAGAGCGCGGCGCAGAAGATCGCGGCGCAGAAGATCGCGGCGCAGAAGAGCGCGGTGCGGAAGGGCGCGGCCCGTTGGTGCGGGGGCCATCAGAACGGGGCGCGCTAGGGCGCTGGCCCCTTGGGCGTTTAGAACGCTGTGGTTTGGGGCGCTGGGCGGAACGGGCGGGATGGTCAGGGCGCTGGGCCTTTGCGTGCTTCAAGGGCCGAGTTTATGCGAGTGCGGGCGAGTGCTCCGCAGGGGCGAGTGCGGGCGAGTGGGGCGAGTGCGGGCGAGTGCGGGCCAATGCCGCGCGCAGGGGCGGCTACTTGCTCAGCTTGCCGACGATCTCGGCGAGCTTCTTGACGTCTTTGGCGTCAACGCAGGGGCGGAGCTTGGGCTCCTCGAGCCCGGCCTGGCGAAGGGCGGTCTCGGTGCGCTTCCACAGCGTGTCGGCCTTCTTGCCCGGCTCAGTCACGGCCAGCTCGCTGACGAGCTCCATGAGTTTGTTGACGTGGATGGTGTCGTGGTTGGCGTAATAACGCCCCACGATGCCCTGCTGGTGCTTGCTGAGGTTCTGGTGCTTGGCCATGGTTCAGTGTGCTGCTCAATGGTGCGCGCTTGGTCGGTGGGCTGCTGATTGGCGGGCTGCCGGGGTGGTTCAGACGCCGCCGCCGCAGACGCGTTCGACTTCTTCGATGTCGGTCCCGCCGCGAGCGACCTTGAGGAAGCCAGCCTGGAGCATGGTGGTGAAGAGGCCCTTTTCGATGACCTTTTTCATGGCGGTGATCGACGGGTGGTTCAGGACCACGTCGCGCAGCTCGTCGTTGAAATCGAGCAGCTCAAAGATGGCGGCGCGGCCGCGGTAGCCGGTTTTGAAGCACTGCCCGCAGCCGACGGGCACACACATCTCGGTGCGTGATTCGAGGAAGCGGCCCATGCGAGTCGAGAGCGTGGGCGGGACCGGGACGGTCCGCTTGCAGTTGTCGCACAGGGTGCGGACGAGGCGCTGGGCCAGGACCAGGTCAAGGCTCTGGGCGACCAGGAAGGGCTCGACCTTGAGGTCAAGGATGCGGAAGACGCTGGTGATCGTGTCCTTGGAGTGGACGGTGGAGAAGACCAGGTGGCCGGTGATGGCGGCCTGCATGGCGGCGCGGGCGGTTTCTTCGTCGCGGATCTCGCCGACGAGCACGACGTCGGGGTCTTGGCGCAGGACGCTGCGCAAGAGCTGGCCGAAGGTGTTGCCCTTGTCGTGGTCCACGGGGATCTGCGTCGTGCCTTCGAGCTGGTACTCGACGGGGTCTTCAATGGTAACCACGTTGGTGGTCTCGCGGTCGATCTCACGCAGGGCGTTGTAGAGCGTGGTGGTCTTGCCCGAGCCGGTGGGCCCGCAAACCAGCACGAAGCCTTGCTCCTTTGAGCAGACCTTGCGGAGCTTCTCGTGCATCCACCCGGGGAAGCCCAGGTCTGAAAGGCTGCGCGGGGCGAGCCCGGCGTCAAGGACGCGGATGACCAGCTTTTGACCGTGGACGCTGGGGCTGATCGAGACGCGGTAGTCGACCTTCTTGCCGCGGAACCGGGTGCCGAAGTGCCCGTCGAGCACGGCGGTGTCAGCCGAGACGGGCATCTGGCAGGCGGTCTTGACCACGCCGAGCATGAGCTGCCCGACCTTGCTGGGAACGTCGGCGATGGTGACCATCTGCCCGTCCACGCGCATACGAATCGAGGCGGTGTTGTGCTTGGCCTCTACGTGGATGTCGGTCGCGCGGCTCTTGCTGGCGAGCAGGATGAGCAGGCGCAGCGAGAGCGGGCCGGGCGCGTCTTGGGCCAGGGCGGCGCTGGGCTTGTTGTTGCTGTCAATCAGCTGCACGGGCTGGTCGCCCTCGCCTTTGGGCGGGAGCAGCTCGAGCATCTGGCGCAGGTCCGTGGCCCAGTTGGCCAGCGGGCCGGCACCGGCGTCAATGTCCAGCGAGCGGGTGCGGACCTCTTGGCGGACTTCCTCGAAGGTCTGGTCGGCCTCGACGGTGAAGGTGTGGGTGCCGACGCGCAGGTTGTCGCCGGTGCGCAGGGCGTGAGCCTCGTTGACAAGCTTGGTGCTGTTGACCTTGGTCCCGTTGCGGGAGCCGAGGTCTTTGACGCGGAAGCCGCCCTTGCCGTCGCCCTCGACAACGCAGTGGTAGCGGCTGGCGGCCTCGTCAGAGAGGCACAGGGAGTTGTCTTTGTTGCGGCCTATTGATACCGCCGCGTCCCCGAGGGGGATCACGTAGCCACGTCCGTCGGTCGAAGTCAATGAAAAGCTCGGCATAGCACCCCCACAGTACGCGCCCGCGAGGCGGGCGTGGTCGCTGGCCTGGGCTGTCACGAGAAGGCCCAGGCGGTCACGAGCGAACGGTCAGCCGCGGGAGATCGGTCAATCGCGGTGCACGGCGTGACAGTCAATGCACGAGGCCGCGACCTTGGCGAACGCGCTCCCGATGGCTTCGCCATCAACCGTCTGGCCCCCGACTGTCCCGACCGGCGGTTGGACGCGAAGGCCGGCGTTCTGTTCGGCGAAATGGGCCAGTAGGTTCTCGAGAACCTTCGCATCGGCGGCGTCTTTGCGCAGCAGTGTCGGCAAGTCGGCGCCGTCGGCGCGTGGCGCGGCGGCCAGCGCGCGGGGTGATTCGGCGAGGTGGCGATAATGCTCGACGATCCGGGCGGCGACGGCGGCGGGGACCAGGTCAGGATGATCGGGCGGGACACGCCACGCGTGGCTTTGGATGTGCTTGAGCTCGTTTATCGCTTCATCTATGTCGAGCATCGCCGAGATCCAGTCACCCGGGCGGCTGACGCTGGGCAGGATGCCCACGGCGTCGATGGCGCTCTGCTCGAGCGGGCGGGCGTTCTGGGCTCGCGCGTAGAGCCCGGTGTACGCCGGGCTGCAGCCGCTGACTTTCATGCGCGGGACCTGGTCGGCGGGCGTGGCGAGCCCCAAGCTGATGAGGGCGGCGGCGGCGGCGCTGGCACTGCGGTGCTTGCCGTGGTGGCAGTGGAGGTAGACGCTGCCAGCGGCGAGCCCGTCTTGCGTGGCGCGGGTGAGCTGAAGCAGGCGCGTGTCGTCGAAGCCGTCGTAACCGATGGGCAGGTGGATGGAGCGCATGCCACGGGCTTCAATCCCAGCGGCGTTGGGGATGGCACCGTCAACACTGATGATGGTCCTGACGCCGATGGCCGCGAGCTGGTCGAGCGCGGCGTCGCTGTCGGGCTGAGCCCCGCTGTAGAGAGCTTTGGTAGGCGTGTGGGTGTCGGTGGTGTTTGCGGTTGAGTAGAAGACCACCACGTTGTGCAGCGGGCCGACGTCACGGGCGGTGGTATCGCTGAGTGTCGGCAGCGCGGGCGCGGTGGGGACGGTGGGGACGGTGAGGTCGGTTGGGGCGAGGGGGGCGAGGGGGGCGAGGAGTGTGTGGGCGGCGGATCCTGACTCGGCGGCGTCGGGGCTGAGGGTTGCGCCGGGCGTGCCGCGGTGCGTGCAGGCGGGCGTGAGCATCAAGAGTGTCAGCATCCCCGCGCAGGCGGCGGCGCTGGCATGAAACACCACACGGCGTGCTTTGGTCCTCATAACCGGGAGCGTAGAAGCGTGCGCCCGACGAGTCGAGTGGTGGGCACAAGGGGGCACCTAGGTGGGCCGGGAGTAAATGCAGCGTCGGGGTCAAAGCGAGCATTGAAGCCGGCGGGGCCTGAGCGCATCGTGCGGGCGGGCCGATAGACCATAGTTGAGCCCTCGCACCCTTTGCCGCGCAAGGAATCGCACGTGAGCAATCCAACCAGTGGTTCGAGTATCCCGGGCGTTGCCTCGCGGCGACAGCTGCGCGTGCTGGTGGTGGATGACTCGGCGTTCATGCGTCAGGCGCTGAGCCGGATGATCAACGCCGAGCCGGGGCTGAAGGTGGTCGAGACGGCCCGCGACGGTCGCGACGCGATCGAGAAGTCACGGGCCCTGAGGCCAGACCTGGTGACGCTGGACATCGAGATGCCAGGGGTTGACGGGCTGACGGCGCTGCGGACGATCCGGCGTGAGTGCACGCCCCCGCCGGCGGTGCTGATGTGCTCAAGCCTGACGACCGCCGGGAGCCAGGCCGCGCTGCAGGCGCTGCGGTTTGGCGCGGCGGATGTGATCGCGAAGGACGCCTCGAGTGTCTCACTTACGATTGACGCGATGCGCGACGAGCTGATCAGCAAGCTGCTGGCGATCGGCAACGCGTCGGTTGATAGAGCCGCCCGCGCGATGGTGCAGGCCGCGACGCCGGCGCGGGCCGCGCTGGCGGGCGCGAGCGCAGCGAACGGCGCGGGAACCATGACGGCGGGGGTAAACCTGACGGTCAAGCCGGGGCACACCTTCAAGCGTGGTCAGTTTGAGCTGGTCTTGATCGGCTCAAGCACCGGCGGTCCGCCCGTGCTCGAGACGCTGATCCCCCGCCTGACCAGCGATCCGGGCTGCCCGGTGGTCATCGCTCAGCACATGCCTGTGCTGTTTACGCGGAGCCTTTGCGCGCGGCTGGCCGAGGCCTGCAAGCTGAAGATGGTGCACGCCGAGCACGGCACGGTGCTGCAGCCGGGGCACGTGTACATGTGCCCGGGGGGCACGCACGCTCACATCACGCGGTCGGGTGCCAAGCTGATCATCACCACCTCTGACGAGCCCAAGACCGAGCTGTACCGACCGGGGGTCAGCGTGCTGTTTGCCAGCGGCGCCAAGAGCGTGATGGGCAAGGTGCTGGGCGTGGTGCTGACGGGCATGGGTGATGACGGAGCGACGGGCGCGCTGGAGCTCAAGGCCCGCGGCGGGACGATCATCGCCCAGGACCAGGACTCGTCGATTGTGTACGGGATGCCCAAGGCCGTGGTTACTAACGCCACGGTGGATGGGATTCTCACGCCCGATCAGATCGGCGACGTGCTGAGCACGCTGTGCGTTGACGGCGTGAAGTCCAAGGCTGCGTGAGTGTCTACGCGCGAGGCGATCGCCTGTGCAAGTTGGCTCGCTAAGCGCAAGCTCCAAACAGGCGGGGCCGAAGCCCGCCCTCAGCCGGCACGGCCGAACCCTCGCAAAGTTCACTCGCCCTGGCACTGGTTGATCGCGTCGATCAGCTCACGGATCCGCCCGTAGTGGTAGCGCGTGTGCGTGAAGATCAAACGCGGCAGCGTCAGGTGGTCGTCTTCAACCTCCAGCGGCCCGCGCTGCGTCAGCGGCAGCCCGCCGGGCTTGATCAGCGAGGCGAACCGCTTGTTCAGCTCGGCCACCTCCGACTCCTTCAAGCGCTTCTTCAGGCGGATGACCATGTCGTCACGCACGTAGCGCGAGCTGTGGTAGACTCGGTAGAACGTCTCAATGTGATCAGCGGCCTCCTGGCTCGTGCGGCACAGCTTGATCAGCGAGAGGTCATCCTGGCTGATCCACCCGCGGCTGAGCAGCCCCTCGTTGACAAACGCCAGGAACTGGTCCCAGTACGTCTGCCCGTCGCCTTGCAGCAGCACGATCGGCAGCGGGGCCGCCTTGCCCGTCTGCACCAATGTGAGGGCCTCGAAGGCCTCGTCCATCGTCCCGAACCCGCCCGGGAACAGCGCGACCGCCTCGGCCTGGCTGATGAACATCAGCTTGCGCGTGAAGAAGTAGCGGAAGACAATCAGCTTGCTGTCGCCCGCGATGACCTGATTGGCGGTGGTCTCAAACGGCAGGCGGATCGCGACCCCGAAGCTCTGCTCACGCCCGGGCCCCTCGTGCCCCGCCTCCATAATCCCGCCGCCCGCGCCCGTGATGGCCATCCACCCGCGTTGGGCCATGAGCCGGCTGAACTCAACCGCCTTGACATAGTCAGGGTGCTCGCGCGGCGTCCGAGCGCTGCCGAAAATCGTTACCTTGTGCTGTGTGGGGTACTGCCCAAACACGCGGTACGCGTACCGCAGCTCTTTGACGGCGGCCGCGATGAGCTTCAGCTCGCCCGTGTCGCGCCCGTCGGGCAGCAGCTTGAGCCCGTTGACGAGCAGGTCGCGCACGTAACGACCGTGCGTGCCCTCGGGCGTCCCGCCGACCTGGCGGATCAGCCCGTCAAGCGTGGCCAGGATTGCCGGATCATCGGCCCGCTTGTGCAGCGGCTGCTCGGGGGGCGCTTCGGTTCCGCGCGGGTCCTTGAGCAGCTCGGCCGAGATCGTCGGGTCAAGCTCCTGGCGGTTGGGCTCGGGTCGGGTTGGCGCTGGGCGTTGCTCTTCCACGCGTCGAGGTTAGGCCTCGCCAAGCGTGGCTCCGCCAGCTGGCGGCGCACCGCCCGGCACCAGCAGCCGCCCGGACGCGTCAAGCCGCACGGCCCCACTCCGCGCCAGGCGGTCAATCGCCAAATAGAGCACGGCACAGACCGCCGTGGCCAGATTTAGTGATCGCTCGCCGGGGACCATCGGCAAGCTGACGGCGCGGCCCGGGTAGCGCGCCAGCAGCTCTGCGGGCAGCCCGCGCGTCTCTTTGCCGAAGACCAGGTGGTCGCCGTGGGCGAAGTCCACGTCAAGCACGCTTTGACTCGCGTGCGAGCAGAGCATCCAGAGGCGCGGCGGCCGCGCGCTGGCCAAATAAGCATCGAAGTGTGCATGGTGCGTCGGGCGAAGGCGCGGCCAGTAGTCAAGCCCCGCCCGCCGACAGGCCTTCTCTGACGTATCAAACCCCAGAGGCTCGATGAGGTGCAGATCGCAGCGTGTGGCGACGCAGGTGCGGCCGATGTTGCCGGTATTGTTGGGGATCTCCGGCTCGTGCAGCACCACATGCAGCAGGGGCTGCAGCAGGGGGTCGTCTTGCGGCGTTGGCGGCGGGGGCGTGCCGGGCTCGGGCATCACGCGAGCGTATGGCCAGAGCGCGCGGGCTCAGCGCGTGAACGCTTGGCTTAGAGCCCCTCCATGGTCGCGCTGGCCAAGGCACCGACGCGGGCCCGGCGATAGGCCTCATCGGTCATCAGCCGATCGGTGAGGACCTTGAACGAGACCGCCGCGGGCTTGGGACCGTCTTGCCGCGCGGGCTGCCGCTCGGAGGTGTCGCGCCCGCGCGTGGCTGGCTGCGCAGAGCTGGCGGGCGTGCCGCCGAGCACGCCGCTGGGTGTGCTCGTTGATGCGCGGTTGGGTGCGGCATCGGGCGCGCCACTTGGGGGATTCTTCGGCGTGCCGTCGGGCTTGATGCGCCCATCGATCGGGCGTGAGATTGGGCCGCCAATGGGACCGCCATTGGGGCCGCCATTGGGGCCGCCCGACCCCTGTGGTCCGCGCGCGTCAGGGCTGCGCCCGTCCAGGCGGTTGTCAACGCGCGTGGTCACCATCAGCTCAGAGGTCACGCTCGCCGCGTCGATGCCAGCCTCGCGCGGGATGCCGCCGATGAGAAACTGCGTGCCCGGCGGCAAGCGTGCGACGGTCGAGCCGTCGGGGAGCTTCTCATACACGCTGCGCGGAAAGACCGCAACGAGCCCGCCCATCCCGCCGATGCGCGCGTACCAGCCCGCGTACTTCGAGCCCGAGCTCTCGGGGATGCGGTAGACGCCGGAGAAATCTACCGGCACGCGCATATACGCCGGGGGCGAGGCGAGCGAGACACTCCCGGGCGCAACGTCACCGACGCCCTGCTGCACGCGCGTAAGGTCGCGCAGCGGGATTGAGCCGGACTGCTGCGCGAGCGCCATTGATGGGGCCAGCGATAGGGCAAGCGATGGGATGATGACAAGCGCGATCGCCAGGCACCCCGCGAGACGATCCGCCATCAGACGGCCCGCCACCAGACGGCCCGCCGCGCGCTGCGCAGCGGCCAACGCGCGAGTCAGACACTTCAGCCGGGCCAACACGAATCGCCCGGCCAGCACAGATCGTCTGGCCAGTACTGGCCGTCCGGCCAGCATCGGCCGTACTGCAAGACTCACAGCTTCCGCTTGATGGCTCATCGCGCTCCTTCACCAGTCGGGCCAGGCACGGACGCGGGGCTGGGCTGCGAGGCCTCTGCGTCAATGGCCCGCTGCACGGCCGCCCGCTCGCGGTCACTCAGCCCGCGTGACGCAGGATCAAAGGCCTGCAGCGCGTCGCGGGCCAGCGTGGCCCGAGCGGCCTCGGCTGCGCCGCGCACGTCACCCAATCGCCGGCGAACATCCATAAGCCGCTGTGTGTGCATCGGCGCGGAGGGGTCTTGCCTCGCTGCCATCGCCAAATGGTCCTCGGCCCGCGGTAGCAGGTCGCTTTCGCCCAGCCAACCCGCCGCGACCGTCGCCATGAGCCCCAGATGCGCGTTGACGCCCACGTCGAGCGCCGCCGGGCGAGGCCAGGGTGAGAAGTCGCGCGCGTCTTGCTTGGCACCAGCCGTCGCACTCGCAACTCGCGAGGCTGGTACCGCGGCCCAGAGCGCGCGTGAGAACAGCTCGCTGGCCCGCGCAGACTTCGCACCGGCCCGCAGCGCGTCGATCTGCGAGGCCAGCACGAGCAAGCGTGAGGCCTCACGCCGCGTCTGAAACTGCTCGGCCCCGTCACGCACGCCGCGCAGCAGCGCCTCAGCGGCGGCTTCAAGCGCCTCGGTCGTCACGCGCGTGCGCTCTTTGATGGGCTTGTCGGCCTCTACTGCCAGCACGCCTGCCCAGAGCCCACGCTCCCACGCGTCGGCACGCACCGCGCCCAAGCCCAGCAGCACTGCCGCCGCCAGCGCGGGCACGGCACCCAGCAGCGCGAGCAACATCGATCCCGACGCCGCACTCCTCGCGCTTCCTGAAGGCGACCCCGACGCTGCCGCGTCAGCGCGCGTCGCCGTCATGACGGGGCCCCCGCGTTGGCCAGCCGCGGCCAGGCCGAGCACCGCCAGCAAGATCGGCGCACTCGCAGGCCAGTGGGCGCTCTGCTCGATCTGTGCGTGCATGGCCAGCACGCTGGCCGCCGCAAGCAGCGCAACGCGCACGCCGTCGCCGCTCGCAAGACCCCCGCCGGCCCCATCGTGATTGGGCCCGCGTGTACCGATGGTCGCCACCGCGCCGCCAATAGCGCACCAGAGCACCAGCCCGCCGAGGCGCACGAGCAGCTCCTCGCCCGTGAGCGCCGGGCCAACGTGCGGGATGCAGATGATCGTCGCGGCACAGGCCACCAGGCATACGCCGCGAGCGGCCAACCGCGCCATGTGCGTGTCAGCAACCTCGTTAGGAAAAGCGGTGAGCAGCCCGTCGTTTGCATGTCTCGCTTCGCTCTTCACGCGCGCGCCTAGCACTTCGTCAGCGCCCGCGCGCCCAGCTCTGAGCAGCCACCATGCGCCCAGCGCGCACCACGCCAGGCCCAGCGGCCCAAGGCACGCCGTCCAATCGAATAGCACGCTGTGCGGACTTGCGACGTCCTCCGGCTGGCGCGGGTTCTTGTACACCACATACGCGTTCTTGAAGCCCACCGGCCCCGTACCCATCGGGCCGGTCACGCCCACCAGATCGGGCCCCGCAGGGTTGGGCCGCGCCAGCGCGCCGTCGATGGTCATCCGCACGCTCGCTTCGATGTACATCGCGCGGTAGAGGATCGAAAGCTCGCCAACGCGGTCGCCCACGATGCCGCGCAGCCCCACCAGCGCGAGCATCACGGCGCAGAGCGCAAGGCCGAGCCATGTGACGCCTCGGCGCGTCCACTGCGCGCGAGGCGAGCCAGGTACGCCAACGCGCCTGCCCAGCCACCCTTTGCCCAGCGTCAGCGCGACAACGAGCACGCAACCAACCACCAGCACGCCCCACCCGCCCTTGCCGCCGGCCATCGCCACGCCAGCCACGCCCGCGACAACCACCATCGCGCCCGCGAGCAGCGTCCAATCACGCCGCGGGGCTTTATCCTCCGATTGCGAAGCCGCCGACGCACCCAGTCTCGCCGCACGCGCAGCTCGCCCGTCTCGCAAACGCGTCAGCACAACGCCCAGCGCTGCCGCCGCGCCCGCGGCACAGAGGCTCGCGTAAATGTTGGAAAACCCCAGCCACCCAGTCGCTTCGTTCTGCATCAGACGGCGCTCATACGCGCGGGCCATCGGGCTCTCGGGCGTCCAGCCGTTGGACGCCAAAACCTGCTCGCGCGTGGCCCGGTAACCCTCCACCAGCGCCGGGTGCTCGAGCACGACCTGCGCCACGCCCTTGAGCGCCAGCACGATCACCGCGCCCAGCAGCGCACCGCCAGCCACGCGCCGCACCAGCGAAGACCCGCCCGCGTGCGACAGCGCCAGCCCCGCGGCGATCCCCGCCAGCCACGCGCCGCCCACCCGCGCGTCATCGATGCTGCGATCAGGTCCAAGCCATGCGTGCCACGCCACCGCCGCCGCGCCGATGGTGCCAAGCGCCGCCATCACCCACCACGCGCGGTTCGGCGCACCACCTGCAACCATCAGCACCCCCGCGCCGATGGCGCTGCACGCCAATAGCCACGCCTGCCACGCGGGCGTCACGCCAACCAAGAGCACCTCGCCCATCAGCGGGTCACTCTCCCACCACGGCAGCTGCACGCTCGGGGTCATCACCAGCGCCAGCAGCGGACCCAGCAGCAGCACCAAGCCCAGCACGCTGGCCCAGCCACTAAATAAGACATTGGCTAAACCACCGGCGGCTTCACGGGTTTGTTCAATCGTGCTGCTCATGGTCAAAGTCACCGTCAACGCCGCTGCTCTTCAGCGCACGTGGCTCAGGCCTTCGCGCGGGCCTTCCACTCCCACACCGCCAGCACCACCAGCGCAAGGGCCGTCTGCCCAAAGATCAGCCCGCCCTGCCACGGCTGCACCTGCGGCAGCAGCACGCCGCCGAGCGCCGTGATCGCCGACAGCCCGCAGATCACCACCACCGCCGCCCGTTTGCTCAGCCCGCGCAGGTGCAGACGATGACTCAGGTGCTGAAGATCACCCACCAGCGGGCTCTTGCCCTTGCGCACACGCAAGTAAGTGACGCTTACGAGGTCATAGAGCGGCACCGACAGCACCACCAGCGGGACCAGCACCGCGTGCCAGTGCGCCCCCACTTCACCCACGCTGCCACTTACGCCGGCACTCACGCCCCCACTCACACCCCCACTCACACCCGCGCCCGGCACCACATAGGTCAGCCGCACGCTTGCCACGGCGAGAATGAACCCGCAGACCAGGCTCCCGCCGTCACCCATGAAGACACTCGCAGGCCCGCGCCACGGGAAGTTGAAAACCAGGAACCCAGCGCACGCGCCAACCAGCGCCGCCAGCAGGGCCGCAACGAGCCACTGCGCGCCCAGCAGCGCCAGCGCCAGCAGCGCCAGCCCGCAAATGACCGTGACCCCCGCGCACAGCCCGTCCATGTTGTCAATGAAGTTCATCGCGTTGGTGACCGCGACGATCCACAGCACCGTCAGTGCGACGCTCAACCAAGCGCCGCCCGCCGGCGCATCAAGCGCCGTCAGCACGCGCGAGCCGCCTGGATCAACCCCCAGCACCGCGATCAGCGCCGCGCCGACCATCACCACCATTTTGGGCCACGGGCCCAGCGGACGCCGGTCGTCATAGACGCCCATCAAATGCAGGCCCAGCACGCACCCCAGCAGCACCAGCCCCGCGCCGGCCTGCCGCTCCAGCCGCGGCAGCTGCTCGGCCATCGCGCTGGCCAAACCGCCAAGCCCCGGCGTCGCGCCGCCGAAGACTTCCATCGCACGCTCTGCCAGTTCAGCCAGCGCCGCGCCGTGCCCCAGCGCGACCGCCAGCAGCAGGCCGCCCACCACTATCAGCATCGCCATCACCAGCCCGATGCCGCCGGTGTTGGGCACGCGTCTTACCGCGACCTTGACCTGCCCGGGCACGCCAGCGCCGTCCAGCGCGCTTAGCCGCCGCCCCGCGCGGCGCGCAAGCCACACCAAGGGCACGCTCAGCCCCGCGCACGCCAGCAGCACGCTCAGCACCGCCAAAGTCATTACCAGAGCGTAGCGAGAATTCCCCCGCCGATGCACCGGCCCCTACCGCTTCAAGTACGGCTTGAGATACCGCCCCGTATAGCTCGCCGGCGTCTTCGCCACGTCCTCGGGCGTCCCGTTCGCCACCAGCGTCCCGCCGCGGGCACCGCCCTCGGGCCCAAGGTCGATGATCCAGTCGGCGCACTTGATCACGTCCAGGTTGTGCTCAATGACCACCAGCGTGTTGCCGCCGTCGGCCAGTCGCTGCAGCACGCCGACGAGCTTGCGGATGTCCTCAAAGTGCAGGCCGGTGGTCGGCTCGTCAAGCACGTACAGCGTGTGCGCGCCCTTGGCCATGGCCGCCATCCGCTGGGCCATCTTCTCGGTCATCTTCTTGCTGCGCAGCTTGCCGTCGTCACCCTCGGCGGCAGCGGGCACCTTCGCGCCCGGCGCACCGTCGCCAGACTCAAGCACCGGCGTGCCACCCGCCAGCTCCGTCGCAAGCTTGACGCGCTGCGCCTCGCCCCCCGAGAGCTGCGTGCTGGGCTGCCCGAGCTTCAGATAATCAAGCCCCACATCACGCAGGCACCGCAGCGACCGGCTGACCTTCGGATGGTTCTCGAAAAACTCAACCCCCTGCTCAACGGTCATGTCCAGCACGTCAGCGATATGCCGCGAGCGGTACTTGACCTCCAGCGTCTCTCGGTTGTACCGCGCGCCCCGGCAGACCTCGCACTCCACAAACACATCAGGCAAGAAGTGCATCTCGATCTTCTTGGTCCCCTGCCCCTGGCAGCTCTCGCACCGCCCGCCCTTGACGTTGAAGCTGAACCGCCCCGGCTCGTACCCGCGGATCTTCGCCTCCTTCGTTGACGAAAAAACCTTCCGGATGTCGTCGAAAAACCCCGTGTAGGTAGCCGGGTTGCTCCGCGGCGTCCGCCCGATAGGCGACTGGTCCACCTCCACCACCCGATCAATCCCCTTGGCCCCGACGACCCTGTCAAACTCGCCGGGCTTGACGCGCAGCCCGTGCAGCTCGCGCCTGACCGCCGCCAGCAGAATGTCGTTGACCAGCGTGCTCTTGCCAGAGCCCGAGACGCCCGTGACGCACACCAGCCCGCCGAGCGGAAAGCTCACATCGATGCCCTTGAGGTTGTTCTGTCGGCAGCCCTTGACCGTCACCGCCCGCTTCTCGCTCAGCGTCCGCCGCTTCTCGGGCAGCTCAACCTTCAGCCGCCCCGAGAGGTACCCCCCCGTCAGACTCGTGGGGTGCTGCGCGATCTGCTCGGCCGTGCCCGCCGCGACCACACGCCCACCGTGCACGCCGGGCCCGGGCCCTATGTCCAGCACCCAGTCCGCGGCGCGGATCATGTCCTCGTCGTGCTCGACCACCAGCACGCTGTTGCCGATGTCAGCCAGGTGCCGCAGCGTCGAGATCAGCCGGTCGTTGTCGCGCTGGTGCAGCCCGATGGTCGGCTCGTCCAGCACGTAGCATGCGCCCACCAGCCCGCTGCCCACCTGCGTCGCCAAACGGATGCGCTGAGCCTCGCCGCCGCTGAGCGTCGCCGTCTTGCGGTCAAGGCTCAAGTAATCGAGCCCCACGCTGGCCAGGAAGCCCAGCCGCGCCCGCACCTCTTTCAAGATCGGCCCCGCGATCGCCCGCTGCTCCACGCTCAGCACCAGCCCGTCAAGCGTCGCGATCGCCTCGGTGATCGTCAGCCGGCACACGTCAGAGATGCTCACTAGCGCCGCGTCGTCGCTCAGCCCGTGCTCAACCCGACGCGCCACCAGCCGCGCCGGCAGCAACGCCCCGCTCCGCACGTACACGCACAGGCTCTCAACCTTCAGCCGATCACCCCGGCACGCCTTGCACGGCGTGCTGGCCATGAACTGGCTCAGCCACTCCTTGACGTCCTGCTTCTCGGTGCTCTCAAACCACGACTGAAGCTCGGGGATCGCGCCCGCAGACCTGAACCCATACTTGGTCGTGTCCGCCGCCGTCGTCCCGTGCAGCGCGATCCGCCGAAGGTCCGCCGGCAGGTCCTTAAACGGCGTCTCGTAGTACCCCGCGCTCGTCGCGCGGCACATCCGCCGAAGGCTCTTGGTAAACCACGACCGCACCGCGTGGTTCTTGTTGAACGCACGCACCACCCCCTGCTTGAAGCTCAGCTCATGGTTCGGCACCATCAGCCCCTCGTCCAGCTCCATCAGCGTCCCCAGCCCGTCGCAATCAGGGCACGCACCAAAGGGCGAGTTGAAGCTAAAGATCCGCGGCTCAAGCTCCGCCAACGCACACTCCGGATGCTCAGCGCAAGCGTGCTTGTCGCTGTAGGTCCGGTCATACCACCCGCTAGCACCTGCAGATGCACCACTAGCCGCGCCACCACCTCCTCCCTCGCGCGGGCCCGCCTCCTTCGCAACCTCCTTGCCGCCGCTCTCCTTGCCAACCTCGGTGCCAATCACCACCGTCCCGCCCGAGAGCTTCAGCGCGCTCTCGACGCTCTCGGCAAGCCGCTGCCGCGCGTCGGCACCCTCGGGCCCCACCACCAGGCTGATGCGGTCGATCACCGCGTCCACGTCGTGCTTCTCATACCGCCCCAGCTTCAGCGGGTTGTCACCCGCGTCCTTGAGCACCTCGCGCAGATCGACAATCACCCCGTTGACCCGCGCCCTGCTCCAGCCGCCCTGCTGCAACTGCTCCAGCACGTCGCGGTGGAAGCCCTTCTTCGCCCGCACCATCGGTGCCAGCACCATCAACCGAAAACCGCCCGGCCCGGCCAGCGCGACCACCGACTCAACAATCTGGCTGGCGCTGGTCGCCGTGATCGGCTTGCCGCAGCGGCTCTGCACGCCGCCGTCCTTGCGCAGCTTCACCGGGTGCCAGCACGTCGGCGCGCCGACCCGCGCAAACAGCAGCCGCAGATAGTCGTAGATCTCTGTGCTCGTCGCCACCGTGCTGCGCGGGTTGTGGCCGCTGGTCCGCTGCTCGATGGCGATCGTCGGCGGCAAGCCCTGAATGTCCTCAACATCAGGCTTCTTGAGCTGGTCTAAAAACTGCCGCGCATACGCCGACAGGCTCTCCATGTACTTCCGCTGGCCCTCGGCAAAGATCGTGTCAAACGCCAGCGAGCTCTTCCCGCTGCCCGACAACCCGGTGATGACCACCAGCTTGTCACGCGGGATGTCTACGTCAATGCCCTTGAGGTTGTGCTCACGCGCACCGCGCACGCGGATCGACCGCGCCGCGTCAAACCCGCCCACCCCCACCCCCACCCCCACGCCCACGCCAGCGCCAGCGCTCACGCCAGCACCCGCGCTCCCAGCGGCTGACGCGCCAGCAGCCGCGCCGCCAGCGGCACCATTCGCCGCGACCACCACCGGGCGCGCGCCCGTCAGCGCCGCCGGGCCCGTCCCCGCGTCCTTCGTCGCTCGCTCAACCTTATTAGTCCGTGTCGCGTCGCTGGGCATGGTGCTCGCCGTCTTGGGCCCGTGGGCCACTGACTCTTCCGCGGGCCGCCCCCGTCTGGGGTCAGTGCGCCGCGTCGATTGGTGCTGTGCTGGTGGGTGGCACGATAGCGCCCGCCCATGTATGCTGGCAGCATGCCCCCTACCGCGCCGTCCCACATCGCGCCGATCTCCCCTCAACGCCCCATTCAGGCCTGCGCGCAACTGCTGGCGCTCGCCCTGGCCCTGCAACCCGCACTCGCCAGCCAGCCACCGCCCGCGCCCCCCGCCACGCCGCAGCTTCCTGTCGCCGTGATCGACGGCAAGGACTCGCCCGTTCCCGCCATCCCCATGGGTGACCCCGCCACCATCGCGCGCGTCATCGATCTGGCCCGCACCGACTCACGTGTTATCCAGCACCACACGCACCTGGCCCAAACCATCGGCCCGCGCCTGACCGGCTCAACCAGCGGCGAACAAGCCAACCAGTGGGCCGCCGACCAGCTCCGCGCCTGGGGCCTGGCCAACGTCAGCGTCGCGCCCTGGGGCACCATCGCCACACGCTTTGACCGCGGGCCAAGCACCCTCAAACTCCTCAGCGCCGTTGAACGCAAACGCGACGACGGCGACACCACCACCGAACGCAACACCCTCCGCGAGCTGCAGTTCACCACCCTTGCCTGGACCCGCGGGACCGACGGCCCCGCACGCGGAAGAATCGTCCGCATGCCCACCACCACCGAGGAATACGACGTTCTCCGCGACCAGCTTAAGGGCGCCTGGGTCCTGGTCAAGTCGGCCCCGCCCGCCGGGCGAAGGGGCGTGCAGGAACGCATGACCCAGACCTTCACTGCCAAGCTCGACGCCCGCGTGGATGTCGCCGCCAACAGCAAACGCGCGGAAGACCTCCCCATCGCCCAGCGCATCATCTTTGACGGAATCCTGGGCACAATCTCTGCAAGCCGCGACGAATACGTCCGCACCACCGCCGCCACGGGCTGGCGCAGCCGCGCAGAGAGCGACATCCCACCCGACGTGCAGCTGGTTGTCCGCCGCAGCGACTACGACGCGATCAACAGCCGCCTGGCCGACGCCGAGAGCATCGAGCTTGAGGCCGACCTGCAGCACACGCTCAGCCCAGGGCCCATCCCCGTCAGCAACGTCTTTGCCGAGATCGTCGGCACGCAGTGGCCCGAGCAGGTTGTTATCATCTCAGGCCACATCGATAGCTGGGACGGCCCGGGCAGCCAGGGCGCGGTAGACAACGGCACCGGCGTTGCCGTCACCATCGAGGCCGCACGACTGCTGATGGCCGCGGGCGCCAAGCCCAAACGCACGATCCGCTTCGCGCTGTGGACCGGCGAAGAGCAGGGCCTGCTCGGTAGCCGCGCGTACATAGACCAGAACAAAGAAACTCTCGTCACGAACGTCTCGGCCTGCTTTGTTGATGACGGCGGGACCGACACGCAGGGCGGGCTCCAGTGCCTGCCAACCCAGGTTGAACTCCTCGCCGCCGCGACCGCCCCCGCCAACTACGTTTTCTACAGCACGACCGATGCCAAGTGGCTCAACGTCAACGTCCGCGCTGGCAACCAAGGCGGCGGCTCAGACCACGCCAGCTTTAACCAGGTCGGCATACCCGGGTTCTTCTGGGACGAGGTCGGCCGCGCCGACTACGGCCACGGCTGGCACACACAGCACGACCGCCAAGACCTCGCCATCGAAGAGTACCTCCGCCAGTCCGCGCTCGTAAGCGCGATCACGGCGTACAACCTCGCCTGCGCGCCAGAAATGCTGCCACGCAAACCCCCAACCCCCGCACCCACTCCAACCGCCGCA
>JAJOLK010000010.1:0-90492 GCA_021173225.1 Phycisphaerales bacterium PN19_bin_20 | reverse complement strand
CCCACACCCACACCCACACCCACACCCACACCCACACCCACACCCACACCCACACCCACACACGACGCCCAGCCGTAGTTTGGCCTTCTGGGCAGCGAGTTTTTATCCCGCCTGCTGTACATCGCGTGGGGCAGGTTTTTAAACTGCCTCTTGGTCTGTTCCCCCTCGCGCTCTGAGAGCCCTTTCAGTGCAGCTTATCTTCTTGTTACGCCGCCTCGCGGGCCCGCGCCAGCCGCTGCTGCGCCTCGACGCTCTCGACGTACCGCGTCAACGCATCGACCACGAACTGCTGGTGCGCCGGGTGGTACGCAAAGTCAAAGCTCAGCCCCGAGTAAATCCCCCCGCCACTCTCGCGGTGTGTGTGCGCTCGCTTGGCCGTCATCGCCACCGGCAGCGGCAGGTGCGGCTTGAGGTCCACCCTCACCCACACGTGCCCGCTCGAGCTCATCACCCCAACCTGCCCATCGTCAAGCATCAAACCGATGCCGCCGCCCGAAACATTCAGCAGCCGCGCCGTAAACTTTGGCCCCACCTCGGGCAGCATGCTCTCACCCTCATGACTTCCCGCGATCTCAAGCCCCGGCGCGCTGTGCCCATTGATCCTGGCCTCGAACGCCAGGCGGTTGGCCGTCTCCGCCGGGACCACACTCGCCGGGTCCAGCAGGGGCCAGCACTCCACCCCCGGGAGTTGGAACTCCGCCGTTGATACGCGGTAGAAGCTCCGTCGGCTACACCGCTCCACGCGCTCGGGCAGCACGACAATCAGCCCCGAGACCGCACGCCCCTGCGCGTTGCGAAGCTGCCGCACGCCGATCACGCGCGTCGCGAACATCCAGCGGTTCTGGCCGATGGTCATGCCCACGACCAGCTCGGTGTTCAGGCTCAGGCGGAACGTCTTGCCGACCACCGCCGGCTGCTCAACCACGATCTCACGCTCGGTCACGCTCAGCAGCTTGACGCGCCAGATCAGGTCTCCGCCCGGGTTCAGCAGGTGGTCGACCTTCACGGCCATCTCCACCGCGCCGCCGCGCTCGGCGATCTGCTCTAGGCAGTGCTTCCAGTTCTCAGTCCGTGAGCGGTTGGCAGGCATGGGGTCCTTCCGTGTCTGGTCGATAAGTCGTCCGCCGCGATGCCGGCCGGGCGCTGTCAGTTCCATCGGCCACGCCGGCGCTGAGTCCAAGCCCCGCCGCTACAACCTGTCGGAATCCCCACCACTCAGGCGTTCAAGGCCATCCAGCCCGCACAGACCGACTTTTGGAGCGGGCGATTCTGAGCTGGGGTTGTGGCCAGCGCCTGAGCAACGCCGGGGTTGTGCGCTTCTGGGCTCAATGTTCCACGTGGAACATTGGTTTCCTAGACTGCCGCCGGACCCTCACACCACGCCCGCCACGCCCATCACGCCCATCACGCCCATCACGCCCTTGGAGCCCCGATATGGCCCGCACACCCTCGACGATGCCCGAGCTGGGCATGCCGATGCCCGGCTTTGCCCTGCCCGACACGACCCGCGGTGGGCAGGTCGTGCGCGACAGCGACTTTGCCGGAAGCCCGGCGATGCTGGTGATGTTCATCTGCAACCACTGCCCGTTCGTCAAGCACGTGCGGGCTGAGCTGGCCAAGCTCGGGCGCGACTATCGGTCGCGCGGGGTTGCGGTGGTGGCCATCAGCAGCAATGACGTGGTGACGCACCCGGACGACTCGCCCGAGAAGATGGCGGTGGAGGCGCGCGAGGCGGGGTATGACTTCCCGTATCTGTTTGACGAAAGCCAGGGTGTGGCGCTGGCGTTTATGGCGGCGTGCACGCCGGACTTCTTCCTGTTTGATGCGAAGCGGCGGCTGTTCTTTCGAGGCCAGCTTGACGACAGCCGCCCGAGCAAGTACGTGGGCGGCGACATCCCGGTGACGGGACGCGACCTGCGGGCGGCGCTGGAGGCGGTGCTGGCGGGTGAGCCCGCGCCCGAGCCGCAGTTGCCGAGCATGGGGTGCAACATCAAGTGGAAAGTTTGAAGGGAAACGCAAGGCAAAGGCAAGGCGGGTTGGGGCTACCAGTCTAGTGGTGCGAGCCAGGTGCCCGCGAGGTCGCCGGCGACGGCGGAGAGCTTGAGCGAGTCGTCGGTGAGCACGCCCGAGGCGTTGAGCTGGCCGAGTGTGCGGTGATCGACATTTGTGGCGTCGAGTGCGGCGCGGGCGGCGGCGAGGTTGTGCGGGGCGACTTCCAGCACGTAACAAGACGGGCACTCGGCGAAGGCCGCGGCGAAGAGGTCTTCGGGCGCGGTGGAGCGGGCGATGGCGGCGGTGTTGACGCTCGCGCCAATGGACGGCTGCCCGGCGCGCAGGGGCGCGGTGGCGCCGATGAGCATCTCAGCGACGGCGGTGAGCACGCCGCCATCAGAGACGTCGTGGGCGCTGCTGATAAGCCCGCGGGCGATGAGCTTGGCGACTGCGCGGGCGGTCTTTGGGCCAGCGGCAAGATCAACGCGTGGGATCGGAAGGTTGGTTGGCAAGGCGAGCAGGCGCTGCGCGTGCGACGCGCCGAGCTCGGGCTTGAAAGGGCCGACGAGCAGCAGCGTGCTGCCGGGGGCTTTGGCGTCGCTGGTGATGGCGGCGGCGACACTTGGGACGATGGCCATCGAGGTGATCAGGAGCGTGAAAGGGATCTCGATGAGGCGCTGGACGCCGTGCGAGTCGGTGTATTGAAGCTGGTTGTTGAGCGAGTCTTTGCCTGAGACAAACGGCGTGCGGTAAGCCTTGGCGGCGTCGTAGCAGCCCACGCACGCGCGGACGAGCGCGGCCATGTTGCCCTCTTTGGTGCAGCTGGGCCACGAGAAGTTGTCGAGGATCGCACAGTAGTCAGGGTCGCCGCCGACGCAGACGGCGTTGCGAACGGCCTCGTCAACGGCGCTGAGGGCCATGAGGTAAGGGTCGCCGTTGAGCGCGGGATCACCCACGGCGGTCGCGAGGCCCGAGGCGAGGGCGATGCCGCGGTCGCTGCCGGGGATTGGCTCGATGACGGCGGCGTCTGCGGGCCCGCGGCCAGCGGGGCCGACGAGGGGCTTGATGACGGTGCGGCCTTGGACCTCGTGGTCGTACTGGCGGATGATCCAGTGCTTGCTGGCGATGTTGGGGTCGGCGAGCAGTGCGAGGAGTGTGTCTTTGGGGTGGTGTGAAGGGGTTGATGCGGGCGGGGTGGAGAGCGGGGCAAGATCTGGCGACCAGCGCGCGTCGCGTGTGGGCATGGGGATGCCGTCGTGGAGCAAGGCCATGGGCAGGCGGCCGACCTCGACGCTGTTGTGGGTGAGGATCAGCTCGGCGCCCGGCGTGCCGAAGTGGCCGAGGTCGGCGATGTCAACGCCCTCCTGTTGGCAGATGCGCGTGAGGGCTGCGAGATTCTGCGGCGGGACGGCGAGGATCATGCGTTCCTGGGCTTCGCTGATCCAGACCTCGGTAGGGGAGAGCCCGGCGTATTTGAGCGGCGCGTTTTCGAGCGTCACGTACGCGCCGAGGGTTGCGCCCATCTCGCCGACGGCGGAGGAGAAGCCGCCGGCACCGCAGTCGGTGATGGCGGTGTAGAGCGGCTTGGTTTGGCCGCTGGAGTGGTCGTTGGCGTGGCTGCTGGGGAGGGCAAAGTCGCGTGCGCGGAGGATGGCGTCGAGGAGCTGCTTTTCGGTGATGGCGTTACCGATCTGGACGGCGTGGCCGAACTCATCGGCGGCGTTTTGCTCGAGCTGCGCGGAGGAGAAGGTGGCGCCGTGGACGCCGTCGCGGCCGGTGCGTCCACCCAGGGCGATGATGCGGTCGCCGGGGCTCGCGGCACCGGAGGTCAGGTGGCGTGGGAGGAGCCCGACGCAGCCGCAGAAGACCAGCGGGTTGCCGACGTAGCGGGGATCGAAGGCGACTGCGCCGGCGACGGTGGGGATGCCCATGCGGTTGCCGTAGTCGCGGACGCCGGCGACGACCTGTGTGAGGATGCGTCTTGGGTGGAGTGTGCCTGGTGGGAGTGTGCTTGCGCTGGTGGTAGGTGGCGCGACGCAGAAGACGTCTGTGCTGGCGATGGGCTTGGCACCGAGGCCTGTGCCGATGACGTCACGGATGCACCCGCCTGCGCCGGTGGCGGCCCCGCCGTAGGGCTCGATGGCGCTGGGGCGGTTGTGGGTTTCGACCTTGATGCAGACGGCATGCTGTTGGTCAAAGGCGATGACGCCGGAGTTGTCCTTAAAGACGCTCAGGGTCCAGTCGAGGCCTTCGGCGATGAGCTCAAAGGTGGCGGCGGCGACGGTGGACTTGAGCAGGTTGTCAATGCGGATTGTGCCGGTGGGCTCGACGGTGACGCCGGGGCGGTTGTGCCAGTTGATGGTGCTTGTGGCGACGGAATCCTGGTAGCGGACGGAGGACTTGAGGGTTTTGTGTACGCAGTGCTCGCTCCAGGTTTGGGCGAGGGTCTCAAGCTCGATCTCGCGCGGCTCGCGTGCGAGGGCGCGGTAATGGGCCTGGACGGCGCGCATCTCGTCAAGGGAGAGGAACAGGTGCGCGGCGCGTGAGAGCTTGGTGAGCTCCTCATCAGTGAGCGTGGTGAGGGTGATAGAGCGCGGGGCGTGGTCGTGCGCGGCGGCGACGGGGAAGTGCGCGGGCGTGTAGGGCTCAAAGCTGACGCGCTGGATGACGGGGTTGGCCAGCAAGCGCGTGGCGATGGTGCGAGCCTGGTCTTGGGTCACGCCGGCGATGTCATAGCGCTTGCCGGTGGTGACGGCGAGGGGCGCGGCGGGGGCGAGGGCGAGCAGGTCTCGGATCGCGAGCTCGACGGAGAGTGCGGCGGGATCCATGACGCCCGGGAGTGGGTGAAGCTCGATGAGGTGGGCGGGTGAGCCGTCGATAGTTTCGACGGGGGCTGCGCCGGGGCGGACGCGCTCGGTAACGGGGTCTGCGAGCAGGGCGGTGGCAACAAGGTCCGCCTGCGCGGGCGTGAGGTTGGCCTGAATGAGGTAGACCTGGCGTGCGATGACGAAGGTGGGCGCGAGGCCGAGGGCGGCCTTGGCGTCACGGACGACAGCGGCGGCGTGCGGGTCGGCGGTGTGGTCAGCGGTGTGGACTTCGAAGCGGTGGACCGGGGCGGCGGGAGGGCTCATGCCGCAGGATAGGAAGTGGCCGCGGGGGCTTGGCTGGAGTGGTTGTTGCGTCCTTTGCGGCGCGTGCTAGCGGCGGGCGCGCGAGTTAGGGGCGGGGCGTGGAAGGGTCGGGCGTGAGGCCTTGATCCCAGGCGGCGGGGTCAAAAGCGAGGCGCGCGGGGAGGGTTTGCCAGGGGAGCATGGGGCGTGGCCAAGCGGCGCGACGGCCGTCGGCGGGCGTGAAGGTGTAGCCGAGCTGGATGAGTGTTGGTGCGGCGGGCTGCTGCTGGTCTGCGGTCACGGATGCCGGCGGGGCGAGGGTTGCAAGCGGGGCGAGCGGGATGGCGACGGACCAGCGCGGCTGCGTGCTTCCGGGCGCGGCGAGGGCGAAGGTCGGCGGCGCGGGGAGTGTGCCGGTGCGGGTCTGGACTTGCCCGTTGCTGGTGAGCTGGACGATGAGTGTGGGCGCGGTGCTCGGGCCGAGGTAGACGGTGAGCGTGTCGGGGATGGTTGAGGCGGCGGTGCTGATGGGTGCGGAGCGTTCGAAGATGAGCACGGGTCGGCGGGCGACAGGGTCCCACAGCAGCAGTGCGGCGCAGTCGTCACGGGGCAGTGGGGTCAGGGCGCGGAGAGTTTCGAGGGTCCAGTCGTGCGCGGGCGGGCCGACGGGCAGGCCGGGGGGCGCAAGTGGCGCGGGGGCGAGGACGGCGGAGGTGGTGATCGGAAGCGCGCCTGGGGCGGAGCCGGGGAAGAGGGCGCTGAGGGTGACAATGGGGCTGGTGCCGGGGCGCAGCGGGCGGCGCAGCGAGAGGGGGATGGTCGCGGCGCGGAGCGGGAGCAAGGGGGTGGGGTCTGTGTTGATGGCGGTGGGCGCGAGCTGGTTGGAGGCGTCTTGAGGGCGGAGCTGGAGGGTGCCGCGGGCGGAGAGGGTGATGGCGGCGACCAGTGTGCGGGGCGTGGCGGTGGTGCCGTCGATGAGCCCGGCGTCGTCGAGGGTCCAGGCAAGGAGCGTGGGCTGGGCGGCGAGCCAGGCCTGCGCGGCGTCGCGGCGCTGGGCGGCGGTGAGGTCTGGGCTCATGAGCTGGTCGAGGAGGCCTTGGGGCAAGTTGGTGTCGGTGCCGCGCTGGGCGGCGGTGAGGTCTGACTGTGGGTCAGCCCAGAGAGGGACCAGGACGCGCTGGTCTTCGGAGGTGGGGAGCGTGCCGACGAGCAAGAGTCGGCGTGCGACCTGGGCGGCGACGGGTTGATCTGCGGCGGCGAGGCGGCCAAGGGCAACGGCGACGCCGGTGGAGGTGGACTGGGCCCATGCTGAGAGGGCGGCGGTGACCTGCGGTGGCGCGTCGCGGGCGATGGGCGTGAGCTCTGGCCCACCGGCGGCGAGCCAGGCCTCGGCGCGCCAGCGCTCGGTGGGGAGCTCTGCGGCGACCAGCAGCGCTCGGGCGAGTGTGGGCGGGAGCGGGCCGGCGTCGGCAGCGAGCTGAGCGCGGGCTAGCTCTTGGCGGATGGCCTGAGCGGCGTCAGCGAGGATGGCGCGGCCGGCGGGCGCGTCGGTGGCGGCGATGAGGCGGAGGGTGCGGGTTTGCGACGTGATGCCGGGCGAGAGCGTGACTTGCAAGTTGGCGGGCAAGGTTATTGCGAGCGGGGTGATCGCGGTCGGGGTGATCGCGGTCGGGCCGGCGAGTGAGAGGATCGAGACGGCAACAACCGGGCTGGGGGCGGGGTTGGAGCTGAGCGCGGGCTCTGAGGTCAGCTCTGGCGCGAGCTTCCAGGTCAAGGTGCCGGGCCGGGCGATGAGCCAGTGGAGTGCTGGTTCGGCGGGGGTGGCTGTGACGGTGAAGGTCAGGCGGGTGGTGGCGAAGGGAAGCTTGTTGGTGGAGGCGGGGATAGTGCTGAGTGTCAGGCTGGTGGGTGGCGCGTCGGTGGTGATGATGACAGCGGGCTTGCCGGGCTCGACGGGCTGCAGCGCGACGGCGGGCGCGGTCGCCTGGGCGGGTATTGCGGTGAGGAGGGCGGCGAGGTTGGCGGCCAGAAGCGCAAAGGTGAGCATGACGCGTGAAACTCTTGATGGAAGGGTTATCCGGCCCGAGCGCTGATCCGATAAAGACCGTACGCAGGTGGTCGCGGGCGGCGTGTGGCCGCGGCGGCTGCGGGCGTGCTTCCGGAGCCTTGCCATGGTGACGCAGCTTCCCGACGGTCGTGTGCTGTTCAAGGTCTTCTTGCCGCACGCGGCGAGGGTAGAGATTGTCGGGACGTTTACCGGGTGGCGCGCGGGCGCGGTGAGCATGGAGCGTCAGAACCCGGGTTGGTGGTCGCTGGTGACCGAGGTGCCGGTGGGCGGGCACGAGTTCTGCTATATGGTCGATGGCTCGATTTGGCTGGCGGATTACGCGGCCAGCGGCGTGCGGCTGGCCAGCAGTGGGCACTGGGTGTCACGCTTGAGTGTGACGGCTGGTGACGTGGTTGCCGGTGGTGAGACGGTGGTGCCGCGGGCGATCGCGGTGTAGCGTAAAAATAAAGAAGCCCCGCCACGGGGAGGCACTTCCGGGCGGGGCCTTCGCAGGGGACTTGTCAGGGCGTGGCGTGGGTGTTTGCGAGCGACGAGTCGCTCACGTACGCCAAGGCCAGCCCTTGCGCCGCGCGGGTCGCACGCCGCGGGCACACGTTAAAGTGTGCGATGCGCCTTGGGGTTTAGCAAGTGTCAATCGCGGCGGGATTGTAGAGGTTTGAGGGCTATACGGCGTGGGGGCTGTACTTCGCGGGGGGCGGTACGGGCTGCAGTGCTCCAGGGCCGGGCTGTTGCGCGGTGGTTGCGGGCAAAACGCCAGCGACCCCCGACGTTGGCCGGGGGTCGCGTGGGTTGTCGAACGAAGTTGCTCGCAGGGCGAGGATTAGGCGGCGGTGTACTGGCCGCGGGAGACGCGCTTGAAGAACGCCTTCTTGAGCAGCGCGGCGTTGACCATGGTGCGATAGTTGGGTGAGTCGGACTCGTAGCCAGCGTCCTTGACGGCCAGGCCGGCCTCGATGACGCCCATGGTCTTGCCGGTGAGAACCTTGGTGAGCATGGCGACGAGGCTGCTCTCTTTACGCGGGCCGCGGCGGCCCATAGCGCTCGCGGGCCGCGCACCAACAGAGCCGCCGAGGGCGCTGATGTGGGCGTCGATCTGGGCGACGCGGGTCATGAGCTTGGCGCGCTTGCGGTTGAGCGCGGGCAGTGCGCGCTGGCGGCGGCGCAGTTCACCCTGAAGGTCAGAGACGGACATGGTTGAGATACCGGAGGAGCGCTTGGCCATAAACGTGGATCCCTTGTTAGCCCGGCGTCCCTTGAGAGTTCATCGTGCCGGTCCGCCCTGTTGTCTCGGGCGATCTGTTGTTGATATTGAAGCACCTTCAGAGAAGGTTGTCCACAAAGTCGTGCGAGCTGAGGAATGATTCCTGTACGCGAGGGTCAGGAATGAGACGTCTGAATAGGCTCAGCGGTGCCCAGCGCGAGAACCATCGCGTGGGCGGCGGCCACGGCGGCGGTTTCGGTACGCATGACGTGCGGGCCAAAACAGAGCGCTCGGGCGTGAGCGTGCGCGAGCGCGGCAAGTTCATCGTTGTCAAAGCCGCCCTCGGGCCCGATGAGCAGTGCGAAGTCGGTGCTTGCGTGCTGCTGTGCAGGTCTTGCGAGCGGGGGGGCAATGGTAGTGGCGCGGACGGTGGCAGCCCAGTCTGCGAAGGGCTGGCCATCAGCGCTGGCGAGAAAAGTCTTGCGGCCCGGCGCGGTGCCCCAGGCGATCGCGTCGGCGATAGTGATGGGCGGCTCAATGTTGAGCAGCCAGGCCCTGCCGCACTGCTTGGCGGCCTCTACGGCGACGCGGTGCAGACGGTCGAGCTTGTGATCGGTGGCCTCGGCGACGGCGCGGGTGGTTCTGAGCCAGCGCCAGCTGGCGGCGCCGACCTGTGAGAGTTGGTCAATGAGCTGAGCAGCACGGTCACCTTTGGGGACGGCAGAGAAGACATGGACGGCGGGGGTTGGGCGCGGGGCTTGGCCGCGTTTGGAGATGGCGATAGAGAGCGTGGTATCGCGTTTGAGTCGGTGGACGGCGGTGACGGTGGCGCTGGCGTGCCCGCCGATCCCGTCACGGAGTTCAACGAGGTCGCCGGGGACAAGGCGTTTGACAAGAACGGCGTGTGCGGCTTCGGTGCCGTCGACGGTCAGCGCGTCGGGGAGCTGGGCGATGCAAGCGTTCAGAAAGAGCCGGTGCGTGTGCATGTTGGTGGTGCGGAAGAAGGTGTGGCGACCGAGGGTGCGGCGCTAGATCACTCATTTGCGACATCTCGCCTATTGAGCTGTTTGGATTATGTAAGTATTTTAGGAGGGGGGGTTTGGTTGGCCGTGGCGGCCGGCAGTTACCCTGAGGGCCCGAGAACGCCGCGGCGGGATGGTGAACGATACCGCCGGGCGTGGGTGTTTGTGGGAGTGTGCGTTAGGCGGAGGAATCTGTTGTGCATGGGCGGGTGGTACTGGAGGCGTCGCGGTGGTGGTTCGATGTTATGGGCAGGTCGGTGGGGCGCTCCGTTGGGTGGGCGTTGATGCGGGCCGGTGATGGCGCGGCCGGTGGCAAAGGGCGACGATGGCAGCAGCGGGCGGGAACCAGCCTGAGGACCTCGATGCGCGCGTGGACGCGTTGCTTCGCGACATGGACGGTGCTTATGGGTTGGTCAGCGCTCGGCTGGACGGCAAGGCGGGTAATGACCAGGACGATCTGGCTGATTTAGCGGCGTTTGAGGCGCGGGCCGAGGCCGCGGCGGCGGGAAGTGATGGCGGCGGGAACGACGACGCGCTGGAGGCGTCTTTGGACGGCGCGCTGGCGGACGCGGCGGCGGCCGCAGACCTTGGGCCGGTCGAGGCCGATGGCGTGGCTGCGGGTGCGAGTGAGAGCCCTGCGGAGAGTGGGCTAAAGAGCGTTTTGGAGAGCGGGCCCGCGAGTATCGCTTCTGAGGCAGTTGTTGCCGGCGTGCCGTTGCCGGGCGGCGCGGAGGTGAGCGAGGGCGGCGGAGGCGTGGTGGGTGCGGGTTTGCGACGTGATGCCGGGCGAGAGCGTGACTTGCAAGTTGGCGGGCAAGGTTATTGCGAGCGGGGTGATCGCGGTCGGGGTGATCGCGGTCGGGCCGGCGAGTGAGAGGATCGAGACGGCAACAACCGGGCTGGGGGCGGGGTTGGAGCTGAGCGCGGGCTCTGAGGTCAGCTCTGGCGCGAGCTTCCAGGTCAAGGTGCCGGGCCGGGCGATGAGCCAGTGGAGTGCTGGTTCGGCGGGGGTGGCTGTGACGGTGAAGGTCAGGCGGGTGGTGGCGAAGGGAAGCTTGTTGGTGGAGGCGGGGATAGTGCTGAGTGTCAGGCTGGTGGGTGGCGCGTCGGTGGTGATGATGACAGCGGGCTTGCCGGGCTCGACGGGCTGCAGCGCGACGGCGGGCGCGGTCGCCTGGGCGGGTATTGCGGTGAGGAGGGCGGCGAGGTTGGCGGCCAGAAGCGCAAAGGTGAGCATGACGCGTGAAACTCTTGATGGAAGGGTTATCCGGCCCGAGCGCTGATCCGATAAAGACCGTACGCAGGTGGTCGCGGGCGGCGTGTGGCCGCGGCGGCTGCGGGCGTGCTTCCGGAGCCTTGCCATGGTGACGCAGCTTCCCGACGGTCGTGTGCTGTTCAAGGTCTTCTTGCCGCACGCGGCGAGGGTAGAGATTGTCGGGACGTTTACCGGGTGGCGCGCGGGCGCGGTGAGCATGGAGCGTCAGAACCCGGGTTGGTGGTCGCTGGTGACCGAGGTGCCGGTGGGCGGGCACGAGTTCTGCTATATGGTCGATGGCTCGATTTGGCTGGCGGATTACGCGGCCAGCGGCGTGCGGCTGGCCAGCAGTGGGCACTGGGTGTCACGCTTGAGTGTGACGGCTGGTGACGTGGTTGCCGGTGGTGAGACGGTGGTGCCGCGGGCGATCGCGGTGTAGCGTAAAAATAAAGAAGCCCCGCCACGGGGAGGCACTTCCGGGCGGGGCCTTCGCAGGGGACTTGTCAGGGCGTGGCGTGGGTGTTTGCGAGCGACGAGTCGCTCACGTACGCCAAGGCCAGCCCTTGCGCCGCGCGGGTCGCACGCCGCGGGCACACGTTAAAGTGTGCGATGCGCCTTGGGGTTTAGCAAGTGTCAATCGCGGCGGGATTGTAGAGGTTTGAGGGCTATACGGCGTGGGGGCTGTACTTCGCGGGGGGCGGTACGGGCTGCAGTGCTCCAGGGCCGGGCTGTTGCGCGGTGGTTGCGGGCAAAACGCCAGCGACCCCCGACGTTGGCCGGGGGTCGCGTGGGTTGTCGAACGAAGTTGCTCGCAGGGCGAGGATTAGGCGGCGGTGTACTGGCCGCGGGAGACGCGCTTGAAGAACGCCTTCTTGAGCAGCGCGGCGTTGACCATGGTGCGATAGTTGGGTGAGTCGGACTCGTAGCCAGCGTCCTTGACGGCCAGGCCGGCCTCGATGACGCCCATGGTCTTGCCGGTGAGAACCTTGGTGAGCATGGCGACGAGGCTGCTCTCTTTACGCGGGCCGCGGCGGCCCATAGCGCTCGCGGGCCGCGCACCAACAGAGCCGCCGAGGGCGCTGATGTGGGCGTCGATCTGGGCGACGCGGGTCATGAGCTTGGCGCGCTTGCGGTTGAGCGCGGGCAGTGCGCGCTGGCGGCGGCGCAGTTCACCCTGAAGGTCAGAGACGGACATGGTTGAGATACCGGAGGAGCGCTTGGCCATAAACGTGGATCCCTTGTTAGCCCGGCGTCCCTTGAGAGTTCATCGTGCCGGTCCGCCCTGTTGTCTCGGGCGATCTGTTGTTGATATTGAAGCACCTTCAGAGAAGGTTGTCCACAAAGTCGTGCGAGCTGAGGAATGATTCCTGTACGCGAGGGTCAGGAATGAGACGTCTGAATAGGCTCAGCGGTGCCCAGCGCGAGAACCATCGCGTGGGCGGCGGCCACGGCGGCGGTTTCGGTACGCATGACGTGCGGGCCAAAACAGAGCGCTCGGGCGTGAGCGTGCGCGAGCGCGGCAAGTTCATCGTTGTCAAAGCCGCCCTCGGGCCCGATGAGCAGTGCGAAGTCGGTGCTTGCGTGCTGCTGTGCAGGTCTTGCGAGCGGGGGGGCAATGGTAGTGGCGCGGACGGTGGCAGCCCAGTCTGCGAAGGGCTGGCCATCAGCGCTGGCGAGAAAAGTCTTGCGGCCCGGCGCGGTGCCCCAGGCGATCGCGTCGGCGATAGTGATGGGCGGCTCAATGTTGAGCAGCCAGGCCCTGCCGCACTGCTTGGCGGCCTCTACGGCGACGCGGTGCAGACGGTCGAGCTTGTGATCGGTGGCCTCGGCGACGGCGCGGGTGGTTCTGAGCCAGCGCCAGCTGGCGGCGCCGACCTGTGAGAGTTGGTCAATGAGCTGAGCAGCACGGTCACCTTTGGGGACGGCAGAGAAGACATGGACGGCGGGGGTTGGGCGCGGGGCTTGGCCGCGTTTGGAGATGGCGATAGAGAGCGTGGTATCGCGTTTGAGTCGGTGGACGGCGGTGACGGTGGCGCTGGCGTGCCCGCCGATCCCGTCACGGAGTTCAACGAGGTCGCCGGGGACAAGGCGTTTGACAAGAACGGCGTGTGCGGCTTCGGTGCCGTCGACGGTCAGCGCGTCGGGGAGCTGGGCGATGCAAGCGTTCAGAAAGAGCCGGTGCGTGTGCATGTTGGTGGTGCGGAAGAAGGTGTGGCGACCGAGGGTGCGGCGCTAGATCACTCATTTGCGACATCTCGCCTATTGAGCTGTTTGGATTATGTAAGTATTTTAGGAGGGGGGGTTTGGTTGGCCGTGGCGGCCGGCAGTTACCCTGAGGGCCCGAGAACGCCGCGGCGGGATGGTGAACGATACCGCCGGGCGTGGGTGTTTGTGGGAGTGTGCGTTAGGCGGAGGAATCTGTTGTGCATGGGCGGGTGGTACTGGAGGCGTCGCGGTGGTGGTTCGATGTTATGGGCAGGTCGGTGGGGCGCTCCGTTGGGTGGGCGTTGATGCGGGCCGGTGATGGCGCGGCCGGTGGCAAAGGGCGACGATGGCAGCAGCGGGCGGGAACCAGCCTGAGGACCTCGATGCGCGCGTGGACGCGTTGCTTCGCGACATGGACGGTGCTTATGGGTTGGTCAGCGCTCGGCTGGACGGCAAGGCGGGTAATGACCAGGACGATCTGGCTGATTTAGCGGCGTTTGAGGCGCGGGCCGAGGCCGCGGCGGCGGGAAGTGATGGCGGCGGGAACGACGACGCGCTGGAGGCGTCTTTGGACGGCGCGCTGGCGGACGCGGCGGCGGCCGCAGACCTTGGGCCGGTCGAGGCCGATGGCGTGGCTGCGGGTGCGAGTGAGAGCCCTGCGGAGAGTGGGCTAAAGAGCGTTTTGGAGAGCGGGCCCGCGAGTATCGCTTCTGAGGCAGTTGTTGCCGGCGTGCCGTTGCCGGGCGGCGCGGAGGTGAGCGAGGGCGGCGGAGGCGTGGTGGGTGCGAGCGTTTCGCCCGACGGGGCGCTCGCGGATGGTGGCGAGCTTGCGGATGTGGGGGACGGTGGTGATGTGGGGGCGGCGAAGGGGCCAGTGGTGACTGACGCTTTGGTTGCGATGACGACGGCTGATGTGGTGCGGGAGTCGCCGCATGTCGCGCCGGGGCGTTCATTGCCCGAGGCTTCGTCAGCGCAGATCAGGGCGCTGGACGATCAGTTGGCGAGCGCTATGGGCGCCGCGGACGAGGATGAGTTTGCGGATGCCAGCTCTGTGCTGGCGGACGGCGCGGAGCTGAGCGCCGGGGCGCTAAGCCCCTCGGCGGGGGTTGGAGCGTTGCGCGCTGGCGTTGCGGACGCAGACGCGAGCGCGGGGTTTGGCTCAGGTGGAGTACAGGGATCAAGCGAGCATGGGGTGGATGCGCCGCGGGCGGCAGCTTTGGCGGCGGTTGCGGGGGTGCCGGTGGTAGCGGCGATGTCTCGCACCGCTGAGCCAGCGCGGGCGGTGGCAGCACCGGCCCGGGCGTCAAGCCCCGGGTCTGCGGCAGTAGTAGCGGCTGTGGCGAAGCCATCGGGGGCAGCGGGACCGAGTGGGGCGGACGTCTTTTGGCGCGTGGTGACGCCGGTGATCGAGCCGATCGCGATGCAGTTGGGCCGGCTGCCAGTCAAGACGCAGCAGACGTTCGGGTGGATCGGGATGGTGACGCTGTTTACGGCGACGATGACGTGGGCGTATGTATTCTTCTTTATGCCCAGCAAGCCGGCGAGCCACGTGGCGATGGAGCGCGCGGAGGCGCGTGCGGCTGAGGGCGAGCGCGGGTCAAGCGGGTCGCACGTGCGGTCGGTGAGCAAGCCGGCACCAGCGAAGAGCGCGTCGGGCGGGCACTAGAAGCGGGGCGGGCCGTGTGCGGGCCGATTAGTTCATCACGATGGTGATGGTCATTTTGACGGCGGCGTCAGGGCGGTCTGCGAGGCGGTCGAGGATTGGACCGCTGCCACGCCAGTTGAAGGCGGCGGCGATGACGGGCTCATCGACCTCAACGCTGTAGCCGCTGGAGCGCAGCAGGCGGACGTCGGTGACGCGGCCGGATTTAGCGAAGGTCATTTCGAGGATGGGGTTGCGAGGTGCGGCGGTGACGCGCGTGAGCAGCGTGAGGCGCGGGCGGACGGTGCGGACGTCGAGGCCCTGGCCAGCGATTACGCGCCCGTTGCGGAAAGTGCCGACGATCTCGGTGCTGAAGGGGCTGCTGTCGCGGTCTGCGGGGACGGTGCGTTGGCCCGGCGCGGCGGGCGTGCCGGGTGTGCCGGTCAAGGTTGGGGAGGGGGTTGTGGGCAGGCTTTTGGCGGGTGGAGTGGTGGTGGGGCTCGAGGGCGAGGGCGGGATGGGTGAGGGTTGATCGGTGCTGGCGGGTGCAACTGAGGCAGGTGGCGTGGGTGGCGTGGGTGGCGTGGTTGGCGTGATCGCGCCCGGGCTGATTGCGTTGATTGCGATTAGAGCGGCGGGTGATGTTGAAGGCTTCGGCGTGGGAAAAGTGGCGGGTGTAGCGGGCGCTGGTGGTTGCGCTGGTGGTTGGGCGGGTGGTTGGGCGGGGCCGACGCCGAGGGGGAGAGCGGGCGGCTGAGTTTGCGTCTGAGGCTGGGGCTGGGGCTTGGGCTGTGGCTGAGGCTGAGGCTGAGGCTGAGGCTGAATATGCGGCTGAGGCTGTGGCTCTATCTGGAAGCTTGGTTCAGCGGCTGCCAGCTTCGGGGGTTGGTTCGCGACGGTGGGCCGAACTTCAGATGGTGATGTCGGCGGCGGCACGAGGCGCTCTGGCTGCGGCGCAGCCACTACTTCACGCGGCGCGCTTCCATCGCGCGCGACGCTTGTATCTGGAGGATTGACTGCATCGGGCGGGACGCTGTCGCCCTGCTCGCCGGCGCGGCGCGGTGGCGAAGCGTCGCTCGGGCGCGGCGCAAGCGGCGGCGGCGTGGCGTCGGGGGCGGCCTGGTCAAGGCGATCCAGCTGCGGCTGAGTCACGCGGCTGAGTTCAGCGCGGTGCGGGCCTTGCTCGATGCTGGCCAGCAGTGCTGGAGAGTTCGGATCGCCCACCGTTTGGCCCATACGGACCTGGTCGAGCTCGATGGGCTGGGCTGCGGGCGAGCGCGGGGCGGGCAGTTGGAGTGGCTCCGGCGCGGGAGTTTGAACGGCGAGGGCTTCTGTCGAAATGGAGTCAGGAGGTGTGAGCTCTGGCGAAGGGCTCTGAGCCTGCTTTGGTGATGGGTCTGGCGATTGATCTGGCGGGGCGCTCTCAACAAACAGCACCATCGGGAGAGTTTGCCACTGAGGCTCAGAAAGGTTGGCTGATGCGGCGGTGTTGGTGGGGTTCGCGTGCCGCAGTGGCGGCGCGAGCGCGAGTGCGACGACGGCGAAGACGTGGACGAGCAGACTGAGGGCCAGCGCGGTGGGCCAAGGGCTCGACAGAGCGGGTTGTGTCGCGTGGCGTTGCACCAAAGTTCATGGTAGGGGTTGTGTGCGAGGGGGCCCGGAGCCGCCGTACGCTGGCGGATATGGAAAACATGCTTGGGTACGTTGTGGCGGGTCAAGTTCCCGCCGGCCTGATGCGCGTGGCGTCAGTGACGCGGGCTTCAGCGGTGGGCGTGCTAACGCTGGCGGCGCTGAGCGGCGCGGCGCACGCGCAGCCGACTGGGCAGCCCGGCCCGCAGCCGACGGCGACGGGCGCGCCAGAGGTCAAGCCAGCGGGCGATGTTGGTCGCGGAGGCGTGCAGACAGAGATCAACGTTCGCGGTGACCTGACGCTGCGGAGCGATCTGTCTGACGGCGGCGGGAGCGTGGCGGTGCGGCGCGCGGGGTACGACGCGACCTTTGGCTACGCGTTCAGCCCGACGCTGATTGGCTCGCTGACGCTGGGCACTGACGTCGTGTGGTTTGACTTCAAGGACGCCACGGGGCTGGTGGCGGGGACGGGACGGCCCTGGAGCCAGTTGAGCCAGAGTTATGTGTCGCCGCGGCTGGTGATCGTGCAGGATCAGACGTGGAGCTATTTGGTTGGCGGCTCGCTAAATGTTTCGGGCGAGGCGGACGCGGACATCGGCGACAGCCTGCGGTGGTCGGCGTTAGGCGCGGTGCGGTATGCGGTGAGCGATACGCTCAGCTTGACCGCCGGGTTGGTGGCCTCGAGCCGGCTTGAGCGTGCGACACAGTTTGTGCCGCTGCTGGGATTGACGTGGCAGATCGACGAGTTCACGAAGCTTGACCTGGGCGGGCGCGGGCTCGGGCTTGAGCTGAGCACGAAGCTGGACGAGGCGTGGACGGCGAGCGTCTCGGTGGAGTTTGAGAATGCGGAGTATCGGCTGAACGACGAGGCACCGCTGGCCGCGGGTGTGGTGCGTGATCGGCGCGTGCCGCTGCTGGTCGGACTTGCGTGGAAGCCGACGCCCCGGGTTGAGGTGGGGGTGAAGGTGGGCGCGGTGGTTTACCAAGAATTCACGGTTTACAACCGCTCCGGAGACGAGCTGAGCGAGACAAACACCGATCCAGCGGCGATGATTGGGCTGAGCGCGAGCCTTAAGTTCTGAGGCCGCGCGGCGTTGGTGCGTGCCCGCGCAAGAGCTTTGCACCAACCCCACTGCTGGCGCCAGATTGGCTTGAGCCTGAGTGTAAAGGAACGCCCATGCACGCAGACCAACCTGAGTCCACGCCGGGTTTGGACGCGACGCGCGGGCAGCTTGGTGACCCGAGCGACGCTTGGGCGCGGGTGGACGATTCCCGACTGCGGGTGCCGATGGACGTTGTGCGCGGCGGCGAGTCGATGGGGGTGGTTGCAACAACAGGGGCGCGCGCGACGAGCAGCACGGGCGCGCCGATTGGCACTGGTGCATCGTTGGACTCTGGCACGTCGATGAGCGTGAGCCGTCGCTCACTGCTGGTTGGTGGGCTCGCGGGCGGGCTAGGCGCGGCGATGGCTTCAGCGGGTCTGCGTGCTAGCGGCGAGCGGCAGCAAGGCAGCGCAGGAACGGGCGGGGGTGCACCCGGTGGCGGCGTGCCGGGGGTTGGCACTTCGCCGAGGTCGCCGGTGCGGAACGTGATCTTCGTGGTAGCAGATGGGATGGCCGCAGGGACGCTCGGCCTGACGTCGCATTGGTCGCGGCTAATGCGCGGCGAAGCGCTGCACCTGGAACGCCTCGGACGAACCTCCGGCGCACGGCGGGCGCTTTGCAGCACGCACAGCGCTGACAGCGTCGTAACAGACTCAGCGGCGGCGAGCAGCGCGTGGAGCGTCGGCCTCAAGCACCGAAACGGCAGCCTGTGCATTACCCCTGATGGCGCGACGCCAGCGCCATGGCTGATGCGCTGCCAGCAAGGCGGGCGTGGCACCGGCGCGGTAACAACCACAACGATCTGCCACGCGACGCCCGGAGGCATGTATGCGAACAGCATGGACCGCGGCGAATATGCGGCGATCGGGCGGCAGTTGGCCGACCGCAAGCTTGATGTGGCCCTCGGCGGCGGTCGCGACCACGTGAACCCGGCGTGGCTGAAGGACCAGAACGACTGCGCGCTGGTGCTGACGGCGGCGGAACTGCAGGCCTGGCGCGTGGGAGCGATCACAGCCGGAGCCGTGGGGACAAGTGCGCGGCCGGGCTCGTGCGAAGGCGGAGGCGATGGAATAGGCCGGCGCTCAGGCGCGGGAACGGGAGCCAGCACAGGCGCGGGCACGGGTGGAGGCGGTGGGGCGATGCTTGGCGGTGGGGCGGCAGAGCGCACGCCGCCGCGGGTGGTTGGACTATTCAACAACAATCACATGTCGATGGTGCTTGATCGCAAGAGTGACGAGCCTGCGCTGGACGTGATGACCGGCGCGGCACTCGAGCGGCTGAGCCAGCACCCGGGCGGGTTCTTCTTGCAGGTGGAGGCAGGGCGCGTCGACCATGCCGGACACGCCAACGACGCCGTGAGCTTGCTGGCGGAGATGCTGGAGTTCGATCGGACCATCGCGCTGGCGGCAGAGTTCGCGCTCGCACGCACCGACACCCTGCTGGTGGTGACCACCGACCATGCCACGGCCGGCGCGGCGTTTACGTTCTACGGACGTAAAGGCGTTGACGCTTGCAAACGCCTGGGCAACGCCAAGCACAGCTTTGATTGGATCATCGACCAGTTCAAGGCGCTGCCGGGCGAGCTAGCTGCCGCAGGCCAAGCGGCAGAGATGGTCAGACTGCTAACAACAGCAACGGGCGTGAGTATCGGGCGCGAGCTGCTCGGCGTGCTCGAACGGCACTTCAGCGGCGAGATCGTCGACCCCTCGCTCCGACGCAACCAACTTGTCTGTGTGATGGGCTCGATCGTCGGCAACTCGCTGGGCGTGCAGTTCGTCTCACCCGATCACACGGCAGACCACGTTGACGTGCTGGCGCTGGGCAAGCACGCCGAAACGCTACCGAGCTTCGTGGACAACACCGAGCTGAACGGCTGGATCGCGGGGCTGATGGACCTGCCGCCGGGCACGCCAGTGATGTAAAGGCTGAATGTGCTCCGCGGGTGCGGCAACAATGACCGCGCGGCAATCGCCTCGTCGGACGTGTCGTACGTCGCCTGCCATACCACCGCCGAATGTGTGACGCTGCCGCCGCTGCCGGTCGCCTGCGTGACCAACGCACTGTTTTCTTGGCATTATCAGTTATGATCCACCACGCACGCTCACGCTCGGGGAAGGCCCACATCCCCAGCAGCTCGTCCGACACGTTGTCGCCCGGCCCCCCACAAGAATTACCGCGCGATGTACGCGCGCGACGGCACTCCGCTGCCCAATCAGCACATACTCAAACCAGATCGGCACGCCCGGATCAATTGGGTTGATCAGCGCACCAGGCACGCCCTCGATCCCAAGCTCTTCGAGCGTTGCGCCGCTCGCCAGCGCCGCTTCGATCGTCGGCACCGGGTCGATCACGACCTCTGCGACCAACCGCCGACCATCTAAATAGAATTGCTCGCTGCGGAATGCGCCCTGCGCCTTGCCGTCCGCGACGTGAGAGAACGGTGCGAACGCTCGTAGCTACGGGCACCCCAAGCTGCGTGACCTTTGACTGCGTCGCCGCGATGGTCTGCAGAAGCCGAGTGGCGCCGCCTTGGTCCACCTGGATTGGCGAGAACATCGGATATGTTTCGATAGCGCATCGCCGCGGCCTTTACCAGTCGTCCCGTTGGGTCGTACCGGTAACGCAGCGTCATCCCGCTTTCGTCGATTCGCTCGGCCAGCTTGCCGTCCATGTTGTAGCGCGTTGCCTTCGGCAGCTCGTGCGCGCCGAGGATATTTGTAGGGGTCTTCACCACTGCGTGGCCCAGGATCTGACCGATGGCCTTCGGATCCCTGCTGACGATGTTGAACTGGTCATCCACAACATCCGCGCTGTAGACCACCGACACAGCATAATCCGGCGCAGGTTCCGGCGGCCGCTCACGCTGCGGCGCAACCCGCACGCCCGTCAGGCGTCCCTCGCGATAGCCCCAGAGCGTCTCTCTTCGACCGCTTGTGCCATTGGCCTCAAGCTGCCGCAATCTCCGCTTGCCGCAGTACCACCTATGCGTGCGCAGGCCGTCGGGCCCGTGCTCGTGCACGAGCTGGCCCGCACGCTCATAGCCATAGGTCCAGACCTGCGCGCCGCCCGTCCGCGCCACGGCCTGCCGCGCCACGGCCGCCACGCCCCGGTCCAGCCGAGCGGCAACGATGCGACGATGGACCACGGCCACGGCAGTCAGATTGAGGCGGACACCGCAGGCTTTGGGTCAATGCCCGACCCGTGGTCGCTTGATCTCTCGTCCCCAGACGCGGTGATCGCGGCGCTCGATGCCGGCGCGACGGCCAACCTTCAGGCCGCGTGCCGCGAGGGTTCGATCGATCACGTGCTTGTCCCGCGCGGCAGCGCGCCCGCCAGCACGCCGAGCCTAGTCGCAACGGGCGATCTTCACGACAACCCGATGCACCTTCGCCGCGTCTGCGAGCTGGCGGGGCTGTTGCCCGATGAGCACGGCTCGACCGCCGCGCTGGCCCACCTGACCCTGCACGAGCTGATCCACGGCGAGCGCCTGATGAACGGCATGGATATGAGCTATCGCGTGCTGGTGCGTGCGGCGGCACTGAAAGCGCGCTTCCCAGGTCATGTGCACCTGCTACTAGCCAACCATGAGCTTGCGCAGATCGTTGGCGCGGGCGTGATGAAGAACGGCGTGAACTGTGTACGCGCGTTCAACGAGGGGCTTGCATACGTGTTTGGTGAGCTGGCCGAGGAGGTCAGCGGCGGCATCGCGCGGCTGATCAGGTCGATGCCGCTGGCCCTGCGCGTGACGCTGGGTGATGATCGCACGCTGCTGTGCGCGCACTCGATTCCCGGGCCGTCGGCGGTCGATGACGGCTTTGACTGGACGGTGCTGTCTCGCCCGCTGACTGAGAGTGATCTGACGCCACGCATCGGCGCGGCCCACATGATGGTCTGGGGCCGCGGGTATCAGGAGCCAGCGTTTCTGTCTGAAGTGGCGCGTCGGCTTGGGGCTGATGTGCTGATCCTGGGGCACGAGCTGGCGGAGGACGGCGTGCGCGTGATCGAGCCGTGCGCCGTGGTGCTCAATAGTGACCACCCGCGCGGGCGGGCGGCGGTGCTGGGGCTGGCGCAACTTCCGACACTCACACAAATCGTTGGCGCGAGCGTGCGGGTTGGCTCAACTCTCTAGCTTTCGTTGTGCGGAACAGCTCTGCGCTGTCGCATAATCTTGTGCGACGAGAGGCGTCTCGTGGACCAAGTGTTTGGTGAGGCGCTCGCTTCGTATAGGGGCACAATACCCAATGCGGATTCGGAAGTTGCCCGCACATACTCAATTGACCGATGTGCTAAGCTTCTGGCTCTTTTCGTAAACGCCAAACTTGCGACGTTCCGGCCTGATCTTCCAGACGTCCACGGCAGGAGTTCGCACTATGCGCGCAGTAAGGCTCTCTGAGGCGACAGTTGCGTTAGCTGACGGCGCGACACGGGTCATCCCCGAGGCCGCGGTCCGCCGGTGCATAGATGCGCTGATGGACCTGCCGAACGCTGCGACCGATCGCGTGACGTGGCTGAACGCCGCCGCCCGGTGCGTGCGTGACGTTTGGAACGCGGGCCCGGTCCAAAGTGCATCATCGGCGCTCGACGGCCCCCGCGGCGCAGCGGCTTCGTGGAGTCCGTTGATTGGTGCGACACCTGAGCTTTGCGTTCCGCAGGTCTCTGTGTACAGCGCGGTGGCGCAGCGGCCGGGCTTGGGCGGCCTGGGTTGGATGATCGCCGACCGAAGCGCCGACTGGGCACTGAGCACTGAATCAGAGGCCAATTCAAGCCGAACGGTCGCGGGCATGGAGTCGGCGCTGCTCGCCGGCCTGGCGACCATGCCCTCTACCGCGCCGGTCAGGGCCGCAGGTGCGGTACCGGCGCCGCGCCCAGACGTGCCGAACTTGGTGCTCTGGTGCCAACTTCCGTCAAGCTCCGGCGAGCTCTGGCTGGCATGCGTGCTGGAGGCGTATGGGCTGCACGGCGAGCTGGCGCTCAGCGCCGCCGAGGTGCCGGGATCACCCCGCCTGGTTGACCTGACCGGCCCGGCGCTGGTGCGGTCGTACCAGCGGACGGTCTTTGAGCCCATGCGCCGGATGGCAACGCTGCTGTCAAAGCTCACGCCGCCACAGACAGAGGTCGCGCGGCTGCTGGTGCGCGGGCTGACCGAAGCGCAGATCGGCGTTACGCTGCACCGCAGCAAGCACACGATCCACGACCACGTCAAGTCGGTCTACCAGGCGCTGAACGTCTCGTCGCGCATCGAGCTGCTGTGCCAGTGGCACGGACTGACAGAAGTCGGTGAGCGGCAGTCGCAGGGCCCGGCCTGACCGCCGTTGCGAGGCTCTCCCGACCGCCCTGGGTGGTTGGCCCAGACGGATGCAGGCGCTGGGCGAGCGCCCCCAAGCGAACAGACCGTATCACGTGCCGGCTATGACGCGCTTGGGGCCGAGAACCGCGGGTTTTTAGGGTTTGATGGCGCTACCGGCGTGCCGCGGGTGTTGGTGCGAATATAGTTGCAGACTATGGCCCACGACCCGATCTCTGATGCCGTACTCGAGCTGCTCCGCGTTGCCGACCCAAAGGTGGCAACCATCCTCGCTGCGGAGCGTGAGCGTCAAGATACGACCATAGAGCTGATCGCCAGCGAGAACCACGTCTCGGCGGCGGTGATGCACACGATGGGCACGTGGATGACCAACAAGTACGCCGAGGGCTACCCCGGCGCGCGATACTACGGCGGGTGCCAGCATCATGATGAGATCGAAGACCTGGCGCGCGAGCGCGCGAAGGCGATGTTCGCGGTCGGGGGCGTGCCGGCGCGGTTTGCCAACGTGCAGCCGCACAGCGGCGCGCAAGCCAATACCGCCGTGTTCATGGCAACCATGCAGCCGGGCGATACGTTCGCCAGCCTGGTGCTCAAGGACGGCGGGCACCTCAGCCACGGGATGAGCCTGAACTTCAGCGGGCGCTACCACAAGCCGGTGCATTACCCGCTGCACTACGACCCCAGCCATTCAGAGTTTGAGCGGATCGACTACGACGCCGTCCGAAAGGTTTGCCTTGAGCACAAGCCCAAGGTGCTCATGTGCGGCTATTCGGCGTACCCGCGGACGATCGACTTCGCGCGGTTCCGCCAGATCGCCGACGAGGCCGGGGCGATCTTGGTGGCGGACGTGGCGCACATCGCGGGCCTGTGCGTGGCCGGGGCCCACCCCAGCCCCTTCCCGCACGCGCACATCGTGACAACCACGACGCACAAGACACTCCGCGGGCCGCGCGGGGGCTTGATCATGACCAACGACGAGGAACTCGCCAAGAAGATCGACAGGAGCCTGTTCCCCGGCGTGCAGGGCGGGCCGCTGATGCACGTGATCGCCAGCAAAGCGGTCGCCTTCGGCGAGTGCCTGACGCCTGAGTTCAAGACCTACTCGCACCAGGTTGTGCGCAACGCCGCGGCCCTCGCAGCGGCGCTGATGCGGCGCGGCTACCGCATCACCACCGGCGGGACCGACAACCACCTCATGCTTGTGGACCTGCGGACCAAGGACGCAAACCTGACGGGCGTGGACGCTGAAAACCGCCTCGTCGCCGCCGGATTGATCTGCAATCGCAACGGGATCCCCAGCGACACGCGCCCGCCCAAGCTGACCAGCGGCGTGCGCCTTGGCACGCCCGCGGCGACTACGCGCGGGCTAACCGAGACGCACATGGAGACCATCGCCGCCTTCGTTGACCGCACGCTGAGCGACGCGAGCGCCACCGGCGCGGTTCGCGCCGACGTCCGCGCGTTGTGTGAGCAGTTCCCCATGCCCTCTATGCCCGATGGCGTAAATGTCTAATAGGCTTTCGCACGCTTGTGCTCGCGTCGTGGATCAAAGACGAGATGACCAAGACCGACGCGGGGGGTGCAGGTACCCTACGCGGTTTGTCTAGACGCGCGAGAGCAGGCGAGAGGCCATTTGAACTTGGCTGGCCGCGCGGGCTGAAGGTCTGCCACCTACCGGTTCTACCCTGGCTGAATTAGCTCTGGCGGAACGTTGCGCCGTCAAGCACGTCGAAGCCGACAAAGTCACCGACCGCGTAATCCGCCGCCTTCTGCCTCGCGTCGGTCAGCTTGCAGACAATCGGCAGCGGCAGGCCGTCCACCGCTACGCCGCCGCCCGCATTGACCACCAGCGCGTTCAGGCGCGCGTCCAACGCCATAACAGTCCCTTGCACGCGGCGCGGGCGGCCATACACAGGCTCTACAAACCGCCCGCCCGTAACCGTGCGATCAACGCGCCGAGCCTGGCATGTGATCGTCCCGACCAGCCGCTTGCCGACCTCGCACATTACCGCGCCCTCGGGGCGCAGGTGAAGCTGGTAATGGCTGCCGGGCACGGCAAAGACCACCAGCGCCGGCTTGGTGGCGCTCGCGTCAATCTTCTCGTGCAGCACGCCGCGAGCGTGCGAAACACTTGGCATAGCTGAGCTCGGGGCAGGGGCGGTGGTCATTGCCGAGGATAGGCCCCGGGCTTTTAGCACCGGACCAACCGCCACTGACCGGAGCTAGCCGCCGGCACGCGCCCGCTGGCGAACCAGACCTCGCCGCGCGCCGGGCTGGCTACCGCGCTGTAGATCGTCCGCAGGCTCCGGCTCATGCACGTCTCGCGCATCTCTACCAGCGGATCTGCCAGCAGCTCTTGCAGGTCATGGTCGGCGTGCCCGGGCTCTGGGGGTGCCACATCCAGCAATTCATCGAGCCGCGCGTAGCGCGTCACCGTGCTGCCCGGACGTTGCGGACGCTCCGCAAGCTCGGCCCCGCGCGGGTGCTTGCCGCGGCAGTGGTTGGTGACCACCAGACGCGGGCTCGCGCCACGCGGCTCATCCCACGGATCGATCCGGCGGTACGTGCTGCGCGTGCACTCAAACAGCGCCGCGCGGCCGCGCCCACGGCCCTCCGCCGCGATGAGCATGACCCCGCGGTCACGGTCCGTCCGCGCGATGAACGCCTCGACCTCATTGATGCTCGCGCACGTCTCGAGCGCCTCGCGCATCCAGAACAACCAGCTGATGCAGCTCACCCCCGCCCGCGGCTCGTCGTGCGCCAACAGCGTGTGCATGTGCAGCCACAGGCCCTCGACGTTCATGCCCGTGTCGCAGTCGATGTCGCCCATGATCCCGAACGCCGCGATCGGAATCCGCCCCGGCACTGCGTGACGCGCCACGCACGTGCCACGCCACAACGTCGCTGTGTGCCAGTCGCAGTTGCGCGCCACCACCGGCTCGCCGGGCCGATCCCACACCACCGCCGACGAGCACAGCGGGCCGCCCTCGCCGATAAGCCGCGCGGGGCTCTGCGACGCCGCGCCCCGCTCACGGCCGACCTCGGCAACGCTTCCAGTGCCGTTGCCAAGGCTGCTTCCTGGGCCGATACCTAGGGCGCTCTCGGCACCGCTTCCGGCACCGACCTCTGGGCCCATCTCTGGGCCGACCTCTGGGCCCATCTCTGGGCCGCGCCCGGCACCGGGTTGGCTCAGGTCACCGGCGCTGACGTGGGCCGGCGCTGGTGCCGCGATATCCGCGTAGATCCACTGCCGCACCAGCGTTCCCGGTACTTTCGCGCCAGACGCCATGGCCTCAAGCTGCAACTGATAATGCGCGGGCAGCGTGCCCGCCCAGCGCTCTGCGCACGCCGCCAGATGCTCAGGGTTCGTCCGCACAATTGGCATCAGCTCAGCGAGATACGCGTTCACACGGGCCCGCTCCAGCAGGTGTGCACACGCGCGGCCGTAGCGATAGCCCGCGTCCTCAAACGTGCCGCGAAGGTCCACATCGCTGAACGTTGGGTCGATCACGGCGTGCCGCCCGACGGGCCCACACCTGATGGACCCTCACCCGGCGATGCACCGCCCGGCGGCGTCACTAAAGGCTCTGGCCCAAGCGCCTCCAGCTCAAGCCTGACGACCAACTCTCCCGCGGGCGGTAGGTCAATCAGCAGCGGGACTACCGCCGTCGCCCATCGGTAGGGGCACTCAACCTTTTTGGGCGTGAATCGCGTGTCACTGGCCAGCGCATCGCCCGTGACCAGCACGCCAAGTCGCGCGAAAATCGGACCACTCGGGCGTTGCTTGTCACCTGCGCCGCCGCTGACGACCGTCACGCGCAGGCGGTGCGTGCCGTCAAGCAGCAGCGCGCCGTCACGCTGCTGCTCGATGGTCCCAAGCCCAAGCAGTGCGAAGGCCTGCTCATCATTGAAGCTCGCGACTGTCGTGGGTTTGCCGCTATCTGGTGCGTTGCCAGCCTTGTGCTGGTTGATCGCTTGGACGGGCTCTGTGGCGTGTGGTCCATCATCGTTGCGCGGCGGCAGTTCAACCGGCCCGCGCACACACAGCCGTAGCTCGCCCCGCACCCTCTTGCTCGACGGGTTGCTCACCCGCACCAGCCCGGCACGCCCCGTCGCGTCCGGCTCAACTGTCGATACCACTCTCGGCTCCCTCGCGCCATCACCCGAAGCGCCGGGCCCGCCACGCTCAACGGCTCCGCTCGTGGCCGCAACGCCGCGCGCAGTGGCCCATGTCAGCAGCTCACCATCAACCATGCACGCCAACTGCACGTTGATGCGTCCCGCGGCGGGTGCCGGCGCATTTACGATCACACCGCGAGCGCTCAACAACAACTCTGGCCAAGGCTCGATGTATGCCCCGCCCGCCGGCAACTCGCGCGCGATGACCTCGCGCGGCCCAGCGTGGCGCGGTGCAGCTTGCCCCGAAGAGGTTTGGTCCTTGGAGGGCTCGGTCGTAGGAGTTTCGGAGGCATTGTTCCCTTGCGAAAGGCGCAAACTGCTCTCACTCCACGCTCGCGGGAAGAGGCCGGGGGTAGCCTCGCGCGCGATGAGCTTGACCAGCGCGATGACGCTCTTGCCGAGGGATGCGTCAAGCACCGAAACCTCCGCAAGCCCGACCGCGGCCCGAGCGCCGCCGACCGTCACGCGATCATCCGCCAGCAGCGTCAGCCGCATGTACCGCGCGCCGGCGCCGGGCGTGATGGTCCAAGTCGTGCCCGCCAGCGCGCCAAAGTCGGGCGCTTCGATCGACCGGACCAGCACGTACGACGCGTCATCGCCGGACTGCTCAACAATGACCGCCGCGGGCGGCCGCCCGGCCCAGCGGAGCTTAAGCCCGCCCCAGGCGCGGACCCCCGCGCCAAAGTCCAGCACCACCACCGCGCTGCCTAGCTCAGTGACGCCGGTCGCGGGGTCGCCATCGACCACCTGCGGCGCCGGGCGATATTCGCCGTCAACTTCGGCAGCGACCCGCGCCGTAATCGCGATTTGGTCGCTCTGCGTTGGGGCGGTTGTCCGCGGCTGGGGCTGCGTTTGCACTTGCGCAAGACAGGTCGCCGTCACGATCAGGCAGACCACGGCCGCCGAGCTGCAAGCAAGCCCTGCTGCCGTGCCCTTGCGTGCTGATTGCTGTGCTGATCGCTGTACTTTCATCACCGTTCCTATTCGTCTTTAGCCTATTTGCCGATGCAGAACGATGCAAAGACACGTCCGAGCACATCGTCGGGCGTGACCGCGCCGGTCAGCTCGCCCAGAGCGTCCAGCGCACTGCGCAGCTCACTGGCGACCAGCTCTCGCCCCGCGCTCTCGCGTTCAAGGTCCGCCGCGCGCTCAAGCCCCGAACGGGCAACGCTCAGCGCCGCGCGATGCCGCGGCAGCACGCTGGCCTCGCCACGCCACCCTTGGCTCACGCATCCATCACCCCCGGCGAGCCTGGAATAGATCACCGCCAGCAATCGCTCAAGACCCGCCCCGCTCGGTGCGCACACAAGCATTTCCGCGTGTGGCTCCACGCCCGCCGCGCCGTTCGCACCCGCGCCACGTTCCGCGTGCGCGTGCCCTGAGAGCCGATCAGTCTTGGTGATCACCCGCACACACCGCGCATCACCACCATCAATCGTGCCGAACTCACCAACCAGCATGCCCTGCGCGTGCGAACGCTCTGAAGCCCCGAGCGTTTCAGCCGCGCGGCACCACAGCACCAGATCCGCCCGCTGCCACGCCGCCGCAGTCGCGTCGCTCGCGTACTGGCTGCCGATACCCGCCAGCTCGACACCCGTCAGCTCAAAACCTGGCGAGTCGGCCAGCACCGCGCACACGGGCGAACGCCCAGCCGTCGGTCCCGGGATCATCACCTCGCGCGTCAACACGTCGCGCGTTGATCCCGCCACGCTTGATTCAACCGCCCCGGGCCACATCGCAGCGCCGCCCTGGCCACCAAGCGCCCGGCACAGCGCGTTCAGCAGTGTGCTCTTGCCCGCGTTGGGCGCGCCGGCGATGAGCACCAGCGGCCGCCGCGCATCGCTGATGACCCCGCCCCGCGCGCTGCTCTCGCGGTCGATCGAGTCTGCCACCTCAGCCAGCTCGCCCAGCAGCCGATCACGCGCGATCGCGACCACGCCCTCGGCATCAGCAAAGTCGATACCCGCCTCAACCAGCGCAAGCAACGCCGCAAGGCTCTCAGCCCACGCTCGGTACACGCCCCCGCGCTGCCCGGCCAGCAGCGCGCGAGCCGCGAGAAGCTCGTCGGCATTCTCGGCCGCGATGACCGCCGCCACGCCCTCGGCCTGGCACAGGCTCAGCCGGCCAGACGCGTACGCCCGCGCCGAGAACTCACCCGGCCCGGCCGCCCGCACGCCCGGCACCGCGCACAGCGCCTCAACCACGCGCCGAACCAAGGCCCGCCCGCCGGGGATCAGCAGCTCCAGCGTTCTTTGCCCCGTGTACGTCGCGGGCCCGGCGCGGTAGATCGCTAGCACGGGCACCCGCAGCCACCGCACTGCGCTCGCCTCACCAATCGCACGCACTGACTCGTGCCCCAAGCCCCGCCCCAGCACACGCACCGAGTCGCGCGGCAACAACTCGAGCATCGCACGGCACGCCACACCCCGGCGCCGCGCGTCAACACCCACACCAACGCCCGACTCCAGCTCTACACGAACGCCGAGCTCAAAACGAGCGCCGAGCGCCACGCCTTCACGGTCCACAACGCCCTCGCGCTCCGCCGTGCCCAAAGGCCCATCGCACACGATCGCCCCGACACCCGGCCCGCTCACGCGGACCAGCGCCCGTGCGCCACCCCACGGCACCACCCCGCTGCCGCTCGCAACCGCCGCGATCGTGTCGTCAAGCACCATGCGCAGCCCCCGGAGCCCCGCGCCCGCGACTCACATTACCTTCAGGCTCACGCGTTTCTCAAGCTCATCCACAGGCCGCGCCACCAGGTCGTACCCGTCGCTGCCGACAATCACACACGAGACCAGCTCGCCCGGCGAGAGCTCACGGCGGCTCTGCACGAACGTCACGCTGTCGATCTGCGGCGCCTGCGCGTACGTCCGCCCCTGGTACAGCCGCCCGCCACCACTGACGCCGCTGGTCGCCCGCCCCTTGGTGCCCAGGCCTGTGTCAATCAGCACGTCCATCCGCACGCCGCCGGCGGTCGGCCGCTTCTCGTCAAACTCTGCCGCCATCTTCGCTTGCCGCGTAAACGCGATGCCCTGCTGCAGCAGCATGACCTCTTCACGCCGGCGCGCCTTGACCTCCGCTGGAACCGCAAGGCGCGCGTCTTCCTCCATCGTCCCGGCCACCGTGCCGGGCTCCTTGCTGTACTCAAACACGCCAAGGTTCTCGAACTTCTGCTCCTCAATAAACCGCAGTAGCTGCTCGTGGTCGCCCTCTGTCTCGCCAGGGAACCCGCTGATAAACGTCGTCCGCAGCGCGATGCCCGGGACCAGCTCGCGCAGGGTGCCCAGCAGGCGGCGCGTCTGCTCGCTGGTAATGTGCCGACGCATGCCCAAGAGCATCGCGTCGCTGGCGTGCTGCAGCGGCATGTCGATGTACTTCAACACGCGCGGCGTCTTGGCCAGCGCCCGCATCATCGGCTCAGTAAAGTTGCTCGGGTACGCGTACATCAGCCGCACCCAACCGTCTCCCACGCCCAGCTCGTCAAACGCGCGGCTCACCGTCCGCAGCATCGTGGGCATCCCGCCCAGCCCGCCCTCGTCCATCCCGATGCCGATGTCGTCCCCGTAGCTGGTCGTGTCCTGACCGATCAGGTTGACCTCAAACACCCCGTCGGCAATCAGCTCGCGCGCCTCGCTGGCGATCCGCTCCACCGGCTTGCTCCGCATCTTGCCGCGGATGCTGGGGATCGTGCAGAACGCGCACCGCTGGTTGCAGCCCTCGCTGATCCGCAGGTACGCGTAGTGCCGAGGGGTGAGTCGAAGTCGGGCCGAGTCGTCCTCAAAGTACCCCACGCCCTTGCCGTCCTTGCCGTTGACGGTCAGGCCCGTGACGCGCATCCCGCGCTCGCTCGCCGCCGTCAGCGCGTTGGCGCTGATCCAGTACTTGGGCCCGTCGCTGGCCGCCGCCGCGCTGCCCGCACGCTTGGCCCGCGCCGCAACGCCGGTCCCGCGCACCGCCTCGACGATTTTGTCGCGGTCAAAGACCCCCACCATCGCGTCGATGCCCGGGGCCCACTCCAGCATCTTGGCCCGGTGCCGCTGCACAAGGCAGCCCGCAACCACGACCCGCTTGACCTGGCCGGCCAGCTTGCGCTCGATCGCCTCCTTGATGACCCCCAGGCTCTCGTCCTTGCTCGCCTCAAGGAACCCGCACGTGTTCACCACAATCGCGTCAACCTCGGCCCCAGCCTCGGCAAGGTCGTACTGCACCGGCGTCATGCCGTCCTGCGCCAGCAGGCCGAGCATCTTCTCACTGTCGACCAGGTTTTTGGGGCACCCCAGCGAGACAAACGCTACCGAGTCGATCGTGTCGCGATCGTCCTGCTCGCCTTGAACCTCAGCCGCCGCTACAGAGGCACCGCCCTTGGCAGACCGCCGCGAAGAAACCGCTGCCAACTTGACGCTTGCCATAGGGCCGATCGTATGAGCGCCGCCCTCGTCACGCCTCGCCGAACCACGCCCTGAGCCTTAAACCGCGCCGCTCGCCGCGCCCATACCGCCCTGCCGCAGCCCGATAGCCGCCCTGTCGCAACCCTGTCGCTGCGTCCGAAGGGCGAAACTCCACCGCACACACCCCGCACCGACCGGTTATCGAACGCTCGGCACCACCTCGGCCTCCGGCTCCTCGACCGTCTGCTCACCAACGCCGGGCGTCGGCCTGGGCCTGGGCGATGGCGCGGCACCCGCGGCGTTGTACACCCCGCCCCACTGCGCCACACGCGTTGCGTCATACGCCTCATCGATCAGCGGCACCAGCGGCGCGCCGACGATCACCGTTGCCGCGATGTACCCCGCCAGCGTCCGGTTCGCAAAGGGCGTCATCGCAAAGCTCTCAGCACGCCCCGCGCCGTCGGGGCTCTCAAGCAGCGTGACAGAGACCAGGCGCAAGTAGTAGAACGCCGCGATCGCCGAGTTGAGGGCCAAGATCACCACCAGCAGCACGTGCCCGCCCGCCAGGCCGCTGGCAAACAGCGGCAACTTCGCAAAGAACCCCAGCAGCGGAGGGAAGCCCATCAATCCCAGCGCCGCGAGCACCATGACCCACGCCAGCCCCGGGGCCCGCTTGCGCAGACCGCGGATATCGGCAAAGTCGTCCGACTCGTCGGTTGTTCCGTCCGGCGCGGCCCGCTCAAGCGTTGAGAGCACCGAGAACGCCGCGACGTTTGCCACCCCGTACGCCAGCAGGTACAGCATCACCGCCGCCACGCCGTTGGTGATTGAGTCGTTGCCCGAACCCCCCGGCCCCGCGACCAGCGCCACCAGCATGTAGCCCGAGTGCGCAATCGACGAGTAGGCCAAGACCCGCTTGACGCTGGTCTGCAGCACCGCCAGCACGTTACCGATGGTCATCGTCAGCACCGCGATAACCGTGAGCACCTCGCCAATGGGGCTGGGCAGCGCGCCGTGCCCCGTCAAGTCGCCCCACCCAAGCGCCGCCAGCAGCAGCGTGATGGCAAAGAACCCCGCGGCCTTTGGCACAAAGGCCAGCATCGCCGTCACCGGGCTCGCCGCGCCCTGGTACACATCGGGCGTGTAAAAGTGCATCGGGACCGCCGCGATCTTAAAGCACAAGCCCAGCAGCGCCAGCAGCATCCCCGCCAGCGTGATGGTATTGATCCCGCCGTCCTGCGCCTGCCCGCGGATCGCGTAGGCGATCTGGTCGATATCGACGGTGCCCGTCCCGCCGTAGATCAGCGCAAAGCCGAACAGGAAAACCGCCGCGCCCATCGCGCCCAAGAAGAAGTACTTGACGCCCGCCTCAAGCGACCGCTCACGCTGGCTCGACAGCGCCACCATCACGTACGTCGGCAGGCTCGTCAGCTCGAGGGCCAGGAACAGCCAGATCAGGTTCGTCGCCCCCGCGCACAGCATGAGGCCCGTCAGCGAGAAAAGAAAGAACGCGTAGTACTCGGCCCGTACCGTCCGCAGGGCGCTGAACCGCGTACGTCCCGTCGCCACCATCGCCTCGTAGCGACGGTCAGGCAGGCCAGAGAGCAGCAACAGCAGCAGCAGCCCGACCCCGCACGTCAGCAGCTTGCCGTACGAGGGCATATTCGGCAGCAAGCTGGTGCCCGATGCCTCGGTGGTCACCACCAAAAAGCCCGCAGTCAGCAGGCCCAGGGCCGCCAGCGGCGAGCACAGCTTGCGCACGCGCAGCGAGGAGCTCAGCCCGACAAGCATGACCACGCAGGTCACGCTGAACAGGCAGATCTCAGGCCACAACGAGCTGATCTTGTCAAGCATCACTGATCCGCCCCCCCGCCGGCCGTGCCAGAACCTTCAAGCTTGCCCGCGGCCGTCCCGGCGGTGCCCGCCGCAGCCGTCGCACCCGCCGCGGCCGCACGCTGCTTCATCGCCTCGACCACCAACTGGTGCGTCTTCTGCGCGCTGTGATCAAACGCCTGCAGCAGCGGCTTGGGGTAGAGCCCCAGCAGCAAGCACAACGCCGCCAGCGGCAGCAGCGTGCCAATCTCCCGCGCTGAAAGGTCTCGCGGCAGCTTGCTGTGCCCGTGCGGATCATCATGCCCCCCACCTGGCCCCCCGCCATGCCCCCCGCCATGCCCGTGCTCATCCTCGGGGGTCTTTAGCGGGCCGAAGACCACCTTGCCCACCATCATCAGCGTGTACATTGCGCCAACGACCATCCCGACCGCAGCGATCAGCACGTACGCGGGGCCCAGCACGCCCGGCGTGCCGCCCGGAAGCCCGGCCCACGCCGTCCCACCGGCCTGCCACGCGCCAAGCAGGCACATGAACTCACTGACAAACCCGTTCAGCCCCGGCAACCCCACGCTGGCCATCGCAAAGAAGACCATGAACGACGCCCAGACCGGCATCCGCCGGGCCAGCCCGCCCAGCTCGTTCATGTTCCGGGTGTGGAACCGCTCGTAGATCATCCCAATCAGCAGGAACAGCGCCCCGGTGCTCAGCCCGTGGTTGATCATGTACAGCAGGCCGCCCTTGAGCCCCGTGGGGTTCAGCGCAAACAGCCCAAGCACGCACACACCAAGGTGCGCCACCGACGAATACGCCACCAGCTTCTTAACGTCCGTCTGCACCCAGCACACCAGCCCGATCAGCACGAACCCGATGATCGCCAGCACCGCCACCACCGGCGCAAACGCCACCGCCGCACCGGGCGACATCGGCACCGCGATCGCGTAGATCGCGTACGTCCCCAGCTTCAGCAGCACGCCCGCCAGCACCACGCTGCCCGCCGTCGGTGCCTCGGTGTGCGCCAGCGGCAGCCATGTGTGCAGCGGGAACAGCGGCACCTTGACCGCGAAGCCCAGCATCAGCGCCAAGAAGACCCACCACTGCTGCTCCGCCGGCATCTGCCGCGCCGCACTCTTAAGCGTCTCAAGGTCAAACGTCCACGTCCCCGCGCCACCCACCGAAGGCGGCGAAATCTTCGTCGCGTAGTACCACGCCACGTACAAAAGCCCCGCCAGCGCGATGACCGACCCCGTGAAGGTGTACAGGAAGAACTTGATTGCCGCCGCCTTGCGGTTGCTGCCACCGAAGATGCTGATCAGCACGAACATCGGGATCAGCGTGAACTCAAAGGCGATGTAGAACATCACCACGTCTCGCGCCACAAACACCCCGATCATCGCGCTCTGCAGCACCAGCAGCCACCCGTAGTACGTCCGCACCCGCTCGGTGATCGCCGTCTTGCTGCACGCCACCGTGATCGGCCCCAGCAGCAAGCTGAGCAGCACCAGCGCGCCAGAGACCTGGTCAACCCCCACCGAGAGCTGCAGCCCGATCCGTGGCATCCACGACACGCGGTCCGTGTACGCGTCGCCGGTGATCGCCAGCCAGTCAATCCCGTTGAACGCGAACATGAACACGCCCAGCGCCAGCGCGCCAAGCGTCCCCAGCATCGCCGCGCCGTAGACGTGCTTCTTGGGCAGCACCGGCACGCACAGGGCCGCCAGCAGCGGGATCAAGATCAAGACAAGCAGCATAGAGGTTCAACCGTCCCTGTCTGTGTGTTCAAAGCCCACTCAAAGCCCGCCAAGCTCAGCCCAGCCATCATCACGCCCAGTTTAAACCAGAGAGAACAACGCCACCAGCGCCAGCACCGCGATCCCGCACGCCATCGCCAGCGCGTACCCGTGCAGCTCGCCGCCCTGGCTCGGCCGCAACGACATCCCCAGGCCCCGCGGCAGCAACCCCGCCAGGTTCACCAGCCCGTCCACCAGCACCTTGTCAAGGAAGTGCAGCACGTGCGCCAGCACCTTCAGCGGAACACGCACCGTCGCGTCATAAAACTCATCGACATACCACTTGTGCTGCGCCCCACGCTGCAACGCGCCAAGTTTGATCGCATCAGCACGCGAAGTCGCCGCCGTCTTGCGCCCCAGGTAGTGCAGGAAGAACGCCACCAAAATCCCCACCGCGCCAACCCCCGCCGAGACGTAGTACATGATCTCGTGAGGGTCCATCCCCAACAAGGTCGCGGGCGCGTGCGCCGCGCTACCGGTCAGATCCACCGCCGCGGCACTGGACTTCTCAACCAAGCCCTTGACCCACTTGGTTGGGTACGCGTACGCCGCGACAAGCGACCCGATCGCCAGCACCGCCAGCACCAGATTGATCGCCCACCCCGGCGCGTGCGGCTGGAACGCTTGGTCATGTGCCCCGTGCGCGCCCTTCTCGCCTACCCCATGCTCGCCCTTGGCCCCATGCTCGCCCTTGGCCCCATGCTCGCCCTTGGCACCGTGCCCGTGCCCAGCGCCATCGTGCGCGCGGTCATCATGCCCGTGCGCATCGTTATGCCCGTGCGCCTCGTCACCGGGCTCAAAGCTCTTGGGGCCCAAGAAGACGCGGAAGAACACGCGGAACGTGTAGTACGCCGTCAGCCCCGCCGTCACCAGCAAGATCCACGCGACTACGCGCTGGTGCGGGTTGCTAAACGCCTCTGCCAGGATCACGTCCTTGCTAAAGAACCCCGCCGTGAACGGGAAGCCCGCCAGGTTCAGGCACCCCACAAGCATCGCCAGCCCGACTACCAGCCACCCCTTCATCCACATCACGCCGCTGAGCTTGCGAAGGTCAAGCTGCCCGCCAAAACCGTGCATCACCGCGCCGCACGAAAGAAACAGCGTCGCCTTGAAGAACGCGTGCGTAAAGACGTGGAACGCACCGGCGTACGAGCTGGCCAGCCCCACGCCCACGAACATGAACCCAAGCTGGCTCACCGTCGAGTACGCCATGATCCGCTTGATATCGAACTGCGCCATCCCAATCGTCGCCGCCAGCAGCGCCGTCAGCGCGCCGCCCCAAACCACGATGTCCAGCGCCGGCACCACCAGCCCGGGCAACACCCACGCGTCCGGCGGCACCGTCACGGCCCCGCACTGGAATAGCGGCATCGTCCGCGCCACCAAATACACGCCCGCCGTCACCATCGTCGCCGCGTGGATCAGCGCCGACACAGGTGTCGGCCCCTCCATCGCGTCCGGCAGCCATACATACAGCGGCAGCTGCGCGCTCTTGCCAAACGCCGCCAGCGTAAACAGCACCGCGATCCATTGCACGCTCGCCGGCACCGCCGCGAGGTTCCCGCTTGTCGCCAAGGCCACGTACTGCTCAACCTTCGGCAGCAGTTCGGCGAACTGAATCGTCCCAAAGTGCACGAACGTCAGCATGATGCCCAGGGCCAGCCCAAGGTCGCCAATCCGGTTGATGATGAACGCCTTCTTCGCCGCCGCCACCGCGCTGGGCTTGGCGTAGAAGTACCCAATCAGCAGGTACGAGCACAGCCCAACGCCCTCCCACCCCAGGTACAGCAGCAGCAGGTTGTCGCCCATCACCAGGCACGCCATGCTGAACACGAACAGGCAGAACGCAAAGAAGAACCGGCAATACCCCGGCCCAACATCATGGCTCATGTACTCGCTTGCGTACAGCGCAATGCACGCCGCCAACCCCGTCACAAACAGCATCCACAGGCACGTGAGCTGGTCGATGTACAGCGAAAAGTTCGCAACAAACGCCTTCCCTGGCAGGTAGTCAAAGCTGATCCAGTCAAACAGCTTGACCGTCGTGTACGCCGCCCCGGCGTCACGCATCTGCAGGTACAACCACAGCGTCACCGCGAACGACCCCGCCAGGCACAGCACCGTCGTCCACGCCGGCAGCTTGCTCTTGACACCGCCGATGGCCATCAGCACCGCCAGCACCGCCCCCAGCATCGGCAAGCCCGGGATCAGCCACGCCGCCAGCGGCGCGCTCAGCGACACCTCCTTGAGTGCCGCGAACCCCACCGGCCCAACCTGCGCGGCCACCGGTTCAGAAGCGAGCGTCAGCAAAGTTGGCAGAAAATCAGTCATTGACAAGCCGTTCTCACACCAGATTCGGTCCTACTCAGCACCAACCCCCACCGCCACCAGCCCCCACCGCCAACTCCCAACGCTTTCACCGCGCCCAGTTCAGCCCTTCATAGAAGCCCACGCCTGCCCGTCCAGAGTTTCCTTGCGCCTAAACAGCAGCACAATCAGCGCCAGCGCGAGCGCCGCCTCGGCCGCCGCCACCGTCAGCACAAAGATCACAAACGCGTCGCCCGTCTGGTTCATATGGAACCGACCGAACGCGATCAACGCGATCCCCGCCGCCTGGAACATCAGCTCCGTTGACAGGAACATCACAATCAAGTTGCGCCGTGTCAAAAACCCGATCAGCCCGAGCACGAACATCGTGCTGGCCGTGAACAGGTAGTGGTAGAGCGTGATCCCGCTCATCGGCGCGGGCAAATCGCCCTGCCCGAGCGTGAATTGCCCCAGCGTGAATTGCCCCAGCGTCAGCGCAACACCAAAGGTCGTGTCGATCACGTGTTGCCCCCCACCGAAGGCGGCACAAACGCAGCCGCACTGCCCAGGCCCCCGCTCAACTCGCCACCCTCGCGCGCCCGCGCCGCCGCCTGCGCCTTGGCCATCTCGTCCATCTCAACCTTCTTGCGGGCCAGCACCACCGCCCCCAGCATCGCCATCAGCAGCACCACCGCCGCGATCTCAATCGACGCCGGGTTCCGCTCAATCAGTTCCATCGCCACGCGCTCGGTGTTGCTCAGCCGCAGTTCCTCGGGCCACTGCGCCAGCGGCAGGACCCTCACTGTCTTGCCGTCTGAAGCCACAATCCGAAGCTCGCCCCCAGGCCGCCCGTCCGCCGCCACACTCGTCCGCAGGTCCACCGGCTCGCCTTTGCGCGAGGACGCCGAGGGCATCCGCGCAAGCCGCTCGCCCTCCTCCATCACCCCCGCCTCTCGCAGCACCTTCTCAACCCGCGCCGGCATCAGCGCCAGCGGCGCGTCGGTCGCGACAAACGCCGGGTTCAGCTCCAGCCGCTTCGCCCCGCCCGCCAGCATCGTTGTCAGCACCGCCAGCACCAAAAACCCCGCGAACGTCGCGATCACCGGCTCGCGGCTCACGCGGTCATACACGTTCATCGCCTCGACAGACTCCTCCGTCGGTGCCTCCGTCGCCAGCATGATCACAAACAAGTACGTAATCAGGATCGCCCCGCCGTACACAATCACCAGCGCAAAGGCCATGAACTCGGCCTGCAAGATCAGGTAGAGCCCGCACGAGCTGACGATCGTCAAGATGAACCACAGCGCCGAGTAGATCGGCCGCTGATGCGTGATCACCCGCAGCGCCGAGCCCAGCGCAATTGCACTGAAGATATAAAAGTGGTAGTTCGGCAGCGCGTCCCACACCAGCCGGGCCGTCGCCGCCGCGCCCTCACCACCGCTCGCATCACCACTGCCAGACATTGCCCGAACCGAGGCCACGCCCAGCAGCACCATCACCAGCCCGAACGCCGCCGCCGCCAGGATCGCGCCAAAGACAAACGGGGCCGCCTTCTGCTTGGGCAGCGCCAGCGCCACTCCGGCACCGCCAAGTGCGCACGCCCCATACAGCAGCAGCGGACTAAGAAAAGTATCCAATCAACGCTCCGGCGCGGACCACCGACCCATCCAGCCGCGCACAGGCACCGCGCCCGCGTCGCACAAACCTCAGGCCTCGTAGCCCGCAGGTAGGCCCGGAGCGTAGTGACTCACCCCGCCGCGTTCAACCAACCACCAAACCCATCGCCCTCATCACGCCCGCCACCCCCCTCCATCCACACCCGCCGCCAACCCGTTATCCTCGCCCCTGTGCCCGACCTCACGCCCCCCATCCCGAGTGACCGCCCCCAAGACCACCTCCCCAGGGTCCAGCCGGCCTCGACCACCCCACGCGCTCACCTCATACACCGCCCCCCCTGGCAGCGCGCCCTGCCCAACATTCTCACCACACTCCGCGTCGCCATCGCCGTCCTGTTCTTCGCCGTCCTGACCCGTTGGCGCTGGGAAGACTCTCTCGCTCAAAGCGGCAAGCTCGACGGCTGGCTCCTCCTGGGCGCCTCGCTCTTCATCATCGCCGGCCTCACCGACGTCCTTGACGGTTACCTCGCACGCTCCTGGAACGTCGAGTCGGGCTTCGGACGAATCATGGATCCCTTCGCCGACAAGTTCCTCATCCTCGGCGGCTTCGTCTTCCTCGCCTCCGCAGACTTCTGGTGGGAGTTCAACGACCCCGCGTGGGGGGGCGTCATCAAACTCTCAGGCCACGGGATGCAGATCTCAGGCATCTACCCCTGGATGGTCGTCACCGTCATGGCACGCGAACTGCTCGTCACCAGCCTCCGCGGCTACGTCGAGTCCCGCGGCTTCCACTTCCCCGCTGACCGCTGGGGCAAGCTCAAAATGTTCCTCCAGTCTGTCGCCATCCCCGTCAGCCTTATCGCTACCGCCATCACCCCGGTGGTCCCGATCGACCCAACCACCTCATGGCTGACCTGGCCTTGGGGCCGCCAAGTGATCGACGTGGTCGTCAGGCTCATGGTCGCCGTCACAGTCCTCTCCGCGATCCCCTACGTATGGAGAGCCGTCGGACTCCTCCGCCAACGCGTGGGGGCCGATTCCGCTGCCACCACCGCCATGCCCGACGGCACCGGAAAAACTTGACCAAAGCACACCCAGCCTGGACAGGCCTGACCCGCCCGATGCTCACCACCTTTGGGCTCGGGTTGTTGCGCCCCGCGCCCGGCACCTGGGGCAGCCTCCCTCCGTGCGTGCTCTGCGCCGCCATCACCCTCTGGGGCACGCCCTTTGGCTACGCCTGGTACCTCTTACTTGCCGCCATCCTGCTCGCCTTCGGCCTGTTCTGCTCAGAGTTCGGCCACCGCGCCGAAACCGCCCTCGGCAAAAAAGACCCGTCCGCGGTCGTCGCTGACGAAACCGCGGGCATGGCCCTCACGCTCCTGCTCTTGCCCTGGTGGGTCCCCCCGCCCACATGGCTTGGGGCCCTGATCCCCGTAGAAATCACCGATTTCGCCGGCGAGCGCGGCAGCTGGCTCCTGCTCCAAATCGCCGCCGCCTTCCTGGCCTTCCGCATCTTCGACATCCTCAAGCTCCCCCCCGCCCGCGGCTTGCAACGGCTCCGAGGTGGCCTTGGCATCCTGATCGATGACCTCGTCGCTGCCCTTCAGGCCGCCGCCCTCGTCGCCGCCCTGATCGCCACCGCCGTGCTGGTGTGATGTGGCCGGCCAGAAATCGCACCGCCCCCGGCTAGCCTTCACCGATGACCGCGAGCCACGACCAACCCCGACCCGCGCCGGGCGCCCTGCCCCCAGCACCCGCGCCGGGCCCACCATCACCAGCACCCCCGTCACCAGCACCCCCGTCACCAGCACCACCACCACCCGGCGGCCCGCCGCCATTGTCGATTATCGCCCTCGACGACGACGACGATTTCCGCCAGTTCATCACCCTGCAGCTTGAAGCCGATGGGCACGAGGTCCGCACCGCCGCAACCCCCGAGCAGCTCGAAGCGTCCATCGAGGAACGCATGCCCGATCTGGTGCTGCTGGACATGCAGATGGGACGCGTCACCGGCGATCAAGTCCTGGCCACGCTCCGTCGCCGCTGGCCGCGCCTGTGCGTGATTGTCATCACCGGCTACCCGTCGCTTGACTCGATGCGCCAGACCTTCAAGCAAGACGCCTTTGACTATCTGGCCAAGCCCTTTTCCGCCGCCGAGCTCCGTCGCGTGCTGGCCCAGGCCGCGGCGGCCTTCAACCTTGGCCAGCGGCCCCAAGACCGCCTCCGCGCCGAGCTGGGCCGCCAGGTCCGCCTGGCCCGCACCCAGCGCGGCCCCACCGGCTGGACCCTCAAAGACCTCTGCGACGCCAGCGGCGTGTCGGTCTCGCAGATCTCCAGCATCGAGCGCGGCGCGCATCTGCCCAGCCTCGAAAGCCTCATGACACTGGCCGCCGCACTCGACGCGCAGCCGTCCACCTGGCTCGCCGCCGCCGGGTTCTGACGACGCACGCCCGCACCCCGCGTGGGGGGCCGTCGTATACTTCTTTTTAGCACAGAGAAAGCGCAGAAGTGGCACAATGACCATGCTTGACAATCTGACCTCACCAGTGCAACTCCGCGCCATGTCCGTCGCCCAGCTTCAGCGGCTGGCCGCTGAAATTCGCGCCGCCATCTGCCGTCAGGTCATGGCCACCGGCGGGCACCTTGCGCCCAACCTCGGCGTCGTCGAGCTGACTATCGCTTTGCATTACGTCTTTGACTTCGCCACCGACCGGCTCTTGTTTGACGTCGGCCACCAGTGCTACCCGCACAAGCTACTCACCGGCCGGCTAAGCATGCTCGCAGGCCTGCGGACCAGCAAGGGCATGTCTGGCTTCCCCGAGCCCCGCGAAGGGCCCTACGACCTGTTCAGCGTCGGGCACGCTGGCACCGCTATCTCTACCGCCGTGGGCATGGCCCGTGGCGACCTGCTCAACGGCGAGTCCTTCGACCCCGCAACACGGCCCGCAGGGCGGCGCGTAGTCTCACTCATCGGCGACGCATCCATCGTCAACGGCCTGGCCATGGAGGGCCTCAACGGTGCCGGCACACTCAAGCGCCAGTTCCTGGTCGTGCTCAACGACAACGGCATGAGCATCTCCAAGCCGCAAGGCGCCGTCGCCGAGTACTTTGACCACGTCCGCCTCTCCTCGCGCTACGGCGGCCTCAAATCCAAGGCCAAAGACGTCCTCAAGGGCGTCCCCGGCGGCGGCCTCGTCGCTGAGGCCTACCACAAAGGCACCGAGGCCTTCAAGCACCTGCTCAACGAACGCTCGTGGTTCGAGCACTTCGGCCTGGTCACCGTCGGCCCCGTTGACGGCCACGACCTCGAACAGCTCATCCGCGTCCTGACCGAAGCCGCCAACTTCGACCGCCCCATGGTCCTGCACGTCAAAACCATCAAGGGCAAGGGTTACGGCTTTGCCGAAAGTGACAGCTCGACCTTCCACTCGCCCCCCGCCTTCTCGGTCGCCAACCCCCGTCCGAGCCCCAGCGCGGCCGACCCCGACTCGGCCAACCTCGAGAACGAAGGCTGCCGCGTCGAGCTCAAACGCGACGGCCGCTCCTTCACCGCCGCCGTCGGCGACATCATGGCCGCGCAGATGGCCCGCGACGGCAAGATCGTCGCCGCCACCGCCGCCATGCCCGACGGCACCGGCGTCGCCAAGCTCCTGGCCCAGTTCCCGCTCCGCACCTTCGACACCGGGATCTGCGAGAGCCACGCGATGGACATGATGGCCGGGCTCGCCAAGACCGGCCACAAACCCTTCTTCGCGGTCTACGCCACGTTCCTTCAGCGCGCCTTTGACCAGGCCTTCCAAGAGGTCAGCCTCCAGAACCTGCCCGTCCGCCTCCTGCTGGACCGCGCCGGGCTCGTCGGCGGCGACGGCGCCGTCCACCACGGGTTCTGTGACATCGCCATCCTTCGCGTCCTGCCCAAGGCCGTCATCATGGCCGCGATGGACGAGCCGAGCCTCTCTGCCGCCATCGAGTTCATGCGGACCTACGAGGTTGGCCTCTCCAGCGTCCGTTACCCGCGTGACAACGTCTCACCCCGCGTCGCCGCTGCGGCCTGCCCGCCGTTTGTCCTGGGCAAAGCCCGCTGCCTGACCCCCACTACCTCCACTATCCCCAGCACCCTTCGCACCACAAGCAATGATGTCGCTGCCCACGCCGATGCGGACCTCACGCCCGAGGTGGCCATCTTGGCCCTTGGCACTTGCGCTATTGATGCCCTTGACGCCGCCGACACCCTCACCGCCGAGGGCCTGCGCGTGGCCGTGTACGACGCCCGCTTCGCCAAACCCGTTGACCACGAGCTGCTCCGCGCACTGCTCTCGCGCCGCATCCCGGTAGTCACCGTTGAGGACCACTCCGTGATCGGTGGCTTCGGCAGCGCGGTAGTCGACGCCGCCCAGCACATGGGCCTAGACGCCTCCGCCGTCGTCCGCCTGGGCATCCCTGACTCTTGGATCTACCAGGACTCACGCAAGCGACAGCTTGAGCTCGCAGGCATCGACGCGCCCGCCATCGCCGCCGCCGCAAGGCGCGCCATCGCCCAGCACATTCCCGCCGAAGCGCCCGCCGTGCTCCGCCCCGTGCGGTAACGGGCGCACGCTACCCTCAGCCTGTGAACGCCCAAAGGCCCTACAGCCCCCAGAAGCCACGACGCGTCCTGCTGATGGTCAACCGTGACAAGCCCGAGGTCCTCGCCGCACTCACCCAAGTCCGCGCCGCCATCACCGGCGCCGGCGGCATCATCGCTGCCGAGCTCGACACCCTCCGCGACGAACCACTCACCCAGTCTCACGACGCAGACCTGGTCATGGTCCTGGGCGGTGACGGCACGCTCCTGAACCAGGCCCGGCGCTGCATGTGCCTCCAGCTTCCACTGCTGGGTGTCAACTTCGGCAAGCTCGGCTTCCTCGCTGAATTCGACGTCCACTCACTCACACGCGCCGCCGACGACCTCTTCAACGGCCACAAGCCCCTGACCATCGTTGATCGTTCGCTGCTCGCAGTTCGCATTGACCGACCGGGCCAGCAGCCGCCGCTGGGCACCCAGCCCGGCCTCGCCCTCAACGACGCCGCCATCGTCAGCGGCCCGCCCTTTCGCATGATCGAGCTGGGCCTCTCCATCGACGGCCATCCAGGCCCCATCGTCCAAGGTGACGGCGTGATCGTCTCCACACCCGTCGGCTCCACCGCTTACAACGCCGCCGCCGGCGGGCCCATCCTCGCGCCCGACGTCTCCGCGCTGGTTGTTACCCCGCTGGCCGTCCAAACCCTCAGCTTCCGACCCGTCGTCGTCGCCGGCTCAAGCACCATCTCCATCGAGCTCCACCGCGTCAACGACGAGGGCGAACATGCCGGCGGCACCACGCTCATCCTTGACGGCCGCTACGCCTGCAAGCTCCGCAGGCAAGACCGCCTGACCATCACCCTGCACCCACGCCCCGTGCAGCTGGTCGCCAACCCCGCCCAAAGCTACTGGTCCACACTCATCAGCAAAATGAAGTGGGCCCAGCCCCCGCAGATGCGCGGCTAGCCACCCGCACGTTGCCCTCGGCTTTGCATCGCAAGCGGCAGTGTGTCATGGTCACCCTCAGCGAAGGGGCTGGACGGACGTTCAACCCGCCATGTCTGTGCCTTCCGGGGGCCCGGCTTCCAACCGGCCACCAGAACAACGGCCCGGCTCTCGCTGCCTCGCTATCTCACTGCCTCTTCCCTTACTTCTGCACGCCGATGATCCGCACACCCGTGCGGCCCACCACGCGCACCCGCACCCCGCGCGTCAGGTCCACCTGCCCCAGCGCCAGTGCAAACGCGTCGGTATTTACGATCGTCGCGTTCCCGATCTGCACAATCACATCACCAAGCTGCACGAACTGCGCCAGCGGGCTCTCCTCGCCCACCGCCGTGATCTCCACCCCGCCGCGCAGCCGCAACCGTTGCGCCACCGCGCCGCTCACGTCCTGCACCGCCACGCCCAGCTTGTTGCTCACGTCCAACGGCGTTGTCGCCCTCGCCTGCTCGGGCGTGCTCTGACCCAGTGTCACACTCAGCGTCCGCTGCTGCCCCGCCCGCACCACGTTCACCGGCACCGCCTTGCCCGGCGGCAAGCGTCGCACGATCGTCCGCAGGTTCATTTCGTCCCGCGTCCGAAGCCCGTCGATGCTCGTGATGATGTCCTCAACCTGCAGCCCCGCCTTCGCCGCCGGCGAGTCCTCGTTCACCTCCGTCACCAGCACGCCCTCGGTCCCCGCAAAGTTCAGCTGCTTGGCCAGCGCCGACGTCACGTCCTGAATCCCCACGCCCAGGAACCCGCCACGCTCGGCCATGCCCGTCGAGATCAGCGAATCCTTGATGTTCCGCGCCAGGTTGATCGGGATCGCAAACCCAATCCCCACGCTCCCGCCGCTGCGCGAGAAGATCGCCGAGTTGATCCCGATCACCTCGCCGCGCAGGTTCACCAGCGGCCCGCCAGAGTTCCCCGGGTTGATCGCTGCGTCGGTCTGGATGAAGTTGTCGTACCGCGCCTCGCCACCCGTCGCTGGCAGCCCCCGCGCCACGCCACCACGGCTCACGCTCGACACGATCCCCGCCGTCACCGTCTGCGCCAAGTTGAACGGCGAGCCGATTGCCAGCACCCACTGCCCCGGCCGAACGCCCGCCGCGTCGCCCAGCTTCGCCGACTTCAGGTCCGTTCCCTCGATCTTCAGCACCGCCACGTCCGTCGCCGGGTCACTGCCGACGATCTTCGCCTCGTACGTGCTGTCGTCGGCCAGACGCACCTCGACCTTGTCGGGCTTGCCATCAATCACATGATGGTTCGTCAAGATGTACCCGTCCGCCGAGACGATGAACCCAGACCCAAAGCTCTGCCCACGCCGCCGCTGCGGCTGCTGGTCGCCCATCCCCGGCACCCCACGGAACTGCCGCATGAACTCCTCCATCATCTCCTCGGAGGGGTTCCGCCCGCCCTTGGGCCCCTCGTACGTCGCCGTGATGTTCACCACGCTGGGCGAGGCCTCCGCCGCGACACGCTCAAACGCCTCGCTAAAACCCATCGCCATACTGAGCTGCGCGTCCGCCAACTTCGCATCCGCCTCGTCCGCCTTCACGACCGCCGGCGCAGCCGCGGTGCTCTTCTCGGCCGACTGATCATCCGCTCGCACCAGCGCCGGGCTCACGCACAGCCCCGCCAGCAAACCCAGCGCACAACCCATGCCCGCCCGTGCAACTTGGTCAGTCATCTTCATAGTTTGCTTCAACAGGGCCGCTCGGCGCACCGCGCCCAACCTCATCACACCGCGCAGGCCGCGCCGAAACACCAACGGCCCCGCCACCTCAACTTAGACACCGGCAGTGTACAGCGTCATCAACGCCAGCAAAGCCGGGTCGCCGCTTACTCGACGACGCCCCAGCCGGGGGGAACCGAACCGCCGCCGGCCCGGAGCAGTTGCGCACATCGCAACCGCCCCAGAGCCAACCAGCGGGTGTGTGTCTGGCTTGACTTACGCAGCACCTCCCCGCCCGGTTCGCACCCCCACCACCACCTCCACCTCCACACCCACCACCACCTCCACTCCAAACAAGCACCCCGCGCCGCATCCGCCACCGGCGAACAATCCAGCGCCCATCGCGTAAATGCGTTGGCACCTCCCCGCCCGCCGTTGTGGATCTCTTCGGGGGCCCAGCCGCACCAGCCGCACCAGCGTTACCCGCCTCGTCAAACCTCACCGGCCTCACCATGACACACATCACCACCACCCTCGCCTTCCTGCCCTTTGACCCGCTCTATCTCATCCTCGTCGGGCCCGCGATGCTTCTCGCGCTTGCCGCCCAGTTCCTCGTCAAGTCACGCTTCGCCTGGGCCTCACGCATCGAGTCGCCCCGCGGGCTCACCGGCGCGCAGGTCGCCCGCGCCATCGCTGACTTCAACGGCCTCCAAGCCGTACCCATCGAGCCCAGCCAGGGCCACCTCTCAGACCACTACGACCCACGCGCCAAAGCCCTCCGCCTCAGCCCCGACGTCTTCACCGGCCGCTCCCTCGCCGCCTACGCCGTCGCCGCGCACGAGGTCGGCCACGCCATTCAGGACAAAACCCGCTACGGGCCGCTAGTGATCCGTAACGCCGTTGTCGTCGGCGCCAACCTCGGCTCCAACTCCGCCATCTGGCTCTTTATGGGCGGCACCATGCTCGCCGCCGCCACCAAAGCCCCGGGGCTAGACCAGCTCGCCAAATGGCTCATGCTCGGCGCCATCGCCCTCTTCAGCGTCGCCGTCTTCTTTCAGCTCGTCAACCTTGTCACTGAGTTTGACGCCTCCTCGCGCGCCAAAGCCGCACTGCTCAGCATGGGCTACGTGACCCGTGAAGAATCCATCCCCGTCAGCAAGGTCCTCAACGCCGCCGCCCTCACCTACGTCGCCGGCACCCTCACCGCCGTGCTCACGCTCGTCTACTTCATCTTCCGCTTCTCACAAAGCCAGCAGCAGCGCTGACGCACACCGCGCCAGCATCCACGGCACGCGCCACCCCCGCGCCCCCAATACTTCAGCATGGCCACCGCAAGACTCGCCGTCCAAGGGATGCACTGCGCCGCTTGCATCGCCCACGTAGAAAAGGCTCTCAAGAAGCTCCCCGGCGTCGCCTCCGCCGCCGTCAGCCTCGCTACCAACACCGCCATCGTCGCCTTTGACCCCGCAAAGGCCCGCCCCGAAGCCCTCGCCGACGCCGTCACCACCGCCGGCTACAAAGCCGCGATCATGCTGGACGTTTCCGGCGAAGCCCTTGACGGCCCCGCCGACAACCGCCGCCCCTCGACAACCGACCCCGCCGCCCCACGCGCCATCTCCGCCCGTGACGCGCTGCACGCCGCCGACATCCAGGCCGATCACGACCGCCAAACCTGGCGCAACCGCGCCATCGCCGCCTCCGCACTCGCGCTCCCCGTCGCTGTCCTCGGCATGTTCTTCATGACTCCGCCCCCAGGCCCGCTCTGGAGCGTCTACACCCAGCTCGTCCTCACCCTCGCCGTCTACGCACTCGTCGGCGTGCCCATCGTCATCCGCGCCATCCGCGGCCTGCGCCACGCACGCCTTGACATGGACACCCTCATCGCCGTCGGCACCACCGCCGCACTGCTCGCCAGCATCGCCGCCCTCGCCGCACCATGGCTTGAGGGCACCCTCACCAAAGACGTCACCCGCGTCCTGGCCCGCCTGCGCATCCACGTTTACTTTGATACCGCCGCCGTCATCCTCGCGCTCGTCGCCCTCGGCCGCTACCTAGAGCTCGGCGCCCGCGCCCGCGCCAGCCAGAGCGTCCGCCAGCTCCTCGAGCTCACCCCCGACAAAGCCACCATCATCGACCCCAAAGGCCGCGAGCACGAAGCACTCGCCGCAGACCTCAGGCCAGGCGACCTCGTCCTGATCAAACCCGGCCAGCGCATCCCAGCCGACGGACTCTGCGAGGTAGGCTCCGCCTCCACCGTCGATGAATCCATGCTGACCGGCGAGTCAGTCCCCGTCGCCAAAAAACACGGCGACCCCGTCACCGGCGGCACGCTCAACACCACCGGCGTTCTGCGCGTCCACGTTACCGCCACCGGCTCGCGCAGCGTCCTCGCGCAGATCGCGCGCCTGGTCGAAGACGCCCAGACCAAAAAGTCCCGCGTCCAAAACCTGGCAGACCGCGTCTCGGGCTTCTTCGTGCCCGTGGTTATCGCCATCGCGCTCGGCACGCTGCTCTACTGGGGCCTGCTCGAGAACCAGTGGCCCTCGGGCGTCCGCGCCGCCGTCAGCGTCCTGATCGTCGCCTGCCCCTGCGCACTCGGGCTCGCCGTGCCCATGGCCGTCATGGTCGGTTCGGGCATCGGCGCTCGCCGCGGCATCCTCTTCAAAGACCCAAGCGCCCTCCAGCGCGCCGCCTCTATCGACGCAGTCGTCCTCGACAAAACCGGCACCATCACCACCGGCCAGCTCAGCGTCAGTGACTACGCCGTCAGCCAGTGGTTCGAGGGCCCCGTCGCGCTCCAGTCGGTCCACGCCGTCACACGCCTCAGTGACCACCCGGTCTCACGCGCCATCACACTCCGCTTGCGCGAGCTCAACGTCCGCGCTCGCGACGCCGTCGGCCTCCACCAGCACGAAGGCCGCGGCGTCACCGCCACCGTCGACGGCCAGGAGGTCTATGTCGGCCAGCCCACACAAGGCCTCATCGACGCCGCAGGCGACGATATCAAACGCATGATGGCCCGCGGCTCCACCGTCGCCGTCGCCGCCATCGGCAAACGCTACGCCGTCACCTTCGCGCTGCTCGACCGCGTCAAGCCCGGCTCGCGCGAGATGGTCAACCGTCTTCGCGACGAGCTCGGCCTCCGCGTCATGCTCCTCACAGGCGACCATCAGGCCGTCGCAGAGATGGTCGCAACAGACGCCGGCATCAAAGAGTTCAAGGCCGGCGTCCGCCCAGAGGCCAAAGCCGCCATGATCCTCGCGCTCCAGCAAGGCGGCCGCGGCGAGGACAAACTCCGCGTCGCCATGGTCGGTGATGGCGTCAACGACGCGCCAGCCCTCGCCGCCAGCGACCTTGGCATCGCCATGGGCCACGGGTCAGACATCGCCAAGCACGCCGGGCACGTCGTGCTCGCCTCGCCCGACGTCCGCCTCATCCCGCAGGCCATTGTCCTGGCCCGCGCGATGATGACCCGCATCCAGCTCGCCCTCGCCTTCGCACTGATCTACAACCTGGTGCTCATCCCCGTCGCCGCCATGGACCTTCTGCACCCCATGCTCGCCGCCGCCGCGATGGTCCTGTCATCATTGAGTGTCATCGCCACCGCCCTCAGCCTGCACAAAGTCAGCCTTGAGTAGCAGCGCGCCCACCCACCCTCACTTCACAATCAGCTTCGAGCGGCTCGGCAAGTGCCCGTGCTCGTCAAACACCACCAGCTCGTTGCTCTCGCCCACCTTCAGCGCCGCCGCCGGGATAAACAGCGTGTGCCCCGGGCCCACCGCCTTCCCGTCGTGCGTCTGGCTGAAGTAGCGACCAACGTGCCGCCCGTTGACGTACACCTGCCCCTTGCTTAGCTCGCCCGTGCTGTAGTGCAGCGCGCCCGCAAACCCCGCCGGCAACGCGAACGTGCTCTTGAACCACTCAGGCCCACGACCGTGGCTGTGACCACGCAGCGCGTGGAACATCCCCTCGCCAGGACGCTCCCACTTCGCAAACGCCCACTCCGCGTCCGCGCTCACGCACCCCACGGCGTCCATGAACTCCACGCTCTCACTCAGCGCCTTGAACGCCACGTTGCCGTCGCCGATCACCGCCAGCTGCACACTCGCCGGGCCCTTGCCGAGCTGCGCGTCGTCCAGCAGCAGCGTCCGCGGGCCCGTCGCGTCAAAGTACCGCAGCGGCACGCCGTTGACAATCACCAGCCCGCGCAGCGACCCCAGCCCGCCGCCTGCGCCCAGCGTCATCAGCACCGGACCGCGGCGCTTGTTGATCTCCCACGTCACCCGCATCGCGTCGGTCACGTCGCCGTCGTGCAGCGCGGGCACAAAGCCAGCGTGCTGCAGCACGGTCACCTGCGCCTCGCGCTTCAGTTGCGGGCGCGAGACGCCCCGCGCGGCCGCGACCTCCCACAGGTGCCCAAAGCAGCCCTTCAGGTCCGCCATGTGCGCGCCGCTGGCAAACCGCCCAAGGTTCTCCGCCAGCACCACAAGCTGCTGCTCCTTCTTGCGAAGGCTCAGGGCCGCCGTGCGAACCGCCCCAGGCCCGCCGCCAATCACCCCGGACGCCTTCGCGTCAAGGAACAGGTGCAGCCGATCGCCGCTCTGCGGCCAGGCCACCACCGTCTTGCCCGCGCTGCGCGACCGAAGCGTCAAGCGGTACCACCCGTACCCGTACGGCGCACCAAGGGCACCAAGCTCAGCCGGGCCCGCGATCGACGCGTACCGCGCGCTGGTGCCGCCCACGTACTCGCCCATGCTCGCGCCAGTCCACGCACCAAGCTCCACCGGCTTGCCCGAACTCACCTTGCCACGCGCCATCACCACCGCCAGCTCCGGCGGCGGCACAAACTCAGGCACCGCCTCCGGCTCGGGCGAGCCCTTCTTCAGCCCCGCCTTGCCGCCCGCCTTGCCAGTCACCTTCGCGCCGGCCTTCGCCTTCGCTGCGGCACCCTTACCCTTGAACAGAGGCACATCAAGCTTCATCACCGGCGCAGGCACGCCCGGCACAAGCTGACGCTCACCAACCTTGCTCTTGACGACATGCCCGGTGCCCAGCACGCGCGTCACCACATCGCCGCCGCTCGCCACCACCGGCTCGCCGCCCGCGCCGACGTCCACCGCACCAACCAACACCGCGTCATCGGTCACCTGCACGCGCTCAAGATGCTCGCTCGCGCACACCACCAGCATGATGCTCTCGTGCTCCACGATCGTCGGCACCACGCCCGCAGGCACCTCAAGCTCCAGTGGCGACCCGTTGATCGACAGCCGACCAGACGTCCCGCCCGGCGCGTGCACCACCAGCACACGCCCGACCATCGCCAGCGCCGTCATGTTGCAATAGTCAAGGTGGCTCCGCCCGTGCAGCCGCGTCTCGAGCAAGTACCACGTCACCGGCTGATCACCCGGGAAGACTGTCAGCGTCGTCCCGTTGCTCAGCAGCAGCGTCGCAGAACCCTCACCGCCAGCCCCACCAGCGCCAGAAACCTTCGACCCGCGCTTGCGCGCCGTGCCCTCGACACGCCCACCAGCTCGCCCACCTCCGCGGCTTAATACAAACACCACCGAGCCCTGGCTCCCCGACGCGTGCATCACCGCAAACCCGCCACCGCCGTCACCACCGCCCACGCCGCCGCCGCCGGTCTGGTCCGGGTGCAGGCCCACGGCGTACGCCTTGGGGTCAAGGTGCGAGAGCAGCCGCGAAAACCGCGACGCAAACAGGCTCACACGCCGCGCTGGCTCAAACAACTCAGTCCGGCGCCCAGACGCGTCCACCATCGCGCCGCTGCTGGCATCGCTGGTCGCCCAGCGCCCATACCCGCCCGCCAGACGCCCGCCCGCGAACGCGAAGTTCGTGCCGCCCGCAAAGGGTTCGATATTGAACTGACCCGCACCCGCCAGCACCTGCGCCAGCCGACGCGTCAGCCCCGAAGCGTCCAAAGCCGCCGGCGCTTCCTCACCCCACGCGCCCTGACCACCGGGCGAAAGCTCGCTAACCATCCGTGGCTGCTGCGGCCGCACCGACGCCAACTGACGCACAAACCCCAGCAGCTCCTCAGAGCCCACCCACGTATCTACCTCACCCTCAACGCCCTGCCATAGGTTGTTCGCGTTCGTCACCGGCACGTCAAAGCCGCTCTCGCGGATGTACCGGTGCAGCTCGCCTAAGTACCCCAGCGCCCGAGCCTCGCTCCCGCACGTCCACTGATGCTCGTTCTGCACCAGCACAATCGGGCCCCCGTGCGTATCGCCCGGGCCCTGCGGCACCGTCACCTGCAAGTCGCGCACCTGCCGCGCCACCGCACCAAAGAACCGCGAGCAAGCCTCCAGAAAGCTCGTGCTCACGGTCCGAAGCTGCACTTCCTTCAGCGTCAGCACCCACGGCGGCAGCCCGCCAAAGTCAAAGCCCTCGCCCACGTACGGGCCCACACGCAGCACGCAGTACATCCCCGCCGCGTGCACCAACTGCACAAAGTGGCGAAGGTCGTTGTCGCCAGAAAAATCAAACGTGCCCGCCCGCGGCTCGTGCCGCGCCCACACAACACTGGTGGTGATCGTGTTCAGACCCGCCAGCTTCGCCAGCCGGATCCGGTCCGCCCACTGGTCGCGGTTCAGACGTGCATAATGCACCGTCCCGCCGACCAGCCAAAGCCGCTTACCGTCAATGATCAGAGATTGTCCGTCAAAGGTGATCGATGGCATGTCTGCACGCGGCTCCTGCACGCGGTCGGCCCTGTCCAGCCCGCAGGCGCGAACCAACGCGCCACGCAGACCCCAAAAAAGCCCCGCGTCCGTCTTCGTCAACACCCACCAACGCGGACCCGACCGGCCCGCTTTGGCGAATCAAGACCCAAACACGCTGCAAACAACCGCGCACTTCCGCGATCATCTCCAGACGCCGACCGGCCTCCGTGCCGAAGGCCCCTAGGATAGGAACCCCCAACCTCATCCTCCAACGCTGACCCCCTCTGGCCGCCCATTCCGACCCCCAAGGGCCCATTTCCTTGCTCAGGGCCCAGAAATTCACAGGCACGATCCGCCAATGTGCTATCCTATCATAAACCTTCCGATCACCGTACGATCGTTGTGTACATACTTTGTTAGTGTGTCGGCGTTACTCCTTATCCCGGCCTGCGCTGACCTCTCAGACATCGACCGCCGCGCCGATGACCTCGTCCGCCAACGAACCGCCGAATTGCTTGGTGCCAACGTCCGCCCGCAGCTCGCAGGCCGCTCCATCACCGCCACAACAGCCACCAGCGCCCTTTCCGCGCCGGCAACCATCGACCCCGCCGCCAGCGACCTCACGTTCATCCCCGCCGACGCAGGCCGCAACGTTGCCGCACGCCTCGACGCGTACGCCGCGCCAGACTCGAACACCGCAGATTCCGCCGACCCAAGCTCTCCCCCACGCACTACTGAGCTGACCCTCGCCGATGCTCTTCGCCAATCGCAGGTCACCAGCCGTGAGTACCTCGCCGCGCAAGAGGACTACCTGCTCTCAGCCATTGACCTGCTCGTCGAGCGGCACCTCTGGGGCCCGCGCTTCTTTGCCACCACCAGCGCCGAGCTGACCCGCAACGCCACCGACGGCAACATCACCGCCCCGCTCGCGCTGATCAACGAGCTGCGCGCCACCCAGCGCCTGCCCAGCGGCGGCGAGCTTGAAGCCCGCTTCCTCTGGTCCGCCACCGAGCAGCTCCGCCAGCTTGCCACCGACCGCTACACGCAGTCTTCCGAACTGGTCCTCTCTGGCCGCATCCCCCTGCTGCGCGGCGCGGGGTCGATTGCGCGTGAGGACCTCATCCAGGCCGAGCGCGAGCTGGTCTACTCCGCCCGGACCTTCGAGCGTCGCCGGCGCGAGCTGCTGGTCAGCCTTACCAACGACTTTTTGAACCTGCAGCAGCAGCAGCGCGCTATCGCCAATCAGCAGCGCGCCCTTGAGCTGCTGCAGCGCCTTGAAAGCCGCACCGCCGCCTTGGTCGAGGCCGGGCGCATCGCCGAGTTCCAAAAGAACATCGCGGCCTCTGACGTGCTCCGCGCGCAGGCCCGCCTCGCCAACCAGCGCGAGCAGTTCATCCTGGCGCTCGACCGCTTCAAGGTCCGCCTGGGCGTGCCCGTCGGCCAGCGCCTGACCATCGCCCCAACTACGCCCGCGCTGCCCGAGCCGCAGTCTGAGCCCGCCGCCGCCGCCAGGCTCGCCCTGCAGTACCGCCTTGACCTGCAGACCCAGGCCGACCGCCTCGCCGACGCGCGCCGCGGCGTAAGCAACGCCGAGAACGGCCTGCTGCCCGACGCCTCCGTGACCGGCTCGGCCCGCTTCGGCACCGCCGCCAGTGCCCGCGAGGGCGGCGCGGTCTATGAGCTTGATGACGCGCGATACGCCGCCGGCGTCCGGGTCGACTGGCCCCTGGACCGCCACAACGAGCGGGCCCTGGTCCGCCGGGCACAGATCATCGCCGAGCGCGCCACGCGCGACCTGGACGCGCTGACCGACACCGTGGTGCTTGAATCGCGCGCCAGCGTCCGCGAGATTGACCGCGCCCGCTTCAACCTGCAGCTTCAAGAGCGGGCCGTGCAGATCAACTTGCGCCGCGCCAAAGAGCAAGAGATCAAGGCCGACGAGGTCACGGCTCAGCAGATTGTCGACACCGCCAACGCGCTGCGCGACGCCGAGAATGCACGCGACCAGGCCCAGACCGACCTGACCACCGCCGTGCTCGACTATCTGCTCACGACCGGCCAGCTGCGCGTGACGCAAGACGGGCAGCTTGAGCTGCCCGGCCCCGCCGCGCCAGCCGCGCCAGCCGCGCCAGCCGCGCCAGCCCCCTGAACGCCGCCATTGTGCGCTCAGAAGCGCGGATGCGCCACGATCGCTCAGGAGCCACGCGGCAGGGTCGGTCGCACCCACGGATCGTCCAAAGTTGGTTGAGCCCGCAAGGCCATCGGCGCGGCCAATAGAGCCCTCGCTGGCAGGTAAGCATCCGCTTACTTCCGCCCCTGTGCGCCCGTGCTTGTGCGCAGCCCCTGTCGCGCAGGCGTCGTTCACGCTTGACGCGGCTCCGGGTCGATACTCCCACGGCCCCAACAGCCTTGGAACCCCCGATGACCGCCGTCGCCAATGATCTCTCTGTGGCCACCGACCCTGCGACCAGCCCTGACGATGGCGTCCGCGCCGAGGGTGCCGCGAGCCCGAGCGAGACGCGCGAAGTGCGCGAACTACGCGTAGTACGGCCTTGGCGCGCCCCGCCGTTTGACATCGGCTGGCTGCTGCTGATCCCCGGGATAGTGCTGATCGCGACGGCCCTGCTGCTGCCGGCACAAGAGGAACGCGACAAGTCGCGGTTCTTCCGCGACCGGGCCCTGGCCTCTGAGCAGCACAGCCAGACGCGCCTGGCGTACCACCACGACTTTCTTGGGCGGCTGAAAGGTGGCGATGAGGCCACGCTCCGCGCGCTGGTGCCCGTGCAACTGAACCAGGCACCCGCGGGCACCGAGCTGCTGATCCCCGACGGCGACGTGGCCGGCACGCGCGCGAGCCTGATTGACCGCCTTGAGCCGCGGCCGCTGGTCTTGAACCAATACTCGCGTGAGTACAGCTGGCTGCAAGAGCTGGCGATGGACCAGCGCAAGCGGCTGTACCTGCTGCTGGCGGGCGCGGGGCTGGTGTTTGTCGGGATGCTACCGGCGACGCGCCCGCGCGGGCAATGATCCTGTCGCGTGCCGCAGCAGCAACCCACAGGCCTGAAGTTCACCCGGTCGATGCGTCTGTCGCACGCGCGGCAGTTTCAGCGTGTGTACGCGGCCCGCACCAGCGTGACGCGCGGGGCGCTGCGCGTTCACTCGGCGCTCAGCGCTGACGGGGGGACACGGATCGGGCTGAGCGTGCCGCGGCGGGTTGGGAACAACGTGGCGCGTAACAGGGTGAAGCGTCTGCTGCGCGAGGCCTTCAGGCTGCAGCGGGCGGCGCTGCTGGAGGCGATCGGCGCTGCGGTGGGGGCGGGGCTTGGGCTTGAGCTGGTGGTGAGCGTGCATCCGCACGCGCCGGTGCCGCTGGCGCAGTATGAGGCCGCGCTGGTCTCGGCGGTGCGTGAGCTAGGGCGGACTTGGGCGGCGCGAAAGCGATAGCGGGCGGGAGGGTCGGGCCGCTGGCCCGATGGCCGGTCGATAACCGGCGCTATGGAGTGCGAAGCCAAGAGCATGGGCACGCGCCCGTGGTATCCTGCGGCATGAACCCGACTGCCGCGCTGCTACTGCCGGAAGTAGAAGAGCTGATCCACGCGAAGGCGTTTGGTGACCTGCGCGAGGTGCTGCACGGGTTGCAGCCGGCGGACGTTGGTGACATCTTCATTGAGCTGACGCCTGAGGACGCGGCGGTGGCGTTCCGGGTGTTGCCGCAGGACGACGCGGGCGAGGTCTTTTCGTACCTGCCCAGCGATCAGCAAGAGCGGCTGATCATGCAGCTTGGCAAGGGCGGCGAGAACAGCGTGGCGGAGCTGGTGGAGGGGATGAACCCTGACGACCGTGTGAAGTTGCTAGACGAGCTGCCGCCGCAGGTTGCGGGCCGGATTGTGGCGAGCCTGAGCCCTGAGGAGCGTGCGCGGACGCAGGCGATCCTGGGCTATCCGCTCAAGAGCGTGGGGCGGTTGATGACCCCTGAGCTGGTGCGGATCCATCAAGATTGGACGGCGGGCAAGGCGCTCGAGCACGTGCGTCGGTTTGGGCGGGACGCCGAGACGATCAACGTGCTTTATGTGGTGGACGATGCGGGCAAGCTGACCGACGACCTGCGTCTGCGTCAGGTGATCATGAGCGAGCCTGACGCGAGCATCGAGAGCATGATGAACCGGCAGTTTGTGGCCCTGCGGGCCGACCAGCCGCAGGAGGCGGCGGTAGAGATGCTGCAGAAGTACGACCGGGTGGCGCTGCCGGTGCTGGACTCTCGCGGGTACTTGCTGGGGATTGTGACGCACGACGACGTGGCGGACGTGGCGCAGGCGGAGGCTACGGAGGACATGCAGAAGATGGGCGGCGTGCAGGCGCTCGACGAGCCGTACATCACGGCGCCGATCTTCTCGCTGGTGAGGAAGCGTGCGCCGTGGCTGGCGCTGCTGTTTATGAGCGAGCTGCTGACGACGAGTGCGCTGGGGTACTTTGAAGGGGCCATCGCGCAGGCGGCGGTGCTGGCGACGTTCATCCCGGCGATTATCAGCTCGGGCGGCAACAGCGGGAGTCAGGCGAGCACGCTGGTGATCCGGGCGCTGGCGCTGAAAGAGATCGAGCTTTCGGACTGGTTCCGCGTGCTGCGGCGTGAGCTGGCGACGGCGGTGATCCTGGGGCTGATGGTGGGGGCGATCGGGCTGGCGCGGGTGAACCTTTTTGGGGCGATGGGATGGTTCAAGGAGGGGAGCCCCGAGCAGAACCACTTTACGATTCTTGCGGTGGCGATCTCGAGCACGCTGGTGTGCGTGGTGCTGTGGGGGAGCATCATGGGGGCGATGCTGCCGCTTATCTTGAAACGGTGCGGGCTTGACCCTGCGGGGAGCAGCACGCCGTTTGTTGCGACGCTAGTGGACGTGACGGGGATCATCATCTACTTCAGCATTGCGATGAGCGTGCTGAACGGGACGATCTTGACCGGGCCGCGGGTCGGGCCGTCGGCAGAGTTTGTGACGCCGGCGGGTGAGCGGTTCGTGCTGTTTACTGACAGCGCAGGGCGGGTGAAGGCGGCGGCGGCGGCGGGCACGCCGGAGGCGAAGCTGGAGATCCGCGGGATCGAGGAGAAGAAGAAGTGAGGAGTGAGTAGGGTCGGGCCGTTGGCCCGATGGCAGGATGGAATCCTGCCGCACGCGAGGCGAAGGAAAGAGCGGTTGGAAACCGGCCCCACGCGAGGCAAAGGCGAGGCGGGTTACTCCCAGCTTCGACGCTGGGCGATGGGCATGCGGCGGCCTGAGCCGAAGGCGACGCCAGAGACCTTCAGCCCGATGGCGGCTTGCTTGCGTTTAAACTCAGAGACGTCAATCAGTCGCAGCACACGCGTGATGGTGGCGGCGTCAGCTGAGGTACCGAGCTGCGCGGTGATGTCGGCCAGCCCGCATCGCTGGTCGATGCGCAGTTCGATGATCTGGTCCAGGACGTCATAGGGCGGGAGTGAGTCTTGGTCGGTCTGGTTGAGGCGCAGCTCGGCGCTGGGGGGCTTGGTGATGGTGGGCTCGGGGATCGGCGGGGCTTTGAGCCCAGCTATGCCGAGCGTGCGCCAGTGCGTGTTGATCCAGCGAGCGAGCTTGTAGACGGTGGTTTTCGGTACGTCGCTGATGACGGCGAGGCCGCCGTTCATATCGCCATAGAGCGTGCAGTAGCCGACGGCGAGCTCACTCTTATTGCCGGTGGTGAGCAGGAGCGAGCCGAACTTGTTGGAGAGGGCCATGAGGATGGTGCCGCGGACGCGCGACTGGAGGTTTTCTTCAGTGACGTCTGGCGGGCGCTGATCGAAGGCGGGCGCGAGAGAGCGCTCGAGCGTGTTGAAGGCGTCCTCGATGGGGATGGTCGAGATGGGCACCGAGAGCGCGTTGGCAAGGGCGTAGGCGTCGGCGATGCTGCCGGGGCTTGAATAGCGGCTGGGCAGCGCTACGCCGCGGATGTTCGCGGGCGTGAGGGCGGCGGCGGCGATGACGGCGACGAGTGCGGAGTCGATCCCGCCGCTGAGGCCGAGCACGGCGGAGCGGAAGCCGGTCTTGCGCGCGTAGTCACGCACGCCAAGGACGAGGGCTGCGAAGAGCTGTTGAAGGTCGTCGCTGGTGGATTTTGCGGTGGTCGGCTCGTCTGCGCCGCTGATGGCGTGGGCGGTGCCGGTGGCTGGGTCGAGGTCGGCGATGAGCAGCGCGGGCGTGAAGGCGGACGCGTGCGCGAGCGGAGTTCCGGCGGGCGACCAGAGGCTGGCGCGGCCGTCGAAGATCAGCTCGTCGTTGCCGCCGACTTGGTTGACCGCGGCGACGGTGACGCGGTGCGTGCGTGCGACGCTGGCGAGCAGGGTGTCTTGGCGTGCGGGCATGCCGACGCGGAAGGGGCTGGCGCTGGGGTTGATGATCAGCTGCGCGCCGGCGGCGATGAGGTCTGCGACGGGGTCTTGCGCGTCGAGGTAACGGTCAGCAAAGCCGGCGTCGTGCCCGCGCCAGAGGTCTTCACAGATCGAGAGCCCGACGCGAGTGCCGGCGACGGTGATGACGCAGGGCTGGTTTGCAGGCTCAAAGTAGCGGTCTTCGTCGAAGACGTCGTAGGTGGGCAGGAGGCGTTTGTGGTAGTGGGCGAGCAGCGCGCCGTTGTGGTAGCAGGCGAGGCTGTTGTGGAGGCGGCGGCTGGTGCCGCGGGCGTAGGCGTGCGCGTCTGCGGGTAGTGGCGTGCCAAAGACGAGTGTGAGGCTTTGCGAGGCGGCGGTGCCGAGGCGGTGGGCGTGCTCGGTGCAAGCGGCGATGAAGCGGTGGTAGAGCAGGAGGTCTTTGGGGGGATAGCCGGTGAGGGCGAGCTCTGGGCAGACCAGCAGATCGCAGCGTGCGGCGCGGGCCTCATCGGCGGCGTGGGCGATGAGGGCGGCGTTAGCCTCAAGGTCGCCGATGGTGGGGTTGAGCTGTGCCAGCGCGAGTCGCATAACCAACGCTAGCGAGGTTGATGTTGCGGGGGTTGTGGGGGTTGTGCGGGGGTTGTGGGTGGCGCGGGTGGTGTGGTTGGTGTGGGCACGGGGACGTGTGGCGCGGCGCTGGATTGCGGCGCGCGGTGGTCCGATCAGGGTGGTTGGACGGCGTAGTGCGCGTGGTGCGCGCGGTGCGCGTAGTGGGCGTGGTGCGTCTAGTGCGCGCGGTGCGCATGGTGTGGTGCTGGGCGGGCGCGTGTGGGCGTGTGGTGTTGACAGGAGCAGAGCCATGGACAAGGCAAGCATCGGTGGGTCGGTGCTGATGACGGGCGTGGTCGCGCTGGTGTGCTGGCAAGCGACCGGCGGCGACCTGATGAGCCTGTGGTCCGAGAAGGGCTTCTACATGGTGATCGTCGGGACGATCGCCGCGGTGCTGATGGCGATGCCGTTTGATCGGATCAAGATGGTGCCGGGGTACTGCAAGCGGTTCATGTTCAACAAGTCCAAGCCAGCGATGGAGACCATCACGCTGATGACGCAGCTGGCAGAGAAGGCGCGTCGTGACGGGATCCTGTCGCTTGAGTCTGAGGTCTCGAAGATCGACGACAAGTTCCTGGCGGCGGGGCTGAAGATGGCGGTGGACGGGGTGGACCCGGACACGATCGAGGCGACGCTGCGGCTTGAGATCATGGCGATGCAGGACCGGCACAAGTCGGGCAAGAAGTTCTTCGACATCATCAAGACGTACGGGCCGGGGCTGGGCCTGGTGGCGACGCTGATGGGCCAGATCGGCATGTTCAAGAACCTGGGCGGTGACATCGCGACGATGGGCTACATGCTGGCGGTGGCGGTGGTGGCGACGATGTACGGGACGGTGCTGGCGAACTGCCTGGCGGGCCCGATGGGCGACAAGCTGGCGTACCGCAGCGGCGAGGAGATCCTGACGCGCGAGATGGTCGTGCAGGGGATCCTGAGCATCCAGGCGGGTGAGAACCCGCGCGTGACGCTGGACAAGATGGCGGCGTTCGTGCCCGCGACGATCCGGACCAAGCTGAAGGCGGCCTGAGGCCGGAACCACGCGGAGTGAAAGCCATGTCAGACCACGACAACAAGAACGCGCCCGCCGGCAAGGAAGGCGAGCAGGGCGGGCACAAGAAGCACAAGAAGCACGTGCCGCACCGGCACGAGGAGCACGAGCACGAGGAGGGCTGGATCGTCAGCTTCGCGGACAACGTGCTGCTGATGATGGGCTTCTTTGTGATCATGCTGGCGATGAACATGGGGCCCAAGGGCAAGAGCGACGCCGAGGGCCCGAGCTCATCGAGCGACCGGATGCTGGACCTGGCCATCGCGGTGCGGGCGGGCTTCAACAACCCGCTGTCTCTCGACAGCAAGGACCCGTCGGACCAGTCGCTGATCAGGCGGATGCGCGAGCGGCTGAGCAGCGGCGAGGTCATCACCCCCGGGCCCGACGGGCGGGACCACTCGTCACAGACGCTGCGCCCGACCGACTACACCGGCAACGACGGGTACGTGCAGTTTGACCAGGACTCGGCGGTGGTCGGCGAGGCCGGGCGCGTGACGGTGCGGCAGATGGCCGAGCGGATCACGGGCAAGAAGTGGATGGTCGAGCTGCGCGGGCACGTGAGCCGTCGTGAGAGCCGGCGCGACCCGCGGCGTGCGCACGAGCTTGGGCACGAGCGTGCGTACGCGGTGGCGACCGAGCTGACCAAGCAGGGCGTGCGTTGGGAGCAGTTGCGGCTGGTTTCTGCCGGTGATGGCGCGCCGGTGGCGGCGCGGGCCGCGAGCAGCGAGCAGACGCGGAGCAACCAGCGTGTCGAGATCCTGATTTTGCAGGAGGCGATGCCGGCGGACGCGCTGAGCACGTCGCCGGGGTGAGGGCTGGGGTGGGGCGAGCGAGCCTTAGCTGTTGCGCATGTTGACGTACTGCAGCGGCATGCCGAAGTCGGCGGCTGTGAGCAGCTTCATGACAGCCTGAAGGTCGTCGATCTGCTTGGCGGTGACGCGGACCTCTTCGCCCTGGATCGAGGCCTGGACCTTCATCTTGCTCTCTTTGATGGCCTTGCTGATGGCCTTGGCGGCGTCTTGCTCGAGCCCGTCGTGGAGCTTGACGGCGCACTTGAGCTTGCCGAGGGCGGTGGCCTCGAAGTCGCCGGGGGTCATGGCCTTGGGCTCGATGCCGCGGCGGATGACGGCGCTGGTGAGCATCTCGAGCAGGCCGCGCATCTTGGTAGCGTCGTCGGCGACGAGCTTGAGGAGCTTTTCCTTGCGGTCAAGCTCGATCTCGGCGGTGGCGCCGCGGAAGTCAAAGCGCTGGGCGATGGCCTTCTTGGCGTTGTTGATGGCGTTGTCCAGCTCGGCGTAGTTCATGCGTGAGACGACGTCAAAGCTCGGCACGGGTGTGCTCCTTGGTGGTGGTTGTCACATGCGCTCAACGGTGGGGATGCCCAGCAGGCCCAGCCCGTCGGTCATCACGCGCTGCGTAAGCACGCACAGGCGCAAGCGCGCGCTCTTGGCCTGCTCGCTGGGGGCCTTGAGCACCGGGCAAGACTCAAAGAACCCGCTGAAGGCGCCGGCGAGTTCGTAAAGGCACGCGCACAGGCGGTGCGGCTCGAGCGTGCGCGCGACCTCGCGCACGGCCTGCGGGTAGCGCAGCAGCGCCATGGCCAGGGCCTTCTCGCCGGGCTCGGTGATCATGAAGCTGCCGCCGGGCGCAAGAGCCGCGGCGAGTGCGGCGGCGTGGGGGCTGGGCGCACCGCTGGCGGGCTCGGCGGCGTTGCGCAGGATGCTGCCAACGCGGGCCAGCGCATAGAGCAGGTACGGGCCCGTGTCGCCCTCAAACTTGACCATGCGCTCAAGGCTGAAGACGTAGTCCTTGACGCGCTCGCTGGCGAGGTCTGTGTAGCGGATGGCCGCGATGGCGACGGCCTTGGCGACCTCGGCGCGCTGCGTGTCGGGCATCTGCGGGTTGCGGGCAAGGACCTGCGCGTCGGCGCGCGCGACGGCCTCGTCGATGACCTCACCGAGGCGGACGCTCTCGCCACTGCGGCTCTTGAACGGGCGGCCGTCCTCGCCGAGGATTGTGCCGAACGCCGCGTGCTCGAGGCTGACCTCAGCGGGCACGATGCCGGCCTTGTGGGCGGCGGCGAACACCTGTCGAAAATGCAGCGCCTGACGGGCGTCAACGCAGTAGACAACGCGCCCCGCCCCCAGCGTGCGGACGCGGTGCTCGATGGCGGCGAGATCGGTGGTCGCGTAGATAAAGCCGCCGTCACTCTTGCGGACGATGCACGGCTCGGCGATGCCCAGCTCGTCGAGGCGGACAATCAGCGCGCCCGCTGAGAGCTCAGCCACGCCCGAGGCCTCTAGGCGTGCCACCAGCGGTGCGAGCTTGGCCTCGTAGCTGCTCTCGCCGGCGGAGTGCCGCGGCTTAACGATCGAGTTGAGTCGCGCGCAGTTCTCGATACACGCGGCCATCGTTACGTCATAGATGCGCTGCCAGACGCGCCGGACGCCCGCGTCGCCAGACTGCAGGCGCACGAGCGTGGTCTTGGCGTGCGTGAGGGCAACGAGCGGGTCATGGGCGGCCTCTTCAAGCTCGGCGATGACTTTGGGCCCCATGCCCCAGGCGGCCGCGGCGCGGATCGCGCCCACGTTCGCGTCGCACTCGCCCTTGGCGCGCTTGTAGATCGCGTCGAGCTGGTCAATGGTGATGGCGGCGAGGTTGACCTCGCCCGCGGCTTCGAGGGCCAGGAGCTTGGCGGTAACCATCGCGATGGGCAGGCCCCAGTCACCCACGTGGTTCTGGCGGATGACACGGTCGGGCCCGCCGAGGCGCTCAAGCACGCGCGCGATCGTGTCGCCGATGACCGTGGCACGCAGGTGCCCGATGTGCATCTGCTTGGCGAGGTTGACCCCGCAGAGGTCAACTACGGTGTGCGGCATGGTGGCGTCTGGCGTGAGGCCCAGCTGCGCGGCCGGGACGGCCAGCGTGGTCAGGGCGCGCTCGATCCAGGCGGGCTTGAGGGTGATGTTAAGAAAGCCCGGGCCGGCGACGCTGGCGGGGCCGAGCGGCTCGGCGAGGTCATCAAGCTTGACGTGCTCGACGAGGGCGAGGGCAACCTGGCGCGGCGGCTGGCCGAGGACTTTGGCGTACGCCATGGCGCTGTTGCACTGGAAGTCACCGAACTTGGCGTTGGCGGAGGCGGCCACGACGGGCTCAGGCAGCGCGGTGCCCGGGAAGGCGCCGCGGGCGGCGTCGCCGAAACGCTCACGTAGCAGGGCCAGGGCGTCAAGCGGGCTGGCGGGCGTGCTGGCGGCGTGCGCGTCGGTGGGCATTGGGTGCAAGCGTAAGCCGTCGGCGTGACGCGAAGAGGGCGCATCGGCGGCTGGCGCGCGAGGTGCGAGCGCATGCGCGCGTGAAGTGCGAGCGCATGCGCGTTCGGGTGTACCTAAGCGATAGGCAGAAATGAAAACCGGCGGCCCGAGGGGGTCGCCGGTGGTTGGGTCTTGAGACTGCTTCAGACCTGTTCGATCAGCAGCACGGCATTGTTGCCGGGCTTACTGGACGAGGTTGGTCGACTCGACCTCGACGATCGGGTTCTTGAAGAAGTCGGTCGTGACGCTGAGGTTCTGACGGGTGTCGCCGTTGGCAGCGCTACTCCGGGCGCGGATGGTCCAGATGACCTCCTGCTTGGGCGCGAGGCTGGCGATGGTGCCGAAGGTGATGACCTGGCCGCCGGCGGAGACGGGCGAGGCGCCGGCACCGCTGACGAACTGCAGGCCGTTGGCGAGGGTCAGGACCGCCCTGAGGTTGGTGTCGGTCTTGAGGCCCTGGTTACGGACCTTGATGGTGTAGGTGGTCTCTTCGCCGACCAGGAGGGGGTCGGGCTCGTCGATGAGCTCAACGACGATGGCGGGCGCGGAGTCGTAGGCGACGCTGGCGTTGGCCGACTGCTCTGCACAGCAGACGCTGCGGACGGTGGCAGTGTTGTTGATGACGGCGCTGGTGCCGGGGTTCATCGTGACGGCCATGGTCTTGCTGGCACCGGGGGCCATGTCACCGAAGGACCACTGGACGGCGTTGCCGACCAGCTTGCCGCCCTCGGTGGCGCTGGTGAAGGTCGCGCCGGCGGGGACCGCGTCATTGACCATGACGTTGCGGGCGACGCCGTTGCCGGTGTTGCGGACCTCGATCATGAAGGTGGCCGGGCGGCCTTGGAAGAGCTGGGCCTTCTCAGCGCGCTTGGCGATGACAAGGTTGCAATTGCGGACGTCAACATTGACGGTGTTGGAGTTGGCGGTGAGGCCGCCGTCAGCCTTGGCGGTGGCGGAGTTGGTGAAGGTGCCCATCTTGGAGGCCTTGGCCTGGAACTCGAAGGTCTTGCTCTGACCGGCGGCGAGGTCGCCAGCGGAGAACTCGACGTTCTGCTTGCCGTCCACGGACATCAGGCCCGCGGGCAGCGGGTCGGAGACCATGACGTTGCGGGCGATGCCGGTGCCGGGGTTGGAGACGACCAGGCGAACCGGGAGGGTGTCGCACTGGCTCTCGAGGACGGGGGGCATGCTCTTCTCGATCTTGAGGCTGGGGTTCACGACCGTGATCGTGCAGCAGATCGGGAGGGTGTAGGTGACGGTGGCGCAGCTGGCGATCGAGCCGGCGTTGCCGGCCATGCCGGTGACGCGGACGCTCTTGGTCTGGCCCGGGGCCAGGCTGCCGAGGTTGAACGAGGCGGCGCCGCCGGCGACGTTGCCCGTGGGCTCGCTGGAAGCGAGGGTGAAGTTGGCGGGGATGGTCTCGGTGAGCATGACGTTCTCAAGGGCAACGCGTGTGACGTTGGTCACCTTGAGCTCGTAGGTGAAGTTGGCGTTGGCCGAGACCTCGGGGGGGCACATGCGGTCAACGCGAAGGGCCGCGCCGATCTCGGTGCCGGAGGGGTAGAACACGGTGCTGGTGCTGCCGAAGTTGGTAGCGGCGACCGTGTTGGTGGTGGCGGTATTGGTGTTGGCGGCGGTGTTAGTCGAGGTGTTGGTCGTGGTGGTGGTGGTCGCGGTCATGGTTGACCCGCTGCTGCCGCCGCTCATCGAGCCGGTGGTGCTGCCGGTGGTGGCGGTCGTGCCGGTGATGGAGCGGCCGCCGCTCATCGCGCCGCTGGTCTGCTGACCTGAGGCTGTTCCGGTGGTGACGGCGGTACCGGACATGCCGGAGCCGGACATGCCGGAGCCGGACATGCCGGAGCCGGTGGGGGCGGTGCCGCCCGAGGTGCCTGAGCCGGCGGTGCCGCCGGAGCCGGTGAGGGTACAGCCGGTGAGTGCCGCGGCCACAAGGGCGCTGGCCGAGATCGGCATCCACATCTTCGAAGCAGTCTTCATACGTTTCTCCAAAAACTCGGACCGTAGAAAAGTTCAGACTCGTCGTTCCCCCGCGTCCCCACGAAGTTGAAGCTCGTTTGGTGAACGGAAGTGCCGCGGAGAGCGGCAGGGCGAGGATAGCCGATTGTGCTTGGTTATCAAGCCGACAGACACCCAACAAGGGACCGTCCGTTCGCCCAGCGTTCGGCCTCGCTGGGCCGTCACTTTCGCCCAAGAAGTATCGTCGGATTCACGCGATTGACCAGAACTTCTTAAGGGTAAGGGCTTTCACTAGAGCGGGAGGTTGAGTTTGCGTAATCGCCACCTTCCCAAAGACCCAGGCTTTACTCAATAGGCAAGCCTCCCTGATCTGATCTCGTCAGAATAGGTAGTGCGTGATAGCGCTAAATTTGCGCGATCTGGAGAAGGAGCGGACGCGGGGGTTTGAGGGGGCGGCTCGAAGGGGCGAAGGTGAAGGAAACAGGAGCGGGACGCGCCACAGGACGGTGCGCAACAATCCGAGCATGAAGTCAACGTTGAAACGTCGCGCTCGGTTTCAGATTCTGGCTGGTCCGGCGCTCGCGCTGGTTGGCACGCTGAGCCTCGGTGCGTGTGCGCCGGCGGCGTGGCAGAAGGCTTATGCCGCGGAGCCGGGCGTGGTGGCGGGGACGATGGCGGTTGAGGGCGAGGTGCGGGTGCGGCGCGTGCCGTGGGAGCGCGTTGAGGTCGCGCTTGAGGCGGAGCGCGCGGCGGCGGTGGCGAGCGATGTGCCGGAGGATCAGTGGCCAGCGGGGCAGCGCGAGCAACTGACCGAGCTGCTGCTGCGGCAGTTGCAATTCAGCAGCCCGGGCGCGGTCGAGCTGGTCGGACGCTCGCGGTTTGTGACGGCAGACTTTGAAGAGTTGGACGCGCGCGAGCTGACCAGCTGGGCCCGGCGCGTTAATGCGGAGACGGTTGTTTACGCCTCACGCGGGATGGGCGTGGCGGAGCGGGTTGATCGCGAGTGGGTCTTCTACGACCGGTTTGACGGCGGGCGGTACTACGACACGGGCTCGCGGCACGCGATCTTTCCGGACCGGACGGCGGCGAGCGTGCCGGTAGTCCGGAGTGTTCCGCAGTACGAGTTTGTGGTGTACTGGGTGCGGGCTCGATGAGAATGGCTGGCTGAGGGGGTGTAAGGTCAGTGGGGCGGTGGAAGGTAGTCCGAACGGCGTTAAGTTTGATGCGTCTGCCGCCCGAATCTGTGGTTCAGAGGCGGTTTGGCGGCATGCCGTTGGAGGCTAGGGCTGCCCCCGGCGACTGGTGCCTGGAGCGGGAGCTTTGAGCCGGCGACCGGGTTTTTTCAAGCGTTCGCAAATCACTATGAGGAGAGAGAAGCATGTCTATTCATTTATTGTTTCGTCGCCGAGGCGGGCTGCTGGCGGCCGTGGCGGCCGTGGCTGTGCCGATGTGCGCGCTCGCGTAGGTCGTGACGCCGACGCTGAGGCTGGACGGGACGCTGGCGGACGGCTCTGGCTGGCGGGTTCTGCGTGCAAACCAGGGCCTGAACCACTGGGGTGACCTGATCTTCACCGCGGGCAGCGGGCCTGACGCCGGTATCTTCACGCAAGCACGCGGTGCCGCGCCCGTGGCGGTGGGTGGCGGCGGCTCTTTGTCAACCTCGCTGCGTTCGCTAAGCCTTTCTGACGACCGGACGTACGCAGCGCCGCTTGAGAGCCCCAGCGGCGGCACGCTGCGGCACGGGATCGTGGGCGGCACGCCCAGGCAGACGCAGGGCCTTACTTCTGGTGAGCGGTTCGTGGGCGCGCAGGCGCTCTCGGGCGGGGAGGTGTTGGTGGTGACCACGCTGCCGGGGCTGCCGGGCACGCAGATCGTTACCGTCGGTCCGTTGGCCACCGACCTCAGCGTCTGTTCGCCCCGAGATGCGTCTTCAGGCCTGGCAACAGGGAGGATGCACGCGGGGTTGCACGCGGCGGGCGGGGCGCTGGCGGGGGCGGCTCGCTCGCGGCGCGTCGGCGGCGGCGCTGAGCGAAGACTGAAGCTTGGCTGACATGAAAACAAACGGCCGGGGCGAATGCTCGGGCCGTTGTCGTTGGCGGCGGAGGTGTTGCTGGCGTTGCTGTGCTGGGTGACCGTCGCGAGCTCAGCGCTTAAGCGTGGCCATATCGATGACGAAGCGGTACTTGACGTCGCTCTTGAGCATGCGCTCGTAGGCCTCGTTGATCTGGCTCATGGCGATGAGTTCGATATCGCACGCGAGGTTGTGCTTGCCGCAGAAGTCGAGCATTTCTTGGGTTTCGGCGATGCCGCCGATGAGCGAGCCGGCGAGATTGCGGCGCGGCGAGATGAGGCTGAAGGCGCGCAGTGGCTGGGGGCTGGGTGGCACGCCGACTATGACCATCGAGCCGTCGAGCTTGAGCAGCGCGAGGTAGGCGTTGATGTCGTGGTCTGCTGAGACGGTGTCGAGGATCATGTCAAAGCTGCTGGCGTGCTTGGCCATGGCGGCGGGGTCTTTGGAGATCACGACCTCGTCGGCGCCGAGGCGTTTGCCGTCGGCGACTTTGCCCTCGCTGGTAGTGAACAAGACTGTGTGTGCGCCCATGGCGTGGGCGAGCTTGACGCCCATGTGCCCGAGCCCGCCCAGGCCGATGATGCCGACCTTCTTGCCCTTGCCTGCGCCCCACTTGCGCAGCGGCGAGTAGGTGGTGATGCCGGCGCACAGCAGCGGGGCGGCGCGAGCAGGGTCGAGGTTGGCGGGGACTTTGAGGGTGTAGGCCTGGTCGCAAACGACGCGTTCGGAATAGCCGCCAAAGGTCATGCCGCCGGAGTGCTTGTCGGGCCCGTTGTAAGAGAAGACCGCACCGTTCTTGCAGAACTGCTCCGTATGGGCGAGGCAGTGGTCGCAGGTGCGGCAGGAGTCGACCAGGCAGCCGACGGCGGCGATATCACCGACTTTGAACTTGGTGACGTCGGAGCCGACGCGTGTGACGCGCCCGAGGATCTCATGGCCCGGGACGACGGGGAAGTTTGTCATTCCCCATTCGTTGCGCGCAAAGTGAAGGTCTGAGTGGCAGACGCCGCAGAAGAGGATGTCGATCTCAACATCGCTGGGCAGCGGCTCACGGCGGGCGATAGACATGGGGCCCAGCGGTGTGGTGGGCGAGGTAGCGGCGTACGCGCGTGTGGTCATGCCGGACTGTAAGCCCGAGCGACCGGGTTGGTTGCGTGGGAGACGGGCGTGGCGGGGTGATTACATCCCTGCTTTTTGGCCGGGCTTTCGGCCGGGCTTGCCGGGGACTCCCGCGGCGGGCTTGACCGGCGTGTCGAGCGGTTCGTCAGGCTCGCTTGAGGGCACGAGCGGGCCGAGGTGGCCCAGCGCGCGAGCCACAAGCTGCCCGCGGTTGGACGCGCCGAGCTTGCGGTGCAGGCTCTTGACGTGGTCATGCACGGTGTAGACCGAGCGGTTGAGGCGGCGGGCGATGACGGGGACCTTTTCGCCGGCGAGCAGGTGCCAGAGCACGAGCTCTTCACGCGGGGTCAGTGAGAGCTGGTCACTCAGTGGCGCGTCACCGAAGGCGCGGGCGATTTTGCCGGCGAGCATCGGGAGCACGGCACCGAGGATGGCCTGCTGGCGGACGCTGTCGCCATGTGGGTTTTCGGCCCAGGCTATCTCAACGACGGCAATGCGGCCGGGGGTCGAGCCGGGGATCGCGACGATCGAGCCGAGGATCTCGATGGGGTTGAGCGCGGACCAGCGGCGCCAGACAACACTCTCGCCGCGGCGTTGGAGCATGCCGAGCTGCTGGGCGGAGCTGACAACCAGGAGCTCTTTGGAAGGGGGCCCGAAGGACCACCCGAGCCACTCGCCAACGCGGAAGCCCTCGCGCGCGGAGCTCAGGCCGTCGTCGCCGAGGAACGCGCCGGGGGCGGAGAGGTAGGCGGGCTCTGGGGTTGTTGCGGAGGTGCCGAAGGTGGTCTTGATCTCGCGCGAGCGCGCGGCACCGGTCAGCTCGATGTTGGTGATGAACCCGCGGGCGTCAAGCTGCCCGACCATGACGCCCACGCCGCTGGGGTGATGCAGGCGTGCGAGCGCGCCGGCGGCGCGTGAGCACCAGTCTTGCGTGGCCACGCCGGGTAGGTGGGAGATTCCTTCCATTACGTGGGAGGTCAGTATTGCGACGAGCTTCATGAGGTTCGATCACCTTGCGATGAGACTGGGTTCCCCGCCCTTGAGCCGAGCGACCTTAGGCAGTGAGCCCGCCGACTCGCGTAGACGCGGGGAGCACCGATCTGGTCCGTCCCACGCAGTAGAGTCTGCCACGAACGTCGATGGTATACCACTGTTCACAGAGTTCGCTGAAGTGCTGCCGTCCGTGGGCCGCACCACGCTTAGTTGAGGCACAAATGCTTGGAGTCTGTTTGGATCACGGCCGACGTGCGGGGCGCGCGGCGAGCCGGTCGGAAGTGCGATCGCTCGGCCCGGCGCGGGGCGAGCGCCGATACTATCGATGGTGTTGCGCGTGGGCTGGTCGGGGCGTTGGTTGCGGTGCGGAACGCCGGAGTGTGACGTGATGAGCAGCAGATCAGACCGGATGATGAATTTGGGGTCGGCGGCTGCTGCGCGGCCCGCGCGGTTCGGAAGCGCGGGGGTGCTGGCCGCCCGGGCATTTATCGCGCTGCCCGGCCTGATGATCGGCCTGGCGGCAGGAGCGGCGGGTTGCCAAAGCCCCGCGCCGACGACGCACCAGTCGATCACGCAAGGACTTGGGGCCAACGCTGACATCGACGGCGACCCGGTCAACCAGCTTGAGTTCCTTGACCGCCTTGAGCGTAAGGCGGTGACAACCTGGGACGAGATGCTCGCGGGCATCTTGATCTCGGCCAACAAGCGCGTCGGCCCTGACTACTCCGCCCGGCTTGGGCAGGCCCGGAGCTTTGGGCTTGTGGGTCTTGATGCGCCCGAGAGCGGCGACACGCCCGCGACGCCCGCCGCCTTTGCCCGCGCGCTGCTGCGGGCCCGCGGCGAACGCTTCGACCCGCGCATGAGCTCTGACGCGCTGGTGACCACGGCCCAGCAGCGCGGGCTGCTGCCCATGAACCTGAGCGCCAATGACATACTGCGCGGCGAGCTGGTGGTCGGAAGCTTGGTGGCGCTGGGTGAGCCGACGACAAGGTCCAACATCCCGACGCGCTCGGCGGTGCGGGCTGGTACAGGTGCTGGTGCAAGCGGCGGGCGGATTGTCTTGCGCGCTGACGACGGAGTGACAGGACCGGCCGGAGCTTCGGCGGGTAGCGGCATGGCCGGGGCTGGTGCGGCGGCCAGGCCGGGGGTGCGGGTGGGTGCGGGTCTGGCGGGGGTTAACGCGGCGGGAGCCGCTGCGCCGTCGCGCGCCACGAGCATCGCGGTGCCCACACCTGTGCTGACGACAAACGGCGGAGCAGGTGGGGTGATGACGCAGAGCCAGAGCGTGAACGCTTCAGCCGCGTCGGCGTTTGATGCCTTTGAGGTTGATGGCCCGGTGCCGGCGAAGACTCCGGCAGGGCCCACGAGCAAAGTCCAAGCTAACGGCAGCGCCGCAGCGAAGGCGAACGCGAAGAGCGGTACTGACGTGGCATCTCCGGTTGCGAAGGGTGCGCGGGGCCCGGCGAGCGCGCCCGCATCTTTACCGGGGCAAGGTGACGAGCCGCGGGTACGGCCCGAGCCGCTGCCGCCGGTGCCGTGACTTGGGGTGTGCGAGGGGGATGGGCTTGTATTGGTTGGTTGAGGCGTAATCTGGCCGATGGAAGGTTGCCCGGGACGGCTTGAGATCGCGAACAGCGGTGGAGCTTGCCGGAGGCGGATGGTCTGAATGTTCGGCGGGTGCGGGCGAAATCGATTTCACGGACAACACCATGGCTATCAACTCGTTGGGCGTCAAGAAGGTCGGCGGGGTCAGCCAGCGTGCCGAGCATGTTGGCGGCGGCGTTGGCGCGCGGGGTACAGCACGGTTGGCGCTGGCCGCGGGGCTGGCGCTGAGTGTGACCGGCGCGAGCCTGCTGGCCGAACCGGCAACGACCGTCAATCCCGCCACCCCAACCACCTCCACGACCCCCACGACCCCCACGACTCCCGCCACCCCCACCACCCCCACCACTCCGGCAACCACACAACCTGCTGCGCCCGCACCTGGTGCGCCAACCGGCGGCACGTTTGTTGTCGGCAGCGGCGCGGCGGGGCAGGGTCGGATCGCCGCAAGGCCTGGGGCGCAGCAGCGTCTGGCGCGCGGGCCGACGAAGCCGGCGATGATCGAGCTTGAAGAGTTGGCGCGCCAGCCCCGGATTCGGGTTGCCAGGACGCTGCCGCAGATGGCCGGGCAGCCTGCGCCGGCGGTCGCGACCGCGGCGGCGGCGGCGGCTGATGGCGCGCGGGTGATGATCCCTGAGGGGCCGCGCAAACGCCCCGCAGGGCTGGACATTCGGGCGGCGCTGGTGCCCTCGGCTGAGCCGAGCGAGCTGAAGCCGAGCACGCCGCAGCTGAACTGGCCCAAAGTCAGTGTGCCGGTGCTGGCGACAGTGGAGGGCGGCTCGAACGCAGCGGTGACGCAGGTGCTGGCACCGCCAACGGTCGCGACGGTTACGCCCATCGAGGTGGGCGGTGGTGCGCTCCTAGGTGCTGCGCCCCAGAGTGATGCGCCGGTGGTGGAGCCGGTGATTGTCGTCGGTGGCGGCGGGGTGAGGGAGATCAGCAGCACGATGGCGATCGCCCCCTCGAGCGTAGAGCCTGCGATGCCCATCTTGGCACCGATGGTCGCACAGGTCGCCTCACCTGTACTCGCGGAGCCCGCAATGCCGATGGTCGCGCAGGTCGCCTCGCCTGTTCTCGCGGAGCCCGCAGCACCGATGGTCGCGCAGGTCGCCTCGCCCGTTCTCGCGGAGCCCGCAGCACCGATGGTCGCGCAGGTTGTTGCGCCGATTAGCGCGCCGTTTGAACTGGTGCAGATCGCGCCTGCGGCCGTGCCGCTGGTAGCGGTGCCCGATGAGCGTCCTGTGGTGCTTGCGCGCGGCGATTCGGTGCGGCCCTCACCTGTGGTGCTCGACGCGGGCACCACGCGTGCGATGCACAGAGAGCCAATTACCGCCCGAGCGAGCAGCGAGCGCTTGCGATCAAGTGAGCCCAGCGTGCGGCCCGGCGTGAGCGGGGGCGGGGCGACGCAGGTGCCGCCAGCGATCGCGCCACTCCCGAAGCTGCGGTTTCCTGAGCAGCCCGTGCAGCCGGTGCGGACCCCGACGGTGATCACGCTGGCCGAGCCCTTGCCGGTGGCAGTGCTCGTAGCGGAACCGGTGCTTGCGCCAGTGATTGTTGAGGCGCCGGTGATCGCGCCGGCGCGGAGCGAGTTTGATCCGAAGTTGACCGCCGCGTTGCCCTCGGCGCTGTCGGGCATGAGTGGGCCGCTGGTGCAGGCGACGCCGCTGGTGCTCGCGCCTGAAGTTGTTGCGCTCGAGCCGAACATGCCCGAGCCTGTCGCAGTTACGGCAGAAATCGCACCGCCTCAGTTCGCCGCCGCACCCGCGGGGGCCTCCGCGAGCCTCACTCCCTCCACGCCCTCCACTTCCCCCACGCCCTCTACTCCATTTTCGCCGACGCTGGCACGAATGCCCGAGCAGACGATTGCAACCTCACGCGAGGCCGCGGGTGAGAGCACCCTTGCGCTGCCGAGCCTGGCCAGTGACCCGGCGCTCAAGGGCATCGCGGTGCTGCCAGCGCCGGCATCATCCAGCGCGCGACCAGGAACCGACGCGTTCGCCGCCTTGGTACCGGAGCCGATCCCGCACTTACCCGCAGGTGGGCCCGCAAGTGAGCCCAGCAGCGCTTCCACGGGCACAGACACGGGTGGGCCGAGGCTTGGCGGCGATGGACGCCGTTCGAGCATGAGCGTGAAGCCCCCGGTGAGCGATGATCCGTTCGCGGCGGCGGTGGCGGCGGCGGGCAAGGGTCTCGCCTCGGTGCCGACGGTCGCTTTACGGCCCGAGATTGAGCCCGCGAGCGTGCCGGCGCCTTTTGAATCTCTTGCACCTCTTGCATCTCTCGCGTTGAGCGCGCCGATCGCGGCAAGTCCAGCGCGGGCCGCAGAATCCGTGACGATCGCACCACCCGAGCTGGCCGCAGTATCCGCAGCGCCCGATTTGCCCGTGCTGGCCCGTGCCTCAGAGCGTCTGGGCAATGACGTCAAGCCCGCGCCGGCGGCGGGCAGTGCGCTTGACCCATTTAGCGCCAGTGGGCGGCAGGTGGCGATGCGCGTAGTCGAGCTCTCTGGCACGCCGGGGATGGTGCAGGTTCTGACCGAGGGCGGCACCGACTGGCGTTTAGCCGAGCTGAACCAAGAGTCGAGCGGCAAGTTCACTTTGCGGACCGGCGGCGACGCGGGCGCGCTGGTGCTGCTGGACGGGCAGGCCCGCCTGCGCGTCGGGCGGCTGTCACGCGTTGATGTCCGCTCGATGAACGCAGGGCCTGGCGGTGGCTCTGGCAGTGGCTCTGGCGGTGGCCCCGGCGGTGGCCCCGGCGGTGGCCCTAACGCGATCGGTTCGGGCGGCGCGATAGGCGGCAGTTCAGCGGGTGAGCGCCGCGTGGTCGTGGCCTTGACGCGCGGGCGCGTCGCGGTGATCCCTGGGCCTGGGCAGATGGTGAACGTTTACACGCCGCAGTCGCTGATTGCGGTGCGCGAGCCGACGGAGATCATCCACGACACGGCGTCGGGCACACGCACGCTGCCGTACGACCCCAAGGGCGTGGCCGAGGTCCCGACACCCTGACACCCTGACACGACTATGCCCACGCGCGACTTTCGCTGGGTGGCCCCTGGGCAGAGCTCGCCGGTAGATCTCGCCAGTGCAGCTCGCTCACAGATCTGGCCATTTCGGCTCCCAGCCAGTTGGCGTGCGGGGCCAGGCGGCGGTCGGTTCGTTGCTGCGGAAGCTCGCGGGCGCGTGAACGGCGCGTCCGGAACGCGCATCTTGGCACCGCAGCGGGTGGCACGACCCATATTTTGAGGAAACTTCCCTGCGAGGGGCTCGATCATGCTTGCCGCGGGCGGGTTATGCGTCACACTCTCACTGTTCAACCGCTGACCGTCTTAGCGCTCTGCGGCGTTGGGGCGTAAGCGTGCGTTTGAGCCTTTGGGGTGAGCCGTGGCAAAGAATAGTTTGACGCAAGCAGGTGTGGTTGGGGGGTCAGAAGCTGGCATCGTGCGCGGCGGTGCGGGCACGGCGCGCGGACGGCGTTCGCCGGTGGCGGTCGCCGCACCCGGGCCGGCGCAGAGTCCGCCCCTTGATGACGCGCCGATGCCAGAGGTAGAGCGGGCGCTGGCCGAGCTTGACGAGCGGCATGTTGTTGTCGTCGCGCGGTCGGCGGCGCAGCGGGCCGAGGCCGCCAGCCAGCTTGCCCACCACATTGGTGACCTGCCCGAGACGCAGCTTGTGCTGATCGATGGCGCACGAGTGGAAGACCTGCGCGGGCTGCGCGCCGAGCTAGACCGCGAGTTGCCGGACTCTGCGGGGCGAGCGCTGAAGCCGAGCTTCGACGGGCCCGGGGGTGTGCTGGCCCGCCTGCGTGAGCCGCCGCGAGCGGTCGAGGGTCACCACATCAAGCGGCGCTTTTACTTGTGGCGCGACGCGGACGTGCTGCTGAACGCGAGCCCGTCGAGCTTCAGTGTGTGCATTGACGCGATCGCCGGCGTGGCGGCAGAGGCCGAGTATGCCAGCGATGATCTGCTGCTGATCCACCGCCTGGTGCTGGTGGGCGGGCCCGGGCTGGCGCGCTGCCACGCTGATGCGCGCGGGCCGTTGCGGGCCTGGCGCCCGGCGAGCACCTGGCCGCGGGTCACAGGGATCGATGGCCCGAACTTTCTGCTGCTGGGCGTGGCGCGGTAACGCCGGCGCAATGAACCCGCGGTCGCGGCGTGCGTATAATTGCCGCTTGGTGCCGACTCGTTTGGACCAAGCTTGTCTGGTTAGTCGGTCTTTGAGAAGTTGGCGGTTGTTCGAGTGTTTGAGGCGGTGATGTTGGTAGAGAGCGTTGAAGAAAAGTGTGGGTGAAAAGTGTTGGTGGAAGGTGTTGGTGTTTCTGATTGAAGCTGACCAGCAGGGTCACAACCTTGGGGCCGATATGGATTCGACCGAGCGTGTGACGCTGGGGATTGCGCGTCGTGGAGCATGCAGGCCACGTAAAAAGCATGCACCGCAATAGTTGCCAACAACTATCGCCTCGCGGCCTAATTAAGGCCGCAGGCTGAGGTGAGCGCGGCCCGTCGCTTGCCAAGGCCAATGATTAACGGGCTGGTCGGACGTTGCGCCCTCAGGGCGTCCGGCGAGGAGTTACTGGGAGATAGGAACCTGTCGAGCCTGCCGTGGGCGCGGCGGAACTGAATGCAAATCAACGGCTACACGCGTAGAGGTCCTCAGCCGACCGTCTTGGCACGGGGGTTCGATTCCCCCCGGCTCCACTTGGCGTGCCCGCCCCACCCGGCGGGCATCGCTGTTTTTGCGGCGGAGAGATCACTGAAATCAGGCCGTCGGGGCCTCGTGGCGGGGAGGTGCCTTCCGGGCCCGGCCCGTGGCGGCCCACGCCCCCCTATCCTCTTGCATGCCCGGCCCTTTCACGCGTCGATTGCTTGACCACATCGCCCACGAGCGTTACGAGCCCTCGTCATCCGCCCAACTCATCGAGCAGTTGCAGGTGGAGGACGACCGCGAGCCAGACTTTGCCAAGGACCTGGCCGACCTGGTCGCGGCTGGACGCGTAACGCTGAGCGGGCCTGCGGATAAGCCGCTTGTCGGGCTGCCCCCGGCGGGCAAGTTCCTGACCGGGACGTTCAAGAAAAACCCCAAGGGCTTCGGGTTCGTCAAGCCTGAGACCAGGGTCCGCGAGGGTGACATCTTCATCCCGCCCAACGCCGTGGCCGACGCGCTCAGCGGCGACAGCGTGAAGGTGGAGCTGACCCGCACCGAGGGCGGCCCGCGCGGGCAGGACATCACCGGGCGGATCGTCGAGGTGCTCAAGCGCAAGCGGGCGGCGTTCAGCGGCGAGCTGCGCAAGCAGGGCCAGCAGTGGCTTGTCTACCCCGACGGCAAAGAGCTGCGCGACCCGATTGTCGTGCGTGACCCGCAGGCCAAGAACGCCTACGAGGGCTTCAAGGTCATCGTCGAGATCACCGCGTACCCGGAGGGCGACTTTCTGCCCGAGGGGGTTATCACCAAGGTGCTAGGCGAGGCCGGCAAGCCCGACGTCGAGACTCAGGCGGTCATCGAGGCGTTTGCGCTCCCGCGCGAGTTTCCTGACGCGTGCGTTGAGCAAGCGAGCGCGGCCAGCGACAAGTTTCACGAGTCCATCGAGCGCTGGAAGGCGGGGCAAGAGCCCTTCGAGGGGCGCGAGGACCTGACCAAGCAGTTCATCCTGACCATCGACCCGCCGGACGCGAAGGACTACGACGACGCGATCAGCATCCGGCGGCTTGATGGCGGCGGGTGGGAGCTTGGCGTGCACATCGCCGACGTGGCCCACTTCATCCCGCCCGGCTCGCCGCTTGACGTTGAGGCCGCGGCCCGTGGCAACAGCTGCTACCTACCCCGGCACGTCATCCCGATGCTGCCCGAGGTGCTCAGCAACGGCATCTGCTCGCTGCAAGAGGGAGTGCCGCGTTTTTGCAAGAGCACGCTGCACCGTTACAACGCGCGCGGCGAGATCGTCGGCAGCGGCGTGTCGCAGACGCTGATCGACAGCCGCAAGCGCCTGACGTATCTCGAGGCGCAGGCGCTGATTGAGGGCGACACGACCGAGGCCCGCCGGCATGCCAAGACCGAGCCGCGCTACACCGACGAGCTGCTGGGCCTGCTGCGCGAGATGGACGCGTGCGCGAAGGCGATCCGCCTGCGCCGGCGCGCGTCGGGGATGATCCACCTTGAGCTGCCCAGCGTTGAGCTGGTCTTTGACGAGCACGGGCGCGTGATCGACGCGCAGCCCGAGGACGACGCGTTCACCCACACGCTCATCGAGATGTTCATGGTCGAGGCCAACGAGGTCGTCGCGCGGCTGTTTGCGCGCCTCAAGGTCCCGCTCCTGCGCCGCATCCACCCAGAGCCGGTGCCCGGTGATGTCGACAACCTGCGCGGGACCGCCAAGGTCGCGGGGTTCGCGATCCCCAAAAACCCCACGCGCATGGAGCTGCAGAAGCTGCTGGACGCGACCAAGGGCACCGCCGCAGCGCCGGCGGTTCACTTTGCCGTGCTGCGCACGCTGACCAAGGCCGAGTATTCGCCCGCGCTGGTCGGGCACTTTGCCCTCGCCAGCGACGCGTACGCCCACTTCACCAGCCCGATCCGCCGGTACCCGGACCTCACGGTGCACCGCGCTATTGCCGCGTATTTGAGCCTGACCAACAACGGCTCGGAGATCGCCCGCACCGACGATGAGTTCAAGAAACTCGGCGACACGCTGATGCACTCGCCCCAGACCATCAAGCTGGTGCCGAGCCACGACGATCTGGTCAAGGTCGGCAAGGACTGCAGCATCACCGAGGGCCGCGCTTCGGAGGCCGAGGACAGCCTGCGCAGCTTCCTGGTCATGCAGTTGCTCAGCGACCATGTGGGCGAGACGTACCTGGCGCTGGTCACGGGTGTGAGCCAGGCGGGCGTGTTCATCAAGCTGGACAAGTACCTCATCGAGGGCATGATCAAGCAGGCCGACTTGCCCGTGGGCAAGGACGGGCGGGCGGGCGCCTGGCGGATCGATGCGCGATCGGGCGCGCTGGTCAACCTCGCCAGCGGACGCAGCTTCGCCTCGGGCGACCGCGTCAACGTGACGATCACCAAGGTTGACCTCGCGCTGCGACAGATGGATTTGGTCATCGCCGATGCCGAGGGACGCGACCGCGCCAAGGCCAAGCAGGTCTACGACAAGAAGGGCCGCGTCGTGAGCTTGGACGAGGCCGGCGGGGTCAGCATCGGCGGCGGCGCGCTGAACCTGGACTGGGACCAGATCAAGCACGGCTCCAAGACCGGCGCCCAGGCCCGCGACCAGCGCAGCAAGGCCCGCGACCGCGGCAAGACCAACTACCGGCGCGATGACAAGTAGGCCTAGGCGAACTTGCGAGCAGATCTGCTCTTGGCCTCAACCAACTTACGCTCGGCCAAGTTGCGCTTACCTAGCTCAAGCCGTTGTACCGGTCGTTGAATCGTCCCCCGGTGCGCCAGACGGGTCGGCACCCTGCGGAGCTGTTGTTGGCCTGTGGCTGGGCGGCGGCTGATCGACCCGCACCTCTTCGACGGTCGTCCGGCGAGTGATGACCTGCCCGGGCCGTCCGTCGCGCGGTGCGGTCGCCTCTACCTCTTCTGTGATCTCAACCCGCCGTACGCCCGGGCCAAGTGTGGTCTGGACCGGCTCGGCGTGCGCACCTTGGCCAACGGTTTCGGTGGTCTTGGTCACGTCGGTCATGATGCCCTTGACCACGTGCCCAACAAAGATGCCTAAGCCGCCCATGATCCCGCGGGGTCCGCCGGCTTGCGCTGGAGGCGTGGCGGGGCCGTCGTGCGGCCCTGAGTGGTTGCTTGCTGAAGGGTCTTGATCGCTCATAGGTCGAATCGCCGGTGAGTTGCAACTGTACACTTGCCCAGTATGGACCCCCACCACCGTTCCACGGTGGCGCTGGTTCACCCACAGCGGGTGTGACGCTCGACCCTTCTCGGTGGGTTGAGCTGCACGGCGGGTCGCACTGACGCTTCGCCCTCAGCCGCCTGCGCGATCCGCAGGCCGCCGAGGACATCATCCAGGAGTCGTTCGCCGCGGCTCTTGCTGCCAAGGAGCGCTTTGCGGGCCAATCGAGCGAGCTGACGTGGCTGACGGGCATCTTGAACCACAAGATCATGGACCATTTTCGCCGCCGCCAAACGCCTGCAGACCGATCAAGACGCCGCCGGTGACGGCATCACGCCCGCGGTTGACTTTCTGAGCATAAGGCGCGCTCACGACTACAGCCCAGGCCACACTCACGACCACAGCGGGGCCCACGCCCAGCTTGGGCCAATGCCTTCAGAAGTCGCCGAGCGCCTGCGAAGCCGCTTGGCCGTTTACTGAGCCAGCGGCACACCCGCGGCCCGCCGCCCCGTCGCGCCCTCGGCACCTTGCCCCCTAGCTCCCCGCCGCGAAGCGGCTGACAAACAAGATGATGTCGTCGGCGGTGAACTCGCCGTCGGGCGTTGGCTGCTGCCCTGAGCGTGCGATGTCGGCGCGGGTATCGCCGCCAACGAACCACCCGATGAACACGATGATGTCGTCGGCGGTCAGCTCGCCATCAGCGCGTAGCGACGGGCCCGGGCCTGCGACATCGCTGAGGCTGCACGCAACGAACGTGTGCGTGTGAGCTGGCATCTGCGCCGCGGTCAGGGTCAGCAAGTTGCTCCCGCGAACCTCGCCGACGGGCCACGCTGCCGACGAGCCGACGATCGCGCGGTTGCGAAGGTCAGGGACGGCGAAGTTGTTCTGGCCGTTGCCGCCGAAGGTGGTGCCAAGCTCGGCGAACATCGCCTCGTTGGCGTTGATCGGCAAGGCCTGGCCCTCCAGCGGCAGCCACCCGCCCCCGCTCAGCAACCCCATGGTGAAGATCGTTCGCGAATATGCAAACAGGCGCACCGGCACACCAAGGCCAACGATGCCCGGGCGGCGCGTCACCAGCGAGAGGGCGATGGACTGCTGGCGGTTGTCAAAGGCTTGCCCGCCCCCGGCCGGGGTCGTGTTCTACGTCGGCGGCACGACCGCAGGCGTAAAAGTCACCTCGAGCCGGCCATTGACGATGTCGCCCGAAAACGCCCGCACGTGGATGTTGTATTCCTGCCCGGCCACCACGGGAATATTGGTCAGGCGCGTGCCCAGACCGCATCCGCCCACATCATCGCCGCAGATGGAGAAGCCCGTGTCATCGCAGCGGCCGCAAATGCCCAGCAGCGTGTCGGGCTGTGTGACGGTCGCGCCGGTGTCGCTGTTGCAGGTGCTCAGGCTGAGCGTGCCGCTCTGGGTCGCGTTGAAGCGGAACCAGACGTCATTGCCGGTGGGGGTTGTAGTAAAGCACGCACTGGTCCACGGGCCATCGACATCGCCCAGGCGCGTGTCGTAGGTGTAGATGTTTGTGCCCGGCACAGGGCTCACGATGCGTCGATTCGCGAACGCGCAGCGCCCTGCCTGGGGCCTGAGCGTGACCGTTCGCTCTGAGATCGTGACATCACCAATAGCGTTGCTGGCGCGATACACGATGGGAAAGACACCGGGCTGCGACGAAGGATTAATTACCAACGCGGACCCTCGCCATCCTCTCGCACTGTCAACAAACAACAATGAACCGCTTACCGGGCCACCAACCGACGACAGGTCCACGTTGACCGCCGTGGTGTTGACGCTCGCGCTCGCGCCGAACATCAAACTTCCCAGCGGGATCTGGCTTTCAAGATTGTCCCCATTCACAGTCGGCGCCACCTGCCCGCCCGGCGTGTGCATCCGCACCGTCAGCTGCGTCGTCAGGCCCGCTGGCCGACTGCGGCAACTACGCCGACTGTGCCAACTGCATCAACTGCGGCAGCGCCCCATCGGTGCCAATAGCTGGCGACTTGAAAATCTTCATGCGCACAATGTACCTCAAAGCCGGGCCAACGCAAGGTCAGAGCTTAAGAAAGCCGCGACACTCTGGCCCAAAGCCGGGTTACTAGCGTGGTCTTTGACCTCGCGACCTTGGCCGAGATTGGAGCGTTGCGAATCTTGGGGCCGCTCGTGATTTTGCGGACCAGGACCTTTGGCCCTTCGTGCGAGACTAGCGAGTAACTCTTATCGCGCGCCGGTGTCAAACTTCCTGAGCAGTTGCTGGGCCTTACCGGTGGCGCCGCGTATGGCAATTGAGAGCCCGACGGGGTCTGACTTTTTCATCTCCCAGACCAGCTTGCGGAGGTGGTCGTCTCTGAGCATCGCCCAGCGTTTGAAGAGGTCTTCAAGCTCGTGGCGGTTGAAGCGGGTCATCGGGTCTTTGAGCCCGCTCTGGGCGGCGGCCCAGTCTATCAGCGAGCCGGCGTGCTCGTTATAACGGTAGAGACGTATCGATGCTTCAAGGCGAACACGCGGGGGCTGGAAGGGGTCGCTCGCAATATCAGGGATGCGGAGCATCAAGTCTGTTGCGTTCTTGGCGGCCTCGCGGCCCATCAGCGGGTCGCCGGGCCCGGCGTCTTGTGCTGAGAGGGCGGGCGCATCGCTGGCGGGGACGAGGTTGGCGATGGCGGTCGAGAGCGTCTTTATGCCGGCGCGCTCGAAGCGGATGGTGAGGCGCTGGCAGGCGCGGCCTTCGTGGACGTCGCCAATTGCCTGCGAGACGGTCCCCAAGCCCCACTCTGGGCGGCCGAGGTGGACGACCTTATCACCGAAGCCAAAGTCAGTTTTCACGAGCATGTGTCCATTCCTTCTGCTGGCGCTGCGGGCGACGGCTGTCGCTGCTGGGTTGCGCCGTTCAGGCAGGTGCGCTTTGAGGCCTGGGCGTTGCCCGGGCACTCCAGCCATGACTCTGCATCGACCGCGGGCGACCAGTGCCCGCAACGAACGCCGCCGCACGTTCCCGGCTGGAAGATACACGCAGCGGCGGGATTCTGGACCTAGCACGAATCCGGCATCTGGCCTTGCCGCCTTTCGCTACCCACATGGTGCCAGCCCGCAATCCGCCCGAGCGGTCCCGTCGGACCAGTTCTGTCGGATCAATTCTGTCAGACCAGTTCTGTCGGACCGACCGAGCCAACAGTTGGGACGGTAACGACCAAGCAGCGCTGAGACAGACCCCGGAAAGCCATATGTGCAGGAAACCCGTCGCAAACCTTCAAGACAGCCCCGCCACAGACGGCTTGGCCAACAGGCGGGGTTAAATCCTGCTGCCCACCTCGCACAAACGGTGGATGACCGAGGCGGCCGGGCGGCCTAGTATAGCCTCTGGCCTCAAACCCACAAGCGCAAAGGCGTGACGGCGGCCAGAATACGGGCTTGCTCGAATAGGCCCGATCACGCCGATGGCTGCTGGCGACCCTTAGGGGGTCTGGCGGATCGGCGAGCAACCGGCGGCACGGCCAGCATCAAAGGACCGAACCTCTATGATCGAAGCACTCAAGGGCGACGAGATCATCACCAAGGCCGGCGGGCGATTCAAGCTCTGCGCGCTGATTCAGCGGCGGCTGGTGCAGTTGATGGACGGGGCGCGGCCGATGGTCGAGCGCAACGGGCGGAGCGACCTTGAGGTTGCCATCGATGAGATCATGCAGGGCAAGATCGAGCCGCAGTTTGACACCAGTGACCCTGAGACGATCGCGGCGTTGCCCAGCAAGGCCTAAGACTCGGGTGTGAGGCTTGGGCCTGAGGCCGAGCTTGAAGCATGAGCCTGATGCGGCGCGTTGAACGGGCCGGGCGGCCAACAATCGTGCGTGCAGACGTCGCGAGGGCGCCAACAAGTGATCTCTATGCTGCGCTCTTGCAGCGGCGGCGTGCTGGAGACGCCCGAGGACGTGACGCGCGCGGGGGTTTTTCGCGTTGGGTATGTGATTGCTTCCGGCCAGGGCGCGGGGCGGCTGATCTTGCCGATGCCGCAGGGCCAGCGGCAGTGGGCCAGGCCGCAGAACTCAGCTGGCGCGGGGGGCTCGCCCGCGGATGAGCTCGATGGCACCTTCAGCGTGCCGGATGAGGGCGAGCAGAGCCTGCACCTGCACGTGACGCTCGCGCCGATCAGTGACGCGCAGGCTGGCGCGGATGCGGACCGCTGGTGCGGCTACCACGGGCGGGCGCTGACGACCGGCGCGTGGCTGAGCGCGACGATCGCGGCGGCGCGGGTGCGGGCGGACGGCGCGGCGCTGGTGGTTGCTGGTGATGAGCTCGACCTGACAAACCCTCTGGCCGCGGTGCAGGCAGCGCTGCTGCGGGTCTGCAACGTTGATCGCGCGGCGCTGGCGCGGGCGGTAGGCGGCGGACTCGGCCGGCTGGTGAGCGCGGCGGACGAGCCGACGGCGGTCGGGATCGACCCCGAAGGAGTGCACGTGCGGCTGCGCAGCGGCGTGGCGCGCGTTGCACTAGACCTTGGTGGAGCGGACAGCGCGGAGCGGCATCTGCGCGAGTGGCTATCGCTTTGAGCGGTGCTGGTACTGGGCGGTCGTACTGGGCGGTCGTACTGGGCGGTCGTACTGGGCGCTGGTAGAGGGCACCATCACTAAGTGACGATTGTACTAATTCGTGCGAAGGCGCGAAGCGGACCCAGACGCGCTGAAGATCGGTGAGAAAAGGTGTACGGGATCTCGCTCATACTTGTGCTTGAGACACGCACCAAAGGCCAGAGCGCCAGGACCCGCGCGGAGCGTGTGGGTCCGCAGGCGTACAAGATCCAGCGTCACCCGGGTGGGTTCATTGGGGCTGGTCTGCGGGTGGTTGGGCACCAACGCTTGGGGCATGAGCGCACTGATGCCGCAAACGTCCGCGACCGCGCCGGCTGCGCGTACACCCTCTGGCCTGCGTGAGGCGCATTGTCACATCGGCGCGTTTGGCGCGGCGCTAAGCCTGCCGAGTGTCAGCGAGTGCGCGTCATTGGGTGAGTGCCTTGCGCGCGTGACGGCGCTGTGTGCCGTGGCCAAGCCCGGGCAGCACGTCCGCGCTTTGCACGCGCGGCCGCTGGCGTGGCCCGAGGGCCGCTGGCCCACGCTGGCGGAGCTTGACGCGGCGGCGGGCGCGGCACCGGTAGTGATCATGTCGTTCGATCATCATCAGGGCGTGTGCAACAGCGCGATGCTCGCGGCGGCGGGGCTGAGCGCCGGCCAACGCGTGGGCCCCAAGGGTGAAGTTGTCAGCGATGCGCACGGCGTAGCCACGGGCCTCTTGATGGAGCACGCGGCGTACGCGGCTTGGGAGGCGTCGCCCGGGCCGAGCGTTGAGGAGTCGCTCAGTCATCTGCGCGCGGGGCTGCGCCGCTACCTAGAGCTTGGGTTCATTGAAGTGCACGACCTACGGACCGACCTGCGCCTGGCCGAAGCGCTGGTGGCGATGGACCTTTCGGGTGAGCTTGCGGGCGAGCTGGGCATGCGCGTTGAGCTCTTTCCGCTGGTTCAAGATCTTGGGCCGATTGTTGAGCTGGTCCAGACGCTGCGGCCCGCGCGGGTGCGGGTGGCGGGGGGCAAGCTGTTCGCCGACGGCACGCTCAACGCGCGAACTGCGCTGACGCTGACGCCGTACGCGGAGGCGCTGCCCGGGCTTCCGATGGGGCAGGCGATGGTGACGCCGTCGCAGGTTGATGACGCGCTGCGCGCGTGCGACGCGCTGGGTTTGCCGCTGGCGGTGCACGCCATTGGCGACGGCGCGGTGCGGATGATCCTGGACGCGTTGGCGCGGGTGCGGCCCGTGGCGATGGGACAGCGCATCGAGCACTGCGAGCTGATCGACCCGGCGGACGTGCCGCGGTTTGCAGAGCTGGGGGTGACGGCCAGCGTGCAGCCGTGCCACCTGCTGACGGATCTGCCGGCGCTGACGCGGCTGCTGCCACAGTCGCTGGGGCGCGTGCTGCCGGTGCGATCTTTGATCGCCAGCGGGCTAACGCCGGGGGCGCTGGTGCGCGGGGTGGTGTTTGGCAGCGATGCGCCCATTGTTCGGCCCGAGCCGATTGACTCGATCGTTGGTGCGACGCGCGGGGGGGCGACTGGGTCAGCCAGCGCGGTCGCCGGGCTTGACCGGCTCAGTCCGGGCGAGGCAATTGACGAAGCGACGGCGTGGCGATGCTTTGAACCTGGTTAATTCGGCTGCTGTGCGGGGAAATCAAAGCCGCGGTAAGGGCTTTGATAGCTCTCGCCCGGGTTCTCCACCAAGAATCACGCACGATTGCCTTGCGTGGGCCACCTTGCTGGGGTAATGTCTTCGCATGTCGGCACCGACCAAGGTGCCCCATGCTTAGCAGCTGTGCGTGACGGGTGTGTTTGGTGCCCCGAGGTTCGGCGGCACCGGAGGAGAGTGATTTATGGTTGTGCGCTTCTCAGGCGTGGCCGCTCAGGCGGCCGGTGTGATTGTTCTTGTGGCCCTCGCTGGTGTGGCGGTTGCCGCGCCGGTCAACACTGCGCTTCCGGGCGGGTGGAGCTGGTCGCCGATGACCGGCGGAACGTACGACACGGGGCTGATCGGGACGCCGCGCGGCGGTGCATCCGGGCAGACCACGCCCCCATTCACCGACACGAGCTTCGGGGTGATGAACGAGGCGGGCACGCCTTGGTTCACCGGCGGTGATCAGTCAGCCCAGCAGTATGTGCAGCGCCAGGTCTTCGGCAACTTCGGCACCGCTGGCGCGAGCGGGCGATTCTTCAACCCCGGCTACGGCGGCACGACCAGCGGCAACAACTTTCCGCAGGCAGGGGCCGAGCGGCGCGGCGTGAGCCTAAACCATTGGAGCAACCCCAACCCCGACGCTGGCGGCGTCGCGAGCTTCGGGCAAGTCGTCTGGGTCCCCACCAGCGCGCGGCTGGCGGTGGGCACAGGCTACGGCGCTGACGAAATGCTGCTGCGGATCATCGGCGGCAACGGCGGGCAGCGCAGCCAGTTCTTCGTTGATGGGACCATCACCGCCAACGCCGCGACGACAGCCTTCGGTGGGCTGAGCAACACCAGCTCCATTCGCGTCAACGCCGTAGTGGCAGCCAATAACGCCGGTGGCGGGTCGTACGACACCGCCTGGGGCTTCGGCGCCAGCAACAACGCTGACGTGACTGTCAACCGCGTGGGCGCTATCGACGCGGTCTCTGTCAACGGCGTGTTCGTTCAGGACCCTGGGCAGGGCGTTGATCCCAACAGCGTTGGCTACTCGTTCACGCAGGACTTCAACGTGCTCAGCGCGCTGGTCCAGACCGGCGGCTCGTTCAACGTTTCATGGGACGCCATCGCCGAGATCAACAATCTCGTGCGTGACACTACCGGCAATGGCGCGGCCGACGCCCGCGCGCAGATGGGCCCTGGGTTTGAGGGCAACGCACGCCTGATCGTCGAGTGGTCGGCGTTCCGGGCCGTCCCGACCCCCGGGGCGGCGGGCCTGCTGATGCTGGGCGCGCTGGCCGCCACGCGCCGTCGGCGCTGATGCGCGGGCGCTGCTTAGCCCCTGAGTTTGAGTAGACATGTCCCAAGGCCCCGTGCCCAATCAGCATGGGGCCTTGTGCTTGATGAACCACGTGAGCGCGCTGCGCGCTGCCCGTCCGCCTCATCGCCGCAACACGCCCCCAACAATCGGCCACGGTGTAGTGGCTGGCCCGCAGGGCATTGCAGACCCGGGCCGAAGACTCCTCGACCCCTTGGCGGTGGCGTCCTAAACTCCTGCCCGCGCCCCGTCCTAGAGGGGCCGGCGGCGGCCGTTTGCAGGGCGGTCGATCGGCCCGCAGTCACGGCCTTTTAACCACGTTTCCCCCACCAGTGTTCCTTGGTCAGCAGTTCCTGATCCCAATCCCCCAGAGCCCTCTCTATGAAGATCCGCACCGACGAAATCGCCTCTGTCATCCGCCAAGAGATTGAGCACTACTCCGCCCAGCTCGAAGTCTCTGAAGTCGGCAAGGTCGTCGAGATCGGTGACGGCATCGCCCGCGTCTACGGGCTCTCCAACGCCATGGCCGGCGAGCTGCTGGAGTTCCAGAGCTGCAAGGGCTCGGTCATGGGCCAGGTCTTCAACCTTGAGCTTGACACGGTCGGCGCGGTCATCTACGGCGACTATCTGGCCGTCAAGGAAGGTGACCTTGTCAAGGGCACCGGTCGTTTGCTTGACGTCCCGGTTGGCCCCGAGCTGCTTGGCCGCGTCGTAAACCCGCTGGGCCAGCCCCTGGACGACAAGGGCCCGCTAAACACGACGCTGCGTCGCAAGGTTGACATCATCGCCCCGGGCATCGCCGAGCGTCAGCCCGTAACCGAGCCGATGCAGACGGGCATCAAGGCTGTTGACAGCATGATCCCGATCGGGCGCGGTCAGCGCGAGCTGATCATCGGCGACCGCAAGACGGGTAAGACCGCCGTCGCCATTGATACGATCATCAACCAGAAGCAGTTCTGGGGCACGCCCGACGCGGTGGTCTGCATTTATGTTGCGGTGGGCCAGAAGGAATCGACCGTCGCTGGCACCGTCGACACCCTCCGCAAGTACGGCGCGATGGACTACACCATCGTGGTCAACGCCGGCTCGTCAGACCCCGCGCCGATGCAGTTCATCGCGCCCTACTCGGGCACCGCGATGGGCGAGCACTTCATGTGGCAGGGCAAGGACGGCAAGACCCCCAAGCACGTCCTGTGCGTGTACGACGACCTTTCCAAGCAGGCCGTCGCCTACCGCCAGCTCTCGCTGCTGCTCAAGCGCCCGCCCGGGCGCGAGGCGTACCCCGGCGACGTGTTCTATCTCCACTCCCGCCTGCTTGAGCGCGCCACCAAGCTCAGCGATGAGAACGGCGGCGGCTCGCTGACGGCTCTGCCGATCATCGAGACGCAAGAGGGTGACGTCTCCGCTTATATTCCGACCAACGTCATCTCGATCACCGACGGGCAGATCTACCTTGAGCCCGAGCTGTTCTTTGCTGGCGTCCGCCCGGCCGTCAACGTCGGCATCTCAGTCTCGCGCGTCGGTGGTAACGCGCAGATCAAGGCCATGAAGCAGATCGCCGGCTCGCTGCGCCTTGACCTGGCCGCGTACCGCGAGCTGGAGGCCTTCGCACAGCTCGGCACCGAGCTTGACAAGGCCACGCAGCGCCAGCTTGACCGCGGCGCGCGCATGGTCGAGCTGCTCAAGCAGCCGCAGTACGCCCCGATGGACACCATCGATCAGGTCATCAGCATCTACGCTGCGACCAAGGGCTTCATGGACGACGTCCCCGTCGCGCAGGTCCCGGCCTTTGAGAAGGGCCTGCTGGCGTACCTCAGCGGCGTGGCCAAGCCGGTGCGTGATGAGCTTGCGAGCAAGCGCGACATCAAGGCCGTAGATAAGAAACTTGAGGACGCCATCAAGGGCTTCAAGACCACGTTCAAGAGCTGAGAGAGGGGCGAGATGGCTTGGCCTAACCTCTTTGGGCGAGTGACGGCCCGCTCAGACAATCTCCAAACAACCATACGCCCCGTCGCACCTGCGGCGGGGTTTGTTCGTTGGAAGTTCGTCAGCAAAGGGGAAAGTGGCTGCCAGAATCTTCGCAAATGTCAAAGAATCTGCTTGCGGGTCTGTATAACGGGTGGTAGAGTCTCGGAACTCCGGGAGATTCTCAATGTCGATCCGCTCCATGTCGTCGCGCGCCTTGCTGCTGCTCCCGCCCTTGCTGCTGCTCTGCGGCACAGTGCCGAGCGCGCGTGCCCAGTGCCCGCTCTCCTTCGCCGCCGCGTCCAACTACGCCGCGGGCACACAGCCGTACTCCGTCGCGGTGGGCGACTTCAACGCCGACGGCCGGCTCGACCTCGCCGTGGCGGACTTCAGCAGCAACACTGTCTCGATCCTGCTGGGCAACGCGGGCGGATCGTGTCGCTGCGCGCGGCGAGCGGAGGGCCGCCCGGGAAGAGAGGACGACCGGAAAGTCGTACTGTGGCGTGTTCACCCGGCCTAACTGGCCGGGCCTACGACAAATGAAGTCTGAAGTAGGCAGGAGAGACAGATGAAAACAGAAGAGCGATAGCAATACGAAGCGTTGTGGAGCACGGGTTATATTTGGCTAAAGAGTTACGGCGAAAGACGGCTTCCAACCTTTGAAGGAGAGTTAGCATGTTGAAACAAACCATTGAGATGATAGCCAAGTTACTGTTATCCAACACACACCGCCCGATGCAAGTTTCCGGCGTGAAAACGCTTTTGCTAATCGGCCGGGTGGTCACCGGCGTTCTCCGCACAGCGACTCGCGCATTACAAGTTCCGATAATCGCACCGCATGTCTTGCTCACCGGGCGAGAATCGCCCATGGCGATGCGGCAACGTTTAGGGGCGGGTGCTCGCGATGCCAAGTGCGCAGAGTCGTCGGTGCGGACGCCACGAGGACTCTTGAGCCCAATGGTCCGGGGTGCCGTCTGCGCGGTCCTCTTAGGGACATCGGCCGGAAACGCCATGGCCCAGAACATCATCGACTCTACACACGGCTCAGGCGCTGGCAGCTTTGAGCTCGGTGGACCCTTCATACCCACCGGCTTCGATTTTATGCGATTCGTGACCGGCTCCACGACGATCACGGGATGGACGGTCGGCGGGGCCTCTGGTGTGGACTGGTTGCGGAACTCGGGACATCGTGCCGCCGCTGGAACCTATTCGCTCGACCTCAAGGGAACCGTTGCAGGCCCATTCGGAGAAATCTCGACGACGATCCCCACAAATCCTGGCTGTGTCTACAGGCTCAGGTTCAAGGCCTACGGCGGCAGCATCTCAATCTCCAACTCGGGCCTCGTGTCAGCGGCCAATCTTATCAATGCACCCTTCCAGCCACCCGGGCAGAGTCCGCCCGTTGCCGTGTACCAAGACTTCCAGTTCGCGTTCACTGCTCTGGCGACAACCACCACAATCAGGTTTCGATCCGACGTGTCGTCGGATAGCTTCGGACCCATTATCGATGATGTCATCGTAACCATACTTGGG
>JAJOLK010000031.1 GCA_021173225.1 Phycisphaerales bacterium PN19_bin_20 | reverse complement strand
ATAGATTGTTACGTCTCGTGGGCTCGGAGATGTGTATAAGAGACAGCTTCCGCCCCGTCATCATCGCCCCAACCTACAACCACGCCGCCACGCTCCAAGCCTTCCTCCCTGCGCTGCTTCACCGCGCCGCCGCGCTCTGCGTCCCCGTCATCATCATCAACGACGGCTCAAGCGACGACACCCCACGCGTCCTGCACGCAATCCCCAACCTCACCATCCTCCCCCACCCCGCCAACCGCGGCAAGGCCGCCGCACTCCGCACCGGGTTCGAACACGCCCTCGCCCAACGCTTCACCCACGCCCTCACTATCGATACCGACGGCCAGCACACCCCCGACGACATCCAAACCCTGCTCGCACTCGCGCACCAGCACCAACACGCCCTCATCCTCGGCACACGCGCACGCACCATCCCCGGCTACCCCCTCGGCAGCCGCGCCGGACGCGCCGTCTCCAACTTCTGGGTCTGGGCAGAGTCGGGCCAACGCGTCACCGACAGCCAGAGCGGCCTCCGCGTCTACCCACTTGTCATCGAACGCCAACTGCGCTGCCGCGCCGCCCGCTACGGCTACGAGACCGAGGTCCTCACACGCCTGGGCTGGGCCGGCGGCCAGATCATCCAGCACAACATCGCCTGCACCTACACCATCCCCGGCGGACGCCTCACCCACTTCAAGCCCACCAAAGACTCACTCGCCGCCGTCGCCATGCACCTATACCTCTGGCACCGCGCACTGCTCCCAGGCAAGCCCGCAGGCCCAAGGCTTCCGCATTCATCCCCGCACCTCGGCACACTCTGGCACCGCGCGCTCTGGTTCTTCAGCCCCAAACGCCTCTGGACCATGATCCGCGGCGACCACGCAGGCCGCGAACGCTTCGCCGCCTCCGTCGCCTGGGGCGTCATGATGGCCTTCGCACCCCTCTATGGCATCAAGACCATCGCCTGCCTCGCCCTTGCCGCCAAGCTCAGACTCCACCCACTGGTGCTCATCGGCACCAGCAGCCTCTGCACACCCCCGCTCGGCTTTCTCTTCATCGCCGCCAGCGTCACCACCGGGCACCTGCTGCTCCGCGGCGGCATGCCAGACCTCTCAGCCCTAGACCCACGCACCGCCGGCGCGTTCCACGCCATGGGCGGCTTCCTGCTTGATTGGATCGTCGGCAGCCTCGTCGCCGGTGCCGCCTTCGCGCTGCTCGTCTACTGGGCCCTCAAGCTCGCCCTGCTCGGGCGCGCGTGCAACAGCCGCGCCTCAAGCAACCCCGTCCCGCTCACCCCAGCTTCACCCGCGAAAGCGTCACCGGCGCAAGGCTGATCAGCCGCTGCTCGCCCCCCGCGCGCAGCCAACGGTCCAGCTCGTAACGCGTGCTCGATGAATCAGGCCGCAGCGTCAGCACCCCGCGCCTGATCGCCACCACCACCACACGCCCCGCAAGCTCCGCAGGCGCCGCGCCCGTCCACACCGCGCCGATCCCCTCCGTCGCGCGGCTCAACGCCTTCACCTCCACCGCCAGCTTCCCCATCTCCTTACGGATCGACGCATCACCGCGCGGCCCACGCCACGCCCGCAGCCGCGCCAAATACCCAGGATCGCCCGCGTCAGGACCAACCACCCGGCAACCCCCCCGCCGACTGGCTACATCTACTGACCAAGACCACTCATCGACCGCGCACGCTCCAGCAACGCCCGCTCCGCCTCGGGCCGCCCGCCCCGCACGCTCTCAGGCGTTGCCACCAGCCGCACGTGCCAACGCGCCGTCGTCCGCGTCCGCGCCACCGGCGCAACCAGCAAGTCAATTCCGGGCTTCTCAAACCAGGGTGAGTCCACCGCCGCTGGCATGCTCACCGACTCATACCCCTCCAGCGCTAAACGCACGTCATACGTTCCAAAGAACTTAAAGTCCGTCTCCAGCGGCGTGCGACCAACCTCCTGGTCGTTGATCCACACCAGCGCGCCCGACGGCTCGCTGGTCACCTCAATCGTCCGCCGCGCGCACCCGCCCACGGCCGCTCCCAGCACCAGCGCCGCCAGCGCCGTGCCCATCACCGCAGACGTGAACCCCTGCCGGCCAACACACCACTTCTTCGCGTGCAAACGCCTCATGCCCCCAGCATAGCGAGCCGGCCCGTGTATCCCGGACCACCCTCCCCGGCAGGCCGGTTTGCATCCTGCCTCTTTGCCTTCCAGGGGGACGGCGTTTCAACCCGCCATCGCGCCGCAAGCCCAGCCCTCATCCCTCATCCGCCACAACGCTCAAAAGTCTGTCGCCACTCCGCGCGCCTCCCACGCTTCCACTTCCGCATTCACCGACTTCAACTTCAGCTTTGCCCGCGTCACGGCATACTTCCCCGTCACCACCCGCAGTGGCGGGCTCGCCTCGTCCGTCAGCGCCACCGTCAGCGCCGCCACCTTCGCCGGATCACCCGTCTGCTTCCCGTTCATCCCCGCCAGCAGCCGCGCAAACTTCCCGCTCGTCCCGTCATAGTCCGCGATCTTGCTCGCGCCCTGCTCCAGGCTTCGACCGATGAAGTCCGTCCGCGTCGGCCCAGGCAGCACCATGCTCACCTTGATCCCCAGCGGCCGCAGCTCCAGCGCCAGCGCCTCGCACGCGCCCTCAAGCCCCGCCTTCGCGCCGCCATACACCGCAAAGCCCTCGTGGTTCGCCAGCGCCGCAATCGCCGAGATCACCAGCAAGTGCCCGCTCCGCTGCGCCCGCATTACCGGCAGCGCCGCCCTGAACAGCCGCAGCGGACCGACAAAGTTCGTCGTCACGTTCTTCTCGATCTGCTCCTCGCTGTGCTCCTCAAGCGCCGCGATGATCCCGTACCCCGCGCACGAGCACACCACGTCCAGCCGGCCAAACGCCGCCACCGCCGCGTCCACCGCGTGCCGCGACTGCGCACCATCGGTGACGTCAAGCCCCACCGCCAGCGCCCGCTCGCCAAAGCCCTCGACCAGCCCGGCCAGGCTCTCGGGGTTCCGCGCCGTCGCCACCACCCGGTCGCCACGCTCCAGCGCCACCCGCGCAATCTCACGCCCGATCCCGCTCGAACACCCCGTGATCAGCCAGACCTTCGACATGTCAGCCCTTCCTCAGTGTGCGCAGCCGCGGTGAGTCACAGCCAGCGTACGCCCCTAGCAACCACTCGCGCCTCCCACGCTCCGCCTGCTGCCTCACGCCCAACCTCACGCGCCCCCACGCGCACGCACACCCTTGACCGTCGCGCCAAGCAGCGCAATCGCGTCGCCCACCAGCGGGTCTGCCAGCGCCGCACGCTCATCAACCGCCGGCGCAGCCTCAGCCCCCGCGCCCTCGCCCCGATCAACCGCCGCGCCCTCACCCGCGCCCTCACCCGCGCCCTCACGCTCTTCACCGCCGCGCCTATCAGCACCCGCCGCGGACTCCGACGCCCTCGGCCCCGCCACCGCGCGCAGCGAGACCGAAACCGCCGCACCCAGCGCCTGCCCAATCACCCGCGCCAAACTCGTCAGCGCCATCTCCGCCGCCACCTTGTCACGCGCGGCATGCCCAACTACCGCCCGAGGCGAAGGCCCCCCGCCCACAATTTCCACCAGCCGCAGCCGCTCCATGCATGAGTGCAACGCCGGGCTCCCCTCCGCCAGCAAGAGCGCCCGCGCCCAAACCCCCTCAGGCGTCACGGCTCCATCCGCGTCTGGCCTCTGCGCCCCCAGCCCCTGCGCCCCCAGCCCCTGCGCCAGCGGCGCAACTCTGTTGGGCACATCCACCCGGTGCACGTCCACGCTGGCCTTCACCGCCAACTTCGCCGCCGGCTTGACCTCGGCCACAACCTCATCACCCTCACCGGCAACACCCAGGCGCCCCTCGTCGGTGCTGCCCGCAGGCGTTGCCGTCATGCTTTTTTTGGTCCGCTCCCGCTCCCGCTCGCCCTAAGCCCCGGCGGGCTCCCACCACCCACACTCCCACCGCTCAAACTTCCCCCGCCCGTCGCGCTAATCCCACCACCACCTAACCCACCAGCCATTGCGCTCGCACGCATCACCACGCCCGCGGCGTCCGCCAGCCGATCCGTCATCGCCAGCCGCACCATCAGCGCATCCACCAGTGCCCGCGGAAAGCTTGAGCCCCTCGCGCGCCCCGCGACAGACTCCACCAGCGCAATGGTGTGTACCAGCGCCGCCGGATCAAACCGCCCAGCCAGGCTCGCCGACTGCGCCCGCGCCGTGTCGCTCAGTTCAACCAGCTCGGTCTGCTCGCCGCACGCGCGGATCACCATCAAGTCGCGCAGCCGATCCGCCAAGGTCGTCAGCAACTGATCCACACTCACGCCCTTGCCCAGCAGCTCGCCGGCCCGCTCCAGCGCCCCCGCCGGATCACCCGCGCACACCGCCTCAAGCAATTGCCCAACCAGCTCGCCGTCGGGCAGCCCAAGCAGCCGCTCCAAGTGCTCGGACGTCAGCTTCTTCTCCCCCCCGGCCATCAGCCGATCCAGCAGGCTCAGCGCATCGCGCATAGACCCGTTGCCCAGCTTCGCCACCATAAATAGCACGTCGTCGCCCGCGCTATACCCCTCGGCCTTCACCACCTGCCCAAGGTGCCCCGCGATCGCCGCCGCCGAGATTGGCCGAAAGTCGTACCGCTGGCAACGGCTCTGGATCGTCGCCGGCACCTTGTGCGCCTCGGTCGTGCACAAAATGAACACCACGTGCTCCGGCGGCTCCTCCATCGTCTTCAGCAGCGCATTGAACGCCTGCATCGACAGCATGTGGACCTCGTCGATGATGTAGACCTTCTTGCGCCCACGCATCGGCCGGTACACGCTGTTGGCAATCAGCTCCCGCGCGTTGTCCACGCTGTTGTTGCTCGCCGCGTCGATCTCAATCACGTCCGTGTCCTGCCCGGTCAAGATCGCGCGTCGCAGCTCAACGTCACCTTGCGGATTGTTCAGCGCATCCGCAAACAGACGGGCCGAGCTGGTCTTGCCCACGCCACGCGTGCCCGTGAACAAGTACGCGTGCGCAACCCGCCCCGCGCCAATAGCCCCCATCAGCGTCCGCACAATCCCCTGCTGGCCAACCAGCTCGTCAAAGGTCTGCGATCGGTACTTTCGGGCCAGAACGAGGTACGACATGACTCAAGCCTACTCGGCCCAACGCCACCCCGGAGTCAGGCCGCGACGCGTAAACGGCCCGCAAACCTCCTCGCCCGATGCCCACAGAGCGCGAGCCTAACCCAAGCGGACGTCTCTCGCGTTTAGATTGCCGCAGGCCCAGAGGCTCCACATGGCCCAACTGGCCAAGGGTCGATATACGGCGATCGGTCACACAGGAAGATGCCATATGCCCGCTGCACGCCCCGCCCCGCCCCGCCATCGAGCGGCCCGCGTGGGCACCACCCTTGCCGCACTCCTGGTGTTCGCTGCCGCGGCTCGGGCTCAGTTCGTGCTGATCCTCGACTTCCAGCCGGGCGATTTGACCGTCGCTTATGGCACTCAGGCAAGCGAGGCCGAGAAAGCCATCGAACGTGTCAAGCGTTTCTTTGAGCGCGAGCTTGCCCAGTTTCAAAGCACCGCCGGCTTCCCGCTTCGGTCTGACATTCCACCAACGTCGAGCACCGTCGCATTATCGCAGCCCAGCGCGTCGCTCTATGACTGATCGGTGATACGAAATCGAATCCTTGCCGTCGCTCAAACGCTCGCCGGGCAACTACCGGCGGACGGTCTCTGGGCTCCGCAAAACCAAGCTTGGCGGCTGCTTCACCACCTACATTCCCTTCACCATCGCGTGCTTTGCCGATGTCGCGGGTTCCGGGCAGACCGTTGGGCCCGATGGTGAACGAACCGCCGACGACATCGTGGTCTTCATCAACTGGTTCACCGCGGGCGACCTTCGCGCGGACTTAGCGGGGGCCGGGCAGTCAGCCGTGCCCGATGGCGAGTTGACGGCAGATGACCTGATCGTGTTTGTGAACCGTCAGTTTCGCCCGTGCTGACGGGCGCACCAAACGCACGCATCCCTGCACGTCAGTTCTCGATCCGCACCCACATCGGCGCCTCGGTGATCTCATTCAAACCCGCCACCTCCGTGGCGATCACCGTCGTATACCCGTGCCAACGCACGCACAGCCACGCCATCATCAGACACCCCACGACCCCGGCGATCTGCGCCGAGCGGCGGCCCCGCGCGTTCCACAACACCGCGCACGTAAACGCCACCAGCCCCACCTTAAACAGCCCCAGCAACCACACCGAGTTCAGCCCGATCACCCACCGCGCCACCGGATTGCCCTCGCTCATCCCGCCGGTGGTCAAGTACGTCAGCGTCAGCCACAGGTCCGCCGCCGAAACGATCCCGATAAATACCAGCATCGTCGCCATCCACACGCCGGGCCCCCACGCCACCCCGGCCGACCACGCACCGGGCCGCTGAGCCACCACACCTGCCGCCAGTGCGCCATTTACCCTGAGCTGACTCGCCGCCATGCGATGCTCCCGGACAGGCCTACCCCGTCAGAACGACGGGCTCCTCGGCCTGCGGGCAAACCGCCCGGGCCGGGCAAAGCCTGTAAGTGGACTTCGACCAGCCGCACGCCTCACTCAAGCCCTAAACCCGGTCTTCTCCCCGGTTCTCACACCTTCACACTCCCCAACTCGCCCTCTCCCCACCCAAGCCCCGCACCCAAACGTCCGATTTCTCTTCCGCACACGCCACCCACTCCCGCTCGTACCGTTCCGGGTCCTCCCGTGCCCACACCCATCCGCCGCCAACCCGAGCTCGCCCCCACACCGCGCCCCAAAATGGGCCCCTCTCAGCGCGCCCGAGTCGCCATCGCCGCCGCCCTGCTCCTCGCCGTACTCGCCGCACACCCCGCGCCCTCGGCCCACGCGCGCTTGCAATTCTTCAGGCCGGATGTAGACCCCACCACCTCCATCAACCCTGTCTTTATTGACTCCTCACCCGTCATCGCCGACGCTCTCACCCGCGCCGATGACCACCTCGCCTCAGGCAACCTTGACGAAGCCGCACGCGTCCTCCAGCGCCTCCTCGACGAGCACGGCCACGAGCTCTCACTCACCCCCACGCCCAACCTCTTCGAGCCCCTCCGCGCCCGCGTCCACCGCACACTCCAGTCCAGCCCCGCCCTGCTCGACCGATATCGCCAGCGCCAAGAGGCCCTCGCCCGCCAAGCTCTTACCCCCAACCCCACCGCCAGCCCCACACCCGCCGCGCTTGACGATGTCATCCGCACCCGCCTGCTCACCGACGCCGGCTTCGACGCCGCACTCTCCACCGCGCGACGCCTCTATTTGGGTGCGCACTTTGACTCAGCCGTGCTCGTCCTCGCCGAGCTCCAGCGCCACCCCGCCCTCACCCCCGTCCTCACCCCCGTCCTCACCCCCGCCACCCAAGACGCCCCGCGCCGTGCCGCCGCGCTCCGCCAGCTCACGCTCGATCTCGCCCCGCGCGTCAGTGACCACACCACCCGCCAGCTCCTGACCGACCTGCACTCAACACTCGCCCCGCCAAACGCGCCAGCCCCGCCAAACGTGCCCGTCGCGCCAGCCCCGCCAGACCCCGCCGCCGTCCCCGGCCTGCCCCGCTTCATCGCGCCCCCGCCCATCGCCATCGAGCCACCCGCACTGCTCGAGCCCGCCGCCACCCTCCCGCCAGAAGCCCTCGTCGCCAGGCCCATCGGCAGCGGCGAGATCAACGACCACCTCCCCGCCACACCCGCCGACGGCGGAACACGCCAAGACATCGAAAAGTTCCCACCCTGGGGCGTTCTGCTCAGAAGCTGGCCCGCACTCAGCGACCACGGCGTCTTCATCCAAGACAGCACCCGCCTGCTCGGCTTTGACCGTCTCACCGCCCGCCCACGCTGGACCATCGACGCCGCTGACCTCCTCGCCTGGCCCGCCACCGACGCCAGCCGCAGCGCGCAGCCCTCCCTGGGCCGCCGCACCATCTTGGCCACCGAGCGTGAAGACGCCTTCGGGCCCGCCGTCATCGGCCAGCTCGTCGTCGCCGCCCTCAGCGCCGAAGGCCAAGTCCGCCTTGACTCACCAGAGGCCGTCGTCGCCGTCGATCAGCTCACCGGGCACGTCCGCTGGCTCAAGCCTTTGGTCCAGCTCGATCCGCAGCTCTTCCGCGCCAGCCAGCGCGGGCCCGTGCTCCAAGGCGCCGGCCTCGCCGTCTTCTCGATGGTCCGCAACCTCCCCGAGCGCCGCCTTCGCGCCGCCGTCATCGCCGCCATCGACCCTGAAACCGGCCAGCTTGCCTGGGTCCGCACGATCGCCTCCAGCGGTGCGCTGCCCTACCTCGCCAACGAACGCGTCGCCGACGGCGCCACTCTGCGCGCCGGCGTCATCTACCGCTCAGACCTTTTGGGTGTCGTCGCTGCCTACCGCGTCAGTGACGGCCTGCCCCTCTGGGCACGCGTCATCCCCACCGCCGTCTCAAGCAACGCCGACCCCACGCCCGACGGCCCCTGGGCCATGAACACCCCCGCCATCGGGCCCAATTCGCTCTGGCTGCTCGCCCCCGACCGCACCTCCATGTTCGAGCTTGACCGCCGCACCGGCGCGCAGCTCGCCACACGCCCCACCGCTGATCTCAGCAGCCCGCAGTACATCCTCGCCGCCGGCTCATGGCTCGCCCTGGTCAGCCAAGGCTGGGTCGCCACGCTCCCGCAGTCCGGCTGGGAGACCGCGGAGCCGCTCTCTTCTGGAGAGCTTGAGCCCCGCCCCGTCGGCATCCGCGGGCGCGTCAGCGTCGCCGCCGACCGTCTCGTCGTGCCGGTCCCGCGCGGGCTGCTCATCCTTGATCCCGCCGCCCCGCGCCCGCCGCTGCGCGAGATCCTCCTTGACGCCCCCGGCACGCCCCTGGCCACGCCCACGGGCCTCATCGTGGTCGATGACCGCCGCGTCCACGCGTACAGCACGTGGGACCTCGCCTCCGCTGAGCTTAAAGCTCAGGCCGCCGTCGGCGGCGGACGCCTCGTGCCCGCCAGTGAGCTGCTCTCCCTGGCCGAACGCTCCGCCCGTAGCCAAGACGTTCTGCCGGCACTCGATCTCGCCCTCGCCGGCGCGGCCCGCGCACAGACGCAAGACCCCGACGCCGAAGGCCTTCAGGCCGCACGCCGACGCATCGTCGAGCTCGTCTTGACCATCGTCGAGCGCTCCGAGCTTGACCTTCGCACGCCCGGCGCACGCCTTGACGCGCAGGGCGTTGACGCGGCCATAACCAAGCTCGAACGCCTCGCCAACTCCCCGCAGCAAACCGCCAGCATCCTGCTGACGCGCTCGCAGCTCATGCTCAAGCGTGGTGATCCCATCGGCGCGATCGCCGCCGCCCAGCAGGTCCTTGAAGACCCCGCCCTTGCCGAGTCTTCATGGAGCGGCCCGGGCCGCGCGGGGCTCAGCGCCGCCGGCGAGGCCCGCGCCCGCCTCGCACAGGCCCTGCGCGTTGCAGGCCGCGCCGCCTACGCCGCCTTTGACGCCAGGGCCGACGCCGCGCTTGCCAAAGTCCCCCCCGCCGGGCCCAGTGATGCCGTCGAGTCCGTCCTGCGCGCGTACCCCGGTGCCAGGGTCGGGCCTGACCGCTGGCTCGCCCTCGCGCAGGCCCGCGGCGCAGACAAGCCCGCGCAAGCCCGCGCCCTTGAGCTTGGCCTGCAGTTCGCCGCCGCCATCCCAGACCCCGCCCCCGAGACTATCGCACGCCTCCAGGGTGAGCTGATCGACAACCTCCGCCAGCGCGAGCTCATCGCCGCCGCACTTGACGCCCTCGACCGCGCGCAGCGGACCTGGCCCGGCGTCCCTCTGCTCACCGCCGCCGGCCCGATCGATCAAGCCGCCCTCCGCGCCGCCCTCGCCACCGAGGTCAGCGCCGGCCCGCGCCTCCCCAACCTCGGCCCGCCCTCACCCACCGGCGCACTGCAAGAGCTCACCGGCTGGGCCCTCGCCGAGCCCATGATCCGCCTGACCTCCCGCGCTGGCACCGCCTTCACCCCCATGCACAACGCGCAGGGTGCCTTCGCCATCTTCGGCCTCGCACCCGGCGCGACCGTCGCCGAAGCCACCACCGCCGCGCCCGCGCCCGTCTCAGCCCTCTGGCAAGACCCGCTGATCACCTCGCGCCCGGACGTCCTGCTTCAAGACCCGCAAGGCTGCGTCATCTTCATCCCCACCGGCAAAGGCGGCAAGCTCACCCGCGCTCAGGCCGACGGCTCAACCCCCTGGCAAACCAAGCCTTTCGGCGAGCTCTTTCCGACCCAGCCGCCGCTGCAGTTCGGACAGTTGCTTGAGTCCAGCACCGTCCGCGTCGCCCTCGCCGGGCTCAGGCCCGTCTCTGAGCTTGTTGCCGCCGCCGACGCGCGGACTATCGCGCTGGTCGAGCGCACCGGGCGCGCCGCCGCCTTTGACGCGCAGACCGGCGAGCTGCTCTGGACCGCCAAGCTGCCCCTGGGCTCTGTCAGCGAGGCCGCGCTGGGCTCGGGCCAGCTCGTCGTCACGGGCCTGGCTGACAAAGACCTCGCGCAGCGCGTCGGCCTCGCCCGCGCACCGGTCATCCTCACCATCGACGCGCGCTCGGGCGCACTTGCCACCACCACGCCCAGCCCCGTCTCTGACGTTGGCTGGGTCCGCGTTGCTCCCGGACGGCTCATCGTCGGCGGCGAGCAAGGCATCGCCTCCATCGACGCCCGCTCAGGCGACATTCAGTGGAGGCTCACCGCACACCCCGCCGCCAGCACACGCGAGGCCTGGCTGCTTGATACCTACAGCGCGCAGGGCCCCACACCCCAGGCCAGCACCCAGGCCAGCACCCAGCAACTGTTGGTGGTACTGACCGACGACCGCGCGCTCTGGCGCATCAACCCGCAGACCGGCCGCCCAGACGACCAGCCACTTATCACGCGCCAGCGCCTCGACTCACCCGGGCCCGTGAGCGTCACGGCACTTGACCAAGGCCGCATAGCCCTGACCTCCTCCCGCGGCGTGGCGATCTTTGATGACCAAGGCAAGCTCTCTGGCCTCGACGCGACCGGCTCGGAAGATGCCACCATCATCCCGCAACTCACGCAG
>JAJOLK010000030.1 GCA_021173225.1 Phycisphaerales bacterium PN19_bin_20 | reverse complement strand
CACGCCGTCATCTCACTGCTCGCCGTGTATCGGGGCGGTTGTTCAGGAGTCCCAGAGCTCTTTGAAGATGCATGCGATACCTTTCTACGCGAGCGTGGCAGCTCAAATTAGAAATCCCTTCCAAGGTGGACGTCTGAACCACCTACGCATGGTGTCGAAGCGGGGCAGGCTTGACCTGTCGCCCAGACACTGGATGTTGTCAATTGGCCGTCCTGCGATTGAGTAGACCTTAACGTTTGGGCGCGCAAGTTCAGTGCCCTCGCGTCTAAAATGGCGCGTCCTCGCGTTCGGGCCCGCTGCCTGCCCGGGCGGCGCGGGCGGTGACCGACGCTGCGGCGCGGGGCGCGGGCGGCGCGGAGGGCCGGGCCGGGGCAGGACCGGTCAAGACTGCGCCGGCGGTGCTGTTACCGGGTACCTGGCCGTCTCCTTCGCCGCTGTAAGTGCCATCGGCCTGCGCGCTCGCGTCGCTCTGGTCGGTAGCTGCGATGCCGGTGCCCGCGGCGCGGTCGGCGGCCATCTGGGCCTTCATCGCCGCCCATTCTTCGGGGCCCATGTTCAGCTCGCGGGCCTGCGTGCCCTTGTGGGCGCCCAGGATCCCGACGTGGCCCATGAGCTCGACCAGGCGTGCCGCCCGGGTGTAGCCGATGGCCAGGCGGCGCTGCAGCATCGAGACCGAGCCGACGCCCGTTTCGATCACCACGTCCACGGCCTTCTCGAACAGGTCGTCCTGCTGCGCGACGGCGTAGCCGTTGTTGATCGCATCGGCGTCGACCTCGCCGTCATCGCCTAAGAGATCACCCGCGGCGGCGGCGCCGGTCTTGATCTGCATGAGGCTGCGCTCGTAGGTCGGCGTCGCGACCTCTTTGAGGAACTTGACGACGCGGCGGATCTCTTTGTCGTCCACCAGCGTGCCCTGCGCGCGGGTCAGCTCGCTGGAGCGTGGCGAGAGGAAGAGCATGTCGCCCTGGCCCAGCAGCAGTTCGGCGCCCTTCTGGTCCATGACGATCCGCGAGTCCATCCCGCTGGAGACCTTAAAGGCGATCCGGCTGGGCATGTTGCTCTTGATGAGCCCGGTGACGACGTTGGCCTGCGGGCGCTGCGTGGCCAGGATCAGGTGCATGCCGACGGCGCGGGCCTTCTGCGCAAGGCGGATGATCGACGTCTCGACCTCCTTGTTGGTCATCATCAAGTCGGCCAGCTCGTCGATCACAAAGACCATAAACGGCAGACGCTTGGGGATGCGGGCCGCCTCGGCCTCGTCGGCGGGGTTGAAGCGCTCCTTGAGCTCATCCCACGACAGCGCGTTGTACGCGCTGATGTTGACGCACCCGGCCTCGCTGAGCAGCTCGTAACGCTCGTCCATCTTGCGGACGGCCCACTCGAGGATTGCCGCGGCCTTGCCCATCTCGGTGACCACCGGGCACATCAGGTGCGGGATGTCTTTGAACTGGCTGAGCTCGACCATCTTGGGGTCCACCAGCACCAGCTTGAGCTCGTTGGGCTTCTTTGTGTAGAGGAAGCTCATCAGGATGCTGCTCATACACACGCTCTTGCCCGAGCCGGTGGTGCCGGCGATCAGCAGGTGCGGCATCTTGGCCAGGTCCTGGATCAGCGGGCTGCCGCTGGCGTCTTTGCCCAAGAACATCGGCAGGGCCATGCCCGCGTAGACGTCGCTCTTGCCCATGAGCTCTTTGAGGCGGACCTTTTCCTTGTGGGCGTTGGGGACCTCGATGCCCACGGTGTCGCGGCCCGCGGTGTTGGCCACGATGCGGACGTTGACCGCACGCAGGCTGCGGGCCAGGTCGCTGCTGACGCTGGTGAGGGCCGAGACCTTGGTGCCGGGCGCGAGGCGGATCTCGTAGTTGGTGATGACCGGGCCGGACTCGATGCCGACGACCTCGCCATCGATGCGGTATTCCTTGAGTGCGCGCTCAAGGGCCGTGGCCTGCTCGCGGACGTAGGACTCCATCGTTTTGCTGAAGTTGGACTCGGGCTCTTCGAGCTGGTCGAGGCCTGGGAACTTGTAGCCTTCAAGGTCACCCATGCTCTGGATGTCGCGCAGGTCGGCGTCGGTGGCGACCTTCTTGTCGACGGCCGCGAACTTCAGCGGCAGCTTGGCGATCTTGGCGCGAAGCTGCTCGGGGGTAAAGACCTTGGTGCTCTGGGCGGCGCCATGATCGGCCTGGCCCTCGTCGCCGTCAAGACCCTCTGCGTTGGCGGCGTACTGAGGCTCGTCGCTGTCGTCGGCGTGGTCTTTGTCGGTGAGGGTTGAGGTGTGGTCTTCCGGGTTGAACGACTCGGTGCCGCCGAGGCCGCCGGCGGTCTGATCGATGATCTCGGCGGGCTTGTCCTTCTTCTTGCGGCCCTTGACGTCGGGCATGGCGTCGTCTTGTGCGCTCTCGATGGCGGCGAGGGCCTCGGCCTCATCGCTCAGGCCACCAGTAGCCAACTTGGCACGGCGCTTGCGCTCGGGCTTGGCACCGGGCTGGCGGGCCAGCAGGTTGGTGACCAGCTCGCCGATGCGCTTAGAGAGGCTCACGGTGCCCGCGGCGGTGGCGCTGGCCGCTACGCCGGTTGCTTCAATCACCGGCGGGGTCGCCTTGGCCAGCTGGCGAAAGGCCCAGCGCGGGGCGATGATGACCCAGACGTCTACAGCGACCACCGCGCCGATGAACAGGCACATCAGCAAGATGACCGTGCTGCCGAAGGCTCCGAAGCTGGTGAAGGTTTGAGCCAGGTAGCCGGCGATGGTGGTGCCGACGCTGCCGCCGCCGACGTCCACGATGACGGTTGAGGCGGGGAAGTGGACGGCCTGCAGACCCGCAACGCTCGCGGCCATCACCACCGCGCCAAGCAGGCGAACGAACGGGTGCCCGACCTTGGCCAGGAACCCGTTGACGACCAGGTACAGGCCCCAGAGGCTCAACAAGACCCACGCCCCAGCGCCGAGCAGCGCGAGGGTGTAGTAGGCGGGGATTGCGCCGACCACGCCGCACCAATTTGCTGGCGGGCTGTTGTGCGGGAAGGCGCTGGCGCTGGGCCAGTCGGCGGGGTTGAACGAGGCAAGGCTGGCGAGCAGGAACAGGAAGACGCCAGCCTGCAGGAACCAGCGGGTATAGCGCAGCAGGCCCGAGCGTTCGCCCGAACCGCCACTGGAACCCAGGGGGGTTTGGAAGACCGGCACGTCCCACGCCTGACGGTGGGCTGTGGTGCGAGCCTGGGTTCGGGCATCGGCGCGCGACGCCGCCTTGTCACTCGTTGAGCGGGCCATAGTTAGAGGCTATCGGCAAGGGGTGATTCGGGGGTGCAAGGAAGGCCCAAACGTTGCCCTGCCAGCCCTTGAGGTCAGGCCAGAGGCCGCCTTCGCCCGAACGCGGGTCGAACGAGGTGCCGCTCAGGGATTGCCGCGTCCGATGGGGGCGCGCTTGGGCTCGCCATCACGGCGCGGATAGTCGCGCGGCGTACGGGTCAGCTTGTCCAGCACCACGACCCGCCCTGTCGGCGTCTCGACCGTGCCCACGTGCGCGGCTCCGAGGGTCTCGATCGCTTCGCCCGCCTCGGTGAGCTCGGCGTCTGCCTTTGCGCCCTTGATGGCCATGATCGCACCCTCAACCCGCACGAACGGGACCAGAAGCTCAGCGAGCATGGCCAGCGGGCCGACCGCGCGCGCGACGGCGACGTCATAACACTCGCGGTGCACGCCGCGGTGCTGGCCGAGGACTTCGGCGCGGTCGCACAGCACGCGGGCGTTGGCCAGCTTGAGGCGCTCGACGACGCTCTCAAGGAACCGGGCCTTTTTACCAGTGGGCTCAAGCAGCGTGAAGCGGACCTTGGGCATGCAGATCGCCAGCGGGAGCCCGGGCAGCCCGCCGCCGCTGCCCACGTCGATCACGCGCAGGCCTACTTCAAGGTCGTGCGGTTTGATCTCGCCCAGCAGCGGGACCAGGGTCAGGCTATCGAGGATGTGCCGCTGCCAAGCCTGCGCCGGCTCGTCCACGGCCGTCAGGTTGAACTGCTGGTTGGTCCGGATCAGCATCGCCAGGTAGAGCCCGAGGCGCGGAAGGTCTTCGCCTTCAAAGTCCAGGCCGTAGGCCTGCGCGGCTTCAAGGAACGCCGGCGTGGGCGCGAGCGCCACCAGCGGGCCTAGAGGCGCGGGCGCTGGCTCAGGGTCGGCTTTAGGCGCAGACCTGGGCTGGGAATCATGTGGCTCGTATGGCTTTGGGGGCACGGCGCAGCGTAGACGCCTGTGCGGTGCGGGCGCGGGAGTGTTCAAGCTCTTGAGCGCAGTCGCAGCGTGGTGGCAAAGAAGTCAGTCCCGCCGCCGCCCGAGCCCGGCTCGCGCCGGTACTTACGCTCAAAGTTGCTTCCGACGAGCTCGCCCTCGCGGGCGCTGGCCGGACGTTCGAAGGCGAGCTCTTCAAAGGGCTGGTGGAGGGTTGTCCAGCGGTCAAAGTGGGCCCGCATCCAGGCCCAGTACGGCGCGTGGTCGGTGGCGATGCGCAGCGACCCGCCGGGGATCAATACGCGGGCGCAGTCGGCCAGGAAGCGGTCTTGGATCATGCGGCGTTTGTGGTGCCGAGTCTTTGGCCAGGGGTCTGGGAAGTAGAGGTGGATGACCTCAACACTCGCGCTGGGCACGCGCCAGTGGACAAAGTCGCTCGCGTCTAGGCAGAGCATCCGCACATGAGGGACCTGGTGGCGGCGGAGGCGATCCGCGGCGAAGGCGAAGAACTCGAACTCGTACTCGATGCCGATCCAGTTGATCTGCGGGTGGGCCGGCGCTTCCTGCAGCAAGAACGTGCCTTTGCCGGAGCCGATCTCTAGGTGCAGCGGCGCAGGGCGGGTGAACCAAGCCTGCAGGTCAAGCCTTGCGCCCGCCGGATTGGTGCGCAGGTCGTCGGGCAGCGCCGGCAGTGTGCTGGCGGGGACCTCTATCGTGCTGGTGTCGTACGTCGATGAAGCCATGAGGGTGTGCCGAGGCGCGGTGGGCTTTGTGGCGGTGAGCGTGAGGGCGATAGTGTGGCAGGAACAGTGTTGGTGATCAGTGGGGGGGCAAGGTGGCAAGTCAGGCCGGGCGCACGCCGAGGGCCAGCAAGCGCAGACGCTCGACCTGGGCCTTGCGGGCGAGGTCAAGGGTGGCTCTGGCGATGCGGAACGGCGAGCGTGCCTCGGGGCTGGCGGGTTGAGTGAGCGACTGCGTGTCGCCGCCGGTCGCGGGCGCCGAGTTCTCTCTGGCGGCGGTCTGCAGCCCCAGCGTCTGCGTGCAGTGGTCTTGGATGCACTGGTAGAGCAGCTTGAACGCGTCGCGCGGCTGACGCATCTGCTCGAGCACCTCACAGAGATGCTGCGGCGTCACGTCGGATGCGAAGATGTCAGCAAGCTGCGCGGGGCTGGCATCGAGGGCCTGGCAGGCGGTCAGGCGTTGCGTGGCCAAGTCATAGAGGGAGACGCCCGACCATGCGAGCTGCTCGATCATGGACTGCTTGTCAAGGCGTGCGTCTTGAAAGAACGTCGCGCTCTCGCGCATCAATTGGTGGCGCAGCTCTATCGGTAGCAGCAGCTTGAAGGCGACGCCCTCGGTCTGCAAAAAGCGATTTGAAAGCAGCGGCCAGATGACGGCCTTCATGCGTTCAGGATCACCCTGGATGATCGGCGGCTCATCGACGCGGTCAACCACGACGACAAGGCTCTCGTACCCAAAGACGCGCACGACCCGCACCAGGCGTGAGAGTTGCTGAAGGCGGACCTCTTCTGACTCGCCGCTGGGCAGCAGCGTGCTGGGCCGCCACCCGGGCGGAAGCTGGCGGATCGAGCTGGCGTACGAGGACTCCGAGCGGTTCGAGACGCGGACCTGGCGTCGTAGGCGGCGCGAGCGGGCCAGCACGCCGAGCCGCTCGGTGGCAGCGCGCTTGAGCAGGGCGGCCAGCCAGAGGCCCATGGCGACAAAGAACGCGGTCGCCGCGACGGGGTCGTTGACCGACGCGCCGCGCCGCCAGAGGATCAGGAAGACTGCCAGCGGCACAACCCAACCCAGAAAGGCCAGCACGGTCTCGATCGTCACGCTGACCGGCGTTCGCAGGCCCAGGGCCTTGCGTAGCTCCTTTGAGCGCTCGCCGCCCTGGTCAGGCCGGTCGTACGCGACCTGCAGCACCAGCAAGTCACGCTTGAGCGCGCGGTCGAGACGGCGAAGAGACTTACGCGGCTCGGGCCCGAGGTCGATTCGGTCTATCTGCCGCTCGGCGCTGGCCGCGGGCGGAGGCGTCTGCTCAAGGGCCGCGTCGACCAGCCTTGGCACCAGCGCGCACAGCAGCGCGTCAACGTGGTCGGCCAGGCGCATCTGGCGGAGTGAATCCAGCGGGGTGCTCTCTTTGCCGCGCTTGACCGTCCGCAGCCGATCGTGCAGGTGCTGCAGCGGGCCGGCGAGGTCGTCGTGGCTAACCAGCAGCACGCGCCGCGAGGGGTTCATCGCGTTGTACGCGGCGGCGCTGGTGGCCATCTGAAGCCGAATGGCGGTTTTGCCCGAGCCCTTCTCACCAAAGACAATCGCGGTCGATGGTCGCGAGAACTCACCGGCAATCTTGTCATAGTCTGGATGCCTGGGCAGGCGCGAGGGCCGAAGCGGGTTCTCAGCCGCGGCACGGACGGCCGCATCAACCATGCGCGTGAAGAGGGCGTCTTGGCGTGCCTCCTCGCCGCGGAAGGGGTGCTCGATGAGCTTCCAGTGCTCGAGGAAGGCGTCGATGGTCATGGGCGCTGGGGGACGATGAGCTGGCGGGGACGTCCTCTAGCCAGATGCCGGTGCGGGTGGGTTTGGCCAAGGCGTGCGGATGAACGAAAACCGATCATAGCTGGGGCGTGCGTCTGTAATGGACGCAGCCCGCGTTGATCGTGCGGCGAAGTGTGGCACAGCGTCGCAGCCCGCAGAACGCGATTGCGAATGAACGAGGACATGCCAAGCTCGCGCTCATGAGCCAGGAGTTTATCGGCGGCGACCGACCTTCTAGCCAACCTGCGCTCGTGCGGGCGGTGCGGTCAGACGCACCTAGTTCTGAGCCCGCCCAGTTGTGAACCGGCTCAGTTGTGGACCCATTCAGTGGTCCACTTTGTGCCCGAGCATCGGGCTGAATTGCGCGTAGACGCGGTCGAGCGTCGTCTTGTCCTTAGCCTCAAGGTTCAGGCGTAGCAGCGGCTCGGTGTTGCTCTTGCGGATGTTGGCCCACCAGCCGTCCTTGGCGAAGCAGTCGATGGTGACCCCGTCGAGCTCGTCCATCGCGCCGTACCCGGAAAACGCGTCTTTGATCTTGGCCAAGGCCGCGTCCTTGTCCTCGATCTGGAAGTTGATCTCGCCGGACTGGTGGAACCGCGCGATTGGCTTGATCAGCTCGCTCATCGTCTTGCCGGTGTTGGCAAGCACCGTGAGGACCACGCACATCGCGATCACGCCCGAGTCGGCGTTGAAGTTCTGCTGGAAGTAAAAGTGCCCCGAGAGCTCGCCGCCGAAGACGGCCTTGTGCTCTGCGAGAGCCCCCTTCATGAACACGTGCCCGACGCGCGAGCGCACGGGCTTGCCCCCGGCCTTGAGGACCTCCTCTTGCACCGCCTTGGTGCTGCGCAGGTCGTAGACGATCGCGCTGCCGGGGCTCTTCTCAAGGAAGTGCCGGGCCAGCACGGCCGTAAGCTGGTCGCAGCCCACGATCTTGCCCTTCTCGTCAACCACCACGCAGCGGTCGGCGTCGCCGTCGTAGCAGAAGCCGATGTCGGCCTTGTGCTTGAGCACGGCGTCGCAGGTCATCTGGACGTTGGCCGCCACCAGCGGGTTGGGCTCATGTACGAACTCGCCCTTGGAGTTGTCAAAGTTCAGGGCGATGATCTCGAGGCTCCCGCCGCCAAACTCACCGGAGAGCTTCTTGCCGAAGAGCTGCGGGATGCTCGTGCCGGCCATCCCGTTGCTCGCGTCGATCACGCAGCGCAGGGCCTTCTTGCCCTTGCGTTTGGAGAGGTCGAGGAATGCCAGCACGTGCTTGCGGTACGCGTCCCACAGGTCGCGCCGCTCAACCCGTCCGCCGCCCTGAGGTGGGTTGTTGGTGTAGTCGACGGTGGCGGCAAACTTGCGGATCTCGGCCAGGCCTGTCGCCTCGCCCACGGGTTTGGCCTTGCGCTTGGAGACCTTCATCCCGTTGTACTGCGGGGGGTTGTGGCTGGCGGTCACCATCACGCCGCCGGCGCAGTCAAGGTGGTTGACCGCGAAGTAGATGAAGCTGGTGTCGACCATGCCGACGTCCAGCACGTGCCCGCCCTGGTCGGTGATGCCCTTCATCAACGCGTCAGAGAGCGAGGGTGAGCTCTTGCGCATGTCGCGCCCGACGACGATGTTCTTCATCATGGGCCCGTCGTCGCCGGCGGTCTTGGCGTCGGCGAGCAGGAACCGCGAGCAGCCGAAGCCGATCTGCCGCGCCATCAGCTCATTGAGCGGATCTGGATATACGCCGCGAACGTCGTACGCCTTGAAGACCTTGCCAAGCATGTATGGTTCCTGTTCGTCTTTTGCCCGGTCGGGACGCAGGATAGCGCGGTCAGCGCGCACTTTCATCGACGCTCGCGCTCTGTTCGGTGCGGTTTGCGCACGCCGCTGGCTAGAAATTGACTGAGGCCGCAACTTCCGCCCCGCCGAGAGCATCTCCCGGGCGCCGGCCCCGGGGCTGCGACCGGCCGACGGCCATGAAACAAGGCGGGGAAGGCCCCGCCCTGTGAACGATTGAGCAACTCTAAACCAGGTCTATCGCCATGCTTTGCCGGCCAAGACCGGCCCCGTCAGCGTGCGGCTTAGATCTTCAGACTGCCCAGGCCCGCGCCCATGAACGAGGTCTTCTCGCCGAAGCCGCCCGAGAGGTTTTTGTTGCGGAACTTCTCGCGCTGGCGGCGCAGCTCGGGGCTCTCCTTGTGAATTTCCTTGAGCCGTTCCTCCGCCGCCTTGTTCTGTACGGCCCGATTGTCGGCCATCATGGCCTCGCGGCTGCCCGGCTTGGGCGGCTCTTCGGGTGTCAGCGCCTTGATCGAGAGGCTGATCTTCCGCGTTGTCGGGTCGATCTTCAGCACGCGCGCCGTCACGACCTGGTCAACCTTCAGCACGTCCGCCGGCGTGTTGATCCGCTTGCGGCTGATCTCGCTGATGTGCACCAGCCCGTCAACGCCCGGCGAGAGCTGGATGAACGCGCCGAAGTCGGCCAGGCGGACGACCTTGCCCGTCACGTCAGCACCCTCGCTGACCTCATTGGTCGCCGTCGAGAACGGGTCGGCCGCGAGCTGCTTCATGCCCAAAGCGATCCGCTTCTCTTCCAGGTCAACCTTCAGCACCTGCACGCGCACGGACGCACCGACCGAGACGTACTTGCCGACGTTCTTCTCACTCGGCGTCACGCGGTCGTAGGTCATGTCAGAGATGTGGCAGAGCCCGTCAAGCCCGCCGATGTCGATAAACGCCCCGAACGGCATGATCTTGCGGACCACGCCGTCCAGCACTGCGCCCTCGACCAGCGTGGCCTTGAGCTTCTCGGCCAGCTCTTTACGCTCCTGGGCCAAAATGTCGCGCCGTGACAGCACGATATTGCCCAGCCCCGTCCGCTCAACCCGCACAACCACGCACGGGAACTTCTCGCCAATAAACACCGAGAGGTCGGTGATGCGGTCAAGGCTGACCTGGCTGGCCGGCATGAACGCGCGGTGCTGGGCAACCTCAAGCTCAAGCCCGCCCTTGTTGACGCCCGTCACGCGGGCCTCGACGATCTGGCCGGGTTCGAGCAGCTCCCACTGCGCCTTGACGACCTGCCCGGGACGCGAGCAGATGAACAGGCTCTCGGCGCTCTCGAACTTGTCGACCACGACCTCGATATCGGTGCCAACGGCCGGGACTTGGTCATCGGGGTACTGCGAGCGGGGCACGACGCCGAGCTCTTTGGGCCCGAACTCAAGAAAGATGTCGCTGGGGCCGACGCTGACGACCTTGCCGGTGCGGTGTTCGCGCGCCGACTCGATCTTGCGGGGGCCGCGGATGCTGGACTTCTGCGGGCCGCCGATGGGCCGGACGGCACGCGGCTTGGGGGCGGGCATGTCGTTGGCGGCGTCGGTCATCATGGCCGCAATCTCTGCGTCCAGCGCCGGGTCGCTTACGGCCGCCGAGCCTTGGTCACGGCTCATCTGCCGGAGTGTTTCGCGCGTGTTTGGGGCCGTGGGGCGATCGTCGGTGGGCTTGTCAGAGCGCTCTCGCCGCCGGTCACTGTAGTTGCCGCCACTGCCACCGCCGCCATCACCGCCGAACCCGCCTTTGGGTGCAGGCTCGTCAGAGCGGATGACCTCGGCCTTGGAGATCTTGGGCAACCCCCTGAGGTTCCCCTCAGGCGTGCTGGGCGCGGCGATCTCTACTGCCGCCGGAGCCGCAGGGCCCACGGGGGCCACTGGCGACCCTGGGCTTGAGGTTTGGGGAGCGCTGCTGGTGGCGCTGGTTTCCGCGCTGGGCGACGACGTGCTGGAGGATTCCATATCGGTGGCTCGGTCAGGGTTCTCGCCGGCAGTGACCACCGGGCGTCGGGGGTCATGATCCCTGTGCATTAGCACAAAAAATCACACGAACTGCGCTGTCGGCTGAGCCGCAAGTCTAGACCGAACCGGGCCCGGTGCCAGTGAATTAGCGCGGAAATCCGCCCACCACGGGCAGGGTGAGATGCCGAACCAATGCCGGACAAGAGCGGAGGGGGCCGTGGTCGCCGCGCCTTTGCCGCGGCCAAGGGGTCCTTGCCTTCGACTCTCCGCAGCGGTCTTGCACGGCTTCGTCGCCGACCCTCCCGCTCGTACTTTCGCCGAAGCTCAGGCGGCATCCGGGCGGGGCGTTGGAACGGCCTCTGTGCGCGAATTCACAAGAAGGGTTGAGCCCGGCGAGCCTGCACGATGGGGGAACTCTCCGCCCGCGCAATCTGTCCACGCGGCGCCCAATATCCATCGTCTTGATAAAGGGGCGTTGTCGCCTCGGCTTGCTCCGAACCACCGTTCGAAAGGATCCTTACCATGGCCTCTCTCCACCGTTGCAGCGTGTCGCGGCCTTGTTCTGCGCTGCTGCTCCTGGCGATTGTCGGCCTCTCGTCACTCGGCTGTCAGAGCGACCGTTCGGGCTCAAACGCTTATGACCGGACCCGCCCCGTTGACATGAAGCAGATGCCCGCCGCGACCAGCGACGGCGAGTTTGCTTCAATGATGGCCGTTCATCACGAGTCAGCGATCGAGATGGGGCGATACCAGGCCCAGAACGGCAGCCGAGCCGAGGTCCGCGCCATCGCGAGCTCCATCGTCGATGCACAGTCTGCCGAGAACGTAAAGCTGAGAGCGATCGCCCGCGAGACGGGGCACGGCAACATGAGGGCGGACGCGATGATGCGCGAGAACGCCGGTGCCGACATGACGGCCCTTCGCAGCGCTGGCGGCGCAGAGCTCGACCGCGTGTTCCTGACGCGCATGATCGACCATCACACCGTCGGCGTGGAAATGACCCGCAAGGCCATGCCCAACCTGCGCCGCGACGACACTCGCCGCATGGCCAAGACGATGATCGACGACCAGACCCGCGAGATCGCGCAGATGCGAGCGATGGCGAACTGAACGGCTGAAACGGTGTTCGCCGGCGCGGATGCTTTGAGTCTCCAAACCTAAAAGGTGCCCCCCATGAATCAGAACGCTCCGTCGAAGGAAATGCTCGCCTGCATCAAGGACTGCGGCGAGTGTGCGGCTACCTGTACCCAGTGCGGGACGCACTGCCTGCACATGGGCGGCCTGCACGCCTCCGCCGAGCACCAGATCATCATGCGCGACTGCGCCGAGATCTGCGCGACGGCTGCCTGCTTTATGTCACGGGGGTCGACTCATGCCGCCCATGTCTGCAAGGAGTGTGTCGAAATCTGCAACGAGTGTGCGGAGTCCTGCGAGAAGCTCGGCAAGGGCGACGCGATGATGAAGCAGTGCGCCGAGATGTGCCGCAGGTGCGCTAAGTCGTGCGAAGAGATGGCTTCAGCGTCGGTTTAAGAGCTGGCCTCGAACGACGAGGCCCGAAAAATAATAAGTGATCTTTCCGTGCAAGAGTGAAACGTCTACAGCTATGTCGTTCAGGGGCCGGTGGATGGACAGGTAATTGCTGTGCCCCCTGCCCTCGCCCGGCCACGTTCCGTTATCAGCATGACCGTCCTTGAGGAGTTTCCCGTGCCTAGCAATCGAGCGGTCGTGTATCTTGGTCCTAAGCAACTCGAAGTCCAGAAGATTGACTTTCCGGAGCTTGTTGATGCCAGCAACGGGAAGAAGATCGAGCACGGGGTCATCCTCAAGGTGGTCACCACTAACATCTGCGGCAGCGACCAGCACATTTACCGCGGTCGCACGCAGATGCCCAAGGGCGAGCAGTTGGGGCACGAGGTGACCGGGGAAGTCGTCGAGGCTGGGCGAGACGTGCTCTTCCTGAAGAAGGGCGACCTCGTGTCGGTCCCGTTCAATGTCGCTTGCGGACGCTGCCGCAACTGCAAAGAACAACAGGGACTCCTGAACAACCGCCCCGATACACGGCGAGCAGTGAGATGACGGC
>JAJOLK010000009.1 GCA_021173225.1 Phycisphaerales bacterium PN19_bin_20 | reverse complement strand
CAGATGAGCCGCTTCGGTGCGCGCAGGCGGCGTGCGCGGCGGCGAGCAAGGGCGGGCTTGGCGGTGCGCGAGTCGCTGCGTGCGGTGCTGGCCGACCTGGCGAGCTTTGCGGGTGATGCGTTATTCGGTGCGTTGGCGCGTGAACTGATGGCGGCGAAGAAGCAGGCGCGGTTTCTAGCACGCAGGGCGCCCGCGCCGATGCGGAACTGGGGTAAGGGCCTTGAGGCGGAGGCGGTGACGCAGATGACGCGTGCGTGCTCGCTGCCGATCGCGGCCGCGGGTGCGTTGATGCGCGATGCGCAACAGGGATTTGGCCTGCCGGTCGGTGGCGATGCCGGGGTCTGTGGTGCATGGGCTGGGCCCTGGGGCGTCGCTACTTTCGGCCAGCCACGCGGCGGGCCAGCAAATGTCCCGCACTAAGGCGCGCGAGAGCTTTGTGTGGGGCGGCGTGCGGCGCGAGCTGCAGGTGGCGAAGGTTGAGCTGATAAGTGCGGGCATCGACGAAGCGCCGGGCGTGTACAAGGACATTCACAAGGAGATGGCGCAGCAGCGCGACCTGGTCGTGCCGATCGCGCGCCTTAATCCGAGGCTGGTGAAGATGGCACCCAGAGGATGAACCGGTGAGCATTGAGCTTGGGACGAAGCTCAGTGTGTTTGGTGGATGTTCTGTGTCAATGGTCCTGTCACGCTTGTGCGGAAGCCTGTTTAGAGGTGCGGCTGGCCCTGCGGGGCCAGCGCGGGGACTTTGTGGATGCGATTGACGGAATGCGGTTGGCATTTTCTTGGGTTGGTGGTACTCTCAGGGGAAAGAGCAGAGCGGTTCTCAAGCTTGAGTGCGTTAGCGAAGGGCCGGAAAGCCTGCTTTATAAGGAGAGAGAGATGAAGCGATCTATCTTTGCATCGTCAGCGAAAGCTATCAGTGCGGTGACGGTCACGGCTGGGGCATTGCTGGGGTTGTCCCTCGGAGCGTCGACTGCGCGGGCAGACTGGTACGGCGGTGATCCTGCGGCCTTCATGGCGGTACCGCTGGCGGCGTTTCACTGGGCGACGGGCGCCCCGCCGGGATACCAGGCCTTCGCGTACGACAACTTTGTGTGGACAAACGCTGGCGGGGGCATGGTCAGCACGCTCGGCGGTTACTACTCGTCATTTGCGGGCGTGCCGATCACGGGCGTGACCGTTGCGAGCTGGCAGATCCGGACGGGCATGTCGCCGGGAGTCGCGGGCACGCTGGTCGCCTCTGGCATCGGGGCGCCCGTGACCTCAAGCACGCCATTTATGGTTGGTCAGGTTCCGGGCAACCCGCCCAACCACCCAATCGTGCGCGTCGACCTCGATGTCCCGGACTTCGCGCTCGCGCCGGGCAACTACTGGCTCGCGGTGAGCATTGGCGACGCCGGGGTGAACAGCGGAGGCTTCGTGGTGGGGACGACGGGTGCCAACAGCATCGGGACAGGGATCAACGACGGCCAGTCAATCTACTTCCAGGGGGACAACGTGAGCCCGAACCCCTGGAATTATGCCGACGTGGCGGCAGCCTTCGGGCCGCAGACGGATTTGGCGTACTTCATTACAGAGGTTCCGACCCCCGGCGCGGCGGCGGTGCTGGCCCTGGGTGGGTTGGTGGCGATGCGGCGGCGGCGGGCTTGAGTAAATCTTGACCATTCCAAGGCCCCGTCCCAACCGGCGCGGCCTTGCTTCAGGGTTGTTAAGGACACGGGAGTGTTTGCCCCGATCCGGCAAGCTTGGCAGGAGCGAGCGTGATGCGGACCCCGCAGCACCAGGAGAGAGTCATGCGTTACAGTGCAATAAATCGCCGTCCGATGAGTCGCTTGCCTATTGCGTTTGTCCCCGTCGTGGTCGCGGCGGCGGCTGTCCCCGCCCAGGCCTTTGTTTTCACGCTGACTCCGGTCACGACCACGACACCGAACTTCACTGGTTCAATCCAGATCCAGGGCAGCGTGACTGTTGCGTCGAACGAAACGTTCCTCTCGCCCAACTTGGTATCAACGTTCGCCGCGCCGTTCTTGCCGGGCTTCGCGGCGGGGTTCACCGCCGGCGTTCAGAACTTCGACCCTGCGTTCTTGGCGTGGAACGGTGTGGGCACGTACATCGGGCCGATCTACTTCTTCCAGAACAGCCCAAGTAACCTTGGCTTCTCCGGCGGCATGCCGCTGGGGCTGTACAACGTCAACATCTTTGGGCCGAATGCTCAGCCGGGGATCATCCTGAGCTACGCCGGGCCAACTGGCGCGACGCAATCGGCGGCGGCAAACTACGCGATCAATGTGGTGCCAACACCGGGGGCGGCGGCGGTGCTGGCCCTGGGTGGGTTGATGGCCGGGCGTCGGCGGCGGAACTGAGCGGTCCGGCGGCTGGCGGGCGACAAATTTCCGAGAGACTCGCGGCCCGCGCACGACCTGCTCGGGCCGCATTTGTATGGGTGTTCGTGCTGGGGCGGGGGCCTTGAAGATGGGGCCGCGGGCTGCGGCGCTGCTTGAGCGCGCCGGGTTTGGTTGACGTGAGGTGAGGCGAGGCGACGGAGAGTGTGGTTGATGGGGGAGACGCGGGGTGAGTTCGGGTTTGGCCCGATCCCACGTTTGCCTCTGATTCGGTATGCTGGTGCACCGGCGAGGTGATCGGCGGGTGTTGGGGGCGGGGCATGGGAGCGACCGATGGACGCGGCAACGCAGGCAGAGGGGCTTTTGAAGCAGGGCAAGCCGCGCGAGGCGCTCAAGCTGGTCGTTGAGGCCGTCAAGGGCGCGCCGGGCGACGACAAGCTGCGGATGTTCCTTTATCAGATCAGCGCGGTGCTGGGCGACTATGAGCGGGCGCTGGCGCAGGTGAGCATCGCGGCTGAGATGCGGGCGATGCACCTGCTGCCGGCGCAGCTTGCGCGGCTGGCGATCCAGGGCGAGGCGATGCGGGCCGAGGTGTTTGCGGGCAAGCGGTTGCCGATGGTCTTTGGTGAGCCACCGGCATGGATCAGCGGGTTGCTGCAGGCGTGTCAGCACTCGAGCAACGGCCAGCACGCGGCGGCGGCGAAGCTGCGCGAGTTGGCCCTTGAGGCGGCGCCAGCGCTGCCCGGACGGCTGAATGGCAAGGCCTTTGAGTGGCTGATGGACGCCGACGTGCGGTTTGGCCCGTGCCTTGAGGCGTTCATTGACGGCGGGTATTACTGGGTGCCGCTGGAGAGCGTGGTGCATGTGCGGACGGAAGTGCCGGCGACGCTGAGCGAGCTGGTGTGGCTGCCGTCGACGTTTACGCTGGCCAATGGCGGGACGGTCAACGCGCAGCTTCCGGTGCGGTATCCGGGGACGGAAAAGGGTGGCGACGAGGGGATGCTGATGTCGCGTAAGACGGACTGGCGCGAGGTGGCGCCGACAACGCTGCTTGGAGTGACGTGCGGGTGGGGCCAGCGGCTGCTGGCGACCGAGTCTCAAGATATTGGGCTGCTGGAGGTGCGCGAGATCGCGGTGGGTGACGGGCAGCCGAGCGATGAAGATGGTGTCAGTGGCGGCGGTGGTGAGGGGGCGGACCATGCCTGACCTGGCATTGCAGGACCGGTTGCAGCCGGTGCTTCTGGACCGTCTGCTGGACGATCAGCCCGGGAAGCTCGAGGAGAGCCGTGAGCGGCGTGTGATGAACATGTCGCAGATTCGGCAGGCGATCTTGCGCGACCTGGACTATCTGCTGAACACTGCGGCGCGGCCTGAAGGTGACATGATCTACGACTTTCCGTTGGCGGCCAGGAGCGTGCTGAACTTCGGGACGGTGCCGTTCAGCGGGCGGACGACCAGCGACCAGGCGCGTGAGCGTCTGCGTGCGGGCGTCGAGCGTGCGATTTCGCAGTTTGAGCCTCGGCTGCAGCAGGGGACGGTGAAGGTCAAGCGGGTTGAGAAGGCGGACGAGCAGAGCGGGTTGGTGGCGGTGGGGTTTGAGCTTTCGGGCGAGGTTCATCCGCTGCCGATGCCGGACAATCTGTTTGTGCGGACGGAGATCGACCTTGAGCTGAACCAGTGGAAGCTGGAGGGTGGAGCGTCTTGAACCGATCTTTGCTGAGCAAATATGAGCAGGAGCTGGAGCACCTTCGGAGTGTGGCGGGCGAGTTTGCGCGTCAGTACCCGAAGATCGCGTCTCGGCTGGCGCTGGACGAGCGCGAGTGCCGCGACCCGTACGTCGAGCGGCTGCTCGAGGGCTTCGCGTACATGGCGGCGCGTGTGCAACTGAAGCTGGAGGCGGAGTTTCCGCGGTTTACCGAGACGCTGCTGAACATTGTGTACCCGCAGTATCTGGCGCCGGTGCCGTCGATGACGATGGTGCAGTTTGTACCTGAGCTGAGCGACGGGGGTTTGGCGGCTGGGTTTGTGGTTCCGCGTGCGACGGCGCTGCGGTCTGTGCGTGGGGCGGGTGACGCGACGGCGTGCGAGTTCCGGACCGGGCACGAGGTGAAGCTATACCCACTGAAGGTGGTTGGCGGGGGGTATCACACGCGTGACATGGGGGTGCTTGAGCTGCCAAGCATGCCCGGTGTGAAGGCGGCGGTGCGGATCGTGCTGGAGGCGACGGCGGGCCTGAATTTCAGCCAGCTGACGATGGCGAACCTGCCGCTGTTTATCAGCGCGCCTGACGCGACGCGGATGCGGCTGTACGAGCAGCTTTTGAGCGACGCCGTGGGTGTGCTGGTGCGGAGCCCTAAGCCGACCGACGCGCTGACAAGCTGGCCTGCGGCGACGCGGCTTGGGCCTGAGTCGATCGGGCGGGTCGGGTTTGACGAGCGCGAGGGGATGCTGCCCAGCGACGGGCGGACGTTCCACGGGTACCGGCTGTTGAGTGAGTACTTCGCGTTCCCACAGCGCTTCATGACGGTGGACTTCACGGGTCTTGCGGGCGCGCTGAGCAAGATCAAGGGCCCGCGGGCGGAGCTGATCGTGGGCCTACGGCGTGAGGAGCCGTTGCTGGAGCGGGTTGTGGAGGCGGGGACGTTCGTGCCCTTTTGCACCCCGGCGATCAACCTGTTTCCGAAGCGTGCGGACCGGATCTTTGTGAGCGACCAGCGTGCTGAGCACCACCTGGTGGTTGATCGGACGCGTCCGACGGACTTTGAGGTCTACGCGGTGACGAAGGTGGTGGGTTACGGGCTGTCATCTGAGGACGAGCGTGAGTTTCGGCCGTTCTACGCGGCGAGCGACTGGGACGCGCAGGCGTCTGGCGCGTATTACATGACGCACCGCGCGGCGCGGGTGCTGACCCAGCGTGAGCAGAGCCTTGGATCGCGGTCTGTGCGTTACGCGGGCTCTGAGGTGTACCTGTCGTTGGTGGACGCGCAAGCGGCGCCGTACAGCGATCGGCTGCGGCAGCTTGGGGTTGAGGCGTTGTGCACGAACCGCGACTTGCCGATCCAGATGCCGGTGGGCAAGGGCGTGCGTGACTTTGACATTGACTTTGGCGCGCCGCTGAAGTCGATCCGTTGCCTGGTGAGCCCGAGCATGCCGCGGCCAGCGCCCATTGATGGGCAGGTGGCGTGGCGCGCGATCGGGCACCTGGCGCAGAACTACCTGTCGCTGGCGAGCGTGGCGGGTGGCAAGAGCCCCGCGGCGTTGCGTGATTTGCTGCGGCTGTACGCGGACGACACGGACCCTGAGCGTCGCAGCGTGCACGCGCAGCAGATTGACGGGATTGTGTCGGTAGGCTCGGCGCCGATCACGCGCCGGGTGCCGACGCCGGGGCCGATCACGTTTGTGCGTGGGCTTGAGCTGACGCTGGACTTTGACGAGGGCAAGTTCGAGGGAACGGGCGTGTTCCTGCTGGGCGCGGTGCTTGAGCAGTTCTTCGCGCGGTACGTGTCGAGCAACGCGCTGACCGAGACGGTGATCCGTTCGGTGCAGCGTGGGGAGGTCAAGAGATGGCCGGCGACCGTGGGCCGGCGGCCGATGCTCTGATCCGCCGCCTGAGCGAGAACCCGCACGAGTTTGACATCTTTCAGGCGCTGCGCCGGTTGGAGGCGTCGCGCCCCGACTTGCCGCCGATTGGCGCGAGCCTGCGGGTCCGCGAGGACGCGGTGATGTTCTGCCAGGCGGCGAGCCTGCGGTTTGCGCCGTGCACGATCGAGGAGCTGCGGTGGGTGCGTGGTAGCAACGTGCCGCGGATGGTGGTGAACCACTTTGGGCTTTTGGGTCCAAACGGCGCGCTCCCGCTGCACCTGACTGAGCTGGCGTACACCCGGGCGCTGCACCACAAGGACACGACGCTCTCGGCGTTCCTTGACGTGTTCAACCACCGGATGATCCAGCTGCTGTACCGGGCCTGGGCGGTGAATCAGATCACCGTGAGCCATCAGCACTGCGCGCGCGGCGGGCGCGACGCGTATCAGGAGTACATTGGGGCGTTCTTCGGTTACGGCGGGGGCGCGACGGCGGGCGACGATACCGAGCACGATCTGGCCAAGCTGTACTTCGCGGGGCGGTTGGCGTCACCATCGCGCAACCCTGAGGGGCTGGCGAGCCTGCTGCGGGCGTATCTGCGGGTGCCGGTGCAGGTTGAAGAATTTGTCGGACGGTGGATCGATTTGCCTGAGCAGTATCGGTGCCGGCTGGGCCTTAGCCCGCTGACGAGCAGCTTGGGCGGGACCAAGACTGACGGGATGGCGGGCGTCGGCTCGCAGGTGTGGGATTGCCAGGGCAAGGTGCGGCTGCACCTTGGGCCGATGGACCTTGCGGACTACAAGCGGCTGCTGCCGGTGTATCGCCAGGGGCTTGATGGTGGGCGGAGCTTTCGGCGGCTGGAGGCCTGGTGCAGGCATTACCTGGGTGAGGAGCTGGACTTTGACGTTCGGCTGGTGCTGAAGAAGGACCAGGTGCCCAAGAGCCGTCTTGGCGGGAAGGTCAGTGACGTGGGGGCGGCGCAGCTTGGATGGACGAGCTTTGCAGGTACGGGCGCGGCGCGGCAGGACGCGGCGCTGACGCTGGCGGGGCGGAGCCTTGAGCAGGACTTCAGGTCGGGCCGTGCGCTGGTGGGTGCGGGGGCGTAGTCGTGAACGTGAGCGTGAACGTGACGGGGTCTTTGAGTCGTGCCGAGTCGTGACAGATGGGGTCGGGTGGGTTCGGGCGTGTGGGGCCGGGCCTTTGGGATTGGACGTTTGGGGTTCAAGTGGTGGTGGTGTCGTGTTGTGCAGGTGGGTTTTGTGGTGGCGTGAACACAGCGGAGCAACGACGTGTCAGAGATCTCTCGCAGCGCACTGTTCGGCAAGCTGAGCCCCCTGGCGTACAAGGCCCTTGAAGGGGCGACGGTGGCGTGCAAGCTGCGCGGCAACCCGTACGTAGAGCTTGTGCACTGGGTCCAGCAGATTCTTGCGCAAGAGGACAGCGACCTGCACCGGATCGCGCGGCACTTTGAGCTTGATCCCAACCGTCTGGCGGCGGACATGACGGCGGCGATCGACCGCTTGCCGCGCGGCGCGACGGCGATCAGCGATCTGTCGGCGCACCTGGACGATGCGACAGAGCGCGGGTGGCTGTACGGGAGCCTGATGTTTGGCGACAGCAAGGTGCGGACGGGGATGCTGGTGCTGGGCATGACCAAGACGCCCGGGCTGCGCAACGTGCTGCTGGGCGTGAGCAAGCAGTTTGAGCGGGTCAAGGCCGACACGCTGGCGGAGAAGTTCAACGAGATCGTCGCGGGCTCGCCCGAGGCGACGCAGCCGGCGATGGACGGGACGGCGGTTGGCTCACAGGGCGACCCGGGCTCTGCCAGCGGGGCGATGGCGCCGGCGCAGATGGGCAAGGAGGAGGCGCTTGGTCGATTCTGCGTGGACATGACACAGCGTGCCCGCGAGGGCAAGATCGACCCGATCATCGGGCGCGACGAGGAGATCCGCCAGTGCGTGGACATCCTGATGCGTCGGCGTCAGAACAACCCGATCTTGACGGGCGAGGCGGGCGTGGGCAAGACGGCGGTGGTCGAGGGCTTCGCGCACCGCATCGTGCAGGGTGACGTTCCGCCGAGCCTCAAGGACGTGCGGCTGCTGAGCCTGGACATGGGCCTTCTGCAGGCCGGCGCGAGCATGAAGGGCGAGTTTGAGCAGCGGCTGCGCCAGGTGATCGAGGAGGTGCAGGCGTCGGTGCGACCGATCATCGTGTTCATTGACGAGGCGCACACGCTGATTGGCGCGGGCGGGGCGGCGGGGCAGAACGACGCGGCGAACCTGCTGAAGCCGGCGCTGGCGCGCGGGACGCTGCGGACGATCGCGGCGACGACATGGGCGGAGTACAAGAAGTACTTTGAGAAGGACCCGGCGCTGACGCGCAGGTTCCAGGTTGTGAAGGTGGAGGAGCCCAGCGAGGCGAAGGCGATCTTGATGATCCGCCACCTGGCGGCGGCGCTTGAGAAGCACCACAAGGTGCAGCTGATGGACGAGGCGATCGAGCAGGCGGTGCGGCTGAGCCACCGGTACATTCCGTCGCGGCAGCTGCCGGACAAGGCCGTGAGTTTGCTGGACACGGCGAGCGCGCGGGTGGCGATCAGCCAGCACGCGGTACCGCCGGCGATCGACGACAGCCGTCGTCGGATCGACAGCCTGAAGACGGAGCTTGAGATCGTCGGTCGCGAGCTGGTGGTCGGCCTGCCGCACGAGGCGCGGAAGGTGGAGGTTGAGGCGACGCTGGCGGCGGAGAGGGCGCGTCTGGCGGTGCTTGAGGGGCGCTGGACGCAGGAGAAGGGGCTTGTGGCCAAGGTGCTTGATCTACGCGCGAAGCTGCGTGCGGGCACGGGCCTGGCGATTGATGCTGGGGCGAGCGGGCCTGGCGCGACTGCGGTTGGCGCGAGCGGCGCGAAGGCGGCGGCAGCATCGGATGCGGCCGGTCAGCCCGCGCCGGGGACGCCGGCGATGAGCGAGGCGGATCGGGCCACGGCGCTGGCGGAGCTCAAGAAGCTGACGGCGGAGCTGACGGCATTCCAGGGCGAGAGCCCGCTGATCCTGCCGAGCGTGGACGGGACGGCGGTGGCGAGCGTGGTGGCGGACTGGACGGGCGTGCCGGTGGGGCGCATGGTCCGCAATGAGATCGAGACGGTGCTGAACCTGGCGGACATCATCGAGCGTCGGATCATCGGTCAGCGGCACGCGCTGGAGGCAATCGCCAAACGGATCGGGACGAGCCGGGCCGGGCTTGAGAACCCCAACAAGCCCATCGGTGTGTTCATGCTCGCGGGCACCAGCGGCGTGGGCAAGACCGAGACGGCGCTGGCGCTGGCCGAGACGCTCTACGGCGGCGAGGGCAACCTGATCACGATCAACATGAGCGAGTTCCAGGAAGCGCACAAGGTCGCGACGTTGATGGGCTCACCCCCGGGCTATGTAGGCTACGGCGAGGGCGGCGTGCTTACCGAGGCGGTCCGGCGTCGCCCGTACAGCGTGGTGCTGCTGGACGAGGTTGAGAAGGCGCACACCGATGTGCACGAGGTCTTCTTCCAGGTCTTTGACAAGGGGGCGATGAAGGACAGCGAGGGGCGTGACATCAACTTCCGCAACTCGATCATCTTGCTGACGACCAATGTTGGGTCTGAGCTGATCATGAAGATGTGCAAGGACCCGGAGCTGATGCCGAGCCCAGAGGGGATCGCCGAGGCACTCAAGGAGCCGATGCTGAAGGTCTTCCCGGCGGCGCTGATGGGGCGGATGGTGGTGATCCCGTTCTTCCCGCTGACGGATGACATGCTGAGCAACATCGTGAAGCTGCAGCTTGGGCGTGTGGTCAAGCGCGTCAAGGAGCAGCACAAGGTGCCGTTTACCTATGACGACAAGGTTGTCAAGCAGATCGTCTCGCGGTGCAACGACCGCGAGAGCGGCGGGCGTGTGGTGGACCGGATCTTGACGCACACGGTGCTCCCGACGGTGAGCCGTGAGATGCTGGAGCGCCTGGTGCGTGGCGAGCGCGTCAGCCGGGTGCATGTGAAGGTGACCGACGCGGGCGACTTTGGCTACGAGTTCGATTGAGCGTCGTGCTTACCGGACGGCCCCGGGCCCGGCGCGTAGCGGAGTTTGCTGGGCGTGAGCGAAGAGTAGGGCTCTAGCGGGTTTCGCGCGCAACGCCGGGAAGTTCAACGCGGACTACGGGTTGTCTTAGAGGGCGTGTCAGGCGTGGTGGGCGCGGTTGGTCAGGAGGATTCTGCGATGCTTGAGGTGCCATCAACAACGACGCCGCGCGTGGTGTTTAGGTATGAGAACACGACGGCGGGGCGTGTCTGGCTGAGCTTGGCGGGGGACACGTTCGCGCGGGTCGTGGCGACCAGCTGCGGCCAGGTGCTGCTGGAGGCGATTGAGACCAGCGGCGGACGGCGTGTGATCATTCGCCCTCGGACGCCGGCGGAGCTTGCTCAGGACACCTGCAACGCCTATGCCAGGCCGGTGTCGACGCTCGACGCGACACGCGGGGGCGAGACGTTGCTGAGTTGCACTGACTCACGGCCTGTGGTCGGGCGGAGCGTGCTTGATCGGGTGTTTGACATGCCGGGCCGGACGTACACCGGAACCGGGACGGGCTCGGACTCAGAGCTAGCGTTTGAGTCGGCAATCTGGCACAGCGGGGCGGTCTGCGGGGCGCTGGGGGCGGGCGCGGCGGACGACGAGATCTTGATGCACGAGATGATGCACGCGGTGCGGCAGCTTCGCGGGCTGATGCACTGTGCGCCAATGTACGGGGATTACGACACGCAGGAGGAGTTCTTCGCGCTGGTGGTGGCGAACATCTACATAGCCTGCAAGACGCCGGCACCGGGCGACACGTCGTTGCTGAGGTCAAACCATCACGGGTTCGGGCCGATCACGGGGAGCGCGGCGGGTTGGCTGGATTCGCACCGTCGCAATCGCGTATATCTTGGGCAGATGCGCCGTGAGATGTCGGACTTCTGGGGAAATCTCAGCAGGATTCCGGTGGGTCAATGCTGGTTCAACCCGGTTCGTCAGGTCGAGTTTCCGCCGGCGGCAGGTTCTGGCGCAACAGGCGCCGCTGGCGGCAGGACTACGGCTTCGGTGACGGCGGGGCCGGTCCAGTTCGATGGCGAGCCGCAGGGCTGAGTGTTTGCGCTGAAGATTGTTGTAGAAAGGAACCGAGCATCGATGCCTCCTCCGACCCAAGCCAACCGTGAGATGTCGGTGAAGGTTGAGGGGCTGGCGGAGGACGCGCTGCTGATCCGCGGGTTCAGCTACAGCGAGGAGCTTGGTCGGCCCTTCACTATGACCGTGGTGGTTGCGCCCACGAGCGTGGCGGTGACGCCCGGGCAGTTGTTGGGCCACAGCCTGACGGTGAGGCTGGTATGTCCGGGGAAGCCCGACCGGTTCTTCAACGGTCTGGTGGCGTCGGCGTCGATCCCCGGGAACCACGACATTTTGGAGTATCGGCTGAGTGTGATCCCGAACTTTGCGGTGGCTTCGTACAGGACCAACTGCGACTGGAACCAGGGCAAGACGGCCCTCGAAGTGATCAAAGAGACTGTGCAGTTCCATCACGCGGAGCTGGAGAACAAGTGTGATGAGGTTTACGAGCCGCTGGAGTTTTGCGTCCAGTACCGCGAGAGCGACCTGGCGTTTATAACGCGTTTGATGGAGCAGTTCGGGGTCTACTACTACAGCAAGCATCTCGAGGGCTCGAACACACTGGTGCTGTGCGATGGGCCGCTTTCGCACACGCAGGGTCAGGGCGACGCGGAGGTGCCGTTCTACGCGCCGGGCTCGAGCCATGAGGAGGCTGCGTTCAGCACGTGGGGGCTTGAAACGCGGATGTGCAAGGGGCTGTACGACACGAAGGACTACAACTTCAAGACGCCAAAGAACGGGCTATCTTCTTCTGGCGTGGTTGTTTCCCCCTTTGGCTTTGACCACTCCGTCCCATCGTGGACCGATTTCTACGAGTACCCGGGCGAGTTTCTCGGTGCGGCGGGGGGCGAGAAGGTCGTCTCGCTGCGTGCCGAGGCGCTGGCGGCGGGTGGGCAGACGTTCGCTGGCAGCGGCGACGTTCGCGGGGTGTACGTGGGCTGTGTGTTCAAGCTGACGGACCCCAACGCGGACTTGAGCGAGGGGCTGGCGCAGAAGTACTTGGTGACGGGCCTGCAGATCAGCGGGCAGGCGGACAACTACGACCGCGGCTCTGGCGGCGGCACGCGTGTGAGCTGCTCGGTGACGGCGGTGAAGGAGACGCAGGTGTTCCGCCTGTGGCCCAGCACGCCCAAGCCGGTGATCGCCGGCGCGCAAACGGCGGTGGTGGTCGGGCCGGAAGATCAAGAGATCCACACCGATGAGTTTGGGCGTGTGAGGGTGTGCTTTAAGTGGGACCGGTTCCATGGCTCCGACGAGAGCGACACAAGTTGCTGGGTGCGTGTGGCGCAGCTGTGGGCGGGCAAGCAGTGGGGGGCGATGTTCTTGCCGCGGGTTGGGCATGAGGTCGTCGTGCAGTATCTTGACGGCGACCCGGATCGGCCGCTGGTGACGGGCGCTGTGTACAACGCGGACAACATGCCGCCGTACGCGATGCCGGACAACAAGAACATCTCGGGGATCAAGAGCAACAGCACCACGGGCGGCTCGGGTTTCAACGAGATCAAGTTTGACGACACCAAGGGCAAGGAGCTGCTGTTCATCCACGCGGAGAAGAGCCACCACGTGAAGGTCAAGGGCTCGCAGGCGGTGGGCGTGAGCGGGAGCGCGGGGCTTGGGGTCGGCGGCGACCTGAATGAGTCTGTGGGCAAGGACCACAACGTGTCGGTCACTGGCAACAGCGTGCAGAAGGTCAAGGGCGACGCGCACATAACGGTGGTGGGCGACAGCGTTGGCCAGATTTCTGGCGCGCAGTCTTTGAAAGTGTCCGGCAGCGCGAGCCTGGTGTACAGCGCGGATTACTCGCAGGGCGTGCAGGGTGACTACTTCGTCAAGGCCGCGAACATCTGCATCGAGGCGAGCACGAACGTAACAATCAAGGTTGGCGGCACGTCGATCGCCATCGAGTCTGGCGGGGTGACAATCGAGACGACCGGGACCATCGAGCTGAAGGCCAACGGGGGCGTCAAGGTCGAGTCCGGCGGCGGTAAGGTCGAGATCACGGGCAGCGCGGGTGTCAAGATGTCGTCGTCGGCGACGGTGGAGCTTTCGGCACCGACGATCAAGAACAATGCGTAGGCGGGCGGCTGGAGCGAGGCACTTATGGCAAGTCCGAAGTCTGGAAAAGCGCCGAGCCCACAGACGCCTTTGCAGCCCAAGGGCCCGGCGGGGCCATCTGATGCCACGGGCGGGAGCAAGTCGGCGGTGACGCCGGCGGACCCGCCGCCGCCGCACGTGCCGCCCGCCCCCGGTGGTGGTGGAGGCGGTGGTGGTGGCACGCCCAGTGAGCTGAGCTGGATCGAGCTGGAGCTGAAGGATGAGGACGGCGTGGCGGTAGTGGGCGAGCCGTACGAGGTCAAGCTGCCCGACGGGAGCGTGGCACCGGGGACCACGGATGAGCGCGGTGTGGCGCGGATCGAGGGCTTCAAGCCCGGCACGTGCGAGGTGAAGTTTCCGCGTATGGATAAGTCAGAGTGGAAGAAGGCTTGAGCTAGCCGTGAGGTCAAATTGGTGCTGGTGAAGACCATGGAAGAAACGGGCATCTACCACATTGTGAGCAGCGGCGAGTGGTTGCAGAGCATCTGCCGGGAGTATCTGGTGCGCGATCCGATGCGCGTGTGGGATCACGGCGAGAACGCGACGCTCAAGAAGACGCGCCGCCCCGAGGAGCTGCACCCGGGCGACATGCCGTACATCCCGCCGGTGGAGCAGAAGATGGAGACCTGCGCGGACAAGGCCCGGCACAGCTTCACGGTCAAGAGCTTTACCGAGGACTTCACGCTGATGCTCGAGGAGCCGGACGGCTCGCCGATGAAGAACATGAAGTACCGCCTGGTGCTGGGCGACTACGAGTTCTTGGCCAGCACCGACGGCGCGGGCAAGATTGAGCACAAGAAGCTTGTGCTGCGTAGCGGGACGCGCGGCGTGCTGGAGGTGCCAGACCGCGCACTGCGTTACCCCATCGCGCTGGGGGCGCTCAACCCGGGCGACAAGACCGAGGGGCAAGAGCACAACTTCGACAACGGCCTCTCGGGGATCCGCCAGCGGCTAAACAACCTGGGCTACGACGCGGGCAGCAGCTCGGGCTCGGCAAACGAGGTAGGGCTGACTGCGGACGATCCGCTGTACGAAGCGTTGGCGGCGTTCCAGCGCGAGGTGATGGTGCGCGACGACGAGAAGGCGACTGGCGAGCTGGACGATGAGACGCGCCAGGCGGTGATCGATGAGTTCGGCTCTTAGCGTGCTTGGGCGGGCGACTTTGAGCGGGTGTGGGGGTGGGTGTGGGGGTGGGCGTGGGGGTGGGCGTACGAGTTGCGAGTACGTGGCGTCTGGTGGTTGCGGTCTGGTGTACTGGAGTGTGCGTGATGGCTGGTCCGCCGATGAAGGTTGAGTTTCAGTGGACGCGTCAGAGCGCCGGCACCGGCACGATCCGTCTTGCGCAGTGCGAGGGCCAGCAGATCCCTAAAGAGACGACGGTCACGAGCGGTATCGGCAACGGCGTTGTGCAGGCGCTGACCACTGAGAGCCACAGCGCATGCCTCTCGGCGGGCTCGAAGCAGACGATCCGCCCACCCAAGGGCTCGTTTGTGTATCTGGACGTCGGTCGATGGCTCAACGGGCACCAAGATTTCGGGCTGGTCTGGGGCAATCAGGCGGTGCTTTGCAAGTACACCGCCGGGGCGACTGGGCCTGCGCGCACGGGCGGGGGCATTCTGAAGCAGGTCGGGTTGGGCGGCAACCTACTGGAGCGCTTCCTGGCTATCCCAGGCGTTAGCGAGGTAGACCGGGAGTGGATCGCCACCCATAGGAGCCCGAACTATGACAAGATCACGGTGATCATCGGTGACTGCCACATCCCGCCCAGTGTGCCCAAGAGCGTGCCGCGCCCGCCCACCAATGCGAAGTGGAACAACTTGACGTTTGGGAGTGCGTGGGACGACCCGCGTGCGTGGGACCGGTCGGTGGCGCACGACATCTTCGGATCGCGGCGAAGCACCGACGCGCTGGCGGAGTTCTTTGACAAGCTGGCGGGGCTGTCGTGGGCGAGTCAGGTTCACCTGGTGCAGGCCGGCGATCTGTACGAGCTGTGGGCGCAGCAGGACCGGTGGTTCCAGTCGCGCCCGAGCGGGCCGCCGGGTGTGGACTTTCGAAGCACCTCGGCGGTCAGCTCTTGCGCGGATCAGATCGCGTACATCCATGACTTCTTTGACGGTGTGTTCATGGGGCTCGAGAAGGTCTCAAAGGTCTTCGGGTCGGTGAAGTTCTTGCACGGGAACCACGACAACTACCTGTGGAACTCGTCGGTGGTGGCGGCAGCGAACGCGGAGATGGCCACGCGCGCGGGGCGGGCCCACGGGTCGATCTTCGGCAACCGCGCCTTCCCGCTGTCAAAGTGCTTTGCGCGCGAATCGACCGGGAACGTCTTCAGCAACGGGATGCTGGTCGAGCACGGGCAGAGGATCGATACGTCGAACAGCGACGGGAACCAGACCGGCCACGACGCGACGCAGAAGGTGGTGGGTGATGGGGTGTCGGCCAGGGTGCTCAAAGAATTCGACTGCGTGCGGCGCGAGAGCTTTGTGTTTGGTGCCGCGGCGCTCTGGGTCACTCGGAACATGGACTTTTCGGTGTACGTGATGGGGCACACGCACGAACCACTGGTCAGAACGGTGGAGGTCGTGCACACGATCGGCGAGATGAAGGTCTACCCGTACATGTTCCCCGGTGGCGCGGGGGCGACGGTGACGTGGGAAGTTACGGAGAAGGACTAAATGGGCGGCACGACAACCAAGCCGGGGGTGGTCGCGGGGCCCGAGGGGCTGATGCTGCAGGGCGACCAGCGGGTCTCGCTTAGTGGTGGTCAGTCGCTGCTGGTGCGGCGGTCGGCCGCGCAGGCGGAAGTCGCTGAGCGGACGGGCCTTGGGTTGGCCAGCGAAAATAGCGGGGCCGGCGGTGTCAGCGAAGCTGGCGAGACGCTGACGCTGGTGGACGCGCGCGGCGTGGCGCGGCTGACCATCAGGGTGACGGCCGACGCGACGAGCATTGAGCTTGGGCCCGGTTCAGTCCGGCTGGCGCTCGAGGGTGACTTGTCGATCGACGCGAGGCGTGTGAGCCTGCACGCGCGCGAGCATCTGGCCGTCAGCAGTGGGGGCGATGTGACGACCCATGCGGAGGACACGATTACCCAGTCGGCGAAGCGTCAGCACCTGACGGCGACGCTGGGCGACATCAGCGTGGCGGCCAACGACGACGTCCGCGTCGAGGGCGAGCGGATCCGGATGAACTGCTAGCGGCCCCGGGCCTGGAGCGAGTCTCGATGCTCAAGTATGTCCGCGATGCGTGGTCGGTCATCGGGCTGGGCCGCCGGCTTGAGGCCCTGCGCGAGGCGCAGTTGACCGAGGGGCTGGCCGGGCGGCCGGTCTCGACGGAGTGGCTCGAGCAGCAGGAGGCGCGGGTGCGGGCGCACTGCGTGGGGTTCTATTACAGCGTGGGGGCGCGGCGGCTTGTGGGTGATCCTGACGCCGAGACGACTACCGACGAGCAGGACGCGGCGGCGCGGAGCAACAAGCTGGGTGAGCAGATGACGGTGGTGGCGCACCGCGCGCTGGTGAAGATGCCGTGGGTCGGGCAGGCCGAGTTTGCCGACCCGCATCCCCTTGTGCCCGCGGCGGGCTTGGCTCTTGAGCCCGCGACGGGCTTGGCCCCTTTGCCAGCACGGGCGGCGGGCGATAGCGGCCAGAAGGGCGGGGCTGGGTCATGAAGTTCAGGCATTGCATCGCGGCCCCGTGCAGCTTTGCGTCGAGCTCGGTTGGTGATAGCGAGATGCTGGCGACGGTGGCGTGCAAGCTGACGTGCCGGATCGATGAGCGGGGCGTGTTGGTGCCGGTGGCGCTCGACCAAGCGTGGCCGCTGCTCAACGAGCCCTCTGAGCTGCTTGGCGTGACGCTGCAGCCGGACGTGGACTTTCGGCGTCCTGACGTGGACGTGCTGGTGGTGGGACCTGCCGTTACGCCCGGGGGTAAGCCCGCGCGGGCGATGAAGGTCCAGATCGAGTGCGGCCAGCTGAAGTGGGAGGCGGCGGTCTTTGGTGATCGCGTCTGGATCGTGGATGAGCAGGGTGTGCGGGCCAGCGAGGCCGAGGAGTTTATGACGATGCCGCTCACGCCCGAGCGCGCGTACGGCGGGGCTTCGAGTTTCGGGGGCATGGCGCTGATGGACGGGATGAACCCCGCCGGCCGCGGGTATGTGGCGGAGAAGGCGGTCGCGGGCGGGACGAAGCTTCCGAATATTGAGCGTGTCGGCGAGCTTGTGCGGACGTGGGAAGATCGGCCGTCGCCGATCTCGACGGGGCGGTTCATGGGCGGGGCGATGGGCTTTACGTCGTCCGGGCCGCTGTCGGTGCAGGAGCTTGGCAAGCCCGAGCGGATCGGCGATATGGCGGAGCGGTTTATGCAGGCGGGGTTGCAGTCAAGCCCGCTTGAGCTGACGTGCCCGGCTAAGAAGCTGGGCGCAGAGCTTCTGCTGCGCGGCTTTGAAGCCGGGGGAGATTTGCGGTGGAAGCTTCCGCCGGTGCGGGCGAATTATCCGGCGGTGATCGGCGAGGCGTGGGGCCCTGTGGCGCACGTGGCGGTGGGCGCGCTGCGATCAGCGTTCCCGCTGGCGATCTCACGGATCGTCGCGCTGCCGAGCCACCGCGTGCTGTGCCTGACGTACTCGACGAGCTTCAGGTGGATGTTCGAGCGTGAGCAGGCCGAGCGTTCGTGCGGGTTGGTTTGGCACGGGGCGTGGACGCTGGACCCGTGGGCCGACCGGGCGGAGATCGCGGCGATGGACGCGCGTGCGCGAGCGGCAGATCGGGCGGCGGAGTACGGGCGCGGAAGCGCTGCTGGGCAGGGGGTCTTACCTTGAGCGAGCGTGCGCCAATCCCGCGGCCGGTGCCGCAGTCAGAGATGCCGGTGATGGCGATCCCGCCTGAATACCAGGCCAAGCCGGGGCCAGTCGAGGTTGTCACGGCGCAGCCCGGTGAGCAGGCGCTGGTGGCGGTGGTGGCCAAGCGAACGTACCGGTGGGCGCACAACTGCGAGGCGGTCGCGGCGGAGGTTCAGCGCCCGCTATACAAGGGTGATGAGCCGCACGAGCCGCTTGAGGACGTGCCGTTGGGCGATGAGCCGCCGATGACGAGCTTGCGGCGTGTGCCGGAGGTCTTCGCGCGTCGCCCGGGGACGGACGTGATCGTGCACGGGCGTGCGGTGCCCACGCCGGGCGCGGTGTCAATGAGCGTGTCGATGCGGGTGGGGACCAAGCTGCACGCGGCGACGGTGACAGGCGATCGGCTGGCGCTCTTTGAGCCCGGCGGTATTCGGTTTACCGACCCGGCCGAGCTGGCGCCGCTGCCGCTGCGGCACGAGCTGGCCTTTGGCGGCCTTGACCGGGCGGCGGGCCAGCGGTTCTTGCAAGGGGTGCAGGACGAAGTGGGCCTGATGGCCTTCCGGCGCACGGCGACATACCTGCGAAAGAAGTTCATCAAAGCGCCGCCGTTTAGCTACGCGCGGAACATGTACGGGCGCGGGTACGTGACGGATCCGAGCCAGCCCTGGCAGGGCGGGCCGGTGGCGTTGCCGAACATCGAACGCCCGGGCGATGAGCTGACGCCCGAGCGGCTTGGTGGCAACCCGGCGATGGCGTGGAGTCGCCTGCCGATACCGGCGCTGTTTGGGTTCTTGGATGCGAACTCGTTTCCGCGTAGCGCGATGTCTGGGCTGCCCCCGGCGTTTGACGTGCACCCTGACGAGATGCCCGAGGTCCGCGCGGGGTTGCTCGTCAAGGGCTACTGCCCGGGTTCATGGGCGACGGTGAAGCCCGAGGATGTTCCGAAGATGTTCAACCCTGATATGGCGCGGACGGCGCCGCTGGGCCTGCGGTTTGACTATTTGCGTCCGGGCGAGGTGATCTTCTTGCGGGGCATGGGCGGGCTTGAGCGTGAGCTGGCGGTGCTGCTGCCGCGCGAGGCGCCGATGATGTCAATCCCGGGCGCGGGCGGCGGGGGGCGTGATCTGACGATGGGCGAGCTTGAGCTTCAGCAGGTGCTGATCGACGTGGACGCGGGCGAGCTGGAGGTGGTCTGGTCGGGCGTGGCGCCGATTGCAATGCGTCAGAGCGCGGGGCAGGCGCTGGCGTGGCGTGATGTGGCGCGTGTGGACTGGAGGCCGCTGTGAGCATGCGATTTGGTCGGGCGCTTGCGATCTACGGGATGGGCGTGGACTGTCACGCGGCGATGCCGCCGAGCCAGCCGCCGGTGCCTCCCGCGCCGGTCAACCCCGTGCCGGTGCCATCGAATGTGGTCGCCTCGATGTATGCGATGTACCCCTCGCAGTGGCTAATGGGCAAGTTCAGCAAGCCGACGGTGCACACCGAGGGCGACGGGGGCCTTTTGGCGGGGCACGACTGGGGCGTTGGGCAGCCGCACCTGTTCACGGGCCCGGTGATGATCGTGACGCCTTCGGCGATCTTTACGGCGCTAGGCGCAAGTCATAAGTACTGGATCCCGTGCAGCGCTGTGCAGGAGCCTGTCGAGGGCGGTTTGGTCAACGGCGCTACTGGCGGGTCCGGCGCCATCGCGCCCGTCGGCGCGTGCTGCCTTATGTCAACGCAGAACTGCATGGACGTGAGTGGCGCGGGCTTCAACGCCCCGACGGGCATTGGCATCTCAACGCCCACGACGCGCCAGGTCGGGGTGACGTGCGGTGACATCGTGGCCGGGATCGTGAGCCTGCTGACCGACTGCTTGGCCTCGTTCGCCTCCAGCAAGCTCGGGGGCGCGGTCGCCGGGCAGTTGGGGGCCGCCGCAGGCGGGATCGGAGAAGCGGCGATTGGTACCGCTGTCTCGGTCTACGTCAACGCGATGGGCACCGCGGCGGGGAACTCGATGAGCAACAGCAGCGGTGGCGGGCTGGCCGTGGCCGTGGGGCAGGCCGCAACGATCCCGATCGTCGGCCCGGCGGCCCTGGTCGCTGGCGGTCTGGCGTTCGGCTCTGGCGCGCTCGCCGGCGCGCTGCAAGAGGGCATCGACGGGCCCCGCGATGAGAACGGGTTCATCAGGACCAGCTCCGCGCCTTGAGCCGTTGGCCGCCCGCGGGGGACGGACTTCGACAATGGGGCGCCAGCTGCGCAACAAGTGGCCCTTCGCGCGGGACAACACACCGGTGGATCTCGCACCCGGCCGCAGTCCCCCGGGGCAGGGCTGACGCGGCCGCGTACGCTGCCCGCCAGCGGCGAAGCCGTATCCAGCAACGACGGCGTGCTTGCGTTGGGCTGGGCCGAGCGAGCGTGTCCGTCGTTTTCTCCCGTGCTGAAAGGACAGGATCGTCGATGCCTCCTCCGACCCAAGCCAACCGTGAGATGTCGGTGAAGGTGCAGGGGCAGGCTGACGACGCGCTCTTGCTGCGTGGATTCAGCTATACCGAGGAACTGGGGCGGCCGTTCGTGCTGTCGGTGCTGCTGGCGCCCACGAGCGTGGCGGTGAAGCCCGAGAAGCTCGTGGGTCAGAGCCTGACGGTGAAGCTGGTGTGCCCGGGCAAGCCCGACCGGTTCTTCAACGGCTTGGTTGCGTCGGCGTCGATCCCCGGGAACCACGACATCTTGGAGTATCGGCTGAGTGTGATCCCGAACCTTGGGCTGCTCGGTTACAGCACGCGCTGCCGGTGGTTTCAGGAAGAGTCGGTGCTCGACGTGATCAAGAAGGTCATCGGCGGGCACGCGGTGCAGGTAGAGGACAAGTGCAAGGAGCCGTACGAGCCGCTTGAGTTCTGCGTGCAGTACCGCGAGAGCGACCTGTCGTTCGTGACGCGGCTGATGGAGCAGTACGGGATCTACTACCAATTTGTGCACAGCGAGACGGGCAACAAGGTCGAGCTGTGCGACGGGCCGCTGTGCCACAAGGACATCGAGAACTACGACGAGCTGGCGTTCTACGCGCCGGGTTCGAGCCACGAGGGCGACGCCTTCAGCGTGTTTGGGCTTGAGGCGCGGATGTGTACGGCGACGTTTGCGACCAAGGACTACAACTTCAAGACCCCGCCGAACCAGCTGCTGAGCCCCAAGGACGTGGACTCGCCGTTTGGGAGCAAGACCCTTGATGCCGGGCTGCCTACGCGGATGTTCGAGTATCCCGGCGAGTTCAGCAACGCGGCGGGAGGCGGGACGGTTGCGTCGCTGCGTGCCGAGGCGCTGGCGGCGGGCGCGCAGACGTTCACTGGCAGCTGCGATGTGCGCGGGCTGTTCGCGGGCGGGGTGTTCAAGCTGACGGACCCCAACAGCGACCTGAGCGACGAGCTTGAGCAGAAGTATCTCGTGACGGGCCAGCAGGTGAGCGGGCAGGCTGACAGCTACGACCGCGGCACTGGTGGCGGCGGCGCGCGTGTGAGCTGCTGTGTGACGGCGATCAAGGACACCCAGGCGTTCCGCCTGTGGCCCAGTACGCGCAAGCCGGTGATCGCCGGTGCGCAGACGGCGATGGTCGTGGGCCCGAAAGACCATGAGATCCACACCGATGAGTTTGGGCGCGTGCGCGTGCGGTTCCACTGGGACGAGGACCACGACGGCACCACGGGCGACACGAGCTGCTGGGTGCGAGTGGCGCAGCTCTGGGCGGGCAAGCAGTGGGGGGCGGTGTTCTTGCCGCGGGTCGGGCACGAGGTGGTGGTGCAGTTTCTAGAGGGCGACCCTGACCGCCCGCTGGTGACTGGCGCTGTGTACAACGCGGACAACATGCCGCCGTACCCGCTGCCCGACAAGAAGATGATCTCGGGGATCAAGAGCCACAGCGTGAAGGAGGGGCCGAACTCGGCGGATGCGACGCGCGGCTTCAACGAGATCAAGTTTGATGACACCAAGGGCAGCGAGCTGTTCGCGACGCACGCGCAGCACAACATGACCGAGACGGTGCTGAACAATCAGGCGTCGACGGTCTCTGGCAACCGGACGCAGACGGTCAAGGGCACGCACACCGAAACGATCACCAAGGACACCAAGGTGGTGATCGCCGAGGGCAACCTTGTCAACGTGGTGAACAAGGGTAACGAGGAGCACACGATCGCGGAGGGCAGCTTTGCCGAGACGGTGAAGAAGGACTACACCATCGCGGTCAAGGACGGGAAGTTCGCGGTGGAGGTTGAGCCGGGCGACGCGTCGATCAACGCCAAGACCGGCGGGTTTACCGGTACGAGCAAGGACCAGCTCTGGCTGGAGTCGTCCAACGCGACCTCGACGCTGAAGGCGAAGAACAACGTGGTTGTCTCGAGCGGGACGGCCAACGTAGAGGTGACCGCTGGCGGCGAAAACGTGACTATAAAGTGCGGGCAGTCGACCGCGACGGTGGCCAAGGACGGGACAATCACGCTAGATGGGATGAAGATCGCGGTGACTGGCAAGACGGAGATCAACCTTTCGGTGGGCGCCAACTACGTGAAGATCGATCCGTCGGGCGTGACGATCTTCGGCACACTGGTGAAGATCAACTAACGCACCCGGGAGCCGCGCATGCCCATCGAAACGCTGTTTGCGCGGAACACGGACGCGATCAGGCGTTTCCTGACCGATCGTGCGCGGACGCTGATGGTGCTGACGCGCGACGCGGACCTTGAGGTCGTGATCAAGAAACTGCTGGTCAAGTTGGACGACACGTGCGAGCGGGTCATCATGGTGGCGTGCGAGGTGCCATTTGTAGAGCCGGCTTCTTGGTGCGAGGGGGTTATGCAGCGCCTGAGCGAGGCGCAGGAGCCGCTACGGGGCGTCTATCAGCGCGGCGGGGTGCGGCTGGCGTCGGTGCCGGTAGCGTCGCCTGGGAGCAGCCAGTTAGCAGGCAAGGCCCGAGCTCCTGCACAAGTCCAGTCTCCGGCGCAGCGGTTGGCGGCGTATCTCGCGGCCAGCGCCGAGGCGATCGCGCCCGTGAGCGATGCGATGGCGGTGGTGATCGTGCCCAAGTCGGTCGCTGACTTCGCGGCCTTCCAGCGAACGCTGTGCTTTTTAGCCGACAACATTCCCAGCACGAGGGTGAAGCTGATCGTGCCCGATGACCGGAGCAAGCCGGGCTTGCCGCGGGTGGGCTCGATGTGCCGCCGGGGCTTTGTGCACCCCTTCCACGTGCCGCCCGAGGCGATGCAGGCGGAGCTTGAGCACGATCTTTCGCCGCAGGGCGAGCTTGGCGCGCTGATGTTCGGCGCGGCGTCCAAGCTCACCGCCACGCCTGCCGCCACGGCGGCCTCCACGCCTGCCCCCACGGCGGCCTCCACGGCGGCCCAGCTCGTCAAAATCAATGCCAGCAAGGCGATGCTCGCCGGGTTCCTCTCTTCATCAGGGCGGTTGGGTGAGGCGGCGGCGATCCAGGTTGAGCAGCTTGAGCAGGCCAAGGCCGGCGGCGACGTGCTTGGTGAGGCGCAGGCGCTCTACAACCTTGGCACCACGCGGCTCAAGCAACACCATTACGCAGACGCCGAGGCGATGCTTGACCGTGCGGTGGAGCTGAGCTTTGACAGCAAGCGCGACCCGCTGCTGGCGATGAGCCTGACGAACCTGGGCGTGGCGTTCGAGCGTCAGCGCAAGGGCGAGCAGGCGGTGCAGGCGTTTGACCTTGCGCGCGCGGTCTTTCGGCGGATGAGCCACCCGCCGGGCGAAGCGCACGTGCTGGACTGCAAGGCCGGGGCGCTGGCGTCTTTGGGCCTGCACGAGGCCGCGCGTGAGAGCTGGCGCGAGGCGCGGCGGCTCTACGAGGGCATTACCGCGCCGGCACTCGCGGACGTGCGCAGCGCGGGACGCGAGGACATTGACCAGAAACTTGCGCGGCACGAGAACAACCCCGCTGGCTACACGCCGCGCCCAACGCCGGTGAACCTTGAGATCTCAGCTCTGGCGCGGGCCGGCGCGGGTGGTGGCGCGGGTGGTGGTGGCGGCTCGCGAGCCATGCAAGGCGGTGGTGCATGAGCGGGCTTGACAAAATCGCGAAAGAACTGGGCGAGGGCGCTGCGCACGCCGGGCAGAGCAGTGCCGACGACATCGCGCGCGGCCTAGGCCAGGGCAGTGATGAGCTAGGCGACCTTGCCGGTCGTGGCAGCACGTTGGCTGACAAGAGCTCGGGGGCGGGTTCAAACGCCGGGCAGGCCGGGATGACCCAAGATCAGCTTGCGGCCCAGCAGGCCCAGCAGCCGAAGCTGACGGACGTCTGGACGCACTCGGGCAACGAGATTGATCGGCGCTTCTGGGAGGAGGGCCGCCTGCCGGTGAACCCGATAGGGGGCATGCTCGAGTCTTCGCAGGGGCTTGCGGCGACATTCAATGATCTGCGCGGGGGCGACCGTGGCGACCGCGTGGTCGAGGTCCTCAGGCAAAGCCAGGCGGGCTTTGATGTCGTGTCTCAGGACATCTCCAACCAGCTCTCGGCGTTGTTTCATGTTGGTGACGGGCCGGTGCCGCGCGGCGCGCTGCAGCACATCGGCGCGGGCTTCCAGCTTCTGACGTCGATCGAGCAGTTGCTAACGATGTGGATGGCGGCGATCCCATTCCCGGCGTTTCCGGCGGTGCGGGTGATGGACTGCGACATCGGGCTGCCGCACGCGCACTTGCACCCGCCGAACCTGATCCCGCCTGCGCCGCCGGTACCGCTGCCCAGCACCGGGCCGATCATGCCGATCCCGCTGCTCAGCGGCGCGTCGCGCACGCTGATCAACAACATGCCCGCGGCGCGTTGCGGCGACATGGGCCTGGGCGTGTGGTGCGGCGGATTTTTCCCGATGTACGAGGTCTTCTTGGGCTCGTCGAGCGTATGGATCGAGGGCGCGCGTGCCGCGCGGGTGCTGGTAGACATCACCAAGCACTGCATCTTCTCGGCGCCCAAGCCCAGTGACCCGCCGCTGGGCCCGATGGTTGGGATGACGATCAACTCGAGCGCCAACGTGCTCATCGGCGGTGTGCCCATGCCCTCGCTGGTCAGCCTGTTGATGGGCGGTGCCTTCGGGGTGCTGTTCAAGGGGTTGGCCAAGGGCGTCAAAGCGCTCAAGGGCGTGCTGAAGAAGGCCGCGGCTGAGGCTGGCGAGCAAGCCGACGAGGTGGCCAAGGCCGCCGACAACGTCGCCGAGGCGGGCGACAACGTGGCGGATGACGTAGCGGACGCGGCCGACACGCTGGTGGACGAGGCACCCGTGACGGCGGCGGACGATATCGCCGATGAGGTCACAGGCGTCATGCGGCAGAGCGATATCGTGCTCAAGCACGCAGGCCTCGCTGACGAGGTTGTCGAGAATGTCGGACGCTCACCCAACATGCAGCGTCAGCTTGCCGAGCACACGGCTAACGGCGGGACCGTCCGCCAAGGCACGCCCGGCAAGGGCAGTTACTACGACCCGGCCAGCAAGGAGATCGTGCTGGACCCAAACCTGACGCCCGGTCAGCAGACCTCGACGTTGGCCCACGAGCTTGGCCACGCCACCAACCCGAGCCCGCCCCCAGGCGCGACCTCGGGGGTCTCGCGCGACGAGTACGTAAACGGGATGCTGCGCGACGAGGCCTACGCCCAGCACAGCAGCGGTGTGGCACGCAACGAGGTCGCTGGCGGCGGGGGCCCGGACATCGGCGGCCCGCCCGGTCAGAGCAGCGGTGAGTACCAGAGCATCTCCAACGAGCTGCAGAACGGCGCCGTAGATCATGATGTGGCGATGGACGACATGGCCGACCTGATGGGCCAAGAACGCACCAGCACCACGGGCGAGAACTACACCGACTATTACGGCGACGCGTTCGACCAGGCCAATGGGGCGCCCACGCCCACCGGCAGCAACAGCTCAGGGTTCGCCACCGGTGATCCGACGATCCCTGACGGCGCGCCGATCACGGGGGGCACATGAACCAGCAGGCGGCCATCGACTTCGCTCACATCGACCGGCTCGTCCGCGCGCTGGTCACGCCACGCCGGACAGATCTGAACCACTTCGAGCACTGCCTGGGCGTGCGACTGAGCAAAGATCTTGAGGTCGGCAATTGGGTCCACTACCTGCACGTGCCCAGCGGAAAGGTCATTGAGCGCATCGCGGTGGCGCAGTCGGTGGACTCAACACGCACGCGCCTGACGGTGACGTTCGCACAAGGTCTGGGCCCGGTCAAAGATGAGGCGCTGCTGGCGACCTACGGCAAGGCGCTGAGCGTGCAGGCCGCGCCGCGCGTGCCGCCCGAGGGGGTCATGATCTGGGGTTACAACCTCGATCTCGCGCTGGTGAAGTTCAGCTTCAGCAGCCTCTCAGGGCGACTGCACACGCTGAACATCGAGTGGCCGTTCTGAGCACGTCTGCTACGGACCACTGCTCAAGCTTGTGCTCGCGAAGAGGATTAAAGGCGAGAGAGCGAAGACCCACGCGAAGCGTGCGGGTACCCCAGACGAATGAGTGAAAGCGAGAATCGGAATGCCGCGCTCTGGCGGAACGAGTCAGGGCTTGCGCCTGGTGCCGACGGCGAAGAACAGGTTGCCCGCACCGATCAGCACCAACGCGCCGAGTGTGAGCCAGTAGAAGAAGTCTGGGCGGGTCGAGGTGTTGCCCCAGGTGCTGATGATTCGCCCGGTGGCCAGCGCGTAACCGCTGTACGCCAGCAGGGCCAGGCCTGCTACGGCGGGCAGCAGCCGCAGGAGCGTAACTGATCGCGGTTTGTCGCCCACGGCCTGAGTGTACGTTGACTAAGGGCAGACGCTCATTTGTGCGCCTGGTGGCGCGGCCTCAGGCGGTGGTCGCGGGCTTGGTCGCGGTGAACTCACTGAACAGACCAAGCTCACGGTGCCGGGCAACGTTGGCGAAACCCGCGTCGGTCATGGCGGCCATGACTTTCTCGGGCGGTACGCACTGGTCGATGGTCTCCCAGTAATACTCCCACAGCTCGCCGGTGCGTGGGCGCAGGCCCGCGATGCGCCCGACGGTGCGCGAGAGGAACTTCAGGTAGCCCCGCAGCACGGCCCGCCCGACGGCGCTGGTTGGACGGGTGATCTCCAGCACGCAGACGCGTCCGCCCGGGCGGAGCACGCGCAGCTGCTCGGCAAAGACCACGCGCAGGTCGTCCATGTGCCGCAGCGCGTAGCCCATTGAGATAAAGTCAACACTTGCCGGCGCTAGCGGCATGGCCTCAGCGTGCGCGACATGCCCGGCGATGCCCAGCGCGTCAACTGCGCGCTTGAGCATCTCGCGGCTTGGGTCAATGCCCACAACACTCCCGCTTGGTCCCACGATGGCGAGAGCCTCGCGGGCGACCAGCCCGGTACCGACGGCGACATCCAGCACCTGCGCCCCGGGCTTGAGCCCGGCGCGCTGCAGGGCCTTGCGCCGGTACCAGCGCCCGCTGCCGAAGCTGAGCCAGCGCTCGACGCGGTCGTAGTCGTCAGCCGTGGCGTCGAAGATCTCGGTGAGGAACGCTCGGCGCTGGGCGGCGTCGGCGTAATACTCCTGCATCATCGGGTGCGGGGGGAGCGGCGCGGGCGGGTTGGGGTCAGTGGCGGTGCTCACAGCCTGCACGCTAGCCGAGCGCGAGCCCGACCGCAAGCTGTGGGTCCGGTGACCCTGAGGGCTGGCCGGGCGGGCCGTGGCGGGCCGTGGCGGGTCCGAAGTGGTAGACTGGCTTCAATGGGCCCCTTAGGTCTTCATCTTGGTGCCGGCGCGATCGGCAACTTTGACCTTTCAGTGCTGTTCTTTTTGCAGCTCGCGCTGATCCTTGGGGCCTGCAAGCTGGTTGGGCGCATCGCCAAGGCGATTGGTCAGCCCGAGGTCGTCGGCCAGATGATTGCCGGGGTGCTGCTGGGGCCGAGCCTGCTGGGCGCGGTCTGGCCAGAGTGGTTCGCGTGGCTCTTCCCGCCGCAATCGCGCAGCGTCATCTATGTGCTGGCGCAGCTCGGGCTCTCGCTGTACATGTTCCTGGTCGGGCTTGAGTTTCGCACCGACCTTCTGGCCAAGCGGGCCCGGTCGGCGGCGGCGGTCTCACTCTCGGGCATATTTGCACCCTTCGTGCTCGGCGGGCTGGTCGCGTGGTGGGCCTTTGACCGCTACGAGCTGTTTCCCGAGGGCGTACAGCGGCACGAGGCGATGCTCTTCATGGGCTCCGCGCTGGCGATCACCGCCTTCCCCATGCTGGCGCGGATCATCACCGAGCGCGGCCTGGCGGGTACAAGCATGGGCACGCTGCTGTTGGCCGCCGGCGCAATCGACGACGTCGTCGCCTGGGGCGTGTTGGCGCTGATCCTCGCCATGCTGGCCGACAACTGGTGGATCGCGGCTAAGGCCATCGGCGGCGCTGTGGCGTACGCCTTCTTCGCGCGGCTGGTCCTCAAGCCACTGCTGGCAAAGTGGCTAAACGGGCCGACTCCTGGGTCAAAATCTGGTTTGGCTGCTGGTGTGGCCCCCAGCGCAGGCAAGAGCGCAGGCGCAGCTCAAGATGGCGGTGCTTGGCCGCTGGCGCCTGAGAAGTTTGTCGGCGTGCTGATGCTGCTGGCGCTGGCCTCGTGGTTTACCGACATCATCGGCGTGTACGCGGTCTTTGGGGCGTTCATTCTCGGACTGGTAATGCCACGGGGCACGGTTGCCACCAGCATCACGCGGATGGCGATGCCCCTGGCCAGCACGATGCTTTTGCCGATGTTCTTTGTCAGCAGCGGGCTCAGCACGCGCCTCACGCTGCTGGACTCTTGGGCCCTGTGGGCGCTGGCGGGGGTTGTGACGTTGGCGGCCTGTGGCGGCAAACTGCTGGCGTGCGCGCTAGCGGCCCGACTGGCGGGTGAGCCGACGCGCCAGGCCTGGGCCATCGGCGCGATGATGAACGCGCGCGGGCTGATGGAGCTGATCATCCTGAACATTGGGCTCGAGCGCGGGGTGATCACCCCGACGATGTTCGCCGTGGGCGTCATCATGGCGATTGTCACCACGCTGATGGCCACGCCGTTGTTTGATCTGATCTTGAGGGGCCGCCGGGGTGGGGTGGCAAATCGTGCGGACTCGCGGGAGGGCGGAGTGATGGTGGTGGTACCCTCTGGTCCCGCCTCCGCAACCACCGGCGCAGCCGCGGACTCAGAGACTGGACGGTTGAAGCATGCACAATGAGCAAACGCTGGAACGGGTCAAGAGGGTCCTGCGGACGAGCCTGAACCAGGGGCCAGAAGCGATGACCGGCGACGACACGCCGCTGGTCGGCGGCGAGTTCGACCTTGACTCACTCGACATCCTCTTGATCGTCACCAACATCGAGAAGGAGTTTGCCATCAAGGTACGCGAGGGGCAGATGGACAAGGCGGCGTTCGCCACTGTTCGATCGCTGGCGGCCTACGTCGACGCGCAGGCCCACCTCCAGCAGCAGGCCCAACAGCAGGGCCAGGTTGGCCCATGAGCGCGAGCCCGGCTGATCTGGCTCGGGCCCTCGCGTCGCTCCCGCACGCCGAGCCGTTCCGCTTCGTCTCGCGACTTGACGCGCTGGAGCTGGGCGTGACGGCGCGGGGCGCGTGGATCGTCCGCGGGGACGAGGCTTTCCTGGCTGGGCACTTTCCTGGAACGCCTTTAGTGCCCGGGGTGCTCATTGCCGAGGCGCTCGCGCAGCTCGGCGGGCTCGTCGCGTTCGCTGGTCGTCGTGGAGCCGTTAATTCCGATGATGGCAGTCGAGAGTTTGCGTCAGCGCGGCTTAGCCAGGTCAACGTCAGGATCCTCGGCGGGGTGCGCCCGCCAGCAGAGATCGCCCTGCACGCCACCCTGACCCGCAGCATCGGCCCGCTGCATCTGCTGGACGTCCGGGCCGAAGCGCAGGGTGTCGTCGTCGCCACCGGCACCGTCGTGCTCTCGGCCATGGACGATGCTTCCAGCGGAAGGAGTGGCCAGTGAATCAGCAACCAGCGTGGTTACATCAAGGCCAGTGCGCGTTCACTTGGGCCGTTGCCATCGCGATGACCCTCACGCTCGCTTGCGTGCCAAGTCCTGCGCGCGGCGACACGCCACCCGCAGTTCTCACACCCGGGCCGAGCCCAACGCCTGCGCCGTTGCTCGCCACGACACCTGTCGAGGACCCTGCGTTCACGCAGCGGTTGGCGCGGGCCGACGCGCTAATCGCCAAGGTCAAGACGCTCCGCGCTGGGTTTGAGCAGGCCAAGCACACCCCGATGCTCAAGCGGCCGCTGGTCTCGAGTGGGACGGTTGTCAGCGCCGCCGGCACGGTCAAGTGGACGACCACCACCCCGCGCGCGATGACGATGCTCGTGACGCCGACGGCATTGAGCATCCTCTACCCGCAGGACAATCGCGTCGAGGTCTACCCCATGGGCGCAGAGTTCCGAGACCTCGCCGGTGCGCCGCTGCCAAGCATTGACGCGCTGCGCGGAAGGTTCTGGTTCGCGCAGATGCCCTTGGCAGAGCTAGGCGTCACACCCGAGCGTGAGCGGCGCGACGGCGCCGAGCTGCTGGGCGTCAAGCTCACGCCCAAGGACGCGAGCTTGGCCAGGCACGTATCGAGCGTTGGCGTGCTGCTGGACCTGCGGATCCCCGCGGCAACGCGGGTGGTCATTGTTGACGGCGATCTAGAGCGCACTGAAATGACACTTTTTGACGTGCGCGTAAACGTGGTCGTGCCCGCCGCGGAGCTCGGATTGAACACGCCCGAGGGCACCACAACCGTCTTTCCGCTCGGGCCCGTCTTACCTGCCACGCCCATGCCCACCCCCACGCCCGCACCTACCTCCCCCGCCGCGGGGCCAAAAGTTGGTGGGTAATCTGGGCAATTAAGGCTACTTCGGCCAGGCGGGCAGGATCAAACAGAGTCGGTACACTGGGGGTTCGATGCACCCGCCGATGGAACCCATGCTGGAGCTCGCCCCGCCCGCCGAGCGGTCGGCGGTGGGCCCGCGTTTGCACGGCCAGCGAACCGCGCCTCTGCCGGGCGTGAGCGGGATCTGGTGCCCGTCCGGGACCGACGGCCTCGCGCCGCCTCGCTGGGCCCAGCAACTGTCAGGTGAGCCTTCTGCCTGCATACTGCCAGCGATCACCGGCGCGCCCGGCGCATCACTGTGGCTGGCGCAGCGGGGCGAGGTGAGCCTGGCGGGCTCGGTGCTGCCCAAGGCCCGCGCGCTGGACGGTACCAGCTTTCAGCGCGCGACGCGTGAGATGATCAACCTGGTGCTTGAGCAGGTCCTCGCGTCCTCGGCCCCGCACTTGGTACGCATGTGGAGCTTCCTGCCGGGGATACACGAGCCGACCGCTCTGCATCCAGAGCGCTACCAGACGTTCAACGCCGGGCGCTTTGAGGCCTTCACCGCGCTGCTGGGCCGCCCCGAGGGCTTCGGGCGGACGCTACCGACCGCGACGTGCGTTGGGCACCGGGGCCATGCGCTGGCGGTCTATGCGCTCGGCAGCGGGCACCCCGGAGCGGCAATAGACAACCCCCGGCAGGTACCAGCGTTCCGATACTCCAAGCGCTTCGGGCCCCGCCCGCCATGCTTTGCACGCGCGACGCTGACGCACCTGGCGGGCGTCCCAAGCCTGATCGTCGGCGGCACCGCCAGCGTCCTGGGTGAGGACACCGTTCACCCCGGCAACCTGGCGAGGCAGCTTGAAGAGACGATCGCCAACCTTCGTGCCGTCGCGGCCGCAGCGCCTTGCGCGAGGGGCGCGTGGTCGGTTGATCAGGCGATCTCTGCGCGCGTGTATGTGCCCGGCGCGGGCGATGACGGGGCCGTGCGCGCGGCGCTGCGCAGCGCGCTGCCCCAAGGCTGCGAGCTGGAGCTGAACAGGGCCAGCATCTGCCGGCGTGATTTGCTGGTGGAGGTTGAGCTGGTGCTGAGCCTCGACCACGCGCCCGGCGCTCATGCGGGCAAGGTGGCCACCGCCAGGCGCCGCCGGACGGCAGACACGTGAGCGTGCGAGCGACTCAGAACCCGGTGCGTTCAGACAGTCGCACGGCCGCGCGCGAGCCACAGCATGACCACTCGGCCTGCCACGCGGGCTTTGGGCTGCTGGCAGCGCTGGCAAGGCACGCCCGCGAGCGCGGGGCGGATGAGGCGGTGACCGAGTGCGACGCGCGCGGCCGGCGCGGCGTGAACTGGGCCGAGCTCTATGCAATGGTGAGAGCCCGCGCCAGCGTTTTGGCCCGAGCGGGCGCACGAGCGCGAGGCGGCGGGCGCGGCGTCTGTGTTGATGTTGCGGGTGAGCTTGGGCCTGTGGTCGTCCCGCTCGAGCCGGGCGCAGAGATGGCGGCGTGGACGCTCGCGGGCCTACAAGCCGGGCGCTGTGTGCTTCCGCTGCACCCGACCGCCGTCGCCAGTGAGGGGCCGGGGGTCGCGCGCCGTGCCGGGGCCTTTGCGGTTGTGCTTCCGATGCCCGGCTTCCCCGGGCGTGAGGCGGCGCTCGCGCTGGCCAGCGCGCTGAACATGTCGGTGCCCGATGGCCCGTGGAACGCGTCATCGCGAGCGGGCGTTGCGACAAGCGCGCAGCTTGCCGTGTGCGTCGCGAGCCGGAGTGATCTACCGCCAGAGCACGCGCGCGCCGGCGTGACGGTTCGCCCGGCTCTTGGCCCGAGCCTGGTGCTCGCAAGCTCTGGCACCACCGGGCTGCCAAGGCTCGCGGTCCGGTCGCTCGCGGCGCTCGACGCAGACGCTCGGCAGGTCGTCGCGGGCCTGGGCCTCACCGCGCAGTCGGTGCTCATGGCCGTCATCCCGCTCAGCCACTCTTACGGCGTGGACGTGCTGGTAGGCAGCGTGCTGAGCGGTGCGGCCCTGCGCGTTGTGCACCCGATGGACGCGTGCGTTGTCGCCCGTGAGCTGTGCGCGGGCGTCACCGTACTGCCTGGGGTGCCGTTTGTGTTTGAAGCGCTCGCGCGATGCACGCCCGGCGCACACGTCACACTGCGCACGGCCGTGAGCGCCGGATCGCCGCTGCCAGCGCGGGCCGCAACGGCGTTTACCAAGAGCTGGGGCGTGCCGGTCGGCCAGCTCTTCGGCAGCACCGAACTCGGCACGGTGCTGGTCCGTCGCGCCGACGACCAAGACCAGGCCCAGAACGCGGACCGCGCTCACGAGGCGGACCTTCACGCGTGCGTCGGGCCGCCGCTGCCGGGCGTGCGCGTGCGAGTGCTTGACCTGCGCGATCCCGCGCGTGACGCGCCGGCGGGTGAGACCGGTGAGCTGTGCGTCGCCGCGTCCTCGATGCTCAGCGCGTACCTGGACGAGCCGGGCGGGCTTGAGGCCTCGCTGACGCCTGATGGGCTGCTGCGGACCGGTGACCTGGCGTCGCTGGACGCGCGCGGGCGCGTGCATATCCGCGGGCGGACGCGGCTGCTGATCGACATCGGCGGCTTCAAGGTCAACCCGCTTGAGGTTGAGCACGCGCTGCTGACGCACCCGGGCGTCGCCGAGGCCGCGGTGCTCGGCGTGGCGCAGTCCGAAACACTACAGCGATTGCGAGCGATCGTTGTGCCAGCGAGCGGCACGAGCCTCACCAGCACGAGCCTGCGGGCGCATCTTCGTCGCCTTCTCTCACCCGCCAAGCTACCGCGCCGCTTTGACCTGGCCGACAGCTTGCCCAAGACCGCGACCGGCAAGCTCCGCCGTGAGCTGCTGGCAAGCTGGCCGGTGCGCCCGCTCGGGCCCGCGGCCCGCGGTGGTGGTGATGGGGCGCAGCGGCGGGAGCCAGCCTAGTGATTCAGGTGGCCCATGTGCAAACATTATTTGGCCGGGGCGCACGCGGCAACGTGACTCGCGTTTTCGTGCAAGCCCGTCGCTGGTGCGTGGCACTGCTGGCGGCGGCAACACTCGGCGCGTGCACGACCCCGCCCCCCCTGCCCCTCTACGCGCCGATGCAGGCCCCCGACGCGCTGCGGACCATCGCCCAGCGCCATCGCTTGCTGCAGACCCTCAGCGCCCGCGCTGACGTGCGCCTAATCGACGCCAACGGGCGGAGTATCAGCCTTGACGGCGCGCTGGTGGTCAGCATGCCTGATCAGATGCGGCTGCGTTGCTGGAAGCTTGGCCGCGCAGCGCTTGACCTCACAGTCAAGGGCAACCGGGCCTGGCTGATGACCGCGCGCGACGAGCCTGCCGTGACGGACACCACCTTTATCAATCCCGGTGCCGTCCCTCAGAGCGCAAGCACCCGCCAGATGCGGGCCGCCCTTGACCTGCTCGGCCCGGCGTTCTTTGAGAGCGCCGCCGAGCTGCCCGGGCTTGGTGGGCCCGAGGTGTTCTGGGTCAGCGGCCCGGCACTGGGCCGTAGCGATGCACGCTGCGAGATCAACCGCGCCACCCTCACACCTCGGCGGTTTGTCATCGTTGACGACACTGGCCAGACCCGCGCAGAGCTCACGCTGAGTAACTATGTGGCCGTTGCTGACCAGCGCGCGCAGGCCGAGCCAACGCAAGTTAGGCTCTTCCCCACTGCGTTCGTCGGCACGCTGACGATCCCGACGCGGATCGACGTCCGAGCCGTCGGGCCTGATGGTGCCCCGGGCGGGCAGATCACGGTTGAGCTTGATGAGCTTGAGGTCAACGCGCCCCTTGCGTCCGCGGCGTTCGTGCCACCATCTACGGCGCGGGAGCTGCCTTGAGCCTCGACGCGACCGAACCTCAGGGGCTGCGCACGGGCAGTGCGGGCCCAGTGGCGCGCTTTTGTGGGCGCGTCGCGCGATGGTCCGCCGCGAACCCGCGCCGCGTGCTGGGCCTCTGCGCGGCGCTGATGCTCGTGGGCGCGCTGCTGCTGACGCGCGTGCGCGTCGATACGAGCCTGACGGCGATGCTGGGCGAGGACGCACCCGCCGCGCTGGCGATGGAACGCGTGCTCGCGGACTATGACGGGACTGACGCACTGCTGGTGCTGGTTGAGCCCGAGGGCGACGCCCGCGAGCTCACTGCCCCTGAGGCGGGGCGCGGGCCAACCCCTCAGCAGCAGGCCGCGATGCTTAGGTTTGCTGAGCGCTTCGAGCTCGCGCTGCGCGCCGAGCCCGCGGGGGCAGAGCTGGTTACGACGGTTCGTTGGCGGCCTGAGCCAGCGATAGTGCAGTGGGTCACGCGCACGATGATCCCCGCCGGGGCCTATTACCTGGGTCCGCAGGGCGTTGCCGAGCTGGCCGAGCGCCTCGGCCCGGCGCAAATGGACCGCCAGCTTGCGCGGGCCGAGGCGCTGCTTGCCGCGCCGGGCCCCGCAGGCCAGGCGCTCGCTGGCGCACTAGCCAAAGACCCGCTGCGCCTCTCAGAGTTGGCGGCCAAGCGGGTGCCCGCGGGCCTTACCGGCGGCGCATCCGCAGGGCCTGATGGTGCCGCGGGTCCGGAGTGGTCGCGCGATGGTCGGGCTCTGCTGATCCGCGTGGGCTCGAGAGCGCCGTTCAGCAACACCTCGGCGGCGCAGCGGCTCGCGGCAGCAGCGGACCGCGCGGCGCTGATAGCGGCGCGTGACATTCCGGGCGTGCGCGCGGCCGTTGGGGGCAGTAGCGCTATCGCGGCGACCAGCTCGCGCGTGATCCGGACCGACTCGATCGCCAGCGTGGTCGCGTCGGTGCTGCTGTTGAACGTGCTTTTCCTTCTGTTCTATGGGCGATTCAGTTCGGGTCTGATTGTCGGCGCGGTTGCCGGGGCCGGGATGCTCGTTGGCTTCGGGGTGCACGCGCTGGCGATGCCGGTGGTCTCGCCGCTGGCCGCCGCCGTCGCGGCCCTGCTCGCGGGCCTCGGCGTGGACTACGGAATCCACTTCCTGAGCCGCTACCGCGCGGCCCGAAGCGCTGGCGATGCTCCGGCGCTCGCGTGCGAGCACACCGCGACGCTCATGGGCGTGCCGATTGTGACCAACTGCTTCACCAGCATCTTCGGCTTCGCGTCGCTCTGGCCCTCGCCAATCCGCATGCTCAGCGACTTTGCAACCATGGGCACCCTCGGGCTCATCGGCGCGCTGCTGGCGGTATTCACCCTCTTGCCCGCGCTGCTGGTGCTGACGGACCGGCCCCGCACCCCGCTTCGCACCCGGCCCGCGCCCGAGGGCCCGCAGGCCCATGCCGACGAAGCGCAGGCTCAAGTCCGCGACGGGCCTGCGGGGGCGTTGGCCTCGGCGCTCGCAGGCGCGGTCGCGTGCGCGCCGCGCGCGGTGATGCTCAGCACACTCGCGGTGCCCGCGGCACTGGTAGTCGCGGCGCTCGTCGCCGGCGCTTCGCTCAAGCTCGAAGGTGATCTCACCGTCCTGCACCCGCGCCCCAACCCCGCGTTTGAGACCACCGGCCGAGTGCTTGAGCGCTTCGGCGGGCAGGGTGAACTGCTGCCTGTTGAGCTTTCTGCCGCCGACGGCGCGGGGCTCGTGGTTGCTGCTTACCAGCTTGCCGCGGCCCTCGATGGCCTGCACGGCGAGGGCTTCAGCATCACCGGCGTGCTGGGCCTGCACAGCCTGCTGCCCGACCCGCGCCTGGCCGGGGCCACCCGCGCCGCGTTGGCAAGCATCGACCCCGTTCAGGTCAAGGCTGACTTCGCCGGCGCGGTCGAGCGCAGCGCCTTTGGGCCGAGCGCGTTCAAGGGCTATGAGGAGTTCCTGACCACGCTTGTGCGTCCGGGGCCGACACCTGACGTGTCAGCGCTGATCGCTTCGGGCGCAGGCATCATGCTGTTGCCGCGCGAGGTGCTCGCGGGCCGCGCGCCGCCAACCCGCGCGGTGGCGCTGATCGTGCTTGACCGGCCACTGCACGAGCGCCGCCAGCGGGCCGTCGCGGTCGCGGCGATCCAGAACGCGCTCACAAGTGTTCCTGGCGCGCAGCTTGCCGGGCTTGCGGCGGTCTCGACGGACCTGGAACGCTCCGCCAGCGAGGGGCTGCCGATCTCGGTGGGCGTCAGCGTGGGGCTGGTGCTGGCGTGGTTGCTGCTGGTGTTTAGGCGCGTGACGGACGTCGCAATGGCGCTGATCCCGCTGGCCTTTGCCGCCGGCGGCGTGGTGCTGTTCATGTCGCTCACGGGGCTGAAGTTCAACCCGATCAACAGCGTGGCCATCCCGCTTCTAAACGGGATCGCCGTTGACGCGGGGGTCTTCCTAGTTGCTACCTACAAGCTATACGCGGGCGATCGGGCCGGGCTCGTGCGCGCGCTGCGTAGCACATGCCACGCCGTGCTGCTGGCGACGGCCACGACCGTCACCGGTTTCGCGAGCCTCTGCTTCACGCACACCCCGGCGATCCAATCACTCGGGCTGATCGCGGCGGTTGGCATCACGGCATCGATGATCGGAGCCCTGCTGGTGCTCATGCCGCTGGTGGTGCTGCGGTCCCGCCTGGCTCGTCCTTCGAGTGGCCCTGCGCCCGAACCGGGCCAGCCTGAGCTGGTCCAGCCTGAGCCGGTCCAGCCTGAACCGGGCCAGCAAGCTGCGGGTCCATCTGACGCCCCAGCCGCGCGCTGATCGCCACGTGCAGCCGCACGAAGGCCGCCACCAGCGCCGCCTCGATCGCCTCCGCGTTACCCGCGTGCTCGCTGGGGCTGATGGGCCTTCCGATCGCCACGCCGTAGCGTGTCGCAAACCGCGGCAGCCAGCTCGCGAAGCGTTTGTACGCTTCGCTGTTCAACACCACCACCGGCACAATCGGCGCGCCAGAGAGCACGCTGATGCGCCCGATGCCACGCTTGATCTGCCCGCTATACACCACTGACTTGGCCCCGGGGCAGAACCGGCCCTCAGGGAACATCGCCACGCAGCGCCCGCGCTCAAGGCGGGCCATGAGCACACGCACGGCCTTGGGGTCCGGGCGCGCGCGCTCGAGTGGGAAGGCGTTGAGGTTGCCGTAGAACCAAGCTACCAGCGGGTTCTTAAACACCTCGGTGATGCTGACAAAGTCCAGGTGACGGCTGAACTGGCGCATCATCAGCGGCACGTCGTACGCGCTGGTGTGCGTCGCCGCGACCAGGCACGCGCCAGTCAGGGGCACGCCGTCGCCGCGAGCGGTCTTCCCTGCGATGGTCCCTGCGGTCGTGCCCGCGGTTTCGGGCTCAACGTAGATCATCGGGCGCGAGCTGCACCAGAAGCCAAACCGCCCCACGAAACGCACCGACTTGTAGAAGACATCACCCATCGCAGGTTTCTGCCCCGCTGGCCCGCTGTTACACCGTCCGGCCCGGCAACGCTACGGGACGTGCGCGTCCGTCAGCCCGCCTGATGTCAGCAATCCGCGGTACGTTGCGCCGAAGGCTCGCACCAGCTCGTCGTGCAAGGCCAAGCGCAGTCGCTTGCGAGAGGTGTCGGCCCCGCGCGCTGGCGGGAGCACATCGTCGCCAAAGGCCATCCACAAACGCCCGCGCCGGAACGGCAGCCAAGGCGACACGCGGTTGAGCCGGTCCGTCCCCAGCACCACCACCGGCACAATCGGCACGCCGGTCTGGATCGCCAGCGTGCAAACGCCCGCGCGGACCGACGCACCGCGCATCACCGACTGCTGGCCCTGCGTCACGCCACCTTCCGGAAAGATCCCGACGATCTCGCCCTCGCGCAGCAGCCGCTCGGCCCGCCGCATCGCCGGATAGCTCCACCCGTAGCGATCAACCGGGAATGCCCCGCCCATCCGCAGCATCAGTGAACCCCACCACGGGCGGTAGAACTCAACCCGCGACATCCACCGCACCTGCCGGCGCACGCGGCAGCCGACCATCAGCGGCTCAAGGTGGCTCAGGTGCGTCACCGCTAGCAGAAAGGGGCCTTCGCGGTCCGCCGCCGCGCGGTTGACCATCACCTCTCGCAGGCAGTGGTTCATGGCCACGCGCCAGCCCAGCTTGCACGTGTTATAGAAGATGCGCCCCATGCTTGCCCACCGCTTGACCGCCGAAACGGGCCTGCTCGCCCGCCGCCCATTGCCACGTGCTGCCCCCGCCAGCGAGCGAGGCCGATGGTAACGCGCAATTCCGCACGCCAGCAGCGCGGTATATTGACCCACCGTGACCGCCCGCACCATCGACACCCTGATCGCCGCCACCCCGGTGGTGACCGGGCACGCGCAGCGCGAGCCCGCCAAAGTTCCGACCGTCGGTCGCACGCCACCGGCCCTCGGGCCGTTCTTCTGGCTCTGCGCCCACGCTAACCCCTTGATGCGTGCGCTCCGCCCCGTGATTGTCCCGCTGGCCTACGCGCTCGCTCCGGGCGTGCGGCGTGCCGCGGCGTGCAACGCGGCCCGCATCTACGGGCCCCCGGTCAGCCCTGACGCGCCTACGCCGGGGCGACGTCCGGCCCGCTTTGGCCGCCGCGTGCTTGACAGCTTCTACCGCTTCTCGCTGGGCCTTGGCGGCTCGGCCCGCCAAAGCCGCCAGCAGCTTCTCTCGCGCGTCGCCTGCGTGCAGGGTGCTGAGGCCTACGCGCGGGCCCGCGCCGGCAAGCGCGGGGTCGTTCTGGCCACGGCGCACCTGGGCAACTTTGAGCTCGGCCTCGCGGCGCTGTGCAGCGCCGAGCCGCACGTGTACGTGGTCTTTCGGCGTGACGCCAGCGCCGTCTTTGAGCGCCAGCGGGCCCGCCTGCGGACGGTGCTGGGCGTGTACGAGGTGCCCATCGACGACGGGCTTGCCGGGTGGGGCCAGCTCCGCGCCGCCCTGCTTGCCGATCACGCCGTGGTCATGCAAGGTGATCGCGCCGTCCCGGGCCAGAAACACGCGACCGTGCCGTTTCTTGGTGGGCACCTTCGCGTCCCGACCGGCCCGGCGCGGCTCGCTGGTCTGACCGGCAGCCCGCTGGTCCCGTGCTTTGCCGTCCCCGTGGCGCACGGGCGCGTTGAGGTGCTGCTGGGCGAGCCGATCGACGCCGCGACGTTGGGCGTGGAGGCCGCCACCGCCGCACTCGCCCGCGCCATCGAGCAGACCGTCGCCAGGCACCCCGAGCAGTGGCTGCTGCTCGAGCCAGCCTTTGTGGAGGACCAGGCCCGTGCGTGACGTGCCTGCCGCGAGCTTTGACGCGCCGATTGTCATTACCGGCACCGGGCTGGTCACACCGCTGGGCCTGAGCGCACGCGACACCTGGCAGGCCGTGCGTGCTGGCGTTTCGGGCATGGGCCCGATGCCCGCGATGGAGCAGCCGCTGCCGCCCGGCAGCGTTGGCGGCCAGGCCCCTGACCTGCCCGAGGACTTCGCACCAACACTCCCGCGCGAGGCCCGGCACCTGCGCTGGGCGATCCTGCATGCGCTCGCCGAGGCCGGCCTGGCTACGACAAGCCACGCACTTACGAGCGCTCTCGCACCACCGATCGCCCCCGCACCCCCGGCGCACCGGCGCGTCCTGGTCATGGGTACCACGCTGCACGGCTTGCGCGCGGGCGGCCGCTGGCTGCGCACCAATGACGACCGCGAGCTGCGCACATTTCTTGCTGGCGCGACCAGCGCGCTTGCCGCCGCGGGCCTGGGCCTTGATGGTGGCAGCTTCACGACATGCTCGGCGTGTTCATCGAGCCTCGGCGCGGTCGCACTGGGCGTTACGCTGCTGCGCGCGGGGCTGGCCGACGTGGTCGTCGCTGGCGGGTACGACGCCATCAGCGAATACGCTTGGGCTGGCTTCAGCTCGCTGCGGCTGGTCTCTCCCGGCGCGCTGCGGCCCTTCTGCGCCGGGCGTCAGGGCATGAAGCTTGCCGAGGGTTACGCCGCCGTCGTGCTCGAGCGCGCGGCTTCTGCTGCTGACCGCGGCGCGCCGGCCCTGGCATGCGTCGCGGGTTGGGGTGAGTCTGCCGATGCCCACCACCTCACGCAGCCGCACCCGCAAGGTGAGGGCGCCGTGCGGGCGATGCGTGACGCGCTCGCCCGTGCAGGCGTGACGCCGGCGCAGGTCGGGCTCATCGCCGCGCACGCAACGGGCACGCCCGACAACGACGCCGCCGAGGCCGCCGCGATCACCGCGGTCTTCAGTGACGACGGGGCCAGCGGCCAAGTTCCGACGCCCGTGGTCGGCTTCAAGAGCCACCTGGGCCACACCCTTGGCGGCGCTGGCGCCGTCGAGCTGGTCCTCACGATGCACGCGCTGCGCGAAGGCGTGCTGCCGCCAACCGCCGGCGTCTCGCCCAGCGAAATCGAGTTCTCCAGCCTTCGTGTGACCACGGGTCAGGCGCGCCCCGCCGCCATCGCGGCCACGCTCAACACTTCGCTTGGCTTCGGCGGTGCCAATACCTGCGTGGTGCTGACGCGCGAGCCCCGCGCCGGCAACGCGCCCGCACAGCACGCGCCCGCACAGCACGCGCGCGATGCCGACCTCACCCCCGTCATCACCGGCGTGGGCCTGCTGCTGCCCGAGTCCACCGCGGTCCCGCTTGCGCTGGTTGGCCCGGGCGAATTTGCTTCCGGAATTCTGACCCCCGGCACGCTCGACGACGCGACCCTCGGCCAGGTCATCAACGCACGCCGCGTCCGACGGCTTTCGCCCGCCGTCAAGTACACACTCACCGCCGCCACACTCGCGATGCGTCACGCCCGGCTTGAGGGCCACGCGCAGCTCACAACCGAGGCCTGCGCGATCCTTGCCAGCGCCCACGGCTCGCCCAGTTTCTGCGCCGACTACTACGCCCAGATCGTCCGCGATGGCGTGCTGAGCGGGAACCCCGTGCTCTTTGCCGAGGGCGTGCCAAACGCCGCCGCCGCTCACCTTTCGACAACACTGGGCATCAAGGGCGCGTGCCAGACGATCATCGGCACCCGCACCAGCGGGCTCGATGCCCTCGCGCTCGCCGCCGCACGCGTTGCCGCCGGCGACACCCCGCGCGCCTTCGTCGTTGCCGCTGAAGAGTCCCACCCCACCGTCCAGCGCGGCTATGACGTGATGACCCGCCGCGGCGGGCTGCCCATCGGGCGCGGCGCCGTCGCGCTGATTATCGAGTCTCGCGCCGCCGCTATCGCCCGCGGCGCGCCGATGCTCGCGACCATCGGCCCTAGCGCCTGGGCCAGCCTTGCCCCTGCGCAGCTCGCGCGGGGCGTCTCTCGCGTGCTTGCGGCCGTCAACCCGCCTGGCACACACGCGGCCATCTTGTGCCCGCGCACGGGCACGTGGCTGGATCGCGCCACCGAGCGCGCTCAGCGCGCCGCCAACCAGCTGCCCGGCAACCTTTCAAGACAAGCCGACCCGAGCGACCACCCGCTTGCCGAGCTCTTCGCCGTCGCGCCGCTGGTTTCGCTCGTCTCCGCCTTGCTCGCAGCGCACCGCCAGCGCTCATGCCAAGCCGTGCCACGAGGGGCGGCCCCCGCCGCGCTACCAGCACCCTTGGCTATTCTCGCAACAGATTGGACGGGTCTAGCCACCGCCGTGCTCGTCCGCCCGGACACGTTGCGCGCCAACGATGACCCCGTTAGCTCTCACGGCTAAGGCCACCCCCGGGCCGGCTTTCGGACTCACACCATGCCCACCGCCGCCACCACCAGCACCAGCGACTCAGCCACCACGGCCCCAGAGCGTTTCGACGTGCTCATCGCCGGCGGCGGCCCTGCGGGCTCAACCGCCGCGATCACCCTGGCCCGCGCCGGGCTTCGTGTCTGCGTGCTTGAGAAGGACCACCACCCGCGGTTCCACATCGGTGAATCGATCCTCCCGCGCAACACGCCGCTGCTGCGCGAGCTGAACCTTGAGGCCCACGTCCGCGCGCTGCCGCACATGAGCAAGTACGGGGCCGAGTTCGGCTTCGCCAACGACCCCGCCACGCGACGGTTCACCTTCAACGACGGCCTGCTCCCTGGGTTCCCAGTCTTCAACATCGAGCGTGCCCACCTTGACAAGCTGCTACTCGACCAAGCCCGCGTGGCCGGCGCCACCGTGCACGAGGGCAACCCCGTCCGCTCCATTGACCACCTCGCCGAAGGTGACGTCCGCGTCACCGCCGCCGACGGACGCAGTTACGCCGCCAAGCTACTCATCGACGCCTCAGGTCACGGCACCATCGTCGGGCGGCACCTGGGCACGCGAAAGGCCTTCGACGAGCCCGAGCTGCAAAAAGTCGCCTACTTCCAGCACTTTGAAGGTGTCCGCCACCTGGCGGGCATCGAGCACGGGCACCCCGGCATCTTCATGTCCGACGAGGGCTGGTTCTGGCTCATCGCCGTCAGCCCGACCAAAACAAGCGTCGGGTTCGTCACGCGCCCCAGCTTCGTGCGCCAGTTGGACGTCCCGCCCACCAAGCTCTTGCAGTGGGCCATCGCCCGCGCACCTGTCGTGCGTGAGCGCATGGCCAACGCCACCGGCCCGGCCGACAACCAAGTGCTCGCCGACTTCTCATACAAGTGCCGCCCGTGCGCCGGCCCGGGTTACATGCTTGTTGGCGACGCCGGCGCGTTCCTTGATCCGATCTTCTCCACCGGCGTGACGCTGGCGATGATGGCCAGCCACCACGCCGCGGGTCTGACGATCCGCCAGCTCGCCGGCCAGCTCTCGCCCGCCGCGGCTCGCGCCGACTACACCAGCTTTGTCGAGCGCTCAACCTCGCCGTTCTGGAGCCTGATCCGCACATATTACAAGCACGAGTTCCGCGAGCTTTTCATGGAGGGCTCCGGGCCAATGAGCGTCCACAAGGCCGTCATCAGCCTGCTGGCAGGACAGGTGTTTCCAAAGCCTGTGTGGACGCTCCGCTGGCGTCACACACTCTTTAATGCCTTCGTACGGCTCCAGAAGCACGTCCCGCTGGTCCGGCGCCGCGCGCGGTTCAGCCTGCTGACCGAGACCCCGGCACCGCTCTCACTGACCGGCACCAGCGGCGACAGGCAGGCCGTCATCGTGTCCGCACCGACGCTCGTTGGTGTGAGCTGATCTCGAAGAATTTCTCGGTCGCACTTCGGTATAGAATCTTACTCACGCCCGCGCGCCTGAGTACCCAAGCTCTCACCGGCGCGAGACTCTCCCAACCACCACCACCGCCACCAGCTCACTGCAAGTGAGGCCGCGAGCCACGCCGCCGCCATCCACCACATCAGGCCAAGCCGTGCTGCCGTCGCAATCCCCAGCCCCACCAGGCCCACCGCGCGCAGCAGCATTCCGAGCATCGCTAGGCGAGCGCCGTGCTCAAGCTGGGCCACGTGGGACGGATCAGCCCCGACCATGACAACATTGAGCGAAACGAACACCGGCGTGCCGCACTCAGGGCACCGCGCCTCGGCGCTCAGCCCCCGCTAGTCGTACGTGCAAGAGATAAAGGCCAGATCCAGCGGCGTATGCGTCCGACGCCCGCCCATGCGTTTGTCCGCAATCGCCATCACTCTGAGAGTAATAGCGTTCTCCAATCAGCGCTCTCCAATCAGCGCTCTCTTCCAAAGCCCTCTCCCACCGCTGGCACCTCAGGTTTCCAGCTGCGCCGTCCGCGCATCGCCCGTGATCAGCCGCGCCCCGCGCCGAAAGAAGATGTACGAGAAGAACCACTCCATCAGCACCAGCACCTTGCTGCGGAAGTCGATCAAGTACACCACGTGCACGCCGGCCCACAGCAGCCACGCCGGCAGCCCGGTGACGTTCCGACCAAACACGTGCGCCACCGCCCGGGCACGCCCGATGGTCGCAAGCTGCCCCTTGTCCACGTACCGAAACGCCCGGCGCGCCGGCAGCGCCTCGCCACGGTCCAGCGCTCGCGCGTCACGCGCGATGGTCGCCCCCGCGTGCCGCCCCATCTGCATCGCCCCCGGTGCCATCCCCGGCACAGGTAGTCCGTTGCGGTCCATCACGCTGGCCATATCGCCAAGCACAAAGACCTCCTTGCGCCCCGCAACGCTCAGGTCCGGCTCAACCACCACGCGCCCCGCTCGGTCAGTTGCCCCGCCAGTCATCGCGCCAAGAGCTGAGGCCGCCACACCCGCCGCCCAGATCACGTGCCGCGACGCGATGAACTCGCTGCTGGGCACCGGCGCACCCCCGCCGGCCAAGGCTCCGGGGTCGCCCTCGGGCGCGTGCGTAAGCATTACGCCCGTACCGTCGATGGCCGTCACCCGCGTATTAGTCCGCACGTCTACGCCCATCGCCCGCAGCGTTCGCTTCGCGCTCTCCGACAGCGCGGGATCAAACCCGGCCAGCACCCGCGGCTGCGCCTCCACCAAAATCACCCGCGCCTGCCCTGTATCAATCGACCGGAACTCATCGCGGATGGTCTGCAGCGCGATCTCGACCATCGCACCCGCCATCTCGACGCCCGTCGGCCCGCCGCCCACCACCACGAACGTCAGCAGCGCAGCCCGCTCCGCCGGGTCTGTCGCGCGCTCGGCCAGCTCAAAGCACAGCAAGAACCTTCGCCGAATGTCCAGCGCGTCTTCAAGGGTCTTGAGCCCCGGCGCCTGTGCTTGCCAAGACTCGTTCCCAAAGTACGAGTGGCTAACCCCGGTCGCCAGCACCAGGTAGTCGTAAGCCAGCACACCCGCCCCGTCGGTCCGCACCTCTCGCTGCTCGGGGTCAACACCCGTGACATCCGCCATCAGCACGCGGCAGTTGCGCTGCCCGCGCAGCACCTCGCGGATCGGCGCCGCGATCTGGCTCGGCGAGAGCGCCGCCGTCGCCACCTGATACAGCAGCGGCTGGAACAAGTGGTGGTTCTTCCGGTCAATCAGCGTAAGGTCTACCGCCGCGCTCGCCAGCGCCTCGGCGCACTGAATACCCGCAAACCCTCCGCCAACAATCACCACCCGCGGCCGCGCTGCTTTTACCATGACCATTTTACGAGCCCAAGCCCGCGAAAGGTCGCGCCGGCACTATTGGTTTAGCGTCCAGCGGGCTCAGCAGCCAGCGGGCTCAGCAGCCAGCCGTGAAGCGGCTAATGAACAGCAGGATGTCGTCGGCCGTGAACTGCCCGTCCGGGCCCACACTCTGCCCCGGGCCAGCGACGTCTGACCGCGCGTCACCGCTGACAAACCGCGAGATAAAGACAATCACGTCGTCTGCTGTCAGCTCGCCATCTGCAAACGGCCCTTGCCCCGCCTCGGCCACATCGCTCGCAGTGCAAGGGGTGATAAGCCGGTACGTCACCGTCAGCCGCGGCCGGTTGTTCGTGGTGCCCGTCTCGCGCGTGCTGAAGCGCCTTGCGCCGCCGTTGGGCTGCTCTTCGCCACGCAGCACCCAGCCAAGGTTCGTCGCCGGCGAGCGGACCCACCGCTGGATATCCGCCGTTAGACCCAGGCCTGCAAACGTGATGAAGCCCAGGGCCCGCGGCGTGGCCTGCGAGTAGCTGGCCTCACTCACAAAGTCTCCGCCAGGGATGGTCCAGGCCACGTCAGGAAAGACCGCGAAGGTCCAGCTCGCATCCCCCGGCAGCGCCGCCGCGCCCGCGCCCAAAGGCGAGTTGCTCGCCCCCTCGCCCCACGTCCGCGTCATGCGGTGAAAGCTCACCAGGTCGCCCTCTGACTGCTCGATCGCTCGCGTCTGGTTGACGCGCAGCGACACATCCGTGATCCGCGCATTGCTGGGGATCGTGCTGAGGTTGAACCGCATCAGCGCACGCCGCCGCTCGTTGTTGCGCGTAGTTTGCCCCATGTACATCGTCGTGCCCACGCCTGAAGACAGCTCATCGCCGGTCAGCGCCTCGAACATCGTGGTGTCCGCACTGGGCGTCAGCGTCACGGTCGTTTGCGCAAGGGCCAACGAGCCCAGCAGCGCCACCGCGCCCGTGCCCAGCACCACCGCGCGGCCAAACACACCAGATGTTGCACGATCTGCCATGGTCCTGCTCCCGGGGCCCAAGGCCCTCGTTGCCGCACGAACGCAGGCCCCCGTGAGGTAGACGGGGCCCAAGAACCGATCGGCAACGACCGACCGGCGCGACAGCCCCCAACTATGCACTGCGATCGGGCCCGTGCCCAGTGGGGGTCGTCCGCGAAGCCTCCGTGAAATACCCTAATCTTCATCCGTTCATCTCGCACAACGTTCAAGACCGAACAAAGGCCTTTCATCAAACTAGTTGTTTGAACAAGTTTTTCGGCCGACTGGGTAAAATGTGGCCCCGGAACGCACCGCGAGACCGAGAACCTTCGTATGCCCACCGGCACAGTCGGCGCTCGCCTTCCTCCGGATGTTCCGGGCGCGGCCCGCCGTCAGACACGCCCGCTCACGCGAGGCAGCAAGGAACCTGTCCATGACTTCATCGATGCGCACGAAGGGCTTTGTGGGTTTGGTCGGGGTCTCGACGCTCGCCGCTGGGGCCGCGCTAGTAGTCGCGCTGGCGCAGCCCGGGGCGTCGCCCGCGGCGGCCCAGGGCAGCGCCGCACCGGCCAAGACCGGCGTGTTCAGCGTTGACGCCGTCCATACCTCGGTGGTCTTCGGCGTCAACTGGCGCGAGGTGGCCAACTTCTACGGGACGTTCAACATTGTTACCGGCGCCTTCGAGATCAACCCCGCCGACATGGGCAAGAGCAGCATCGAGGTCTCCATCGACGCCGCCAGCGTTGACACACGCAACAGCGCGCGCGACGACCACCTCAAGGGCCCGGACTTCTTCAGCGTCAAAGAGTTCCCCTCCATCACCTTCAAAAGCACTAGCGTCACCAAGAGCGGCGAGAAGACCTTTGACCTCACGGGCGACTTGACCTTCCGCGGCGTCACCAAGCCCGTCACCGCCAAGGGTACCTTTACCGGCCAGGCGCCCTCGCGCAGCGGAGGTACCAACCAGGGCTTTGAGGCCACCTTCAACTTCAAGCGCTCCGACTTCGGCAACAGCTACATGGTCGGCAAGGGCCTCTCTGACGAGATCAGCATGATCGTCTCGCTCGTGGGCGAGCGCAAGTAAACCGCCCCGAAGACCGCCAACCTCACCACGCGCCCCGGGGCTCACCTCGGGGCGTTGTTGTAGACTCAGCCATGGACCCAGCAATTGTTCAGAAGATCATGACCGCCGCGCCCGTGGGCCTGCTGCTGGGGCTGCTGGGCTTTCTCATCGCCTGGCTGCCGAGAGGGGCAAGTCTGGGGCGGGGCGTGGTCGTCGGCGAGCGGCACCCGTTGGACGACCGGCTCTTTGTCGGGCCGCTGGTGCTGGGCCTCGCGTCAATTGTCGCGCACCAGCTTGTTTCGCGCAGCGATGATGGCGGCATGCCCAGCCTGCTGCCGGGCGCGAGCTTTCTGACGTGGTGGCCCGCGATCTCACTGGTGGCGCTGCTGCTGGGCCTGGCCTCGGCGCTGCTGGCAACGCCGGGCGCGATCCGCTGGGCCCTGCGGCTGGCGCTGTTCGCTGGCGTCGCCTTTGTCAGCGCGCGCGGGCAGATCACGCAGCGGTGGGACGCGGGGACCAGCGCGGCGATCCTCGTGGGCTTTGCCACGGTCGCCTGGCTGATGATCGCAGGGCTTGAGCGCGGGGCCAGGCCCGTGCAGACCCAAGGCCAGGCCAACATCGCTGGCGGCAGCGCCGGGTGGATGGGCGTGCTGCCCGCGTTCATCACGGCGTTCAGCGTCAGCCAGGTGCTGATCATTGGGTTCAAGGTCCAGAGCCCGGCGTTTGTCGTTCTCGCCCTGTGTGCCGCGCTGGGCGTCGCGCTAGCGCTAAGCCTGCTGCGGTCTCGCCTGACTCTGGCCCACGGGACAATGACCACGCTGGGCGTGCTGCTGGCCACCACCCTCATGCAAGCGGCCCTGTTCGGGCAGGCCAAAGACCAGCACGCCGCGATGTACATCGGGCTGCTGCTGCTGGGGGTTTGGGGTCCAACGCTGGTCGACGCCCTGAACCTTCCGCTGAAGGGCTGGAAGTTGGGGCTGGTTCGGAGTGCTGGGGCCGCACCGGCCCTGTTGGCGGTCGCGGCGGCGGTGGTCATCAGCCCCCCGCCGACCTAAGCCCCCTTAGCTGTCGGTCTAGGGAGGACTGACCACGGAGTTTCAGGCCTGAGGTCACTCCGGCAGGGCTGGTTTGTGAAGAAACCGGGGTTCTGCACTCTGGGGCTTCACGGGCGGTACCCTTTACCCGACCTTTACACTTTCCTCTTCGGCAGCCGATCCATGAGCGACCCAGCATCAACGCCATCAGCCCCGACGCCCGGCGTGAGCCAGCCCCGCTCCTCGGGAGGGGCCGTCGAGGTCGATCCGCTCACTTTGACCGAGACGACACTGCACAAGCCTTGGACGCGCAAGATGCTGATCTTCGCGGCGATTGCGCTGATCCTGGGCGCTTGGGGGTTGTACGACGCGATCTATCTCTATCCGAAGCGTGGGCGTGAGGACGCGAGCTTCAAGCAGTTCAAGTACCTTGAGCAGGCCGACGCCGCCGGGCGGCTGGCGACCGCGTCAATCGATGATCCTGCCGAGCGGCTTGAGGGGCTCAAGGCACAGGCCAGCGGCGGATCGGGTTTTGATCCGCTCTCACAGGCCAAGCAGTCGTGGCTGGTCTCGCTCAGCCGCGTGGGCATGTTGACGCCCGAGCATTCGAAGATCGCTGAGCCCGCGCGAAGCTTGACGGATCTGAGGAAGGTTTGGTCCGGGCAAGATAAGCCCAGCGAACTGGCGTTCTATGACCTGCCCTTCCAGTGGTTTGTGACCGTGACGGGCTTCGGCGGGTTGATCTGGGTGCTGGCGAAGGTTGTCGCGGCGCGCGGGCGAACGTACCGGTGGGAGCGCGCTTCGCAGCGGCTGACGCTCCCGGGCGGGCGCTCGATTGTTCCGGGCGACCTGGCGGAGGTCGACAAGCGCAAGTGGCACAAGTTCTTCGTCACCCTCAGCACCAAGTCGGGCGAGCCGATCAAGCTTGACTTGCTGAAGTTCTACCCGCTTGAACAGTGGGTGCTGGACATGGAGCGCACGGCGTTCCCCGAGGCCATCGAGGCTGAGGAACCCGCTGCCGCGGCCCTCGCTCCCGAAGCGCCTGCTCAGTCTGGTTGACGCGAAGCCGGTCGTTTGTGCGAAGTCAACCCGAGCGCCGGTGGGCGGTCGGGCGAGTGTCAGCCAATGGGCTGATTGGTCTCAGTACGCTCAGTTGCGCCGGCGACGCGCGGCGGCCAGGCCGCCGAGGGCCAGCAAGCCCGCGGCACCGGGTGAGGGCACAAGGTTGGTCTCTACCCACTCCTCGGCGAACTCGTGGTTCTCCTCGGTGTCGCCAAAGTTCATGACCAGCCAGATCGGCTCGGCGCCCTGAACGCTGCTGCCAGCGAGGAACAGGTCCAGTTCGAGCAGGTAGATGCCGGTCTGCAGGACGCCGGCGGCGCGGGTCAGAAAGAAGTCCCAGTGCTCGTCGAAGGCGCCGGTGCCGGTGCTGATGCCAAAGCCCGGGACCATCGCGGGGGTTGTGGGCGTGGTTGCGGCCAGCGCGCCGGCGGCAAACTCGAGGCGCATGGCGTGGTCGGTGGCGGTGAACCCGGCACCGTTCCAGGCCAGCAGCGAGGTGCGGATGTTGAAGGCGATCAAGCCCCCGGCGGGGAGCGTTAGCGGTCCGCTGGCGCTGCCAGTGGGGCCGGCAAAGAGGCCGGGGTCGGCAGCGAAACCAGCGGCATCAAGCTCTCCCAGAAAGACGCGCTGGCCGTTGGGCACAACCCACTCGCTGGTGCCGACCTGCTCGCTGATGCCGGTTACAAGGCGGTTGTTGACTACCGCCAAGGCGATGTCGCCCTCGTGGGCCAGGGCGCTGGCTGTACTTAGCAGCGTGGCGGCGGCGAATGCTGCAGCGCTGAGTGTGGCGGCGAGCGTGCGGCGATGCGTGCGGGCTGATCTCATTGTCAAGTCTCCAAAAAAGGGTTGAGCGGAAGACGTTTGGCGTGACGGGCTTAGCACCCGGCAATGAAGGCGTTGACGAAAGCGATGATGTCGTCGGCGGTCAGTTCGCCGTCGGGGCCAGCGCTACCGCCGGGCCCGGCGATGTCGGCGGTGCTCAAGTTGGCGGCGGTGAAGGCTTGGATGAAGGCGATGATGTCGTCGGCGGTCAGCTCGCCGTCCGGGCTACCGCCTGCACCGGGGCCGGCGATGTCACTGGGGCAGGCCAGACGCTGCGCTGCCAAGAGCGCGGCGTAGAGCTGCGCGGGCGACGCCTGCTTGCTCAGGACAATCCAGATGGGGCGTGAGCGCGCCGGAGCGCCACCGACGCCCTGCCACGTCAGGCTCAGCGCATAGGCGCCGTCAGCGGGTGTGAGGGCGAGATCAGGCTGCGATTGCAGCGTGAAGCCCAGGTGGCGGTGGAACTGCCCGGTGCTGGCGGCGCTGATGGCGAAGCCGTCAACGCTCGTGGCGGGCGGTGGGCTGGTGCCGGGCGGCGGGCCAACGCCAGATGGTGGTGGCGTGAAGCGTTCTTGTGCGCCAAAGCGAACGCGCAGGCGTGCGTCGGGCGTGGGGCGGAAGCGTGGCGGGCTCGCCGCGCTGTCGAGGGCTTGCAGCGGGCCCTCGATGCGGAAGACCAGTTGCTGGCCCGGCGCAAACGTGCCCGGCAGGCTGTCAAAGCCGGGGTCGTTGCTGAACCATGAGCCGGCAAAGTCGGCAAGCTCAGCAGCAAAGACCCGCTGGGGCACCAGCAGACCCGCCGGGGCGCTGACGGCGGCGGTGGTTAGGCGGCCGGCTTCGATGCGCAAGACCGCGTCGCTTGCGTGCGGCTGAGCCAGAGCAGCGCCGGCCAAGCTCAGCAGAATGCCAACTGGAAGCAAGACCAGCGGAACAAGCGGGCAGAGGCGAACGGCTGTGTGCGTGGTCATGCTGGCTCGCTGAAAAGGAACGGAGTTACGGGACTGGTGTCAAGGGATTGGCGTTACGGGACTGGCGCTAAGGAACGGCGCGCGGGTCAAAGCTGTTGCGGGTTTCGCTCTGCCAAAGGCTGGAAAACTTCGCGGTGGCGGCGTGCCCGTCAAGGAACGCGTAGTTCGCCGCGGCGTCGGCGGCCGCCGGTCGCCCCGCGTGCGCGTACGTCTGCACCTCGCGGACGGCCAGCGCCGGGGCGGCCTGCTCACCAAGCTGAGCCCAGTCCTCCGCGTGCACATGGTCACTGCGCGAGAACGAGACGCTGTGCGGCCCGTCACGCCCGTAAGTCATCATCAGCCACTGCACCGTGCCCGAAGGGCGGGGAATCGTGGCTAGACGGTCGAAGCTGATGCCGCCGGTCAGCTCGCGCGGCGGGGCTTTGCTGGGCGTCAGATAGTTGTTGAGCCCGTAACTGCTCCACCGCGCCAGCGGCCGCAGACCCGTGAAGACCTGCCCAGGGCGCAGCGTTCCGCGCGCGGCCTCGAACGCGTCGAGGTACCCCGCCAGCGTCAGCCCGTCAAAGCTCCCGCCCTGCTCCACGGCCCAGCTCGGGCTGTCATCACCGGGTGAGCGCAGCGCGATGGGTGCGTCGGTGTACTGCTGCAAGGCCACCGGCCAGCTCAGGTTGGGCTCGCCAGAGCCGCCGTGGGCCAGCCCGGCGTCGACGAGCCGCTCACGGTGGTCAAGCGCGTAAAGGGCCTGAGCTAGCCCGAGCTGGTGAATCTGGGCGAGGCACTTAGTCGCTCGTGCCGCCCGGCGTGCGCCGGCCAGTGCCGGCAGAAGCAGGCTGACCAGCAGCGCGACCACCGCGATAACCACCAGCAGCTCGATGAGCGTGAACGCCCGGCGTGATGTGCAACTTGGTTGCATGAACGAAGAGCATAGATGCAACTTGGTTGCAGGTCAAGTGCAATGCCTTCGCCCCACCTGCCGGGTCGGTACGCTTGGTCCCGATGACTCAGCCTGCGACAGAGCGAGCCCAAAGCCCCGCGCCGATCGAGGTGCCGCTGGGTCCTTCTGCCATCGTCGAGATGCTGGACGAGGCCGCACGGCGTGGGAAGCTGGCCGGCTTTCGTAGGGGCGAGGGCGGCCCGCTGTTTGTCACCGAGGCCTGGGGCACGCCCTTCGAGGGTGAGCTGTTGGTTGACGCCGCCGGCGCGGGCGAGCTGCGCACGCGCTTGAGTTTCCGGACTCGTATGGTGCCGAGGTTTCCGGCAATCTTCGGCGTCGTGCTGGTGCTGTCGGTCTGGCCCGGTGTTGTGCTGACCAAGAGCCTGCTGGGGCCGACGCCGCCGGGCGGCTGGCGACCGCGTCAATCGATGATCCTGCCGAGCGGCTTGAGGGGCTCAAGGCACAGGCCAGCGGCGGATCGGGTTTTGATCCGCTCTCACAGGCCAAGCAGTCGTGGCTGGTCTCGCTCAGCCGCGTGGGCATGTTGACGCCCGAGCATTCGAAGATCGCTGAGCCCGCGCGAAGCTTGACGGATCTGAGGAAGGTTTGGTCCGGGCAAGATAAGCCCAGCGAACTGGCGTTCTATGACCTGCCCTTCCAGTGGTTTGTGACCGTGACGGGCTTCGGCGGGTTGATCTGGGTGCTGGCGAAGGTTGTCGCGGCGCGCGGGCGAACGTACCGGTGGGAGCGCGCTTCGCAGCGGCTGACGCTCCCGGGCGGGCGCTCGATTGTTCCGGGCGACCTGGCGGAGGTCGACAAGCGCAAGTGGCACAAGTTCTTCGTCACCCTCAGCACCAAGTCGGGCGAGCCGATCAAGCTTGACTTGCTGAAGTTCTACCCGCTTGAACAGTGGGTGCTGGACATGGAGCGCACGGCGTTCCCCGAGGCCATCGAGGCTGAGGAACCCGCTGCCGCGGCCCTCGCTCCCGAAGCGCCTGCTCAGTCTGGTTGACGCGAAGCCGGTCGTTTGTGCGAAGTCAACCCGAGCGCCGGTGGGCGGTCGGGCGAGTGTCAGCCAATGGGCTGATTGGTCTCAGTACGCTCAGTTGCGCCGGCGACGCGCGGCGGCCAGGCCGCCGAGGGCCAGCAAGCCCGCGGCACCGGGTGAGGGCACAAGGTTGGTCTCTACCCACTCCTCGGCGAACTCGTGGTTCTCCTCGGTGTCGCCAAAGTTCATGACCAGCCAGATCGGCTCGGCGCCCTGAACGCTGCTGCCAGCGAGGAACAGGTCCAGTTCGAGCAGGTAGATGCCGGTCTGCAGGACGCCGGCGGCGCGGGTCAGAAAGAAGTCCCAGTGCTCGTCGAAGGCGCCGGTGCCGGTGCTGATGCCAAAGCCCGGGACCATCGCGGGGGTTGTGGGCGTGGTTGCGGCCAGCGCGCCGGCGGCAAACTCGAGGCGCATGGCGTGGTCGGTGGCGGTGAACCCGGCACCGTTCCAGGCCAGCAGCGAGGTGCGGATGTTGAAGGCGATCAAGCCCCCGGCGGGGAGCGTTAGCGGTCCGCTGGCGCTGCCAGTGGGGCCGGCAAAGAGGCCGGGGTCGGCAGCGAAACCAGCGGCATCAAGCTCTCCCAGAAAGACGCGCTGGCCGTTGGGCACAACCCACTCGCTGGTGCCGACCTGCTCGCTGATGCCGGTTACAAGGCGGTTGTTGACTACCGCCAAGGCGATGTCGCCCTCGTGGGCCAGGGCGCTGGCTGTACTTAGCAGCGTGGCGGCGGCGAATGCTGCAGCGCTGAGTGTGGCGGCGAGCGTGCGGCGATGCGTGCGGGCTGATCTCATTGTCAAGTCTCCAAAAAAGGGTTGAGCGGAAGACGTTTGGCGTGACGGGCTTAGCACCCGGCAATGAAGGCGTTGACGAAAGCGATGATGTCGTCGGCGGTCAGTTCGCCGTCGGGGCCAGCGCTACCGCCGGGCCCGGCGATGTCGGCGGTGCTCAAGTTGGCGGCGGTGAAGGCTTGGATGAAGGCGATGATGTCGTCGGCGGTCAGCTCGCCGTCCGGGCTACCGCCTGCACCGGGGCCGGCGATGTCACTGGGGCAGGCCAGACGCTGCGCTGCCAAGAGCGCGGCGTAGAGCTGCGCGGGCGACGCCTGCTTGCTCAGGACAATCCAGATGGGGCGTGAGCGCGCCGGAGCGCCACCGACGCCCTGCCACGTCAGGCTCAGCGCATAGGCGCCGTCAGCGGGTGTGAGGGCGAGATCAGGCTGCGATTGCAGCGTGAAGCCCAGGTGGCGGTGGAACTGCCCGGTGCTGGCGGCGCTGATGGCGAAGCCGTCAACGCTCGTGGCGGGCGGTGGGCTGGTGCCGGGCGGCGGGCCAACGCCAGATGGTGGTGGCGTGAAGCGTTCTTGTGCGCCAAAGCGAACGCGCAGGCGTGCGTCGGGCGTGGGGCGGAAGCGTGGCGGGCTCGCCGCGCTGTCGAGGGCTTGCAGCGGGCCCTCGATGCGGAAGACCAGTTGCTGGCCCGGCGCAAACGTGCCCGGCAGGCTGTCAAAGCCGGGGTCGTTGCTGAACCATGAGCCGGCAAAGTCGGCAAGCTCAGCAGCAAAGACCCGCTGGGGCACCAGCAGACCCGCCGGGGCGCTGACGGCGGCGGTGGTTAGGCGGCCGGCTTCGATGCGCAAGACCGCGTCGCTTGCGTGCGGCTGAGCCAGAGCAGCGCCGGCCAAGCTCAGCAGAATGCCAACTGGAAGCAAGACCAGCGGAACAAGCGGGCAGAGGCGAACGGCTGTGTGCGTGGTCATGCTGGCTCGCTGAAAAGGAACGGAGTTACGGGACTGGTGTCAAGGGATTGGCGTTACGGGACTGGCGCTAAGGAACGGCGCGCGGGTCAAAGCTGTTGCGGGTTTCGCTCTGCCAAAGGCTGGAAAACTTCGCGGTGGCGGCGTGCCCGTCAAGGAACGCGTAGTTCGCCGCGGCGTCGGCGGCCGCCGGTCGCCCCGCGTGCGCGTACGTCTGCACCTCGCGGACGGCCAGCGCCGGGGCGGCCTGCTCACCAAGCTGAGCCCAGTCCTCCGCGTGCACATGGTCACTGCGCGAGAACGAGACGCTGTGCGGCCCGTCACGCCCGTAAGTCATCATCAGCCACTGCACCGTGCCCGAAGGGCGGGGAATCGTGGCTAGACGGTCGAAGCTGATGCCGCCGGTCAGCTCGCGCGGCGGGGCTTTGCTGGGCGTCAGATAGTTGTTGAGCCCGTAACTGCTCCACCGCGCCAGCGGCCGCAGACCCGTGAAGACCTGCCCAGGGCGCAGCGTTCCGCGCGCGGCCTCGAACGCGTCGAGGTACCCCGCCAGCGTCAGCCCGTCAAAGCTCCCGCCCTGCTCCACGGCCCAGCTCGGGCTGTCATCACCGGGTGAGCGCAGCGCGATGGGTGCGTCGGTGTACTGCTGCAAGGCCACCGGCCAGCTCAGGTTGGGCTCGCCAGAGCCGCCGTGGGCCAGCCCGGCGTCGACGAGCCGCTCACGGTGGTCAAGCGCGTAAAGGGCCTGAGCTAGCCCGAGCTGGTGAATCTGGGCGAGGCACTTAGTCGCTCGTGCCGCCCGGCGTGCGCCGGCCAGTGCCGGCAGAAGCAGGCTGACCAGCAGCGCGACCACCGCGATAACCACCAGCAGCTCGATGAGCGTGAACGCCCGGCGTGATGTGCAACTTGGTTGCATGAACGAAGAGCATAGATGCAACTTGGTTGCAGGTCAAGTGCAATGCCTTCGCCCCACCTGCCGGGTCGGTACGCTTGGTCCCGATGACTCAGCCTGCGACAGAGCGAGCCCAAAGCCCCGCGCCGATCGAGGTGCCGCTGGGTCCTTCTGCCATCGTCGAGATGCTGGACGAGGCCGCACGGCGTGGGAAGCTGGCCGGCTTTCGTAGGGGCGAGGGCGGCCCGCTGTTTGTCACCGAGGCCTGGGGCACGCCCTTCGAGGGTGAGCTGTTGGTTGACGCCGCCGGCGCGGGCGAGCTGCGCACGCGCTTGAGTTTCCGGACTCGTATGGTGCCGAGGTTTCCGGCAATCTTCGGCGTCGTGCTGGTGCTGTCGGTCTGGCCCGGTGTTGTGCTGACCAAGAGCCTGCTGGGGGCGATGCTGCCGGGCTGGGGCTGGCTGTGGCAAACAACGTGGTACTGGTACCTGCCCTTGTCGATCATCGGCGGCGTGTGGGCGTGGGTCGTGGCCATCAAGCGTTCGCGCGCGAGTATCGCGACCTCAGCCCGCGAGATGACAGCGAAAGTCGGCGCTCTGCTGGGCGTGAAGGGGTCGGAAGCTTCGGGCTGACGCGTGGTGCCCGCAGATTGATGGTCCTCGGCTAGGCCGTGAGAAACCAGCTCTCGTCAACGCCTTCAGCGCCGGTCGCCAAGGGCTTGCAGGCGCTTGATGCCCTCGGCGATAGTCTCCGCACGCTTGCAGAACGCGAACCGCACCAGCGAAGTGCCAAGGCTGGTGTCGTTGTAGAACACACTCGGCGGGATTGCCGCCACGCGACAGCGCTTGATCAGCTCTAGCACAAAGGCCTGGTCGCCGCTGACGCCAAGGCGGGCCGACACGGCGGTGTGGTCGGCGCAGATGAAGTACGTACCCGCCGGCACATGCACGACAAACCCCAGCGCCTCCAGCGCGCCCGCCAGCGCGTCACGCCCCTCGCGCAGCGTCGCAAGCAGCGCGGGCACGGCCTCGCCCTCACGCGTCAGCGCTACCGCCGCGGCGTGCTGCAACGGCGTGGGCACGCTGAAGGTTAAGAACTGGTGCGCCGCGCGGACCGCCGCCACCAAGACTTCAGGCCCGACGGCCCATCCAACCTTCCACCCCGTGAGGCTAAAGGTCTTGCCCAAACTGCTGAGCGTCAGCGTCCGCTCGGCCATCCCGGGCAGCGTGGCCAGCGGGATGTGCGGGTGCGTGCCCGGCTCAAACAGCAGCCGTTCGTAGACCTCATCGCTCAGCGCCAGCGCGTTGTGCCTTACGCACAGCGCGGCGATCTGCGCCAGCTCAGCGCGCGAGAACACTTTGCCCGTGGGGTTGTGCGGGGTGTTGACAAGCACCGCGCGGGTCCGCGCGCCAGCGCGCAGCGTGACGAACGCCGCCGCCAGCTCTGCGGGGTCAAAGTCGAACGACGCGATCCGCCGCTGGCCGTTTGGTCCAGACTCGTAGCGCGGGCGAAGCGGAACGTACCGCGGCACGGCACCGGCCATCGCCACGCAGGCCCGGTAGCTGTCGTAGAACGGCTCGAACAGCACGACCTCATCCCCGGGCTCGCACAGGCCCAGCATCGCGGCGGCGACCGCCTCGGTACACCCGCTGGTCACCACGACCTGCGCGTCGGGGTCGCACGCGACGCCTGTATCAGCGGCAAACCGCGCGGCGATCGCCTTGCGCAGCGCGGGCAGCCCGGGCATCGGCGCGTATTGATTGGGTTGATGATCAATGGCGTCCTTGGCGGCCTGCTTGATAAACGCCGGGCCGTCAAAGTCGGGGAAGCCCTGGGCCAGGTTCACTGCGTCGTGCTCTAGCGCCAGGCGAGACATGGTCGCGAAGATCGTGGTGCCAAAGGGCGAAAGCGCGCGTGACGTCTGGCTCATGGCCCAGCGTAGAGGGGGGCGTGCCGCGCGGGATCAGCACAAGCCTCAGCGCGCAGCGGCGGGCAGGCACATCTGCGAATCTGCACATCAGCATGCGGTCACATGAACCCTTGAACCTATGAGCAATAGACGGAAGCGACGAAACGGCCCACACGCTTCAGAGCCACGCGCTGAGCGCGTTCATCGCCCGGCCGGAGAACTCCGCGCGTCCGCCACCCGGCCCGGCCAAGTCAGACCTTCTTGAGCACCGGCGCGGGCTGATAGCGACCTTCCAAGATCGCGTCCGCGTCGGCCTTCATCCAGCCTGAGAGCACCGACGCGTACACACTCCGGAAGTCGACGGTGAACCGCAGGTCGCCGTCGTCCAGGTCCTTCAGCGACGGGTGCCCGTTGGCCGCACCGGGCTTGACCATCGGGCCGATCAGGAACATCGGTGCGGCAGTCCCGTGGTCGGTCCCGGCGCTCCCGTTCTGCCCGACCCGCCGCCCAAACTCGCTAAAGACCATCGTCAGCACCCGCGCGTCGTTGCCCTGGGCCTTTAGGTCTTTATAGAACGCGCCAATGGCGCTGGAGAACTGCCCAACAAGCTGCGCGTGCCGACCGTTCTCACCACCCTGGCCCGCGTGCGTATCAAACCCGCCCAGGCTCACGTAATACACGCGCGTCCGCAGGTTCGCGTGGATCATGCTCGCGACCATCTGAAGCTGCTGGGCCAGCGGCCCGCCCGGGTACGTCATGCGCGGCTTGGCGGCCACGGCCTTGCGGATCAGATCGCTGCTGACCTGCGCGTCAAGGGCCGTGCGACCCAGGAACGCGCTGTTTGCGTCACCCACCACCTCGCCCGCCGCACCCGCGTCCGCTTTCGTCAGCGCCTCGTAATACGAAGCAAGGGTTTTGTCTTCAAGCGAGCCCGTCCACCGAAACAAGTCCGCGCTCTCGAACGCAATCGGCTGCACCTTCCGCCCGCGCATCGCCAGCGGGGCGTCGCGCCCGATCGCGATGCCCGGCTGCACCGGGGCCTTGATGTCACGCGAAGCGCCGGTGCCCGGGGCCTGGCCGCTCTCACCCGCGCCAAAGCCGCAACACTCGCTGTCAAAGTACCGCCCAAGCCACCCGTCGCCCGTCGCGGTCGTATCGGCCGTGTGCCAGATGTCCATGCTCTTAAAGTGCGAGCGGTTGGGGTTGGGGTAGCCCACGCCCTGCACGATGCTCAGTAGGCCCTCGTCGTAGAGCTCTTTGAACCCCGTCATCGCCGGGTGCAGGCCCACGGCCTCGCCACCCAGTCGCAGCGCCTTGGCTTCGGCAATCGCGATCGACGGACGGGCTTTGTAATACGCGCTCTGGCCCAGCGGAATGACGGTGTTCAGCCCGTCGTTGCCGCCCGAGAGCTGCAGCACGACGATGATCCGCTCCTCGGGCACGCCCGGGATGCTGGTCATGCCGGGCCCCGCCTGCGGCAAGCCCAGGGCCGAGCGCTGCAAGAACGCCGGCACCGCCATGCTCGCCGCGGCGAGCGTCAGGCTGCCACCGAGGAACTGCCGACGTGTGAAGGCCTCTGTCTGTGCGTCAAACATGGTTGCGCTCGCAAACATCCACCAGCCGATCAAGTACCGCGACCAATCACTCGCCACTCGCCACTCGCCACTCGCCACTCGCCATCCAACTCCTAATCCCTATTGCCTATTCCCAGTTGCCTCTACCTAGCACAACTGATACTCGGGCATCGCCGTCAGCAGCAGGAGCGCATCGCCAAGGTTCTTCTCACTCAGCGCCCCGCCGCGGTCGGCGATGAACTTGTCAAGCACGGCCCGCCCGGTGGGCTCGGGCGTGCCCAGCACAAACCGGCACAGCGCGTCGAGCTGCTCCTTGCTACTCGCCGACGTGCCCGCGTTGGGCAGCGCATCACCTAGCTCGCGCAGCAAGGACGTGACGTCAAAGCGTTCGCGGTCGGCCAGCCCGTCGCGCCCTTGTGGCCGCCGCCCGGTCAGCAGGAAGACCATCAGATTCTGGCGCACGAACATCGTGCTGGTGTTGATCCACGACCGCCCGCCGTCCCAACCCTTCACGCTGGGCGGGAAGAAGATCGACTGGCCCATCCGGTCCGAGGCGTCAGTCAGCACGCCCAGGTCTCGCGGCGGCACGCGCAGGCTGCGGACCGCGCCGGCGATCAGTTGCACCGGGCTCTTGATCTGCTCGCCGCGCAGCCGCCCGTCGTAGAAGTGCCGGCTCGAAAGCAGGCGCCGCAGCAGCTTTTCTACGTCGTAGTCCGCGCGGAAGCGGTCGGCCAAATCTTTAATCACCCTGCCCGCCGCGGCGTCAAAGGGCTTGTCGCCCGTCGGGTAGTCGTGGGCAAAGAACCGGTACAGCTTGGTGGTGATGAACGTTGCGCACGCGGGCTGGCGCAAGATCGCATCGACGAACCCGTCGCCGTCAATCCCGCCGTTGGACCCCAGGATGTTCTTGCTACCGGTATCGTGGTTGGGCTTGTCGAAGTAGAACTCGTCGTCACGGAAGGTGTAGCCCGTCAGCGCGCGGGCACCCTCCTTGATGTCACGCTCGGTGTAGTTGCCCGCGCCAAGCGCGAACAGCTCCATGATCTCGCGCGCAAGGTTCTCGTTGGGCTTGGCCTTGCGGCTGTCGTTGTTGTCCAAATACGCCAGCATCGCTGGGTCGCGGATTATCGCCCGCAGAAGCTCGCTGAACTTGCCCGCCGCGTGCTGGCGGAACAGGCGATTCTGCGCGAACATGTGGTAGCTGTCCTCGATCGTCCGGTAGTTGGTCGCGAAGTGCCCGTGCCAGAACAGCACAAGCTTCTCTTGCAGCGGCCGCGGCGTCTCGACCATCCGCGTCAGCCACCACTGCTGAAGCCGACGCATCTGGTCGCGGTCCTCGCGCTCGCGCTGCTGCACCTTCAGGCGGAACTCCGCCAGCGTGTCCTCGTCACGCTCGCGCGCCGCGCGACGCTGCCGATCACGCTCGTCTTGCGTCCGCGGGCGGATCACGTCGGCCTTGAACAGCTCGGGCCCGACCGGCTCGTCGGCGACCTTTTCAAAGTTCAGCAGCATGTCCAGGCTCTTGTCAAGCCCCCAGCGCGTCAGGGTTTGGATCTGCGCCGGCGAACCGCCGAACCCCGCCCGCCATATCAGGTGCCGCGCGTGGTCGAAGGTGAACTCGCTGGCCGCCAGTGGCTCGAGCGAGGGCGTTGGCGGGCGACGGCCCGCAAGCGGCGGGGCCGCGGGCGCAACCTGCCCTGCGCCGCCGGGCGACACCGAACCAGCCTGCCGACTTTCGAGCTTGCCTTGGCTGCGGTTGAACATGTTCTATCGCCTCCTGCTACGGCCTACAGACTATCGGCACAACGGGCTCGCAGGGGGCTGATTGCTCTAAGACTGCCGCACTTAGAGTGATCGCCGTGCCCTCGGCTCGCCCTTGGCCAAAATGACAACGGCGGCGCACCCCCAAGGGCACGCCGCCGATAGTTTGATCACTCACAGGGCCCACTGAAAGGGCCCCGAAACAGACCTTAGGGGCTTACCAGCCCTTCTTGATAGCCCGCTCGTCCTTCTCAACCTTCGGAGACTTTTCACCCCGGTCACCCTTGTCAGACTTCCCGCCCTTGGAGCCCTTAGCAGGCCTGTCAGACTTCTCAGCTCTTTCGGCTTTGGGCGCCTTGGGGGCGGCCACAGCCGCATCCATCTCGTCCTTCCCGCCGGGCTTCTCGGTCGCGAACGTCGCGCCCTTGTCCTTCTGACGCTTCTCGCCCTGGCTGCCCGCGGCGGCCTCCTCGGCGGCCTCACGCTCGCGGCGCGACATCTCAAGCTCGCGGTCGGGCTTGACGTGGATCTTGATCTCGGCCTCAAGGCTCGCGGCCTCCGCCGCCTTGCCCTTGCCGTCCTCATCGGGGATCGACGTCATGCTAAACTTCACGCTCACGGCGTAATCGCCCACGCGCTTGATCGGCTGGGCCAGACGCACCTCGCGGTCAAGCACACCCTTAAAGCCCGCCTTCGCCAGCTCGTCGGCGATCTCCTGCTGCGTCACCGCGGCGTACAGGATGCCCACGTCGTTGCACGAACGCACCAGCGACAGCGTCGCGCCCGAGAGCTTGGCGATCAGCTCCTCACGGCTCTTGCGCTGTGTGGCCAGCAGCTTGATGGCGTCCTTACGCTTGAGCTGCAGCTCGTTGATGAGCTTCTCATTGGGCGCCGTGGCGATGCCGCGGGGTGCCAGATAGTTGCGGAAGAAGCCCTTGCGCACCGGGACCACGTCACCGACGATGCCGGTGCCGTCAACGTTGCTCAAGAGCAGAACCTGGAGATTGCGAGCCATGCGTGGCTGTCCTTTCCGCGTCGGCCTGGCACGGGCGTTTCCGCCGAGGTGCCGTGGTCGATCACGAGAGAGTTAGCAGCCCAAAGCCTCTGGCACGTGCCAAAAACCGGGCCGCAACGGGCCGAGATGATAGCCCGCCAGGCCACTCTTGGCCCGCCGTGGCGTTCAGAAAGGGATGTCGTCTTCGGTAATCTCGGGCGCTGAGGGCTGCGGGCGGGCCGCCGGGCGGGTCTTGACCTGCGGGCGCGGGGCGTCATCACCCCCACCACCACCGCCGTCGTACTCGCCGCTACTGCTGCGTGACGCGCCACCACCACCACCGCCGCCGCCAGCGCCAGCGCTCTCAACGAACTGGAAGTTGTCGACGACGACCTTGAGCTTTGAGCGCTTGGTCCCGTCGGTCTTGTCGTCCCACTGGTCCAGCTTCAGACGGCCCTCGATGAAGACGCTCTTGCCCTTGGAAAGGTACTTGGCCATCGTCTCGGCGGTCTTGCCGAAGGCCTCGCAGTCCACGAACGTAACCTCTTCCTTCTTCTCGCCGTCGGGCGAGACCCAGCGCCGGTTCACGGCCAGCCCGATCTTGCCAATCGCCATGTTGCTGGGGGTGTGCTTGAGCTCGATGTCACGGGTCAGGTTGCCCAGCAGCAAAACCTTGTTGTAGTTGCCGGCCATGATGGTGCTCCAGGTGCAGCGTGCTTCGCTTCGCGTCGCGGTGATGGCGGGTGCCGATGTCGCCGAACACCGGCGACTCTCGCCAGTATAGCGACCCTTGACCGGACAGAACCCTATCATTGATAAAGCATCAACAAGCCTGTCGGTTGCGACCTCTCGGACGTTTCTTGCGCGCCGGGCCCGCGCAGGAGGCCCACCCGGGCGTGGGGCTAGGTGGGTGACGGTTGGTCGCGGGCTGGCGGCGCGGATTGAGCCGATGCTGGGGCAGAGATGCAGAACGTTGAGTTCAAGGCCGAGCTTCGAGACCTGGACCTGGCCCGGGTCTTGTGCCGGCGCGTCCGCGCCACGCTGGCCGAGACGCTGCATCAGACCGACACGTACTTTCGTCTGGCCGACGGACGGCTCAAGCGTCGCGAGACGGCCGGGCACCCGACAGAGTACATCTACTACCACCGTGACAACGCCGCGCGTGCCCGCGTGAGCCGTTTCAACATCTACAGCCTTGAGCAGGCGCGGGCGCACTTTGGGAGCCTTGAGCTGCCGACATGGGTCGTGGTGCGGAAGGTTCGTGAAGTCTGGATGCACTCAGGGGTGCGGATCCACCTCGACCAGGTCGAGGGGCTCGGGACGTTCATGGAGCTTGAAGCGCTGGTGACGCCGACGAGCCCTGTTGAGCTCTGCCACCAGACGGTGCAACTGATTCGCCAGGCCTTCGGGCCGGTGATGGGCGAGCTGGTCAGCCTGAGCTATAGCGACATGCTGGCGGCGGATGCGGAGCAGGCGGAAGAGCGAGGTCGCGCGTTGTGACGCAAGCCGTCCCTGCGGCCGATGTTCAGCTGCGTCGTCATTGCGCGTCCGACTGGTCGAGGAGCTCCGCTGCGCGAGCGCGCAGCCCCGGCAGATCACGCTGCGAGGCCTTGAAGACTTCGTCGTGGTGCAGCAGGCGGTAGCCGTGCGCGATGATGTTCCGCAGCGCGATCACCTCACGGGCGTCGTAGAAGACCAGCGCAAGACCGGGCTCTGCCTGCAAGAGGCGTCGAAGGCACTCGGCGACGACCTCGAGCTGCCGCTCGACAACGGCGCGAGCCTCGGGGTCGACGCCGTACCGCTCGACGGTGCCGGTGCGAGCAACGACTTTGGCTGGCAGGTCGGCCGCGTCAACCAGATCGGTCAGCCAAGCTCGGCGGTCACGCAGCGACATAGAGGGATGCCCGACCGCGCTCCACGGTCGCTCGGACGAACGGGTTGAGTTGGCTGCCCTCGAGCATCAGGTCAACATGGAAGCCCAGCACGCTCTCAAGCTCGCGCTGCAGCTCGAAGTATCGGCGCATCCACGGGCCAAGGTCGGCCCCGCCAAAGTCCACGATCAAGTCGATGTCAGAACGGATTGGGTCGAAGTCATCGCGAAGCACCGAACCAAAGGCCGCCAGCGAGCGAACGCCAAGGCGGGCCGCGACCTCGCGGACTGTTTTAAGCTTGTTGGCCAGCGCCGAGCGCATCCGCGAATGATACGGCTCGGGTAAGCCGTGTCTTACCACTCTGGCCCGCCCGAGTACCGGCCGTAGATGTCGGCCATGGCCTGCACCATCTCGCCCAGCGTGCAGTGCGCCAGCGCGCCGTCAACCAGCGCGGGCATGACGTTGGTCGCGTGGATCGGCGCGGGGCCGGCGCCCGTGCCCTGCTGACGCTCCATCCCCGGCAGGTCGTGCTGCAGTGTGTACGCGCGGCCTTGGCACGCGGCCCGGACGTTGTCCAAGGCCAGGGCGACCTTGGCCTTGTCGCGTGCGTTCTTGAACTTCGACAGCCGGTCGCACTGCTCGATCTCAACAGTGTGCGGGATCTGCAGGATCTCGATGGGCCGCTTCTCGTCCTTCTCGACGTACGCGTTCATGCCCACGATCAGCCGATCACCCGCCTCGCACTCCTCACTAAAGCGGTAGCTCGCCTCGGCGATCTGACGGCGGAAGTAGCCCTTGTTGATCCCGCCAACCACCCCGCGCCCGTACGTGGTCTTTGGTGCGTAGACGCCGGCCTTGCGATCAGCGCCCTTCCCGGCCCGCAGCTCCGGGTTCGCCGCGCCCGAGCCGTACACGCCCATCGCGTCGATATCCGCGATGTACTCCAGCGCCCCGGCCTCCATCGAGTCGGTCAGATGCTCAACAAACCAGCTCCCACCCAACGGGTCGGCCACGCGCGTCACGCCCGTCTCGTGCGCCAAGATCTGCTGCGTCCGCAGCGCGACGGTCACGGCCTGCTCCGTCGGTAGGCCCAGCGTCTCGTCCATGCTGTCGGTGTGCAGGCTCTGGCAACCCCCCAGCACCGCCGCCATCGCCTGATAGGCCACCCGCACGATGTTGTTCAGCGGCTGCTGCTCCGTCAGGCTGCACCCGGCGGTCTGCACGTGCGTCTTCATGTACATAGAGCGTTCGCTGGTCGCGCCGTAGCGGTGCTTCATCACGCGCGCCCAGATCCGCCGGGCCGCACGCAGCTTGCAGATCTCCTCAAAGAACTCGTTGTGGCTGTTGTAGAAGTACGACAGGCGCGGGGCAAACTCGTCGATGGGCAGCCCGCGCTCAAGGCACGCCTCGACGTACTCCATCCCGTCGCGCAGCGTGAAGGCCAGCTCCTGTACCGCGGTGCTCCCGGCCTCGCGGATGTGGTACCCGCTGATGCTCACGCTGTTCCACTTGGGCAGGTGCTTGCTCTGGAACTCGATGGTGTCAACCACCAGCTTCACGCTCGGCTCGGGCGGGTAGATGAACTCGTTCTGCGCGTGGAACTCTTTGAGGATGTCGTTCTGCAGCGTCCCGCCCAGGGTGTTCCAGGCGATGCCGCGCTCGAGCGCGTGGGCCAGGTACAGGGCCCAGACCACCGCCGCCGGCCCGTTGATGGTCTGGCTGACGGTGACGCTCCCGACCGGGATGTCCTTGTAGAGCCGGTGCATGTCCTCGATGGTGCAGATCGCCACGCCGCACTTGCCAACTTCGCCGGCAGAGAGCGCGTCGTCGCTGTCGCGACCCATCAAGGTGGGCAGGTCAAAGGCGGTCGAGAGCCCGGTGTTGGCGTTGGTGCCCTTGGCCTGGCTCAGCAGATACTTGAAGCGGTTGTTGGTGTCGTCAGCGCTGCCAAAGCCAGCGAACTGCCGCATCGTCCACAGTCGCGTGCGATAGCCCTGAGGGAAGAGCCCGCGCGTAAACGGGTACTGCCCAGGGGCGGGGATGTCACGCGCCACGTGCGCGAGGCTCTCGGGCTGCGACGACGGCCCGTAGCTGGGCGCCAGCACCACGCCAGAGATCGTCACCGCGTGCGGGTCCACCTTCCCGCCCGGATGCTCGGCGGCGGGCGCGTCCACCCCCTGGCGGACGGTGTGATGGGCCGGGCCGTTGCTGCTGCCCGGGGTGAAGCGGCCGGCGGGGCTGGTGGTACTCATGGGGTCTGCTCGCAAGGGCGTTTCGATGGGAACTGAAGTATACGAGCCGCCCGGCGTGCCCGGGCTGGAGTGACCCGCCCCGGGCATGTAGAATGGGCCGCCTAGGCCCCCGCTGGGCCCAAGCTTGCAGCCTGTGTGCCCGGCACCAGCCGGCGCGCGGGTCCGGAAACATCAAGATCCAACCTTTCAACCGCCAGTTACGGAGCACAACCCAATGACCGCCGCGACCACCTCGACCACCGCGACTACCGCGACCGCCACCGCCCACGCCGCCGGCAACGGGCACGTCGCCCCCACGATCAACGTCCGCAGCGTGCTTGGTGCGCAGGCCGAGGGCCTGCTGGGGTACAAGGCCAAGGTCGGGCGCGAGTTGATCCACGTCCCGGGCCCTGACTTCATCGACCGCGTCTTCAGCCAGACCGACCGCCCCGTCCCCGTGCTGCGCAACCTGCAGACGATCATGAACACGGGCCGCCTGGCGGGCACCGGGTTTGTCAGCATCCTGCCGGTGGATCAGGGCATCGAGCACTCCGCTGGTGCCAGCTTCGCGCCCAACCCGGCCTACTTCGACCCCGAGAATATCGTAAAGCTCGCTCTCGACGGCGGGTGCAACGCGGTGGCCAGCACCATCGGCGTGCTCGGGGCCGTCGCCCGCAAGTACGCCCACAAGATCCCCTTCCTGGTCAAGTTCAACCACAACGAGATGCTCACGAGCCCGAACATCTACAAGCAGTCGTACTTCGGCAGCGTCAAGCAGTGCTACGAGATGGGCGCGCTGGCCGTCGGCGCGACGGTCTACTTCGGCAGCGAGACCTCACGCGAGGAAATTCACTACGTCAGCGACATGTTCGAAGAGGCCCACGAGTACGGCATGGTCACCGTTCTGTGGTGCTACACCCGCAGCAACTCCTTCAAGGTCAAGGGTGCCGACGGCAAGAGCACCGACTACCACACCAGCGCCGACCTAACGGGCCAGGCCAACCACCTGGGCGTCACGATCAAGGCTGACATCATCAAGCAGAAGCTTCCGACCAACAACGGCGGGTACGCCGCGCTGAACTCGCCTTCAGCCGGGGGCGGCTCGTCCTACGGCAAGTGGGATAAGCGCGTCTACACCGACCTGTGCGGGTCAGACGCCGAGGGCAAGGGTGGCCACCCCATTGACCTGTGCCGGTACCAGGTCTTGAACAACTACATGGGCCGCGTCCCGCTGATCAACTCGGGCGGCGAGAGCAAGGGCGCGGGCGACCTCGAAGAGGCCGTCACCACCGCCGTGATCAACAAGCGCGCCGGCGGCATGGGCCTGATCTCGGGGCGCAAGGCCTTCCAGAAGCCGATGGCCGACGGCGTCAAGCTGCTCAACGCCGTGCAGGACGTGTACCTGGACAAGAGTGTGACGGTGGCGTGAGCCTCCCGCCGACAACGCGAAATTGACCAGCCCATTCCCGCCCAACCAGCGCCCGGGCAGCATGCACCCCTTCACGACGCGCCGTGGCGGCCTGTGCCATGGTTGACGAGCTCTGCGAGGCGGGGCGGCAATTGATGGTCGCAAACGTCGTGGCTCAGCACCCCAACTGGCATCAGCCACAGCTCGCCGCCAAGGTCGCCAAGAGGCTCCGCCGTGCGACGGCTTGAGCCGGTCGTCAAGGTGGCGACGGTCTGTGAGCGGCCGGGGCTTGCGTGCTTGGTCACAGGGTCGATTGCGCGATGCACGGCCCGGCCCCGACGGCCCTAAATAATCTCGCGGATCTCGAACTTCTTGGTGCCGCGTGGCAAGCGGACAGCCACGACCTCGCCAACCCGCGCCTTCATCAATGCCTCGCCCATCGGGCTTGTCGCGGTCACCTCAAACACCTCCGCGCTCACCGTACCGCTGCTCTCACCCACCAGCTTGAACAGCTCTTCCTCGTCGCTGCCAACCTCGCGCAGCTTCACCGTCGCGCCGATGAACACGATCCCGGTGAACTTCTGCGCACCGTCTACCACGTTCACCGAGCCAAGCCGCTCGGTCAGACGGCGGATCTCCGCCTCCTCCATGCCCTGCTGCTCGCGGGCCGCGTGGTAGTCGCCGTTCTCACGCAAGTCACCGAGCGCACGCGCCTCGGCGATCTTGTTGACCACGAACCCGCGGTTGTCCACCAGCGCCTTGAGGCGAGCCTCGATCCGCTCTTTCTCGGCCTTGGTCACCATTTCCACTGGACGGTTCCTTGCTGACGCCACCGGCCTCGGGCCGCGCGCCCCCGCGGGCCGCGCCACACACCAGCCTTCACAAACTCTTCACGCACCGCGCCATCGCCCGCACTTCGATGAAGATAGCACCCGCCAAGCCCAGTGAGGAGCTCGCCAAACCAGGCCCGCCAAACCAGCCCCGCCCAGCGCGACAAGCCCCGCCAGCACGCCCCCGACACCCACACGACCGACAGACAACACACCCGACCAACCTTGATTGTTGATTCCCCACCCCCGCACGCCGATAAACTATCCATGAGTAACGACCACGGCCCGCAAGGACGCGAGCCGCAGCAGGCGTCAAGGTGGACATCACCGGCAGACCAAGCCGCGGCGCTCTGTTACCGCCTCGACGCCGCCGGCGTGCTGCGCGTCCTGCTGGTTACCAGCAGCCGTGGACGATGGATCCTGCCCAAGGGCCAGATTGAGCCCGGGCAGAACCTCGCCACCACCGCCCTGCAAGAGGCCTGGGAAGAGGCTGGCGTCCACGGCTACGTCACGCCCCACGCTGGTGAAGAAACCCTCGGGCACTGGCTCCGCAAGCGCCGCGACGGCACCGAGATCAGCATCGGCGTCGTGCCCGTGTGGGTTGATGAGCTCGCGCGTGTGTGGCCCGAGGACCACCGCCGGCAACGCCGCTGGGCCAGCCTGCGCGAGGCTCTTGAGCTGGTCGATGATGAGTCGCTCCGCCGCCTGCTTGGCCTGCTGGCCAAGGTCGTCATCGGCAAGCAACTGGCAGCCTGACCGCCCGCCTGTCACCGCGGCGCACGCCCATCGCACATTGCCGATGCCCCTTCGCCGATGCCCCTTCGCCGATGCCCCTTCGCCGATGCCCCTTCGCCGATGGCCCATTGCCGCTGGCCCGCTCAGAGCCCACTTAAAGATTGAAGCTCTTCAGCAGCGGGGCCTGCTCGGCCGAGGCGTGCAGCTCGATCCACGCCCCGTCGGGGATGGCCATGTCGGCCAGTTGCTGGGTTGCGCGGGTGTCGGTCGCTACGAAGCTCAGCACCGCCGTTCGCACTTTGCCGTCGGGCGAGACCACTGAGAGCGTCAGCGGGGTGTTCTGCGGCAAGTCACGCGCGAAGAACTGCCCGGCCTTCCCGTCCTGGTCAATCAGCATGACCGCGACGGCCTGCGGGCCCTCGCCCTTGACAGCCGGGGTCTGGGCTGCAAACTGCACAAACCGCGTCCGCGGGCTCATCAGCGCGTGCTCGAAGCGCGGGCCAAACTCTTTGGCAAAGACCTCTGCCACGGTATTGTTGCGGATCGCCCCGTCAAGACGGCGGAAATCGCCCCACAACTGGACCGACACGACACCAAACAGCACCGCCGCCGCCATGCAGCCTATCGCCGCGGCACGCCACAGCGGGTTGACCCGCCGCGACCGTCCGCCCTCGGCCAGGCGCGAGAGCCGGTCAAGCTCGGCCAGTTCATCATCCGCACTGGCGACACCCGTCGCGTTCAGCTCGGGCCCGATGCGTGCCAGCACAGCGCCGGCGGTCGGTACCCCCACTACTCCGCGAGGCGCGCTGCCCCGTGCCGCGCCTAGCACGGCGTCGATCACGCGCTGCCGAAGCGAGACCGCGGGCACACCCTCCGAAAGCTGGGCCGCGTGCGCCCGCAGCTCGAGGCTCTGGTGCGCGCGGAGCATCGCCTTGACCGCCGGGGTCGCGGCGGCAAAGCCCTCCTCAAACGTGCGGCGTTCCTGCTCGTCCAGCAGGCCCAGCGCGTCAAGGGTTGAAAGCTCAAGAAGCTCGGCGGTTGACCAGGCCCGGACCCCGGCGCGCGCGCCCTGCTGGCCCCCGCTCTGGTTCCCGTGCTGATTGCTCGCGGGCGTGTTGTCGGTCGGTTCGTTGCTACTCATGCGGTCATCCCTTCGGTCATTTCTCTTTCGCGAAGGCGGACCAGCGCTCGGCTGAGCGCTGACTTGATCGTTCCTAGCGGCGTGTTCAGCTCTTCGCCGATCTGCCGCAGCGTCTGCCCGTTCAGGTAGGCCCTGATCACCACCGTCCTCTGCAACTCAGGAAGCTGATCGACCCGCTTCATCACCTGCGCAAACCGCTCGCGGGTCTGGGGGTCAACGTCTGTCGCGGGCGTAGAGCTTGAGAGCCCGCCCCGCACGCCAGACTCGCCGGCGATGGTCGTCTTCTCGTCCAGCGCTCCGGGCTTGAGGCTCGTGCGGTTGCGACGAAGGCGGTCAACCAAGAACCGACGGCTGATCAGCATCACCCACGTCACCAACGCCGCCCGGGTCGGGTCGTAACGGGCCGCGGTCTTCCAGAGTCGAACGAACACCTCTTGCACCGCGTCCTCGGCTTCTTCCCGCGTCGGGAGGGCCTGCACCGCCATGCGGAACACCAACGACCCGAAGCGGTCGTACAGCAGGGCGATAGCCGCCGGATCGCCGGTCGCCACGCCCTGCATGAGCTTCAAGTCAGCCGCTTGATGTTCAGCGTCGGCAGGCATCTGAGTTGATTCCCGCTCACTGATTCCCCAGGCCTTCCCGCCTGGCTGTGACTATCCGAACCAGGAACCCCGGCGGTTCCACCCTTAGGGGTTCACAAGGAAGATTCCTTCTCAAACCATCGCTCCCAGCTCAACAGTGGACCCCGATGCGTCCGTGATTGACGGAGCATACCGGACTTTGCCGAGCTTTCCAGGTAAAAAGCCCGATGATCTGTTTGGAGCGCAACAGTCGGGATGAGGTGTGGGAAAATACCGCAGCGAATCAGGACTTTCTTCAGAGGCAACCAACCGCAGCTTCGAGCTCAGGATACGCTTTCCATGGGTAGAAGTCATGATCCTCGGTTCAGATTGGTCTTGACAGAAGATTGCGGTTAGAGTCTAATGCGGGTTCGATGCCGCACTGACCACCAAAGAAGCGGCGTCAAGTTTCGAATCGTTCTGCAGGAGCACACGCGGTGAGCAGCAGCAGACAAGCGGGGACCGACATATCGGTTGCCTTGCGCGCCCGCAGGTGCCGCGGCTTCACGCTGCTTGATGTGCTCGTGGCGCTGGCGGTGATGGGCGTGCTGATCTCGCTGCTGATGCCGACGCTGAGCATGGTGCGTGACACAACGCGGAAGATCGTGTGCGCGTCGAACATCCGCCAGCTTGGGCTGTCGATGGCGATGTACAGCGAGGACTACCGCGGGCAGCTGCCTTACAGCCGGTTTTACCGCAAGAGCCTGGGCGACCCGGCGTTTGACGCGCGCGAGCTGATGACGGTGCGTCTGGCGCTGCTTCCGAGCTTTGATGGGCTGGGCCTCTTGCATGCCCACAACTACGGCACGGTGCCGGGGGTGTACTTCTGCCCGTCGCACCAGGGGCTCAACCGCCCGGACGTCTACGCCTCGGCCTGGGGCGATGAAGCTGCGACGGTGATCTCGAACTTCCAGTTCCGCGGCGGCGCGAGCAATGGGCAGACGCGATTTGATCGGCTTGATTCACGGCTGTCGCTGATCTCTGACGGGCTGGCTTCGCAGGCCGACTTCAACCACAGCACTGGGGGCAACGTGCTCTCGACCGACCTGAGTGTGGCGTGGTTTAATGATTCGAGCGGGCGTCTGCTGCGGGCGCTGCCGCTGGAAACCAACGAGATGGGCTCGCGTGCGAAGCTTCAGCAGGCGTGGAACCTGCTGGACCAGGCCGCCGGGCTGCTGGGGGCCGACGACGGGACCACGACGGTGCCGGCGGATCAGGCTCGTTCGCTGCGCTAGAGGCCGCTCGCTGCGCTTAGGAGCGGGCGCGGCGGCAATCGGCAAAGGGGGAATGGGCAAACGGCGATGGAAAGTTGCCGCTGACGGCGATGAGGCCTCTGTCGGCGGTGGCGCGCGGTAGTGATGATGTGTGGTCTGGACGCAGACCGGGGTTGGAAACCTTGGCCCCGGCGGACGCCCCGTGCCAACACCTGCGAGTTTTTATGCCTTGAGCCGCCCGACGATGCCGGCGGCCTTGACCTCAACACCCTTGATCATCGCGTCAAGGGCCTCGCGGTTGGGGGCAAACTCCATGGCGGTGCGGAGCGTGACCAGGTCATGGCGAACCAGGTCGGCGAGGCTGTGGATGAACGCGTGCATGCCCTCAGCACGGCCTGCGGCGACGACGGCGGGCAGGGCTTCGTCGCGCTTGTCTCGGATGAGCGACTGGACCATCGGGGTATTCAGCAGGACCTCGGTGGCGGGGACGAGCCCGCCCTTGCCGGAGTTGAGCTCTGGCACGCCCGGGAGAAGTCGCTGGGCGCAGATGGCGCGGAGGCTGCCTGAGAGCGCCGCGCGGATGAAGCCGTGCTCTTGGACGGGAAAGAACTCGAGGATGCGCGAGAAGCTCTGGGCGGTGTCGGCGGTGTGCATGGATCCGAAGACAAGGTGCCCGGTTTCGGCGGCCTGGATGGCGGCCAGGACGGTGTCGTGGTCGCGCAGCTCGCCGATGAAGATGACGTCTGGATCTTGGCGGACGATGGAGCGGAGCGCGGAGGGATAGTCGGGGACGTCGATACCGATCTCGCGCTGGCTGACGATGCTTTTGGCGGGGTGGAAGCGGTACTCGACGGGGTCTTCGACGGTGATGATGTTGTCGTGGCGCGTGCGGTTGATGTGGTCGAGCATGGCGGCGAGGGTTGAGCTTTTGCCGCTGCCGGTGATGCCGACGACCAGGACAAGGCCCTCGCCGGCTTCTTCGGCGAGCTTGCGGTAGGCGGGTGGCAGACGAAGCTTGTCAAAGTCGGGGATTTCAGGCTTGACGCGCCTGATGGCGGCGTGCGTGTGCCCGCCGGCGCGGAAGACGTTGACGCGGAAGCGATCCCCAGCGTGGAAGACGGCGAAGTCAAGGTCGCCGCGGTCTTTGAAGCGTTGCGCGAGCGCTTCGGGGATGATGGGCTCGACGAAGTGGTCGGCCTCGTCGGCGGTGAGGGCGTCAACGTTGAGGGCTTTGAGCAGACCGTTGATGCGGTAGACCGGCGGCATGCCGCTTTTGATGTGGAGGTCTGAGGCGCCCAGGCGTCCCATCTCGGTGAGGAGGCGTTGGATGTTGAGGTTGCCTGAGAGCATGAGGCGGCTCCGGTAGCTCAGTGTACCGGGCCGTCAGAGTTTATGGTGGAGCTAGCGTCCGCCGCGTGAGCGTTGCTGCTGATTGCGGATGGTCTCGGCGCGTTGCTGGGCGCCTAGAGCGCGTTGCTGCAGGCGTGCCATGAGGCCGAGCTTGGTTGGCGCAAGATGTGGGTTGCGTTTGAGCTCTTCTTCGCGGGCGGCTTCAAGGGTCTCGAAGCGTTTGCGGATGTGGCGGCTCTCGATGATGCCGAGGGCGGAGTTGGTAATGAAGTAGAGGGCCAGGCCGCTGGGGGCGTTGTACATCATCAGCGGGAAGAGGAAGACGATCATGACCTTCATGATCTTCTGCTGCATCTCCATCTCTGGGCTGATGGGCCCAACGGTGGGGGGCGTGAGGTACTTTTGCTGGACGAAGAAGACGGCGCCGAGGATGAACGGCAGTACGTTGATGGAGTCAATGTGGCCCATGAGAGGGACCTCGAAGCCCGCCCACGCGGAGCTCCAGATGAAGCGGTCGGGCTCGGCGAGGTCCGCCAGGAAGGACCAGCCGCCGCCGGTGATGGACTGGAAGAGCCCGTAGAAGGCGGGCTGGTGACGGAGGTCAAAGAAGAAGAAGATCATGGCGTAGAGGGCGATCCAGATGGGCATCTGGAGGAACATGGGGATGCAGCCGAGCATGCCGGCGTAGCTGACGTTTTCTTCCTTCATGAGCTTGGCGAGCTCTTCGCGGAGTTTGGCTTTGTCGCCGCCGAACTTCTCTTGCAGGGCCTTTTGTTTGGGGGCAAGCTTCTGCATCTGCTTGGTGAAGCGGTTGATGCTCATCTGGCTCCAGCGTGTGACCGGGTGCAGCAGGGTGCGGACGCAGAGCACCAGCAGGATGATGGCCAAGGCCCAGTCAAAGGTGACCAGGTGCAAGATGCCCAGGAACCAGCGGAGGAAGTAGGCGACGGGCTGGAAGGTACAGAAGGCGCACGGCCCGCCGAAGGTGTACATCTCAAGGTCGGTCAGCCCGACCTTGGAGGCCAGAGGGTCGTCGCGGAGGATCGAGCGTGAGATGGGCCCGGCGTAGACCGCGATGCTGAAGTCGGCGCTCGTGCCTGGGGCGACGCTGATGGTGGGGCTGATGGTGCGGAGGGCGGAGACGGCGCGGTCGATGACCTCGCCCTCTTTGGCGCCGCCGCGCTGTAGGGCGATGCGGTCAAGCACCCCGACGCCGACGCCGGGGCCGGTGGGGGTTTGCACGGCGGCGTGCAGCAGCGGCAAGCGCAGGCCGAGGCCCGCGGGCGTTGCGACGGTGGTTGTGGTGGTGCTACTGACTACGTTCGCGCCTGGAGTGGTGCTGGGGGTGGGGTCCTTGGCGTGCATGACGACAGCGAAGTAGCGGTTGGCGTAGCCGGCCCACGAGAGGGTGCGGCCGTTGTCGCCCTTGGCGGGCGGCCAGAAGGTCACGTCAGGCCCGCTGACCGGGAGGCGCCAGACGCCATCGATGATCGTGGGCGTGCCGACGGCGCTGCCGTGGGGGAGGAAGTCACGGCCCCAGACACGCGAGGCGGTGGCGTCCTCCATAGTTGAGGCGAGCTGCCCCTTGCGGAGGCGGCGCAGGTCACCGCCGTAGGTGAGCTTGCCCTTGGGCAAGTCGGCTGGGCCGGCCTGGATCCACTGGACCTTCAGCGGCATAGCGGTGCGGTTTTCGATGCTCTGGGTGAGAGTGAATCGATACTGGCCGGGCAGAACCTCGTAGCGGCGGCGGATGGTGGCGACGGGCGCGCCGGTGGCATCTACGACGTCGGCGAGCAGGGCGATGCCGGTGGGGTCTGGCTCGGCGCGCCACTGGCTCTGGCCTGTGGCGGTAAGGTCAGAGCTCAGCGGGACGAAGCGGTCGTTGAGGGTCACGCCCAGCAGGGCCATGGGGATCAGCGCGGACTCGATGGTTTCGGTCCCGACGATGATCTGGTGGCGCTGCTCGGCCTGAAGGTTCTCGCGCGGCGCGCCTTTGGCGATGGAGGTGACGTGGCGGGCGAGGGTCAGGTCAAGCACGCCGGCGCCAACGGGCGTGAGGGTCAGGCGCATCTGCGGGCCGAGGGCGTCTTTGGTTTCGAGGCTGCCCAGGGGCGTGAGGGCCGGGGCGGGATGCATCAGGACGCTGAGGGTCGGCGGCGATGGTGCAGGTGCAGGCGCGGGTGTGGGGGCGGGTGTTAGATCGGCCTGCGCGATGGGGCCGGTGGGCGTGGCGGTAGTGGGGGTGGTGGGGGTGGTGGGGGTGGTGGCGGGGGTTGACGTGGGGGTAGGGCCTTGGGCGCTGGCGTTTTTGGGTGCGCGAAGGACGAAGAAGACGCCGGTAGCGATGAGTGCCGAGACGATGATCGGCACGAGGATGCGTGCCGCGGTGGATGTGCTCAAGTGGGCCTTCCGGGTATCAGTGTTGATTGTTGGATTTGGCGTTGGAGGGTTGGGCGTTGGGCGTCGGTTTGATGAACGTAGACCTTGACGAAAATGGAGCTTGACGATTGTGGCTTAGGCGTCCTCGTCAAAGCCGGACTCGACCAGCTTGCTCAGGACGTCGCAGGCCTGCTGGGCGTCAGCCCCGTCGGCGATGATCTCAAGCGGTGTCCCCTGCGTGGCGGCCAGCAGCATCATCATCATGATCGACTTGCCGTCGACAGACTGCCCGTTGCCCTCAACGGTGATGGTGGCGGCAAAGGCGGTGGCAGCGTCAACAAAGACCATCGCCGGGCGGGCGTGCAGGCCCAGCTTGTTGCGGACGACGACTTGTGCGCGGGCCAGGGTCATGTCGATTGCGGGCTCAAAGCTGGTGGGTGTCGTTGTCTTCCAGCAGTCGCAGAACGTCCTCACGCGTGGCGGACTGGCGGAGCAGGCGGCGGAAGGACTCTTGGCTGAGCACCTTGAATATGACCTCCATCGCGTGCAGGTGCTCATCGGGGCGCTGCGGCGGGCTTAACAGCAGCACCACGCTGTAGACCGGCTGCATGTCCAGGCTCGCGAAATCAACCCCGCCCGACGAGAGCCCCACGGCGGCGGCGACACGCGTCACGCTGGGGTGCTTGGCGTGCGGGACGGCGATCCCGGCCCCGAAGCCGGTCGTGCTGCGGCGTTCGCGGTCCAGCAGCAGCTTGACGATCTCGTCGCGGCACGCTGGTGCGCAGGCCCCGCTGGCGACCAGGGCGTCGACCAGCTCGCCAAGGATGCCGTCACGCTCGCTGGAGCGCAGCTGCGCGACGATGGCCTCGGGCTGGATGATCTCGGTGAGCTTCATTCTTCCAGACTCCAGTTGCGCGCGGGGCGCGCTGGCGGGATAAGCCGGTCGTGGGCAGGCCCAAGGGCGGCGTTGATCAGGCACGCGGGCGTTGGCGAGCAGTCTCGCGGACCCTGGCTGCGCGACGGGTAGACCACGCGGGTTAGCCGTCCTTGAGGCGTTCTTTGAACGAGGCGAGCTGGCGGTCGATCTTCTCGACGGCGTCGTCTATGGCCAGGTACATGTCGGTGCCGCTGCTGCTGGCGACAAAGTCATTGTGGTGCTCAACATCGCAGACGATCTCGACGTGGAAGCCCTTGTTGTGGGGCTCTTTTGAAAGGCGGATGGTGACGAGCTGGACGAAGTTGAAGTGGCGGGGGAGCTTCTCGGCCTTCTTCTCAGCGTGCTCGCGGATGGGTTCGGTGACTTCAAAGTGCTTGCCGACGACGTTGATGCGCATGGTTGCTCCACATGAGGATCTTGACTCCGGGGCGTTGGCCTGGTTTGCCGGGCCGCCCGACGGGCCGGGTACAAACAAAGACCGTGCTGGCCGCGGGTGGGTGTTGGGGCGACTCGGGGTAGTCTGGCGATGACCCGAGGGCTCGGGCCGCAGTTCCGAGGGGGTGATGATATCGCGGTCAGGCGGGTGTGAGGCCTTGGTTGGGCCGTGGGCGCGCGGGGGCGGCGGGGGGCCGACCGGACGCCAACCGGGCCTAAGCGCGCCGAAGCGAGCGCGGCGAAGCGCGCTTGACAAATCCCGAGCGCCGCGAGGCTCACGCACCGATAATCCCTTCATGCTCAGGCCCGGGCAGGTGATTGCGTTGTGCGCGCTGGCGCTGCTGACCATCGGTGTGGTGATGGTCACCAGCGCCCTGATGGACGTTGCGCGGCCCGTGACGCCGCAGGGCATCGTGCTCTCGCGCTGGTCGGCGTACATGGTGCTGGCACTGACGGCCATGGGCCTCACGGCGCTGGTGCCGTGGTGGCGCTGGCTTCCTGCGCGCTGGATCACGCCCGCGGGCGGTGCCAGGATTAGCGGCACCATGATTGGTGGCATCACGACTGGCCGGACCATTGCCAGCGGTCCGGTGGCCAGCGTGCCCAGCGCGCCGGCCGAGGCGCAGGCCGAGCCAACGTTCACGGTGCTGGGGCGCTCGGTGCCGCTGGCCGCGTTGGGGGGCTGGCTGAACTTTCAACTGTGGCTGGTCGCGCTGGCGCTGGTGGGGGTGATGGCGCTGGTGTATGTGCCAGGCATCGGGCGGCAGGTCAACGGCGCGCACCGCTGGATTAATCTTGTGCTCCCGGGCCTTGGCGACCTCTCGGTGCAGCCCAGTGAGATCGCCAAGTGGGCGCTGATCCCGGTGATGGCGTGGTATGCCGTGACGATGCGTGAGCGGCTGCGGAAGTTCTTTTCCGGGCTGGCCCCGGCGCTGGGCGCGGTGGCGATTATCGCGGGCTTCATTGCCATTGAGGACCTGGGCACGGCGGTGCTGCTGGGCGCGGTCGCCTCGATCATCCTGATTGCCGGGGGCGCGCGGATCTGGCAGTTCATGCTGATGCTCCCGGTGGCGGGCTTGGCATTTGTCGCGGCGGTGCTGGCCAACCCGTATCGCTTGACGCGCATCGAGACGTTCCTGAACCCGTACGCCGACCCCGAGCGCTCGGGGTACCACATGATCCAGTCGATGCTCGCGGTGCATAACGGCGAGGTCTTCGGGCGCGGGCTCGGGCACGGGCTGCAGAAGTTTGGCTACCTGCCCGAGGACCACTCTGACTTTCTGTTCGCGATCATCTGCGAAGAGATGGGCGTGCCGGGCGCGCTGGTGGTGGTCTGCCTGTACGCGGGCATCATCTGGGCGGGCTGGCTGATCGTGCGTCGCCAGCAGGTGCTGCTGTTCAAGCTGATCGCGACGGGCGTGGTCGCGACCTTGGGGCTGCAAGCACTGATCAACCTGGCGGTGGTCACGGGGCTGGGGCCGACCAAGGGCATCGCGCTGCCGCTGCTGAGCTCGGGCGGTACGGGGTGGATCTTGACCTCGGCCTGCCTGGGGGTGCTGATCGCCATTGAGCGCGCAGCGCGCGCGGGCTATGGCGTGGCGACGACGGCAGACCATCTTGATGCGCTCGAGGGTCAGGGAACTCAATCCCAGGGCTCTGAAGGTGAGGGTCGTGCTGTAAAGTCTGCAAGGACGACGCAGCTCGCTGGCGGCATGAGCGAGTTGAACGAGCTTCGCGGTCATGGCGCGGCGCAGACGGCCCGGGCCCTGGCATGAGGCGTCAGCCCGCGTTTATCTTTGCTGGCGGCGGCACGGCCGGACACATCTACCCCGCGCTGGCGATCTGGGAAGAACTCGCCGAGATGCTGACGGCGCGCGGGCACGCGCCGGTGGCACACTTTGTCTGCTCGGCACGCCCGGTGGACGCCAAGGTGCTGGGCGCGGCAGGGGTCTGGTTCACGCCCACGCCCGCGAACTACCCCGGGCTCACGCCGCAGCAGTTGTGGAGGTTCGCCTCGGGCTGGGCGGCGAGTGTGCGAATCACGCGGGCGCAGATTGCGCGGCTGCGGGCTGCGGGCGGGCAGGTGCAGCTGGTCACAATGGGCGGGTTTGTGGCGGCGCCGGCGGTGCAGGCTGCGCGGGTTGAGCACGTGACGGTGACGCTGGTGAACATCGACGCCGTGGCGGGCAAGGCGAATCGGCTAATCGCCCGGCGCGCGACGCGGGCGTTTACCACGGTGCCTGACGCGCGGTTTCCGGCGTGGGTTGGCGTACCGCCGATTGTGCGGCGTGCGGCCCGGCTGCCCGCGCCTAGTGCGGCGGCGCGGCGCGATGCGCAGCAGACCCTCGGGCTGATCGCCCCGGGCGAGCCGGCCAAGCGTGTGCTGATGGTCACGGGCGGCAGCCTTGGTGCCAGGTCGATCAACGAGCTGATGACGGCGCTGGTGACGCGCGAGCCTAAGTCGTTTCAAGGTTGGGACGTGCTTCATCAGACCGGTAATGATGACAGCGCCGCAGAGCTAAACGGCGTCTACAAGCGCGCGGGCGTGCGCGCGCACGTGGTGTCGCTGACGGATCAGATGCCTGCGTGGTGGCGAGCGGCAGAGCTGGCGGTCAGTCGTGCCGGGGCCGGCGCGGTGGCGGAGGCGTGGTCAACCGCGACGCCGACGTTGTTTCTGCCGTACCCGTTTCATAAGGATGGGCACCAGGCGCGAAATGCGCAAGCGCTGGTGTTAGCGGGGTGCGCGCGGGTCGTGACGGACCTGGTCGAGGTGGAGAAAAACATCTCTCAAGCCGGTGCCGCGCTGCTGGGGCTGATGGGCGGTGGGGCGGCGCTGGGCGAGATGCGCGATCGTGCGTTGCTGCTGGGCCCGGCGGACGGCGCGGTGCGGGTCGCGGCGGCGCTGGCGGAGGCGGCGCTCGGGTCGCTGGGTGCTTAGACTGCGCTCGTGGTGGAGGCCCGTAGCTGGGGCCGGTCGGTTGGCCCTCCTAAATTCGTTTGGGAGGGGGGACAAAGGCGTGAAACTCTGAAAGTCGTCCGATAAAGCCCCGCACGCCGCGCGGCCTGGGTTAGACTTTGCTTCCGTATGGAAAGAGCAGGCCAGATCAGAGGTTCGGCCCACGCGGGCGCGACAGGTTCTTCGTCATCGCGGCAGCGCGCCGTGCTGTGGCACGGGCCGGATCAGCCCGTGCCCCAAGCGCTGCTGGCGGCGCTGGCCAAGCGGTCGATCCCTGTTCAGATGGTGACCAGCGGGCTGATGGCGCTGGCCCGGGCCTGCGCGCCGGGCGCGGGGCCGATGAGCGCGGTTGGGGCGGTGGGGGTGCTTGTTGTGCTGGTTGATCCTGCGCGGCTGGATGATGTCAGCGTGTCGTGCGCGGCGATGGGTCGATACGTGCCGCGGGCCCGCTGCTGGTGCTTTGAGCCGGGGGCCAAGAACACGCTCAGGCCCGTGACCGATCAGGATCTGGTGAACTGGGGCGCGGTTGAAGTGAGCGCCAGCGAGGGGTTGGCGGCGATGGCGAGCATCAGCTCGCCGGCATCGCTTGTTCCGGGCGGATTGCTACCTTCTGGGTTGGCACCGCTTCGGCTTACGGGTGGTGCAGAGCCTCTTGAGCCGCAGGCCGGATATGGAACGCACCGGCCCCGTCATGAGCCGTCGCGCGCCGAGCCAGAGCACGCGGGCGGTCAGAGGGCCATGACGCATCAAGACGAGCTTGACGATCACACGCTCACGCCCGAGGAGCTGCGGATGCTCTTGGGGCGTGATATGAATGGACATGGCTTCGGCGATGAGGGCGGCACCCGGGCCTGAGGTTCGCACGCGCGGCACGCTGGCAGCGTACGAGATGGGTCGGAGCAGATGGGTTGGGTAAGACGGGCCGGAGCCCCGCAGTAATCGGAGCAATCACCATGGCCTACGACCGGCTTCAGCAACCAAACGCCGCACGCAGCGGGATACAGCGGCTGCGGATCATCCTTGCGGGGCGCACTGGCCTTGACGCCGCGCTGCGCAAGGATCCGCACGTAGAGTTGATTCGCGCGCGCAACGCGCACGAGGCGTTGGGCGAGCTGGCGGACCCGATCGATAACGAATCGCCCGAGCAAGCGGTGATCATCGTCGGCGCGGATGTAGCCGCGGGCTTGAACGGTCGCGAGCTGGCCAGCGCAGCGCAGGTGATCCGCCCTGGCACGCCCAGCGTGCTGGCGGCGGCGCTGCCCATCGGCGGCTCGGCGAGTGACCCGCGGTTTGATGCCGTGGTTGGCACCAGCGCGGGGGCCGACGATGTGCGACACCTGGTGGCGCGCTGGCTGAGCCAGCTGCAGGGACATTCTGGCGCGCAGGCGGTCATGCACTCGGGCATCTCGGCTGTGCCGGTGGCGCAGGTCGGGCATCCTCAGGCTGGGCATCCTCAGGCTGGGCAGGCGAGCGTCCAGCAGAGCGTGATGTTTACGGGCTTTTCGGGGCCGATGCTCGGGACGGGGTCGGTCTCGCAAGCAGAGGTTGTCGGCGGGCAGTTCGGTTCGTTGATCGAGCCGCCGCGACCGGTGGCACCGCCGGTGGTGCGGCATGTGGCGCATGAGCCCGCGCGCCGCGAGCTTGCGGGCCAAGCGCCCGTTGGCATGCGGTCAAGCGGCGACAGCTCGACGGGCGCCGGCCCGATGAGTGGCGGCACGCAGCCGTTGACGCCGCCCGCATTGCCAGCGACGGCACCCGCAACTTGGAACGAAGATCGCGCGGTGGTCGCGGCGTTGCTGCGCGGCAGCGACGTGCTTGAGCCGGCGCTGGCCAGCATCCGCCAGCGGCTGGGGCGTTCTGACGTGGCGTTTGTTGGCCCCGGTTATGTCGGCTCAGGCGTGCTTGACGCGGGCGTGGCGGCGCGGGCCGATCAGCCCTCGACGCCGCAGGGCGCGCAGGTCGCGGTAACGCACGCGGGGCGAACGCTCGGGCAGCTTACGAGCATCTCGCTGACAGCCTCACGGCTTGAGCCGGCGGCGACGTGGCTTGGCGAGGTGCTGGCGCTGCGGGATGAGCTGGGCGAGGCCCGGATCAGCGCAATCACCGACGAGCTGACGGGCGCGTTCAACCGGCGCTACTTGACCAGGTTCTTGGCGCACGCGATCAGTGATAGCGCGCGCCGGCGCTGCATGGTAAGTGTGATGATCTTCGATATTGATTTGTTCAAGGGTTACAACGACAGGCTTGGGCACGTTGCGGGTGATGAGCTGCTCAAGGAGGTCGTTCGGCTGCTCAAGTCGATGGTCCGGCCCGACGACCGCGTCTGCCGTATCGGCGGCGATGAGTTCGTGGTCGTGTTCTACGAGCCCAGCGGCCCGCGTGAGCCCAATACGCGCCACCCCGACAGCGTCGAGGCGATCGCGCAGCGCTTCCAGACGCAGATCGCGCAGCACCGCTTCCCCAAGCTCGGGCCCGGGCTGCCGGTGCGGCTGACAGTCAGCGGCGGGCTGGCGACCTTCCCGTGGGACGGGCGCACGCCCGATGAGCTGATCGCGCGGGCTGACGCGAAGCTGCTGGAGGCCAAGCGCCAAGGCCGAAATGCGCTGATCATTGGATGAGTGTGTGGGGGTGTGCGGTGTGCGAAGAGCGGTGTGGGGTATGCGGTGAAGCAATCGGTCGCGCTAGCGCGAGACGCCAACAGCAGCCCGCCCCACCCGGCTAACCTGCGGGCGTGACGATGCGCTACCGGATCATCGCGATCGACCTTGATGGGACGCTGCTGGACCGCAACGGCGAGCCGCCGCGTGAGAATCTTGAAGCGATCGCGCGGGCCCACGCCGCCGGGGTGACGGTGGTGGTCTGCACCGGGCGTGCGTTGCCCGAGTGCCGTGGGGTGCTGTCGCGGATCGACGAGGCCAGCGGGCACCCGGGGCCTGTGATCACCGGGGGCGGCGCGTTGGTGAGTGATCCCGCGACCGGGGCAACCATCGAGCGGACGGCGATGGACGCCCAGACCGTGGCCCACGCGGTGGACTTTGTCCATGAGCACGACCACCCCGCCCTGCTGCTCAAGGACGCGGCCGAGACGGGCTACGACTATTTGATCGTCACGCCATTTGGGCCTGAGGCGATCAACCCCGCGAGCCAGTGGTGGTTCAAGAAGATGAACGTGCGGACGCGGTTTGCGGCCTTTGTCGAGGACGACCCGCACCCCGACGACACACTGCGCGTGGGCGTGTATGCCGCCAACAACCCGATTGACGCGCTGGCGGCGAGCGTGGCCAAGCGATTTGCAACTCGGGCGTCGATGGCGCACTTTCAGGGGGTGCTGCTGCCTGATGAGCGGCGCGTCAGCGGCGTTGAGAGTGTGCACATTGTTGAGCTGTTCCACCCTCGGGCCGACAAGTGGCAGGCGCTGCAGCGTTTGGCGCACCGCCAGGGCGTCAGCGCCCAGCAGGTCGCGGCCATTGGCGACCAGGCCAACGACCTGCCCATGATCACCGGCGCGGGGCTGGGGGTGGCGATGGGCAACGCGATCCCGGCGGTGACGGCGGCGGCCCAGCGGCGCACGCTCAAGGCCGAGGAGGCCGGCGTCGCCCATGCCATTGACCAGATGCTCAGCGGGGCGTGGTGAACGCGTGCAGACACTGGCAGAGATCAAGGCGATGCTCGAGCTGCGCGGCTTGCGGCCGCGGCACGCGCTGGGGCAGAACTTCCTGATCGACAAGAACCTCATCGGCAAGCTCATTGATGCCGCAGGCGTTGAGGCGGGCGAGCTGGTGCTGGAGGTCGGTCCCGGGACCGGCGCTCTGACCGAGGCGCTGCTGGAGCGCGGCGCGCGGGTCGTGGCCTGCGAGCTTGATGTTCAGCTCGCTGAGCTGCTCAGTGAGCGGCTGGCGGTGGCGCTGCCGCAGAGCGCCGGAAGGTTCACGCTGGTTCAGGCGGACTGCTTGGGCCCGCTGAGTGAGCTGACTGGCGAGGCGACGACCGGCAAGACGCTATGCAAGCCCGCGGTTGAGGCGCTGGAAACGGCGCGGGCGGGCCCGGGTGAGAAATTCAAGCTGGTGGCGAATCTGCCATATGGGGCGGCGACGCCGCTGATGCTTTCGCTGCTGCTGGACCACCCCGCGTGCGTTTCGCAGGCGGTGACGATCCAGCGTGAGGTGGCGGATCGTCTGCTGGCACCGCCTGGGAGTAAGGACTTTGGGCTGCTGGGGGTGATTGCGCAGTCGATGGCCGAGGTGCGGCTGGTGGCCAAGCTGCCGCCCGAGTGCTTCTGGCCCAGGCCTGATGTGACCAGCGCGATGGTGCTGCTGACGCGCCGGGCGGTGCCTTTGACCGCCGACCCGCGCGGACTGGCCTCTTTTTGTCAGGGCTTGTTCAGCAAGCGGCGTAAGCAGCTCGGTTCGATCCTTGGGCGCGCGGTTCTCGGGCCTCTTTCGCCGGGGCGGGTCGGGTGGCCCGAAGGGGTGAGCCCCCAGCAGCGCCCTGAGGAGCTGAGCGTTCAACAGTTTGAGGCCCTCCGGCTCGCGATTGCTCGCACAACCGCCCCGTTTGGCAGTACACTTCAGGCGTGAGCGACGACCGCAACGACGCCACAAACCAGCCTCCGCACCACAACCCCTCGCCGGGTCCGGCGTTCCCCGTGACTCTCGGCGGCGACGCGCTGTTCCGCGCGCTGCAGCCCGCGCTGGTTGAGGCCTGTGGTGGGCCGTCGTGCCTGGGCGACATCCGCTGGTTCCGGTCGGTGAATCAGCGCGGCGGCGGCGGCACGGCGACGGCGCAGTTTACCGGGGCGGATGGGCGGGTGATGCCGGTGGTGGTCAAGCTGCCGGTAGGCTCGCTCGAATATCGCTGGACTGTGCGGCTGTCGGGAGACGGATCAGGCGGGGACGCAGGCGGGGGCGCAGGTAGTGGCTCAAGTGGCGTGACGCCGCGCGTGCTGGCGCACGGAACGTCCCTGGGCGACAACGACTTGGCGTGGGTCGTGATGGAGCGATTGCCGGTGGGGCTGTCGCCCGCGAGCGTGAGCGGCGATGACGTCCGCGACATGCTCACGGCGGCGGCCCGCTTTGAGCGCGCGGCGCGCGACGTGCAGCCGCTGACCGAGCAGGATCAGCCCAAGCGGTTCGACTTTGAGAAGATGATGTCTCGCTCGCGCGAGGTGATACATCGGGGCGTGCTGGTGAGCGGTACCGAGGCGCAGCACTGGGTCAACCAGCTCAAGGCCGTGCACCGCGTGCTGCCCGTGCTGCTTCGCCGGTGGGAGTCGCGTGCCGTCAACGCGTGGTGCCACGGCGACTTGCACGCGGGCAACGCGATGCGCCGGGCCGATGGCTCCATGGTGCTGATCGACCTGGCCCTGATGCACCCGGGGCACTGGGTTGAGGACGCGCTGTATTTGGAGCGGACGGTCTGGGGGCGCGAGCAGGCCCTGGGCGGGGTCAGCCCCGTGAGCGAGCTGAGCCTGCATCGGCGCGAGCTGGGCCTGCCGTGCGACGATGACTACGGGCGCCTGGCGTGCGTGCGGCGTGTGCTGACGGCGGCGTGCGTGCCGGCGCTGATTGAGCGCGAGGGCAATCGGGCCTACCTGGCGGCGGCGATGGAGGTCATTCGCAAGAACATCAGGCTGGCAACGCACTGACGCGGGCCATCGGTGCCAGCGCCGAGCGCGCGGCCGCTGTCGGTTCCCGGGCGAGCTCGGTGGGCCCAGCGCTTAGGACGACAGGCTTACGGGCATGATGACGTAGACAAAGTCTGGGCCTGCGCGGAAGAGTCCGGGCTTGTTGGAGGCCTTCAGCTCGATGAGCACCTCGGGCTCGTCGATGGCCTTGAGCGCCTCGGCGATAAACTGCGGGTTGAAGCTGATCTCGATGTCCGCGCCGTCAAACCCGCTCAAACCCATCTCGATCTCGCTCTCGCCCAACTCGGGCGCGCGGCTGGAGAGGCGCAGCAGCTTCTCGGCGGCGACGAAGTTCATCCTGACCCCGCGCGACTCCTCGTTGGTCAGTACGCTGGCCTGGCGGATGGCGCGGGCCAGCTCGTCCTTGCTGGCGGAGATGCGGCGGTCGTGGTCCTTGGGGATCACGTCTTCGTACGGGGGGAAGGCGCCCTCGACCAGCGTGGTGCTGACCACCGCGCGGGCCGGCTTGGCCTCGCCGTCGTCGTGGAAGGCGAAGAACGCGCGGTTGTCGGTGATGAGCACGCGCGCGGGCGCTTCTGGGTCACGCGCCACGCGCTGCAGCAGGCCCAGGGCCTTGCCCGGAACAATGCACGAGACGGCCGCACCCTTGTCGTCACCCGCCGGGCCCTTGAGTGTGGCGCGGCAGAGCGCGAGGCGGCGCCCGTCGGTGGCGACCATCTCCAGCTTCTTGCCGTCGCGTTTCAGCAGCACGCCGTTGATCGCGTAGCGGCTGGTCTCGCGCGCGGTGGCGAAGCTCGTCCGCCCGACCAGGCGCAGCAGTGTGCTGCACGGGGCGATGAAGTTGGTGCGCGGGGGCGTCGGGCCCGCAAGGGCCTGGGCCAAATCGGCCATGGGCGGGAAGTCTGCCGCCGGGAAGGCCATGAGGCGGAACCTCGAGCGCGAGCCCTTGATGTTAAGGCTGTCGACATCAAGCTCCAGGGTCACCTGCGCGTCGGCGTCGTCGATGGAGCTGAGCACGGCCTTGAGCCGGTCCGCCGAGACGATCGCCACCCCGGGCTGGACAACATCGACCTGTGTGAGCGAAAGGGCGATGGCGACCTCCGCGTCGGTCCCGTGGACCGCCAGCCCGCCGACCTTGTCGGGCTTGCTGGCCGTCAGCTTCAGGCACGAGAGCGCTGGCGAAGGGGACCGCGGCGGGACCACCGAGGCAACGGTGTTCACGGCATCAAGTAGAGCGGCACGATCGGCGATGACCTTCATGGGCCCCAGTTTAGCGGTCCGGACTGGACGGTGTTGGGCGGTAAAGAATGGCCGGGCTGTGTTGGGCGGGCGGAGCGGGTTCGGGCGGGCCGGGTCTAGCGGATCCGCTCCAGGCGGGCGAACTCCAGCACGAGGGTTTTGAGGCCGACGTGCTTGAATTCAACCTGCACACGGGCGTTGGCCCCGGGGGTCAGGCTCTTGATCACGCCCATGCCAAACTGCGGGTGGCGAACGATGCTGCCGGGGCTCAGCCCCGCGCCGGGCCCGCGCGACGCCCCTGCGCCGCTGCGTCGGCCCGCGGCAAAGTCTCTGTGCGGGTCGCCTGGCCCGCCGCCATAGGCATCATCTTGCGAATCGCTTTGGCCCGTCCGCTGGTCGAGCTCGTCGATGTCCACCCCAGGCCCATCATCGTTGCGCTGCCCCCGACCGGCTCTGCCACCACCACCATCAAAGCCGCCACCACCAGAGCCACCACCAAAGCCACCACCAAAGCTAGAAGCGACGGCATAGCCCTGATCGCTGATGCGCACGCCCGGCCCCTTGAGCTCTTCAAGAAACCTCGACGGCATCGTCCGCTCGGCCAGCCCGCGCACCGTGCGGAAGCTCGCGCTGGTCATCAGCAGGCGGTCCATCGCACGCGTGACGCCCACGAAACACAGGCGGCGTTCCTCCTCAAGCCCCGCCGGGTCGTCCAAGCCGCGGATGTGCGGGAGGCAGCCCTCTTCAAGCCCGATCATCGCCACCACCGGGTACTCAAGGCCCTTGGCCGCGTGCAAGGTCATCAGCGTGACGGCCCCGCTGCGCGGATCAATCGCGTCAGTGTCGGCCACCAGCGCGGTGCGTTCCAAGTAGGCAGAGAGTTTCTCGCCCAGCGACCAGACGCGGTCGGCGGCGTTGGTCCCGTCCTCAAGCTCAAAGGCCCCGCCCAGCAGCTGCTGCTCAAAGTCAGCCGCAGAAGAAACCAGCTCAGCGAGGTTCTCGACGCGGTCTTCCTCTTTGGAGTACAGCTCCTGCAGCCCGCTGCCGCGGACGACACTGTCAACCAGCTCGGCCAGCGAGGGCTGCGCGACGGCGCCCATCAGCTCCTCGGTGGGTGGGTTGCGCCAGGCGCTGAGCATGGCCAGAAACTTGCCGACGGCGGCGACCGCGCGGGGCGTCAGGCCCTCAACCTCGTGGGCCCGTCCCAGGGCTTGCGGGACGCTCATGCCGGTGCCGGCGGCGTGGCTGACCACCGCGTCCCAGGTTTTGTCGCTGATGCCGCGGGCCGGGGTGTTGATGACGCGCTCGATGCTGACGCGGTCGTCAGGGTTGGCCACGCAGCGCAGGTAGGCCAGGGCGGTTCTGACTTCTTCGCGCTGAAAGAACGCCGTGCCTCGGACCATCACGTAGGGGATCGCGGCGCTGCGCATCGCGTCTTCAATCACGCGTGAGAGCGCGTTGGTGCGGTAGAAGACCGCGCAGTCCTTCCACGAGAGCGTTCGGCCGTCGCGGGCGGCCTGCTCAAGGCGGGCCCGCAGCCAGTCAACCACCAGCCGCGCCTCGTGGTGCTCGTCACGCGTCAAGACCAGCTCGATCTGCTCGCCCGCCCCGCGCGTGCTGACCAGCGGCTTGTGCCGACGCTGCGTGTTACGCCGGATAAGCCGGTCGGCCGCGGCGATGATCGGCTCGGTGCTGCGGAAGTTCTCGCCCAAAGCGATGACCGTCGCGCCGGGATACTGCTCCTCGAACGAGAGAATGTTGGTAATATCCGCCCCGCGCCAGGCGTAAATAGACTGGTCTGGGTCGCCCACCACGCAGATGTTCGGGCCCGAGGTCTGCGCGCCCGTGGCGTCCTTCCCGTCGCCCGCCAGCAGCGTCGCGATCACAAGCTGCGAGCGGTTGGTGTCTTGATACTCATCGATGAGGATGAACCGGAACCGCCGCCGGCACTCGGCCCGCACCGAGGGGACAGTCCGCAGCATCCGTGCCGTGAGCATCAGCAGGTCGTCAAAGTCGCAGGCGTTGGCCTGGCGGAGCTGGGCCTGGTACTTCTCGTACGCGCGCGCGATCGTCCGCGTGTAAAAGTCGCTGGCGCGCTGACCGAACTCACCCGCGTCCAGCAGCTCGTTCTTGGCCTTGCTGATCGCCTCCAGCACGCTTCGCGGCGGAAAGTTGGTGCTCGAAAGCTGCAGCTCGGCCAGCACCGTCTTGAGAAGCTTGCCCTGGTCGTCCGCGTCCATGACGGTAAAGCCCGGGCGCAGCACGCCCTGCTCGGCCAGACTCTGCTCGGGCACGCCGTTGACCAGCGCTCGTACGTCCTTGTGCTCAACATAGCGGCGCAGCAGGCGCACGCACAGGCTGTGGAAGGTGCTGATCGACGGGCCGCCGCGCGCCGGGGCGGCACCACGCGCCGCGCCCGCCGCCGCCGCGCCCGGGTGCAGCAGCGCGTCAACGCGGTGCTTCATCTCGCCCGCGGCCTTGTTGGTAAACGTCACCGCCAGAATGTTCCACGCCGGGACGCCCATGCCGATCAGGTTCGCGATCCGCCGGGTGATGACCCGCGTCTTGCCCGAGCCGGGCCCGGCCAGCACCAGCAGCGGGCCTTCAACGTGCTCAACGGCGCGGCGCTGGCTCTCGGTCAGCCCGGCCAACAGGTCAATGCCAGCCAACCCGCCGTGCGCGTGAGCGGGGTCGAGTTCGCGCTGAGGCGTCCGGTCCGCTGGCTGCGTTGGCCCGGATCGCCCGCCGTTCGCGCCGCTGTTTGCAGCGCCCTTGCCAACGCCTGTGGGCAGTGGACCAAACGCCGCCGCGATGTCGTCAAAGGCATCCATGCACCGCCAGCGTAGCGGGGCGTTGGGGCGGCAATGGGCTGGGAAGAGGCCAATCGGCAAGGGCGCGGGGCTAATTGGCGCGGGGGCATTTGGCGCGGGGGTACTAACGCGGGGCTACTTCAGCTCGGCCAGGCGAACCTGGTGCCGCAGCACGCCCGCCCCGCGCGCATCGCGGATCTCAAGGGTCAGCGTCGGGTCGGGAACATGAGCCTCGCCCTGCCGCGCGCGCCGCTCGGAACGCTGGTCCCAGTTGATCGTGATGAGCCCAAAGTTGCCCAGCAAATACGGCCCGCCCTGATCGTTGGCTTTGCCCTCGCCCGCGTCGCCCAACCGGTGCATGTTGCGCTCCGTTCGCACCGAGGCAGACCGGTTAAGCGCCGAAGCCGTCACGTCGAACAGCGGGTACGTTGGCTGGTCCGCGTCGCTGGCCAGCTTGATCGACGGGTCCTCGAACGTCGGCGGCGTGCTGGTCAGCTTCCCAGGCCGCACCGCGCTCAGCTCGCCCCAATGCCTATCGCCCGACGCAAACACGACGCCCGCGGCGCCGGTCCGCTTGATGAGCCGGGCCATCCGCACGCGCTCGTGCGGAAAGTTCGCCCAGCTCTCAAACCGGTGCTCTTCACTGGCAAACTGCACGCTGCTGGCGATGAGCCTGACCTCCGCCGGCACCTTGAGCTGCTCCTCAAGCCACGCCCACTGCGCCTCGCCCAAGAGCGTCGTGGTCGTGTCGGTGTGGGCGAGATAGTCGCCGCCGTAGCCCGCACTCCACCACTCGCCGCGCTGGCCTCTCGGCAGTGGCGTGTCGCTCGGTGTGCGGCGCTTTAGCGGCGAGCGGTTGAACCGCGCGTCCAGCAAAATGATCTGCACGCGCTGGCCCTGCGGCCCGAGCAGCACGCTGTCGTAGATCCCGTCGCGGGTCCGCCTCTTTGAGTCCGCCGGCTCCTTCCAAAAGTCGCAGAAGATCGCCTGAGTCTGGCGCTTCATGGTGTATTCAACGCCCATGTCGTTGTCGCCAAAGTCGTGGTCGTCCCACGTTGCCAGCACGCGCGTGGGCCCGGCCCGAAGCGCACGCAGCCCGGGCTGCGCTTCGAGGTTGGCGTACTTGGTGCGGAAGACCTCCATGTCGGTGCTGTCGCCGTAGATGTTGTCGCCCAGAAAGACGAAAACGTCAGGCTGGATGCGAGCCGCGGCCTCTAGCGCCGGGGACGGCTGGTCTTCTTTGATGCACGAGCCCAGCGCAATGGTGACTACCAGCGCGTCCGCCGCCAGCGCGTCCGCCGCCGGGGCAACTACCGGGACGACTGCCGGGACGACTTCTGGGACAGCCGCCGCCACACTGGCCGCCACATCCGCCCGTATCCAGGTCGCGCCTGCCGCCGCAAGCACACCCGCCGCCAGCACCGCTCGAAGGATCGTCGCCATGGTGGCAGACTAGCGCGCGCGGGCCCGGGCGTGGGCGCGCGGTGTGTGAGAACTGTGTCAGGCCTCTGGGCCGCGTGTTCAATGACCTAGCCGGATGACGCGGGCGTCGCCGGGCATTGACCGGGCGGCACCGTTGCTCACGCTGCGCGGGCCGCACGGCCGTCCCAGTTCCGGCGGCAGAAGAATCTTGGTATGCCGAGCTTTGCGATCTCGCGGACGGAGGTGACACAGGGTCAGACGATCGAGCTCGTAAGCGCGATGGGTGGCGTGCTGACTGGCGGAGCGTTCTCGATCGGCGTTGGATTCACGCAGGCAAAGCCTCTTGGCCGGCCCGTGTGGCTGGCGACGCCTCAAGGGGCGCAGCTCGGGACTCCCCGCCGGGCAGCAGGACCTCGAACTCGGCACCGGTGATGCCGTCAACGCGGTTGCGGGCCGTCAGCAGCCCGCCGTGCTCAGAGATGATGCCTTGGCTGACGGCGAGCCCCAGCCCCGTTCCGCGGGCGTCAAGCTTGGTGGTGCTGAAGGGCTCAAAGAGCCGCCCGACGATCTCTGGCGAAAGCCCGGGCCCGCGGTCGGCCAGCACCAGGCTGATCCACCGCGCACCGTCGCGCTCAACCGTCGCGCCGGTGAGCGTCAACTCAGACAGGCCGGCCTGTGCCGGAGCGTGGTCTAAACGGGCGTGGTCTGAACGGGCGTGGTTTGGGCGGGCGTTGTCAGCAAAGCTCATCGCGTCTACGGCGTTGCGCAGCAGGTTGACCATCACCTGCAGCAGTCGGTCCGGGTCGGCCGGTGCCGCCAAGCCTTCGGGCAGGTGCACGCGCAGTACAATATTTCGCGCATGGCGATCAATCGAGACTAGCGTCCACGCTTCGTCAACCACCGGCGCGATCGGCGTAAGGAGTTTGGTGGGCGGCCGCGCCCGGGCAAAGTCCAGCAGGCTCTCGCTCAGGCGCTCAAGCCGCCCGGTGACGCGGACCAGCAGCTGCGCCTCGGCCGGTGCCAGGCGGCCGTCGGGCGCGGTGGCGAGCTTCTCGGCCAGACCTTTGATGACCGCCAGGGGCGTGTTGATCTCGTGGGCCAGCCCGGCGGACATCATGCCCAGGCTGGCCAGGCGGTCAGCGTCGGCCAGGTTGCGCTTGGCCGTCTCGAGCAGGTGGTTCTTGCGGTGCAGGTCGCTGGCGATGCGCTCAAGCTCGCCCAGGGCGGCGTTGAGTCGGGCCTGGGTGTCACGCATCGCGCCGACGGTCGCGTTGCGCGAGCGCATAATCTGGCCCAGCTCGTCAGCGGGGATGTAGCTCTCAGGGATCACCTCGCCCTCGCGCCGGTTCTCACGCACCGCCTCGTCGGCCTGCAGCATCGCGCTGATGGGCCGCCAGACGTTGCGTGGCAGCACGAACAGCTCAAGGCACAGCGCAATGAGCCCGTATACGCCCAGCAGCGCCACCACCAGCACCACGTACAGCAGCCGCACCTCACGCCGGGGCGCCTCAAGCCTGACCTCGACCGCCAGCGCGCGCCCCGAGGCGTCCAGCAGCGCAATCACGCCCGCGCTCGGCCCGTCCTGCGCTTGCTGGTTTGCCAGCGCCGTCCCGAACGGTGAGGGCGTCGGAAGGCGCAGCTCGCCCGCCAGCGTGGCCGCGTCGCCGATCCGCAGCCGCACATCGGGCGGCAGCCGCTGGGTGATGTCATCAAGCGTGACGCCCGCGGCCAGCGCCGTCAGTGCGATGTCGGCGATCAATCGGGCCTCGTGCATCTCGGCCTCGCGGACGATCCGCGAGAGTGCCGGACGCATCAGCAGCACCAGCACCGCCGCCAGCGTCAGTGAGAAGATCGTGTGCAGCACGATCAGCTTTTTGCGGATCCGCATCTTGGCCAGCAGCCCGGCGGGGCGCGTGCGCTCAAAGGTCTGGATGATCTTGGGCCAGACCGGCTCAGGCTCGGGCGGTGCCGCGGGCGCAGCGAGGCCAGTAGGTGGCGGTGTGCCGGGGGTCGTGCTGGGGGTAGGCAGGCCGAAGGAGGTCGTGGGGGTCGTGCTGGGTCGCAGGCTGGACATACGCTGGGGGGTGAATGAACGCAACAGTGCAGGACGTGCGGGGCGCAAGCCCCCGGTGGCTTCTGGCCCTTCTCCGGCTGCGCGAGGCGATCGCGGTTCCGGCCCAAAGACTGGTCAAGGGTACTCGAAGTCCACGGGTGGGGCGTCGGGCGTGCCGCGGAAGTCTGAGCTAAGGCTAAGCGGTGCGACTCGTGCCGAGGCGCGCGGGCCCCAAGAGCGCGGGCCCCAAGAGCGCGGGTCAAGAGAACTGGGGCCAGACGCGCCGCGGACCGTGTCCAAGCAGGCCCAGGGCCAGTCAGCAGACGGCCAGCCACCAGAGTCCAAGCCCGCAGACTCGGTGCAAGCTGCACCCAAGAAGTCTGACGCGCGAGCCAAGGGTGGGCAGGCCGGCAGGGCGCTGCCCAAGGAAGAGCGTCGCATCCCTCAGCCAGCCAGCACGGGTGATGTGGCTCGTGACGCCGTCGCGCTGCACCTGGCAATGCAGGCGGACGTCTACCCGCGTCTGAGCCTTGATGGCCCGCTGCTGCCGCCGGGGCTTGACCCGCGCGACGTCGGCCTGGCGCACGCGATCACTGACGCGGCAACGCGCCGCTGGGTCACGCTCGAGCGCCTGATTGCCAAGGGCTGCCGCCAGCCGCTGACCAAGCTCGAAGCGCACGCGATGGGCGCGCTGCTATGCGCCTCGGCGCAGGTTGTGCTGCTCGATCGTGTGCCCGCGCACGCGGCAGTGAACCACGCCGTGGCGTGGGTCAAGCAGGCCCTGGGCTCGCCCGCGGGCGGGCTGGTCAACGCCGTGATGCGGCGCGTGGTCGAGGCGGTCGGCAGCAAGGGCGTCCCGCTGCCGGCAGACTGGACTACCACGCGCAAGCACCTGCCGCTGGCCGGGGGCGTGTGTGTTGAGCTCACCAGCGAGCTGCTGCCCGAGGACCCTGTCCACGCCGTGGCCGCGGCAACAGGCCTGCCCCGCGCGCTGCTCGCGAGCTTCATCGCGACGTTCGGGGCTGACGTGGCCCACGCTCTGGCGCTGCACAGCGTCAGTGACGCGCCGACGATCATCAACGCCGCGCACGACCCTCGGGCCCGCGCGGCGCTTGCGGCCCTGGTGGGTGTAGATCAGCCCGACGGGCACGCGTCGGCGGTGGTGCCGCACGACCGCGCTGGGCACTTTGTCTTCCGTGGCACGCGCGATGAGCTTGTGGCGCTGCTAGACCGCTTCGGCCCGCCGCGTGCGGGCATCGCGGGCTCTGCGGCTGCAACCTCGGGCGTATGGGTGCAAGACCCTGCGTCAAGCCACTCGCTGCTGGGGCTGCTGGCACGCCCGGAGTCGGCGCGAGAGATCGAAGGCCTTCGCGCCCTGGGCGAGCGGGCCCTGCTGGCCGACGTCTGCGCCGGGCAGGGGACCAAGACGCGCCAGCTCGCGGCCATGTTCCCGCAGGCCAGCGTCATCGCCACCGACATCGACACGCACCGCCGCCGAACGCTCGAAAGCGTGCTGGGCACCTCCGGGCGGGTCCGGTCGGTCGAGTACACGAGCATCCAACCGCGCGATGCGCGCGCGAAGAACCCGCCCCCAAAGAACCAGCCCGCAAAGAACCAGCCCCAAAGTGCCCGGCCCCAAAGTGCCCGGCCCCAGAAAACTCAGCCGGACGCGCCGCTCGCGGCAGCGCCCGTGAGCGTCTACGCCGGCGCGTGTGACCTGCTGCTGCTGGATGTGCCGTGCAGCAATACCGGCGTGCTGGCCCGGCGCGCCGAGGCCAAGTACCGGTTCGGTGACCACAGCCTCGGGCAGTTGGTACAGGTGCAGCGTGACGTGCTGACCCTGAGCCGCACGCTGCTGCGCGGCCCGGGCGCGCTGGTGGTCTACGCCACGTGCAGCCTTGACCCGCGTGAGAACGCCCAGCAGGCCCGCTGGGCCTGCGACAAGCTGGGGCTCACGCTCATCTGCGAAGAGCTGACGCTGCCCGCAGGCGGGGCCGCAAGCCCGGCCAGTTCGTACCACGACGGCGCGTATGTCGCGCTGCTGCGGGCGACCTGAGCCCGCGCTATCCTCGCTGCTCTCGCCCGGGCGATTGTCCCGAGCGCTGCGCCGCCACCGACCCCCCACCGACCCCTACAGACCCTACCGACCCCCACCGCCTTGACCGCGCCCGCCTCAACGCTGCGACAACGAACATGACGCTGCTGGACATCCTTCAACCTGAGTGTGTGCGGGCCCCACTGATGGGCGGCGCAAAGCGCGCGTGCATCGAAGAGCTGGTAGACATGATGGCCGCGATCGGCAAAATCGCAGAGCCGCAGGCCCTCAAGGACGCGGTCTGGACGCGCGAGCAGACCCGCACCACCGGCATCGGGCACGGGCTGGCCATCCCCCACGGCAAGTGCGCGGGCGTCACCGGGCTGGTCATGGCCGTCGGCAAGCCCGCTGAGCCCATCGAGTTTGGCGCCATCGACGGCAAGCCCGTCCGCCTCATCATGATGCTCGCCAGCAGCCCCGACCGCAACAGCGACCACATTCAGGCCCTCGCCCGCGTCTCGCGCATCATGATGATGGCCGAGTTCCGCGAGCGCATCTACGCCGCTACCAGCGGCGCTGAGGTCTACGAGCTGCTCAAAGAGCAAGAGCTGCGCTGAGGGTCACGGCGTGAGCCTGGGCGTCGAACAAGGTTTGAACTTGCGAGCCATGACCGAGCCGAGCACATCACGAGCCGCTGACGCGCCGGCCCTGGCCCAGGTTGAGGCCGCGCTGGCCGAAGTGGTCAAGCGCGTCGAGGGCCCCGCAAGCCTGCGTGATGCCGTGAGCTACGCCCTGCTCGGGCCCGGCAAGCGCGTGCGCCCACTGCTGGCCTGGCACTGCTGCGTCGCCGCCGGTGGCCTCGGCCCCGAGGCGCTGCCCGCGGCGTGCGCCGTCGAGCTCGTCCACGCCTTCAGCCTCGTCCACGACGACCTGCCCGCGATGGACGACGATGACCTGCGCCGCGGGCGCCCAACGCTGCACAAGCACACCTCTGAGGCGATGGCGATCCTCGCCGGCGACGGGATGCTGACAATGGCCTTCGGTGTCATTCTCACCAGCCCGGGCGACGCCGCCTCGGCCGTGCGACTTTGCCGCGAGGTTGCCAACGGGACCAACGCGATGATCGCCGGGCAGGTCTGGGACACCCTCGGCGGGCTGCCGCAGGGCCTGAGCCCCGCCGATGAGCTGGCGCTCATCCACCGGCACAAGACCGGCGCGCTGCTGGCCTGTGCGTGCCGCTGCGGGGTCATCGCTGCCCGCGGCAGTGACCGCGCGCTGGCCTGTGTCAGCAGCTACGCCCACTGCGCGGGGCTGATGTTCCAGATTGTTGACGACGTGCTGGACGTCACCCAGCCCAGCGAGCACGTGGGCAAGAAGACCGGCAAAGATCAGGCCATGGGCAAGCGCACGTACCCCGGCGTGCTGGGCCTTGATCACTCACGCGCGCGGGCCGAGGCCCTGTGCGCCGAGGCGATCGCTGCCGTCGCCCCGTTGGGTGATCGCGCACAGCCGCTGATTGAGCTGGCCAACTTCATGGCCCGGCGGACGCGCTAGCACGCTGACTTGGAACCCGCGGCCTAGGCAGCCAGCCTCGGCGGAATCACGCTCGCGCCCGAGCCGCCCTTCATGTCGCACATCTGCTCGCTCAGTGACTGGAACTGCCCTTCGCACCGCACGAACGCCGCGACCACATCAGGGTCAAAGTGGCCGCCCGCGGCGTCGGTGATGATCCGCGAAGCCGTTGCGTGCGGGTACCCGTCCTTGTACACGCGCTTGGAGCGCAGCGCGTCGTACACATCAGCCAGGGCCATGATCCGCCCGCACAGCGGGATCTCCTCACCGCGAAGCTGGCGCGGGTAGCCGGTCCCATCAAACCGCTCGTGGTGCGTCCAGGCGATGTCGCGGGCCATCCGCAGGTACAGCGCGTCGTGCCCCTGGTCGATCAGCGAGCTGAGCGTCTGCGCCCCGATCAGCGCGTGCCCCTGCATCACGCGGTACTCCTCGTCCGTCAGCTTGCCCGGCTTCAGCAGCACCGCGTCGGGAATCCCGACCTTGCCGATGTCGTGCAGCGGGCTGGTCGCGTAGATCGTCCGCACGAACTCCTCGTCAAGCTTCCCGGCGTACGCGCCGTGCCCAGCCATCGACTCGGCCAGCAGCTTGCAGTACACCCGCGTCCGCTCAAGGTGCGCGCCGGTCTCGTTGTCACGGCTCTCCGCCAAGCGGGCCATCGCAAAGATCATCAAGTCGCGCGACTCAAGCCCGCTGATCCGCCGCGCCACGCTCAGCCGCACCGAAAGCTCGGAGGGATCAAATGGCTTGGAGAGAAAGTCGTCCGCGCCCGCCTGCAAGCCTTCGACAAGGTTGTCCGTCCCGCTCCGCCCAGTCAGCAAGATCACGTACACGTACCGCCCGAAGCCGGCACGGCGGATCCGGCGCGCAAGCTGCGGCCCGTCGCACCCGGGCATCTCCCAGTCGCTGATGACCACCTGCGCAGTGCCGCCCTTGAGCAGCTCGTACGCCTCGTCGCCGTCCTTGGCGCTCTGCACCGTGTGCCCCTCGGCCTGCAGCGCGGCCGACACCAGCTCGCGCGACAGCTCGTCGTCGTCCGCGACGATCACGTGCATGGGCTTGGCGGCAACCGGGCTGTGGGTGGTCTGCGTGTGCATGGCGTGGCGTTCTTCAGGTTGGCAAGGGCAGCGCTGCTTCAGGCTTTAGAGAAGCAGCTATTAATCGGCGCAGCTCGACAAGCAGTCGAGCGTGCGCCAGCCGGGCCCGCTCAAAGTCGCCCGCCTGTGCGGCCTGTTCCACGTCCTTGGCAGACGCTGCGACCCGCGGTGCTCCGATATTCGCGCTCGAGCCCTTCATGGCGTGCGCCAGCCGCGTGGCCCGAGGCAGGTCGCCGTTCTCCAGCGCCTCGCCCAGCTCCATCGCCTGCCCTGGGGCCGCATCGGCAAACCGCCTGAGCAGCGAGAGGGCCAGCTCACGCTTGTTCACGCACCGACGCAGCAGGCCGGCACCATCGAGCACCGGGCTCGCGTCTTCGAGCGCCCTGGCCTCGCTCGGCGCAACCGCACTGGCCTCGCCCGCCGCTCGCGCAGGTTCCATCGGAGCAGGTGACGGCGTCGCAAGTGCCACGGGCGCGACGCCTAGCACAGGCGGCGCTGCCGGAAGTTCCAAAGGCGCACCGGGCACGCCGGGCGCACCGGGCACGCTGGCCGGCGCTGTCGCACGCCCACGCTGGCTGATGAACCTCGAAAGCGTCTCGCACAGCTTCGTCGGGTCGATCGGCTTGGTCAGAAACTCGTCCATGCCAGCGTCGCGAGCCGCCTCGCGGTCGGCCTTCTGCGCGTTGGCCGTCAGCGCGATGATCGGCACCGCACGCACCGAGCCCCCGCCCGCGCGCCGCCGCGACTCCGCCAAGCGCATCTCACGCGCGGCCTCAAACCCGTCCATCACCGGCATCTGGCAGTCGCTTAGCACCGCGTCGATAGCGGTCCCGTCGCCGAACAGCGCTACCGCCTCGGCCCCGTTACGCGCCAGCGTCACGCGGTACCCGGCCTCGCCCAGCAGCTCGGTGGCAATCAGCTGGTTGACTTCGTTGTCCTCCACCAACAGCACGCGAGGCCCGCTGTTGTACTCGGTGCTCGGCGCGCCCTGCCAGGCCCGATCTGGCCCGGTCGTTGCGGCCGATGGCGTCGCGCCTGCACTCGCAGGCTTGACGCTGGGACGCTCCAGCAGCCGGGCCGCCTCGCCGCGGTGCGGCGCGCGAACCAGCACGATCGCCTCGGTGATCGCGTCAAGCAGGTGCCCGTCGTAGATCGGCTGGTCAACCCAGCCCACCACGCCCAGCGCGGTCAGGTCAAGGGCCTCGCGCTCGTCGCCGGTGCCCACCAGAATCAGCGCCGGCGTGTGCGTGGTGTCCAGCGCCGCAAGCTCGACGCTCAAACGCGTGAGCGCCGTAGCCCCGGCGTTGGCCAGCGACAGCACCGCCGCAAACGGCTGGCCGATCAGCGCCCACTGCCGAACCGTGTCAGGGGCCTGCGCGGGCCCGTCAACACAGTGCATTGTCAGGCTCCAGTGCTCGATCGCCGCGCGCAGCTCCTCGCGCTCTGGTCCGGGTGGCGCGACAACCAGCAGCCGCGAGCGGCGCAGGTCGTCGGTGATGCCCTGCGGGCTGCTGATGGCCATGGCCCGCGCCAGCGGGACGGTGAACCAGAACGTCGATCCGCGCCCCAGCTCACTCTCAACCCCGATCTGCCCGCCCATCAGCTCTACCAACTGGCGCGAGATCGACAGCCCAAGCCCCGTGCCGCCGTAGCGACGCGTCGTTGACGCGTCAACCTGCGAGAAGTTGCGGAACAACCGGTCCAGCCGGTCCGGCGGGATGCCAACGCCCGTGTCGGTCACGCTAAACCGCGCGATCACTCGCCCCTGCTCGGACCGGTCCAGAGACGCACCGATGACCACAGAGCCCTTGTTAGTGAACTTCACGGCGTTAGAGACCAGGTTCGTCAGCACCTGGCGCAGCCGCAGCGGGTCGCCGCGCAGCGCCGTCCGCAGGCCCGGATGCACGCGCGTCTGGATCGCGATGTCCTGCTCGCTGGCGCGCGGGCCGCACAGCAGCGCCACGTCTTCAACCACGTCGCGTACGTCCAGGTCGATTGACTCGAGCTCGACCGCCCCGGCCTCGATCTTCGAGAGGTCCAGGATGTCATTGAGAAGCTGCAGCAGCGAGTCGGCGCTGAACTTCGCCAGCCGCGCTTGCCGAAGCTGCCGCTCGTCCAGCGCCGTGCGCATGAGCAGCTCAAGTGCGCCCACAACCCCGTTCAGCGGCGTGCGGATCTCGTGGCTCGTGTTGGCCAGGAATTGGCTCTTGGCCTCGCTGGCCGCCACCGCCGCCCGCTTGGCCGCCTCAACCGCCTCGCCCAGCCGGTTGATCTCCCCGGTCAGGTTCTGCAGCTCGCGAGCGCCTTGGGCCCTTAGTTGCGGCAGCGCATCGCCCTCGCCGCCATCGCTACGACCGGCATCATTGTGAGCGCCCCCACTCGCGCCCCCACTCGCACCACCACTCGCACCCCCGCCGGCGCGTCTGATCGCGATCTGCCGCCCAAGCCGCTCAACCTGACCGCTCAGTCTCTGCACCGGGCCAAGCACCGCCATGCCCAGCACCCGCATCAGGACCGCCATGAACACCGCGCCGATAGCGATCAGCGCCCACATCAGGCTGTCACGGGCCTGCACGGCCTGCGCGTAGATCCCGCGCTGCTGCTCGATGCTGACCACCGCCGCGGGCTTGCCCGCCGCGTCCGCCAGCAGCGCCCCAGCCCACAGCCGCTGCTCCGTTGGCGTCCGCACGTCCACGCTCGACGTGTCCAGCCACCACGAGTGTTCATCGCCCAGCTGGCTCAGTCGCCGCGGGACAAGCCCCTGAACCCGCGCGCCAGCCACGCTCGAAGGCGTCACGCTCACCCGCGCGCCCAGCAGGCCCGAGGCCACGCGAATCTGCGGCGACTGCAGCACCCGCGCCAGCGCAAGCACCCCGCCGTGGGGCAGCTCGCCACCGTGGGCTTCCCCCTCACGCCCGCGCAGATCCATCGGCACACGCACGCTCGATACCGCCAGCACCTTGCCGCCCGCAACCACCAGCCCCTGTTGGCTTTCACCTAGCCACGTCCGCGGGTTCAGCGGGCTCCCCGCCTGCATCTGCTTTATCAGTTCCTGCGGCGCGGCGTCAACGCTAGAGAGCCCCACGCTGCGCGCCCCAGCACCCTCGGGCTCGGTCAGCACCCCCGAGCGCAGCAGGCTTAAGCGCACCGCGCCCGAAGGCTCGACCAGCACGATCGCGTCGATCCGCCCCGCGTGCGAGCTGAGCTTGCCAGAGGTCTGGATCAGCCCGCGCAGCCCGGGGCTCAGCCCAGTCTGCAGGCAATCGCGAACCTCCTGCGACGTCGCCCAGTCGCCCGCCCGGGCCGCCAATGAGTCGGCCTCAGCGCTGATCGCCCGTGTCACCCGCGCGATGCTGATCCGCGCGTCCCGCTCCTCGACACGCGCAAAGGTCGCCAGCAGCACCAGCGCCATCACGCCGTAGAGACCAAGAAAGAACAGCGCCAAAGGCGGGGTGAGCGCCAGCAGCGTCAGCTTCCGCATTGAAAGTGGCAGCAGCCCTCGAAGCACGCCCGCTCCGTCCGTTGACAGACCGCGGCGAAGCAAGGCCACCAGCCTCGCTACCCCGCGATCAAGGTCCGAACCGCCCGACCTGATTCATCGGGCCGTCGCGAAGCTGACCCAAGGGACATCACGCCCGCCGATGGGCAAAGCAGCGGCGCAGGCCGGTCGGCCCGCGGCCCGGGTTTAATACACGTCCGGAAACCTGAATCTGGCCCGGATCTGTTCGGTCATTGATCGTGTCGGTTTCGAGGTGTCCTTTGGGATCCCGGGTGTGAGTGGTGGGCCGACGGGGCGGCGTGCTGGCCTTGACACGCGGGCGCGCCTAACGTCTCGACCCCTTTAGAAGAGGTTCAGCACGCTATGGTCAAGCTCCGCATGGCCCGTCTCGGCCGCCCCCACCGTCCGTTCTACCGCATCAGCGCCGTTGACTCGCGCGTCAAGCGTGATGGCGCGGTCCTCGAGCAGCTTGGGTGGTATGACCCCATGGCCGCCGGCGCGGCCAAACCCTCTGAGCTCAACCTCGAGCGCATCAAGTACTGGCTCTCAGTTGGCGCGCAGCCCACCCTGACGGTCCGCAACATGCTGGCGACTGTCGGCCTGGTCGACGCGGCCAAGGTCAAGGCCGTCCATGCCCGCCGCATTGAGGCCCGCAAGACCGCCGCCGCCGTCAAGGCCGCCAACCCGCAGCCCGTCAAGAAGAAGTAAGCCCGCCCGGCATATTTGCACCTGGCGCTTCTGACCAGCCTTTTCCAACGCCGCCCGCACCGGGCGGCGTTTTCGTTGCCGCACTGGCACCTCCAAACCCCACGCCCCTGCCCCGCGCCTTCAATCACCCGTGCCCGCCCTGCGCATCGACATCCTGACAACCTTCCCCGAGATGTTCGCCTGGGATGACACCGCTCGCGGCCCCGGCGCGCTGCCGGCACTCTCGTGCAGCATCCCGGCCCGCGCACGCCGCGCCGGGGCGATTGCCTGGCACGCCCACAACCTGCGCGACTTCGCCCAAAGCAAGCACGATAAGACCGACGATCGGCCCTTCGGCGGCGGCCCCGGCATGGTCATGATGTGCCAGCCGGTCTGGGACGCAGTCGCCGCCGTCGAAGCCCTTGACCCCGCCCCCGCCACGCGCGTCTACCTGACACCGCAGGGCCGTCCGTTGACGCAGGCCTTGGTCGCCCAGCTCGCAGCCCGCCCCCGCCTGCTGCTGCTCGCCGGTCACTATGAGGGCGTCGACGAGCGCGTCATCGAGGCCCTCGCGCCCATCGAAGTCTCCATCGGCGATTACGTGCTCTCAGGCGGCGAGCTGGCCGCCATGGTCCTGATCGACGCGATCGCCCGCCTGCTGCCGGGCGTGCTCGGGCACGACCAGTCCGCCGCCGAAGATTCCTTCGCCCTGCACGAAACGCCCACCCTCGCCGACGCTCACGCCACCAAGCCCAAGCGTGGCGGCACCCGCGCCAGCGCTGCTGGTGAGGCAGGCACAGGCAACCGCGGCGCTCAGGTCCCACTGCTCGATTGCCCGCACTACACGCGGCCGCGGGTTTGGCAAGGTCGCGAGGTGCCCGGCGTGCTTCTCAGCGGCGACCACGAGGCCGTAGACCTTTGGCGCCAGACCCAAAGAATTGACCGCACGCGTGAGCGTCGGCCAGACCTGCTTGATCTACCGCGGCCAAGCCCGACCGACCCAACGCCACCAATCGCACCACCGCCGCCAATCCCACCACCGCCGCCAGTTCCACCAGCACCGCCACCACCCGCCAACAACACCTGACAAAGCCCGATTGCCGCGCCATGGGTTGGACCGGCGCACGGGCGAGAGCTAGTATCTCGACCCCGCCGGAAGCTGGGCCTGGCGCAAAGCAGGCACCTGCGCCGCGTGTGTGGGCCCGCTCGAAGTTCCTGATCACGCACCGCGCTCACCGAGACCACGCCATGAACCTGCAAGCCATCATCGAGAGCATCAACGCCGACAAGCTCCGCAAGCAGATGCCCAACATCTCCATCGGCGACACCATCAGCGTGCACAACAAGATCGTCGAGGGTGACAAAGAGCGCATCCAGGTCTTCACCGGCGTGCTCATCGCCCGCGCAGGCCGCGGGATCACCGAGATGATCACCGTCCGCAAGGTTGTTGACGAGATCGGCGTCGAGCGCGCCTTCCCGCTCAGCAGCCCGCGCGTTGACAAAATCGACGTGGTTCGCCGTGGCGACTCGCGCCGCGCCAAGCTCTATTACCTGCGTGACCGCCTCGGCAAGAGCCAGCGCATCCGTGACCGCCGCCGCGGCATGAAGCACATCGGCACCAAGTAAATCCAAAGCTGGCGACCAACGATTTGGGCCCAACGACCTGAGCCCAACGACCTGGGCCCAACGTCCCAGGCCAGCCCGCCAAGGTTTCATCACGCATCGCAGCGTGCGAGCCCATGGGCGTGCCCCGCGCGTCCGCGAGTTGTAACTGCGCACACTTCGCATATCCTCGATGCCGATTCGAGCCGCGCCAGACCGAGTCGGTCCGCCGCGCCGCCGCTCACCCTTGCTGGAGGCCCGCCATGGCACAAACGACCCTCGCGCAGTTCGTCGCAGACCACGCCGAGCAGGACCTCCGCCAGGGGCTCTTCGAGCTCGAGTCTGACCGGGTGCTCGAGATCAATCTGGGCCAGGGGCCCGGCGGCGGCACCCGCATGATCTGGATGAAGCACGGCGCGATGATCGCCTACCAGGGCCAGATCAAGTTCACCCGTGAGGGCATGTTTGAGCAGGGCCTGGGCAACCTGCTGAAAAAAGCCGTCTCCGGCGAGGGCGCCACCCTCGCCAAGGCCGAGGGTTCGGGCAAGCTCTACGTCGCTGACGGCGGCAAACGCATCACCGTCCTGCGCCTGAACAACGAGAGCCTCTTTGTCAACGGCGGTGACCTGATCGCCCTCGAACCAACCCTCAGCAAAGACATCACCATGATGCGGCGCATCGCCGCCATCGCCAGCGGCGGGCTCTTCAACGTCCGCGTCGCCGGCTCCGGGCACGTCGCTTTCGGGACCCACGGCAAGCCCCTGGTGCTGCGCGTCGCGGCGGGCAACCCCGTCCACACAGATCCCAATGCCACCGTCGCGTGGTCAGGCAATCTTCAACCTGAGTTCAAGACCGACGTCAGCTTCCGCACGTTCATCGGCCGCGGCAGCGGCGAGAGCTTCCAGATGGTCTTCCAGGCCAGCGGTGCCGAGGGCTTCGTTGTCGTCCAGCCGAGCGAAGAGCGCGCCCTCCAGCAAAACTCTGGCTGACGCGTGCACCCCCAAGCCCCCCGCAGGTGAGCTCAAGCCCCCGCTCACACGCCGCGCTGCGCGGCTCTACTCTCGGCTCTATGCGAGCCGCGCTCATCACCGCCCAGGGCCCCGTCCCGTCATCGGTCGTCCGTGTTGTGACTGACGCACCCGAGCCCGCGACCGCCGGCCCCGGGCAGGCCCGCGTCCGCACGCTCTGCAGCGCGATGAACCACCTGGACCTTTGGGTCGCCAAGGGCGTCCCCGGGCTCAGCCTCACCTGCCCGCGGATCGGCGGGTCTGACGCCTGCGGCACCGTTGAGAGCATCGGCCCCGGCGTCAGCCCCACCTGGCTCGGCAAGCGCGTGATCCTCAACGCCGCCGTCGCACAGCCTGAACCCACGCTCCCCGGCGATGCGCCCGAGCCCATCGAGCCAGCGTACGAGGTCATCGGCGAGCACACCCAGGGCGTCCACGCTGAGCTGTTCGTCGCGCCCGTCGCAAACCTGCAGCCGGTTGCTGATGACGCCGACCCCGCCCAGGCCGCGGCCTTCGGGCTGACCTTCCTGACCGCCTACAGCATGATGATCGGCAAGGCCCAGCTCCGCCCGGGCCAGTGGGTTTTGGTCACGGGCGTCGGCGGCGGAGTCGCCTCCGCGGCGCTGGCCATCGCCAAGGCCTGGTCGTGCCCGACCATCGTCACCAGCCGCCATCAGCACAAGCTTGATCGCGCCGCAACACTCGGCGCGACCCACGGCGTGCTTGACACCGGTGACGACTGGTCACGCCAGGTTCGCAAGCTCACCGGCGGGCGCGGGGTAGACCTGGCCGTTGATAGCTCGGGTAAGGCCACGCACCTTAAGTGCATCAAGAGCCTCGCCCGCGCCGGCGCGTACGTCACCCCGGGGTGCACCAGCGGGCCAGACGCGACCACCGACCTCGCCCGTATCTTTTGGCACCAGCTCCGCCTCATCGGCAGCACGATGGGCACCACCGAGCAGTTCGCGCAGGTTGCGGCCCTGTACCGTGATGGCGTCTTCGCCCCCGCCGTTGACACTGTCGTCCCCTGGCAGCAAGCGCCAAGCGCGTACGCGCGCCTCGAAACCAGCGAGCAGTTCGGCAAGGTCGTCATCGACTGGCGCTGAGCACCCGCCAGCCCGCGCCGCTCAGCGGCGCAATCGACGGCCCGCGCGCGCACGCCCGCACGCACGTCAGCTCCACGATCGTCGCGTACCGCGCGGCCAGTCTTTCAGACCAGTAGTCACGCCCGCCTAGCACCCGCGCCTCGACGCGGTCGCGCAGCTCGCGCACCAGCGCAGGGGTCAGCCCCTCTTCACACTCCACACGCCCCGCCCGCGCCACCGCCACGTAACGCCCACCCGCGCGAATGTGCAGCACATCGCCGGGCTTAACGCGCCCAAACGGCTCACGCCGCGTGCGGCTCAGGCGGCTTTCAAGGGTCTTAACGCCCGCGACAATCAGCTCTGCATACGCCGGCGACACCACCAGAACATGCACGCCAACGCGCGCTCGTCCGCCCCCACGCCGTCCGCCCCCACGCCGTCCGCCCCCACGCCGTGCGCCGCAACTCGAACTCACCGACCTCGCGCGACCCAAGCTCGCGCTACCGCCGCTGGTTGCTCTGCCCATCACAGCGCTCATCGATGCACACCCCCCAAGGCCCCGCTGTGCCCACACCTGAGCCCGCAACCGGCTCACGCGTCGCCGGCGGTCCCACTGCCAACACCCGCGGCGGCCCTGATCTGCTCGACCGTCCTGGTCGTGCTCCGGCCCTCGACCACCTCCAGCAGCTCCACGCGTCCGCCCGCGTCGATCACAAACTGCGCCCCGGGGATCTGATCGACCTGGTACTGCGCGCCCTTGACCAGCACATCGGGCTTCACCGCCCTAATCACCCCCTCAGGCGTGTCCTCGTCAAAGACCACCACGCACCACACGCACTCCAGCTCGCCCAGCAGTTGGGCCCGGTCCTCGATCGGGTAGATCGGACGCGACGGGCCCTTGAGCCGCTTGACGCTCGCGTCGCCGTTGACCGCCACGATCAGATAGTCGCCCAATCCCGCGGCCCGGCGCAGCAGGCTCACGTGCCCTGCGTGCAGCACGTCAAAGCACCCGTTGGCCAGCACCACGCGCGGACGCTTGGTCGAGTGCTGCCCGAAGCCCTTGCGTAGCGCGTCAACCTCCACCACCAGCTCCGCCAGCGTCCGCACCTTCCCGCGCGTGGCCTTCTCACGCAGCAAAATGTCGCGGTGGATAGTCTCAATCGCAATCGGCACGACCCCGAACTGTTCGACTTCGAGCCCCGCCGCCGCGTTCGCCAGCCGCACCGCGTCGGTCCACTCAAGCCCCTGGGCCCGCCCCGCCGCCAGCGCCGCCAGCACCATGTCGCCCGCGCCAGTCACGTCATAAACCTGCCGGGCCACCGTCGGCACCGTCCGCGGCTCATGCCCGCGCTCCAGTAGCAGCGCGCCGCTCTTGTCCAGCGTCACCACCACCGCCTCGATGTTGTGCCGCTCCTGGATCGCCTCGGCAATCGGCGCGTACGCCTCCGCCGGCGAGCCGTCGGCCCGCGCCATCCCGCTGGCCTTCTCAGCCTCGTTGCGGTTGGGAGTAATCGCCGTCGCGCCGCGGTACTTTGAGTAGTCCGCGAGCGAGGCGGGGTCCACCAGCACAGGTACGCCCTTCTCGCGCGCCATCGCGATCACGCCCTGGCAAAGCTCCTCGGTCAGCACGCCCTTGGCGTAATCCTCAAGGCAGATCACGTCCGTCACTTCAAGCTGGGCACGCACCGCCTCCAGCAGCTTGCGCACCAGGCGCGGGTGCACCGGCTCGCGAGACTCCCGATCAACCCTGAACATCTTCTGCGCGTGGCGATGCTGCGCCAGGCCCACCAGGTTCTGCTTGTGCGTCGTCGGACGCTCGCCGTCGGTCAGAAGCCCATCGACAGAAACGCCGTGCTCGCTCAGCGCCACGCGCAGCGCATCGCCTGCCAGGTCATCACCCACCAGCCCGACCGCCAGCACGCTGGCCTTGAGCGCCACCAGGTTCATGCACACACTCGCCGACCCGCCCGGGCGGTACTCGCTGCGCTGCACGTGCAGCACGGGCACCGGCGCGTCGTTGGCCAGGCGGTCCACGTTCCCGTAGACCAGCTCATCAAGCATGAAGTCACCCACCACCGTCACGCGGAAGGGCTTCCAGGTCGCCAGCGTCTCAAGCAATCGGCTCATGCGCAGCACTCTAAGGTGTGTCCAAAGTTCGAGCGGTTCCAAGCCCTAGCGGTCAGAATCTCTGGCAGTCAGAAGCTCTAGCGGTTGCAAGTCTCGGTCAAACACGTTCGGAGCCTCCCGCCAGCCCCGCCCCACTCACACAGCTCCGCGTCACCCGTCAAGGGGTGGGTATGAACCTCAGTCCTATCGACCCGCCGGGGGGTTGTTCCGCAGTCGCTCCAAGGCCAACCCGGCCAGGGCCTCGCCCCCGTCGACCTCCAGCGTTAGCCCAGGCCTTACAAGCGTCAGCCCTTCCCACCCGCGCGGAATGTTCCCGCCACCTTGCCCCCCGCCCCCCGGCCCCCCACCATCAGTCACCCCGACCAGCCTGTACCAATCCTTTTCCGTCAGCACCAGCACGCCCCCGGCCTGCTCCGCCAGCGCCCTGGCCCGCGTTACCGCCGCCGGTCCAATCGGGCCATGATCGCCCAGCACCAGCTCACCAGTCACATTTGCGCCCAGCGCCCGAAGCTGCGACAGGAACCGCTCAGGCTGCCCGATGCCGCACAACGCCGCGCACGCGCGCCCGCGCAGCCACTGCACCGCCTCGGCGCGTTCTCCCGCGCGATCAACCACCGTCAGCCCCGCCCACCGGTGCGCCGCCGTCAACACCAACGCGCCCGGCGCGAGCGCCCGCGCCCGCGACACCTGCGCCGCCAACGCTCCCGGCTCGCACCGGTCCGCGTGCGTGAGCACCACCGCGCCAGCACGCCTCAAGCTCGACAGGGGCTCGCGCAGATCACCAAAGGGCAGCAGCGCCGCACCACTGGGCGGGCCCGGCGGGCCCAGCGTGCCGCCCAGCGCGTCGATTGCCACCACATCGCACGCCCGCGCCAGTGGCCGATGCTGAAAGCCGTCGTCAAGCACCACGCAGTCGAAGCTTTCCAGGCCGGATATGAGTCCAGACGCGATCGTCGCCGCCCGATCAGCCCCGACCATCACCGCGACCCCCGGCAGGCTCGCCCGATACAGCTCCGCCTCGTCGCTGATGCCGCCGCGCGCCGCGTACCCGCGCAGCGCAATTGCCGGACGCAAGCCGCGCTCCACCAGCTCGCGCACCAGCCACTGCACCAGCGGGGTCTTGCCCGTGCCACCGGTGCTCAGGTTGCCCACGCTGAGCACCGGCACAGCGGCGCTGACCACGCCCCGTCCAGCGTCAAACCGCGCATTTCGCCGTGCCACCGCCCACGCGTACACCGGCCCGGCCAGCGGATGCGCCGCCCTGCGCAGCGCGGCCCAAGGCCGCCTCTCGCTCACGCGTCCGCCCCCTGACCTGAAGCTTCACCCGCCGCGCGCCCGTCCGCCCGCCGCGCCGCCGTCCTGCCGCGCCGAAGCTCCTGCGCAATCTCCCGCCGCTGCGCGCCGCGGGCCCGCAGCGCATCGCCCAACGTCAGCACAATGTCTACGCACGCCAGCAGCACCACCACGCCCAGCACGATCACTACCACCAGCCACGAGAGGACCATCAGCCGCCGATCGTGCGTAGGCACCACGCTGCTGGCGAAGCCCAAGAGGCCCATCAGGATCATCATCAGCACGCCGCTGGCGGTCCGCAGCCGCCGGCGCGTCGGTGGCACCTCGGGCCTCTGAAGCGACAGCACATACCCCGCCAGCAGCAGCATGCCCAGTCCCGCCAGCGGCAGGCCAAGCGCTGCTGGCACCGCCGGGCCCGCGTCCTGCGCAAGGGTCAACCACGCCCCGCCAAGTGTGCCCCCAGGCAACATGCCCGACCCGGCCACAAGCTGGAGGCTCAATTCACTCACGCGCGTTCACCGCCGCGTATGGCGCGTTCAGCATCGAACGCGCGTTCAGCGCCCGTCGCAGGCCCGGCGTCCGATGCACGCTCAGCGCCCGCGACATCGGCGCACAGCGCCACGAACCTGCGCAGCCGGGGCAGCAAACGCCCCAGCGGTAGGCCCATCACCCCCGTCGCGTCACCCTCAACCCGCAGCGGCCAGCCCAGCGCGACCTGCTCTGCAAAGTTGTATCCACCGGCCTTGCCCGCCCACGCCCCGCTGCTGATGTGCTGCTGCACCTGCGCCTCACTCACATCGCCCACCCAGACCCGCGCACGATCGGTAAACAGCTCGCGACGACCAAACACACCACCACGTCCTTGCCCATCACGTCCTTGCCCATCAGGTCCTCGCCTTCCAGGTCCCCGCTCGCCCTGCGCTCCCGCCGCAGGCACCTCAACCAACGAGACGCCCGTGAGCACCTCGTGCCAGCGTCCGAGCATCGAGCGCAGCATCAGCCGCGCATCTTCCGGGCCCGTTGGTTTGGTGACGACCCGGCCATCAAGCTCAACCAGCGTGTCAGCCCCGATGACTACCGCCGCGCCACCGCCGGGCTCACTCCGCGCCAGCTCGCGTGCGCCGCCCAACGCCTTGAGGTAGCTCAGCGCGCAGACCCACTGGGCCACGCTGGTCCCGCGGGCCCGCAGCAGCTCGCCGTCTTCGACGCGCGGGTCCAGCACGTCAAACGCCACCCCCGCCTCCGCCAGCAACTGACGGCGGCGCGGGCTGGTCGACGCCAAGATCACCCGCACTCCGCTCACGCCCCCATCATACAGATCTTTCATGGCACCCCCCAAAACCTTCCACCACCCGCCCAGGCACCCCCGCCAGGTTCAATCTCGCCAAGTCTCCGGCAAGCATCGCCTCGTACAGTCAGCCGCGGTCTGCACAGGGAACACGCCCTCGCGCACCACCAAGCCCACCACCTCCGCTGAGCCCGACATGAACGCCCACGGCCGCGACCAACCCCCGCTCACCACCAAGCCCACTTCCAGGCCCACTGCCAAGCCCCTTCCAAGGCCCGCACGCACACGCCCCTTCGCCGCCGCAGCTTTCGTCCTGACCCTCGGCTGCCTCACGAGCCTCGCGACCACCGCCGCCGCCGACACGCCCGCACCAAACCCCACCGCCCAACCTTCTTCAGCCCCAGCGCCGGCCCCAACCCTCGCCCCGGCCAAGCCCGCAACCAGTGAGCTGCGCGAGGCTATTTTGTTCACCAAAGATGGGCGTGTCTTCACCGGAATGCTGCTGGTTCAAGACCCTGAGCGCTACGTGCTGGACATTGCCGGGGTTGAGACGACCTTCGCCGCCACGCTCATCGACCGCGTCCGCCTGCTGGCCCCGGTGCTAGACCGCTACAAAGAGATGCGCGAGACGGTCCCGGCTGACGACGTTGAGCGCCGGGCCGAGCTGGTCATCTGGCTCGCCGATCGGCGTCAGGCCGAGCTGGCCTTGCTTGAGGCCGAAGTCCTGCTGGCCCGCAACCCCAAGAGCGTCAGCGCCAAACGTTTGCTCGATCAGGTCCGCACCAAGGCCGACTTGCTGCGGCCAGACCCGCAGGCTTTGCCCGCAACCACCCCGCTGACCACCCCCCCGGCCAAGCCGCGCAGCCCCAACACCGCCGAATCAAGCACCGATCCCGCAACGGCCCTGGAGCCCGAGCCCCAGCCTGAATCCTCAACTGATCCCACCGACGCCACCCCGCGCGTGGCAGACTTCCCGGTGCTCAACAGCAAGCAGATCAACCTGGTGAAAGTGTTCGAGGTTGACCTGACCCAGAACCCGCGCCTGATCATCCCGCAGCAGGTCATCCGCGACCTCATCGAGCAGTACACCGCCAGCCCGCTCATCCCCGCCACGCGCAGCGGGCGTGACGAGCTGCTCCGCCGCCCGCCAACGGAGGTGCTGGACCTGATCTACCGCCTCAAGGCCCGAGACTTTTACGAACGGGTCCAGGTCCTTGATCACCCAGCCTCGATGCGCCGGTTCCGCGACGACGTCCACCGCACCTTCATCCTCAACGCCTGCGCGACCAGCGGGTGCCACGCCAGCCCCGAGGCCGGTCGCTTCGTGCTGGCGACCTTCCGTCCCAACAGCGACCCGACCCTCTACACCAACTTCTACATCCTCCAGCAGTTCCGCACCGCCGCGGGCGAGTCTTTGCTCAACTTTGACCATCCCGAGCGCAGCGTGCTGATCCAGTACGCCCTCCCGCGCGACATCGCCCGCCAGCGGCACCCGCAGGTCTTGCGCGACGGGCGCGACCACTGGCGGCCCGCCCTCTCGGGCCCCGAAGATCGCCGCCTGCAGGCCACCGTCGACTGGCTCAAGACCCTGTACCGCCCGCGCCCCGATTACGAGATGGACTACGAGCCTTTTCGCCCGTTTGTCGCCCCGCAGCCAGTGATCCCTGACCCCAAAGCCCCGGCCGCCCCGAAGGTCGAGCGGTAGACCCGCGGCCCCGCAGCAACTGCACCCCTGCAAGTCCGCCACTCGTATGGCAGCGGTGCGGACCGGCCCGCACCAGGCCCCCGGCGCCGAGCGCCCCGGTCATTGGGGCCTTGGCGTTTGGCCCCGCGTGCTGATACCATGCCAGCCCCCGGGTGGTGTCTTCCCTGCGTGACGCCCGCCGGCACGCCCGAACCACGCCCCTTGTCCGAACCTCCTTGCCAACTCCCGACATCGCAGGCCACGACGATGAAGACCCAGCCATGAAGATCCAGCCGACCAGCCTCAGCACCCCCCGCGCCCGGACTTTGGCGCTGCGCCCGGCCCCACGCACGGCTCTGGCCGGCGCTCTGGTTACCGCTCTGGCGTTGGCCCTGCTCGCCGGCGGGTGTGACCAGCGTGACGCCGGTGCCGTCGCGGTCGAGAAGGCCAGCAAGATCCTCAGTGCTGTGACCACCGACGGGGCCCGGCGCAGCCCCAACGACGCCCACCTGCGCGAGCAGCTCAAGGCCGCCCTCGACTCTGTTCGTGACATCGCCAAGACCGACGGCCCCAGCAGCGGTGCCGCGGGCATGATCGCCGGGCAGACCCGCGCCGCCCTGGCCGACCTTGACGCCGCTCAGGCTGGCGAGGTCGCCTTCGAGAACCAGCTTCTTATTCAGCGTCTCCGCGGCGCGCTCGACCAGTACACCGGCTCGGCCGGGCTCGCAGCTTCGCTGAGCGGTGAAGACCGCGCGGCTGAGGCTTCCGAGACAGCGCAGTCCCTCACGCAGGCCAGCGCCGCCCTGGCCAAGACCAAGGCCAGTGCTGACGCCGCCGAACGTGAAGCCGCCAAATTCCAGTCGGTGATTACCGCCTCGCAGGCGAAGGCCAAGTCGCTGCGTGACCGTGCGGCGGTGCTTCGTCTAGACGCCTCCAAGACCAGCGCGACCGCCGCGATCGCGCTCATCGAGCAAGCCGCCAACGCGGGCCGCCAGGCCGACAGCCTCGACGCGAGCATGGTCATTGTCCAGGCTCAAGCCACCGCCAAGCAGACCGAGGCTCAGGCCGCCCGCGCGCAGGCCGACGCGCAGACAATTGAGGTCGCGCGCCTTGAGAGCGAGAAGGCTGCCCTGGCCGACCGTGAGAGCACGACCAAGACGCGCCTGAGCGAAACGCAGGCCGCTACGACCGCCGCCGCCGCCGACATCGCCCGCTTGGCCACGCAGGTTGAGAGCAACCACACCGGCAAGGTTCGCCCGGCCAAAGAAAAGGCCCTCGCCGGGCTGCGCGAGGCGATGGACTTGTTCCGCACCGCCACCGGCAAGCAGACCGGCCCGGGCGCACAGTCCGGCAAGCTCGGCCTCGCGCAGATCTCCCAGTCGCTTGCCGACCAGCTCTCGGGCCTCGCCCGGGGTGAAGAGTCTCTGGCCACCGCGATGAACCTGCTCGCCGCCGCCCAGCCGCCGCTGGACGGTGCCGCTCGCTACAAGGCCACCGCAGACGAGGCGACCGCCAAGTTCGGCACGCTGATCGAAGAGGCCCGCGAGGGCTACAAGAAGGTCCGCGAGGACCTCGACGCCGTCAGCGATCCCAAGCTCAAGGCGCGTCTGAGCACAGCCCTCTCCAAGCTCGAGCTGCTCTCCTCCAAGCAGGGCATCAGCACCGAGCAGGTCACCCCCGAGGCCTTCCGTGACCCCGCCGCCGTCGCCGCCGAGAAGGCGACCGCCGGCCTGCGCAAGACCGTTGACGCCTACTTCGACGCTGGCCGCGCGGGCGACTCCGAGGCCGCCTTGGCCTTGATGAAGCTCGACGACGAGTCGGTCAAGGCCGCGATGCTCGACAGCGAGCAGCTTGGCAAAACACTCCAGAGCCTCGATGAAGAGACAAAGGCCAAGTTCGGCAAGGGCTTTCTAGAGCTCATGCCCGGTGGGCAGATGCTGGCCCCGATGGTCGAGGCCGCCAAGGCCATGAAGGAACGCACCAGCGCCGACTTTGACTACAAGATCAGCGATGACGGAAAGACCGCCACCGCCACGGCCAAGAAGCCCATCCCGGGCGAGCCCGTGACCCGCCTCATCCTTGACGGCGAGACCTGGAAGCTGACCTTTGACCAGCAGACCGCTCAGATGGTCAAGATGGGTGCCACCATGCTCACCCCCATGAAGACCGTCTTCGAGTCCATCCTCAAAGACCTGCGCGACGGCAAGATCGAGTCCGAGCAGCAGATGGTCAGCATCATCAAGACCAAGCTCGCTACCGCCATGCCCGGCATGCCCGGCGGCGACAAGTAACTGCCGCGCACCCCGCCACGCCCGCGCAATTGCAAAGCACAGCCCTCAGCCCTCAGCCCTCAGCCCCCGGCGCCTAGACCATGCACGTTCAGCCCCACCCACGGACCCACCGACGCCCATGAAGCACCGCACCGCCCTCGCTCTGCTCGCGCTGTCGCTGAGCGTCCACACGCTGATCGCCCCTCACGCCCTCGCGCAAGGCGGTCAGGCCAATCTCGCGCTTGTCGCCGGCAAAAACGACCTCTCCGACGCCGACAAGGTCGCCATCAAGGACATGGTTGACCGCCAGCGCCCGCTGCTGGGTGGCACCGCCGCCGAGGTCCGCAAGGCCCGCGAGGTGATCCTCGCGCCCCTTGAAGAGCGCCAGGTCTCGGTCCCCTTCCGCGTTGAGCTCAGCCGCCAGATCTTCGACTCACTCCGCGCGCTCAGCACCGACCAGCGTGACGTGGTCGCGGTCAACGCCCTGCGCGTCGCCGGCGAGCTGGCCACGACCAACTCTGCCAAGCTCGTGCTTGATGGGCTCAAGGACAAGCGCTCCGCCGTCCGCCACGGCGCGATCTACGCGATGTCACGCATGTTCATGCAGGCCGCCCGCACGTCGCCAGCTATCAGCGCCACCGACATGCGCGAGGCGATCGCCGCCCTTGAGCGTGTCGCCGCCACCGAAGCCGACCCGCTGGCGGTCGAGGGCGCGATCTCCGCGCTGGTCACCGCCGCCCGCGCACCCGAAGGCTCCCCCGCGATGGCCCGCATGGGTGAGGCACTGGGCGTCCGCCTTCGCGCCGCCGCCAAGAGCCCCGCCGCCCCAGAGACCACCGGCTCGCTCGCGCTGGGCGTCCGCGCCGTGCGTGAGCTGCGCGACGCGATGATCGGCGGCGGCGCAGGCGCGCCACGCAGCAGCGTCCAGGCCGCCGGCAAGCTTGCCGGGCAGCTCCTCGTGCTCGTGCGTGAACAGGCCAAGGCCGGCACCGGCGAGGCCGACGCCCATGCCCAGGCCGCCCAGCTCGCGCAGACGACCATCACCCTGGCCTCGACCAGCCTCAACGGGCCCGAGGTTGAGAAGCTCAAGCTCGCCCTGGCCGACCGCGCCAAAGACCCCGCGGCCTTCGCCAAAGATCTTGATCGACTCATCGGCGAAGATGGCCTGCTGACCAAGGCCCCGTTTGAAGCCAAGGTTGACGACTTCAAGCCGTAAGCCAAGCCCCATTCGGGCCAGGTTTCAGCCCACGCTCCAGCCCACGCTTCAGGCCACGCCCAGCACCCGTGCATACAGCGCGGCCATCGCGATCGCTGCGCACGCCAGACCAAAGCCATACACCCAGAGCGCCCCGCGCCCCTCGCCACGCCCCAACAGGTTCCAGCCCGCCGGGCCCCCGCCCAAGAGGTTCCCGCCCGATCGCGCCGGCGCGATCATCGCCAGCCGCTGGGTCGCCTCTGCGTCGCTCGGCCCCGCGCCGCTCCGCGCGCCGTCCTGCACAATTGCGATGATCAGGTGCGCGTCAAACGCCCGCAGCCCAAGGTGGTCGGCCAGCTCGACGATGTAGCGCCGGCTCTGCGGCGTCATGATCGCCCCCGCGCCGCCCTCCAGCAGGCTCCGGGTCCGCAGCGCCACGATCCAGCGTGGGTCCAGCGCCGACATGGCCGAAGCTGATGCGGGCACCGGCGCGACCGCCGCGCCGGCCTGCCGTACCGGCGCTGGCCCTAGCAACGCCGGCGTGGGGGGGCGTGATTCAGTGAGCTTCGCCGTGCCGCCCGCGGCAGCAGGTTGACCACGCCGCACCGGCGCAAAGCCCCCGCGCGAAACGCCCGTGGCGACGCGCAACGCCGCGAGCATCGGCGAGGGCCCGGCGACACTCGGCCTGCTGACACCTGGCCCACTGACACTTGGCCCCGTGACACCTGGCCCACTGACACTTGGCCCCCTGACACCTGGCCCGCTGGCATTGGGACGCCTCTGGCCCGGCCCCCGCACAATCGGCACCCGCACATCTGGACCGTTGCCCGCGCGCGACACCTGTGGTCCCGCGGCATCACCGGGCTCGTGGCCCGCGCCCACCAACCTCAACCCGTGCTGGTCAGAACCGGTTTTCATGCTTCGCTTAAAAGCTACTGGCAACCAACGTGCCGCCGGCGCAGGCGAGCGCCAGCCCCAGGGCCCCGCACAACCAATCCACTAACGACCGACCTCAAACGACAGCCTCACCTTCCCACCCGCGCACCACACATTGGTTGTACCTCCGGATCGGCCCCCCGGCAACCCGTAACTCGCCTCTATACTGGTCCCCACGCCCAAGTCCGCCCGCATCCGGACCGATAAGCACACGGCTCGCGGGGCCGCGGTTGTCGGCGGTACAGTCCGTCCCACCGATTCAGCACGCCAGTTCGTCACGAGGAGCCTTGCATGCGCCTGAGCATGGTCGGAACCGGGTACGTCGGTCTTGTCACGGGCGTCTGCCTCTCCAACACCGGCAACCAAGTCCACTGTCTGGACATCGACGCCGCCAAGGTCGCCAAGCTCCGCCAGGGCAAGAGCCCGATCTACGAGCCGGGGCTCGACGATCTGATGGAGCACAACATCACCGCCGGTCGCCTGCACTTCACCACCGATGCGTGGGAGGCACACCGCGACGCCGACATGATTTTCATCTGTGTCGGCACCCCCAGCGATGAGCGCGGTCACACCGACCTCAAGTACATCCACAGCGCCGCAGACACCATTGCCGACGCGCTCACGCGTTTGGGCCCCGCGCAAAAACCCAAGGTCATCGTCGTCAAGAGCACCGTGCCTGTGGGCACCACGCTGATGGTCAAGCAGCGCATCCGCGACCGCGTCGGGCCCGACATCCCCTTCCAAGTCGCCAACAACCCAGAGTTCCTCAAGGAAGGCGCCGCCATCGATGACTTCAACAAGCCCGACCGCGTGGTCTGCGGCGTTGAGCACGACTGGGTGGGCGAAGCCATGAAGGAGCTCTACGACCCCTTCGTCCGCAACGGGCACCCCATCTACGTTCTCGATATCCTCTCCTCAGAGATGGTCAAGTACGCCTCCAACAACTTCCTCGCCACCAAGATCTCCTTCATCAACGAGATGGCCAACCTCTGCGAGGCCTACGGGGCCGACATCGCCAAGGTCCGCGAGGGCATGTGCGCCGATAAACGCATCGGCAACCAGTTCCTCTACCCCGGCCTGGGTTACGGCGGCTCGTGCTTCCCCAAGGACACGCTCGCCTGCATCATGATGGGCGAGACCAAGGGCGTGCCTACACAGCTCTCAAAGGCCGTGCACGAGGTCAACCAGCGCCAGCGTGAACGCTTCTTTGACAAGCTTCTGGCGCACTTCAACGCCAAGCAGGGCGCAGGCGGGCTCGCGGGCAAAACCATCGCCTTCTGGGGCATCGCCTTCAAGCCCAAGACCGACGACATCCGCGAGGCGCCCGCCGTCACGCTGATGCGCAAGGCTCTGGGCTACGGCGCCAAGGTGGTGGCCTTTGATCCCGTCGCCAACGACAACGCGCGCCACGAGCTCGGCTCTGCCGTCACCATCGTTGACGACATGTACGCCTGCGCCAAGGACGCCGACGCGCTGGTGATCTCGACCGACTGGGACGACTTCAAGAGCCCCGACTTCGACAAGCTCGGGCAGACCATGAAGCACCGCGTCATCCTCGACGGCCGCAACCTCTACCGCCCCGCCCAGATGAAAGAGCGCGGCTTCGCGTACCACTCCGTCGGCCGCGCCAGCGTCAAGCCGGCCTGACGCACCCAGCCCATCCCGGCCGCCCAGACCTGCCCAGCACCGCCACGCCACGATGCGCTGCGCTGCGCCGCCGCGCCACGCCACGCCACGCCGGGTAAGAAAGTCAACTGTTGGTGCTGGTGCCTCGGCTCGAGCACAGGCGGAACGTCTACGAGAGGTCGACACACGCCCACACCCGCGCAAGGCTCACCCCGCCCGCTTGTGCTCGTCGATCCAACCCGTCACCTCGCTGCGGACCATCTCGCCGTCCGCGGCAATCCGCGCAAACTCGCTGATCACACGCCGCGTCGGCGCATCGACCTCGCTGAACATCACCCCAAGCTCGTACCAGAAGAACCGCACACGCTTGCACCAGCGCACGCTGCACTTGATCGGCAGCGCCCCGTGCTGGGTCAGCAGCACCGTCTCGATAGTCTGCCCGATCACCGGACGACTCCGCGCCATGACCCGCATCCCGCCCGCCGAGATGTCCTGAATCTCACCCAGAGTGCAGTGCGCCATCGTGCACTTCAGACGCCCAAACTGCCGCTTGCCAAGCGCCGCCTTGCGGGCCGACTGAACCTGCTCCTGGCTGCGGTGGTCGTTTCCCATCATCGTCCAAGTATCGAATCGGGCGGGCCCGCTCAACAAACCAAAGACTCGTCCTGGGCTTTAGACCCCTCAGTTCTGTGCCCTGCAGGCGGCACAGCCCGCGCAGTTTGCTAATCTCCGCGCGCGGGCCCCTGGAAATCAAGCCCGAGAACCCGGTTGACTTCAAACATCCGTTTGATAAGGTCGGTCAATGTTCGCGGGGCGCCGGCATGCTGAAGCACCTGAATCCTCGCCCGTCGAGTGTCACCCCAACCTCGCGGCCGAGCCCGCGCACACTACCAGCGACGACCCCGCACGCGAGCGCCTGATCGACGCCGCCGGGCCGTTGTTCGCACGCGACGGCTTCGCGGATGCCACAGTCCGCGACATCGCCGATGCCGCCGGGGTCAAGCTCGCGGCCGTCAACTACTACTTCGGGGGCAAACGCGGGCTTTACAGCGCCCTCGTCACCGAGGGCTACGCCTGTTTGCTCGCCTCCACCGGCGCGCACGCAGCGCCGACGGCTGGTCCGCAGAACGCCGACCGAGCCCGCGCGGTGCGTACCGACTCGATCCAAGGCTTGGCCGAGCGGTCTTTGGGCCCCAGTAAGCCGCACTGGCTCTTCGAGATCATGATGCGCGAGATGGTTGAGCCCACCAGCACGCTTTACGAGATGGTCACCCGCTTCATCCGCCCGCAGCACGAGGCCAACCGCCGGGCGATTGCGACGCTGCTTGGCTGCGACCCGAGTTACCATCGTGTGCCTCTGGCCAGCTACGCCTTGGTCGCGCAGGTGCTGTTCTTCAAGCACTGCTCCAGCGTCATCACCCGCCTGACGTCGGTAGACCTCTCATCCCCTCAGGCCCACGTTGAGCTGGCCCGCCACATCGCTGCGTTCTCACTCGCCGGCCTTAACGGCCTGTGTGCGAGCGGTTTCGGCGAACCAGTTCGAGAGCAGCGGTCCCCCTGAACAACCCGCTCAGCGCGGCACCCCCGCCTAGCTTCGACCGAGCCCCAGACGCAACCGACCCGCAAACACCGCTGACCCGTAGAGCCCACCATGAACTTTGTCGCTATCAAGATGCTCGTCGGTGACAGGGCCAAGTACCTTGGCATCATCCTGGGCATCGCCTTCGCCGCCATGCTCATTACCCAGCAGGCCTCGATCTTCGTGGGGCTGATGACGCGCACCTTCGGGTTCATCACCGACACCGGCTACCCAGACCTCTGGGTCATGGACCGCAAGGTCCAGTTCATCGACGACACCAAACCCATGCAAGACACACGCCTCTACCGCGTCCGCGGCGTCGAGGGCGTGCAGTGGGCCGTCCCGCTCTACAAAGGCATCATCCGCGCCCGCCTGCCCGACGGGACCTTCCAGAACTGCAACGTCATCGGGATCGATGACGCCTCGCTCACCGGCGGGCCGCCCAACATGGTCACGGGCACACTCTCTGACCTCCGCCAGGCCGACGGGGTCATCGTCGATCAAGTCGGCGCTAGGGGCCGCCTGGCCCGCCCGGTGCTGGACGCCGAGGGCAAGCCCGTGCTCGACGAAAAGGGCAAGCCCAAAACCAACCCGCTCAAGGTCGGAGATGTGCTTGAGCTCAACGACAAACGCGCCATCGTCGTGGGCATCTGCCGCGTTCAGCGCACATTTCAGAGCCAGCCGGTGATCTACACCACCTACAGCCGGGCCACGAGCTTCGCCCCGCGCGAGCGGCGGCTCATGAGCTTTGTCTGTGTTGAGGCCAAAGACAAGCCCGCCGACCCGGCGCTCGCCGCCGAGCACATCAAGGCTCTCGCCGCGCGCATCGAGCGTGAGACCGGCCTACTCGCCCTCACGCCCAGCGAGTTCTCCTGGAAGACCGTCGTGTACTTCATGAAGTTCACCGGCATCCCCATCAACTTCGGGATCGCGGTCGTGCTGGGCTTCCTCGTCGGGACCGCCATCGCCGGGCAGACCTTCTACCAGTTCACCAGCGACAACATCCGCCAGTTCGGCGCGCTGAAGGCCATGGGCGTCACCAACCGGCGCATGCTCGGGATGATCCTGCTGCAATCGGTCATCGTCGGGCTCGTCGGCTACGGGCTGGGCGTCGGTGCCGCATCGGGCTTCGCCATTCTCGCCAAGAACAGCGAGCTGGCCTTCCGCCTGCTCCCAGAAACCCTCGGCATCACCGCCGCCGCCATCACCATCATCTGCGTCCTCGCCAGCCTCCTGAGCATCATCAAGGTCGTTCGGCTTGAGCCGGCTATCGTGTTCAAATAAACACCTGTTGTGGGTATTTTGATAGGCAGATCGCCCATTTTACGTCTGATAACACTGGGTTTTGTGAAGATCAATCAGTCAATGAACAAAGTTCATTGACGGAACGTTTGATGCTGAGTACCGTTCATCCGCTAAATGACGTTCACTGTGTCCCCACTGTTCCTGGACCGCACCATGGCCCCTCCTGACCGGCGAGCACGCGAGAAGCACGAGGTTCAGGACCTGATCCTCAACGCCGCGCGCGAGCTGTTCGTGCTGCGCGGGTACGAGCAGGTGACGATGCGTCAGATCGCCGAGGCGGTTGAGTACACGCCCGGGGCGTTGTACGTGCACTTCAAGGACAAGGCCGAGCTGTTCGTCGAGCTGTGCAAGCACGACATGCAGAGGTTCGAGACCTCGCTGCGTGACTTGAGCGCAGGCGAGCCTGACCCGCTGGCGCGGATTGTCAAGATGGGGCGTGGGTACCTTGACTTTGCCCGCGCGCACCCGCGTCAGTACGAGCTGATGTTCATGACCCGCACTCCGCGTGAGGTTGCGCCGACGGCCGAGGAGCTGGCGCACTTCGACAACCCGCAGTGCAACGGGTATGCGTTTTTGGCGCAATGCGCGCGTGAGGCGATCGATGCCGGGATGCTCAGGCCTGGGCTGACGGACCACTGGGGCGTCGCGCAGACGTTCTGGGCTGGCCTGCACGGGGTGGCGGCGTGCTACATCACCTTCGAGGGCGACCCCTCTGCGCCGCCGATGGGCGACTATCACGCCGCCGGAGACCTGATGCGCGAGGCGCTGATACGCGGGATGGTCAGCGACCAAGCCCACACCGCGCGGGTCTTTGCTCAAGAGTGGGCGGCCAAGGGCCTCGAACAAAAGGCGGCGGCCACAACCGCCCATACGTCGGCCCATACGTCGGCCCTCTCGCAAGCCACGCAGAAGGGTGGTGCCTCATGATCGGCGTTGCGATCCAGATGCTGGTGGGTGACAAGATGAAGTTCTTCGCGCTGATCATCGGGCTGAGCTTTGCCTCGATGATGATCGCGCAGCAGGCGTCGATCTTCACCGGCTATGCGATGCGGGCCGGCGCGTGGGTCCGCGATACCGCCCAGGCGGACTTGTGGGTCATGGACCCGCAAGTCGAGGTCACCATCGACTTCAAGCGGATGACCGACACGCAGCTCCAGCGCGTCCGCGGCGTGCAGGGCGTCTCATGGGGCGTGCCGATGTTCGTCGGTGGGTTGATCGCACGGCTGCCCGACGGCACCATCCAGGCCATCCGCCTGGTGGGCCTCGATGACGGCACGCTCATCGGCGCGCCGCCGGGCATGGCCGAGGGCGAGCTGGCCGACCTGCGGCGCGACCGCGGCGTCTTCGTCGATCAGCGCGACCTGACGGGCTTGCTGCGGGCCAGGCGTGATACGAGCGCGCCGGCGCTGGCCATCGGCAGCCGCCTGGATATCAACGATCATGAGGTCGAGGTCACGGGCCTGTACCGCAAGACGGCGGAGTTCTTCTGGGAGCCGACGATCTACACAACATACTCCCGGGCGTTGAAGATCGCCCCGCCCGAGCGCAAGACGCTTCAATACGTGCTGGTCAAGGTGGCCGAGGGCCACGACCCCGCGCAGGTCGCCGAGGCGATCCGAAGCGAGACGGGCCTTGCGGTCTACACCGGTCCGCAGTTTGCGCGGCTGAGCACCTGGTATGTGCTAATCCAAACCGGGATTCTGATCAACTTTGGCATCACCATCGCGCTGGGGTTTGTGATTGGGGCGCTGGTCTCTGGCCTGCTGCTCTACACGTTTGTGACCGAGAACAGCCGTGCGTTCGCGGCACTTAAGGCGATGGGCACAACCAACGGGCGGGTTGTGGGCATGGTGGTGGTCCAGGCGCTGGTGGCGGGGCTCATCGGCTTTGGGCTGGGCGTGGGAATGGCGGCGATCAACGGGCACGTTGCCGGCAGCGATGGGCAGCTCGCCTTCAAGATGGTCTGGCAGGTTCCGGTGATTGCGGGCGTGGGCGTGCTGGCGTGCTGCGTGCTGGCGGCGGTGGTGAGCCTGTCGCGCGTGCTGACGCTGGAGCCAGCGGTGGTGTTTAAGTAGAACGGACTGAGGTAAGAGGGATCGAGGGATCAAGGGATTGAGGGATCAAGGGTCGAGGGTCGAGGGAAGTGCGATCAAGTAGTCAAGGGCCGTAACTCGCCCTGGATGTTTAGAACTGGTGAACTTATGACGACCGCAATGAGCAAGCCCGCGTCGAGCACGCACCCGCAGCGCGGCGAGCTGGCCGTGCACGCCAAGGGCGTGACCAAGCACTACGGCAAGGGCGACAATAAGGTCCTCGCGCTGCGCGGGGTTGATCTTGAGATTGCCTATGGCGAGCTGATGATGCTGGTGGGTCCCTCAGGCTGCGGCAAGACGACGCTCATCAGCGTCATCGCCGGGATCCTTGACCGCGACGAGGGTGAGCTGTCGGTGTTTGGCAACGACTATGCGAAGCAGGGCCAGCGGATCAAGACGCTCTGGCGCGGGGCGAACATCGGGTTTGTCTTCCAGCAGTTCAACCTGCTGCCCACGCTGACGGCGGCAGAGAACGCCGCAGTCCCGCTGATGATCCTGGGCGAGTCACGCGCTTCGGCGGTGAAGAAGGCCAAGGACATGATGTCACGCGTGGGGCTTGAGTCGAAGTTCAACAGCCTGCCCAGCCAGCTCTCCGGCGGGCAGCAGCAGCGTGTAGCGATCGCGCGGGCGCTGGTGCACCAGCCCAAGCTGATCGTCTGCGACGAGCCGACCAGCGCGCTGGACGCGACGACCGGGCACGCCGTGCTGCGGCTGCTCAAGGGCGTGGCGCTGCAAGAGGACCGGGCGCTGGTGATTGTGACGCACGACTCGCGCATCTTCGGGTTTGCTGATCGCGTGGCGACGATGGACGACGGGAAGATCGTGACCATCGGCAAGCCCAGCGAGGTGATGCAATAAGTGCTGAAACCGGCGGGGTAGTGGGGGGGCTGGCGCTGGTGATGGTTGTGCGGTGGGGGTCGGACTGGATCAGATCGGACTGGATCGGGTTGGGCTGGACTGGAAATAGGAGCGTGTTATGTTTGTTCGCAATATTGTGATTCCGGTGCTGGCGGTCGCGGGTGTTGGCTTCGCGGCGTACACCGCCGTCAGCAGCAACCAGCCGATCGTGCCCGCGCAGCCGGTGGCGGCGCCGGCGGTCAGCCCGTACGCCTCGCAGGTGGCGGGCGCAGGGATCGTCGAGGCCAGCACGCAGAACATCGCTATTGGCACCAATGTGGCGGGGATCGTGACGCAGGTGATGGTGAAGGTTGGCGACACGGTGCAGGCCGGCGCGCCGCTGTTCTCGATCGACGACCGCTCGCGCCGGGGCGAGCTGTTGGTGGCGCAGGCGCAGCTCGCGCAAGCGCGGGCGCAGCTTGCGCAGTCAGAGGCTGCGCTGGCCAGGGCCGACGCGGGCCCCAGGCCTGAGGACGTCCCCCCGGTGGCGGCGCGGGTCGCCGAGTTCAAGAGCCAGATGCAAGACGCGATGGTGCAGCTTGACAACGCGACGCGCGTGCGCGAGATCCCCGGGGCGATCAGTCAGGAGGAGCTGGACCGGCGCAAGTGGCAGGTTGAGACGGCCCGCGCGCGGGTCAGCACGGCGGAGGCCGAGCTGGCGCGGACCAACGCGGGCACGTGGGGCAAGGACATCGATGTAAGCCGCGCGCAGGTGGCGGCGGCGCAGGCGCAGGTCGCCTTGGCGCAAGCGCAGGTCGCGCAGGTGCAAATCGAGATCGACCGCCTAGCGGTGAAGGCCCCGGTGGCGGGCCAGGTGCTGCAGGTCAACGTGCGGACGGGCGAGTTTGCCCAGGCCGGGGTGCTGGCCACGCCGCTGATGCTCTTTGGCGGCACGCAGACGCTGCACGTTCGTGTGGATGTTGACGAGAACGACGCGTGGCGTGTGCGTGCGGACGCGAGAGCCCGCGCGAGCCTGCGTGGCAACGCGAGCCTGGCGACAGACCTGCGGTTTGTGCGGATCGAGCCGTATGTTGTGCCCAAGCGCAGCCTGACCGGCGACAGCAGCGAGCGTGTGGACACGCGTGTGCTGCAGGTGCTCTACGCGTTTGAGCCCTCGAAGCTGGCGGTGTACGTGGGCCAGCAGATGGACGTGTTTATCGAGGCGCCGTCGGCAGACTCGGCCCGGGCGGCGCGCTGAGGCCACGCCGGGTGCGGACCTGACGAACTCTGTGCGAAACCAACGGTGTGAAGGGGCTTGGGGCGTGCGCATTGGCGCGTGCGGTGATGTGCGAATGATCGACGGCCTCGACGCGATCAATCATCGAAGCGATCAAAGGCTGGAGTAGTGAGCAAGCTATGAAGAACAGTGAACTGGCGCGTGTGGGTGGTGGTGCGTTGGCGTTGATGCTGGTGCTCACGGCTGGCGGGTGCAAGGCCGTAGGCCCGAGCTATGAGCGGCCGACGATCGCGACGCCCGAGGCCTGGGCCTCTGAGCTTGGTGTCGGGCTGACGGCTAGGTCTATGGCGCTTGAGCCCGGTCAGCAGGCGCGCTGGTGGACGCTGCTGAACGACCCGGTGCTGACGGGGTTGGTGGACCGCGCGGTGGCGGGGAACCTTGACCTGAAGCAGGCCAGTGCGCGCGTGCGTGAGGCGCGGGCGCTGCGCGGGGTCGCGGGCTCGGGCGGCAGGCCGACGGTGGATGTTGGTGCTGACTACTCGCGCAGCGCGCAGAGCGAGACCAGCAGCAGGTTCTCGCAGGGCGATGGCGCTGGGCGCGACCTGTTCCAGGGCGGGTTTGACTCGAGCTGGGAGCTTGATGTGTTCGGCGGGACGCGCCGGAATATCGAGGCCGCGGACGCCGACGTGGGGGCGGCGCAGTGGGCGCGGCGCGACGTGCTGGTGACGCTGATCGCCGAGACGGGGCGGCAGTATGTTGAGCTGCGGACGGCCCAGCAGCGGCTGGTGATTGCGCGCCAAAACGTTGACAGCCAGCGTCAGACGCTGGGGCTGACTGAGAACCGCTTGCGCGCGGGGCTGACAAGCGAGCTGGACGTGACTCGGGCGCGGAGCCAGCTCGCCACGACGCAGGCGACCATCCCGCTGCTAGAGGGCCAGAGCGCGCAGGCGATCTATGGCTTGAGCGTACTGTGCGGGCAGTTTCCTGGTGCGCTCGCGGCAGAGCTGAGCGCGCCGGCGCAGATCCCGATGGCGGTAGCGACCGGCAGCAGCGGGATTGTGAGCGGCGTGGCGAGCGTTGCGCTCCCGACGGGCGTGCCGATGGACTTGGTGCGGCGGCGGCCGGACGTGCGTCAGGCCGAGCGCGAGCTTGCGGCGGCGACGGCGCGGATCGGCGTGGCGACGTCGGAGCTTTACCCGAGCTTCTCGCTGCGCGGGAGCATCGGCCTGGCGTCAAGCCAGATCGGGACCTTGCTCGAGGGCAACAGCCGGTACTGGTCGATCGGCCCGGGCGTGCGGTGGAACATCCTGGACTTTGGTCGGATCCGCAGCAGCATCGACGTGCAGGAGGCGCGGACGGCGTTTGCGTTGGCGGGCTATGAGGGAGGCGTGCTGCGAGCGCTGCGCGAGGTAGACTCCGCGATTGTTGGGTTCACCACGGGCTCGGCGCGGCGGGTGGCGCTGAGCGAGGCGGTCTCGGCGCAGCTGCGGGCGGTGGAGCTCTCGACGCGCTTGTACCGCGAGGGGCTGGCAGACTTCATCAGCGTGCTGGACACGCAGCGGCAGCTCTTGATTCTGCAGGATCAAGAGGCCGAGGCGCAGGGCGGCGTAACGCTGAGTTTGGTGCAGCTCTACAAGAGCCTTGGCGGCGGGTGGGAGGTCGAGCTGACGGCGGAGCAGGCGGGCGGCGGCGCGGAGAGTGCGCAGCGGGGCACGATGGCGGCGGACGGCGTGGTTGAGGAGATCAAGACGCCGACGAGCAGCACGATCGACGCGTTTGTGCGGTAAGCGAGCGGGGCGGCGTGCTTGGAGGCTGGCGTTTTGTTGGCGCGGGCGCGGTGTATTTAACTGTTGGGCGGCGCGAAGGCTGTACACTTGAGTGCTGCGCGACACCCCCGCGCGGCGTGTGACAAGCAACGGGCCAGGGGGGCGTGGCCGGACGAAGGAGCGAAGCGATGCCCGCGAAGTGGACGAAGAAGGACCTCTTGAGCCGCCCGATCAAGCACGTGGATATCACGGCGTTTGACGGGCGTGTGATCGTGGACAGCTACCGGCACATGGCGTATAGCGCGCGGACGCTGGCGAACGCGTCGGACATTTACAGCATGATGCTCAAGGACAAGGACTGCGGGGTGATCTTGACCCTTGCGGGCTCGCTGATCAGCGCGGGGCTGAAGCGCGCGGTGATTACGCTGGTTGAGAACAACATGGTCGACGCGATCGTGAGCACGGGCGCGAACATCGTGGACCAGGACTTTTTCGAAGGACTCGGGTTCAAGCATTACATTGCGCCGGGGAGCCCCGAGGCCCCGCCGGTGGATGACCTTACGCTGCGGGACCTGATGATTGACCGGATCTACGACACGTACATCGACGAGGACGACCTGCGTGCCTGCGACCACGCGACGTACGAGATCTTCAACGAGTTTGCGCCGGGTGCGTACTCGTCGCGCGAGTTCATCGAGGCGATGGGGGCGTTCCTGGCGCACAGTCCGAAGCTGTCAAAGAACGAGAGCATTGTCAAGAGCTGCTACCAGAAGCGGGTGCCGATCTTTGTGCCGGCGTTTAGCGATTGCAGCGCGGGTTTCGGGATTGTGCTGCAGCAGACCGAGGCGATCGAGGAGGGGCGCGGGCAGGTGGCGATCGACAGCGGCAAGGACTTCCGCGAGTTGACGGACATCAAGCTGGCGTGCCGCGACACCGGGCTGCTGATGATGGGCGGCGGGGTGCCGAAGAACTTTGCGCAGGACATCGTGGTGGCGGCCGAGCTACTGAGCGAACGCAAGGGCGGCAAGGCCCGCGGCGACATCGGGATGCACAAGTACGCGGTGCAGATGACGGTTGCGGACAGCCGCGACGGCGCGCTTTCTGGCAGCACGCTGCGCGAGGCGTGCAGTTGGGGCAAGGTGGACGTGGTGCATGAGCAGATGGTGTTTGGCGAGATCAGCGCGATGCTGCCGATCTTGGCGAGCGACGCGTACCACCGCAAGGCGTGGAAGGGGCGAAAGGGCTTTAAGTTTGCGGACCTGTTTGAGAAGGGCGAAGGCGTGCCAAGCTTTGCCAACGGGACTAAGAAGCTGAGCAAGTCGGGGCGGTGAAGCTGGGCGCTTAGTTTGGGCGCTAGAGCGGGGCGGGGCTGAAGAGGCGCGGCGGCGCGAGCGAGCGAGTCGGCGGCAGAAAGCGGGCATATAATAAGGCCCCCGGCGTTCGCTGGGGGCCTTTGTGTTGGTAGGGTGCTGATGATCCTATTATAAAATCTGCCCAGCGTGCCCGTTACCGATAGCCCATTCCCGATTGCTTAGCACCCGGTGATAAACCGGCTGATGAAGAGGATGATGTCGTCGGCGGTGAGTTCGCCGTCGGGCGTGCCGGGGGTCGCAGGGCCGGTGATGTCGGCCACGCTCATGTTGTTGACGGTAAAGGCGTTGATGAAGCGGATGATGTCGTCGGCGGTCAGCTCGCCATCGGGCCCAACTACGCCACCGGCGCCAGCGATGTCGGAAGCACCAGCGCGGATCGTCAGCGTAGCTTCGTTGCTGGTGACGCTGCCGCAGGCGTTGGTGACGATGCAGCGGAAGCGGTTGCCGGAGGTGGCGATGGCTGAGAGTGTGAGGTTGGAGGTCGTGCTTCCGGCGGCTGTGCCAACATTCGGGCTAGTGCCGTTGGCCAGGTTCGTCCATACGCCCGGGGAACCGGCGAGTGCGTATTGCCACCGGAACAAGAACGGCCCGCTTCCGGTGGCGGAGACATTCATCGTTGCCTCATCAGTTGGGCAAACCTGCACGGATGTCGGGGAGGTCAATGAACCGGTGCCGATGCACAGGGGCACTGTCGAGAAGGAGATGCGTATCCGGCTCACGTCCTCACGTGTGACGGTGACACCCGTGGCGGGCGCGATTCCGTTTGCATTGGCGGTGACTGTTCCCTGCTGGGTAACGAAAAGGCCGCCGACGGGTCTGGCATACCAATAGACGGTGGAACCGGGGGCCGGGTTGTAAAGGGCCGACTTACGCGGAGTGACGCTGGTGGTGTATGTCGTCGCGGGCGAGTTATCGATACTCGCGGCCGCAGCCGCCGACGCGAACACTGTGCATTCCCACCGCGTGGGCAAGTCGATAACGGTGCCCGATTCCCAATCAAAGTAACCACCCCACGTACCCCAAGCATCGCCCCCATACGGGTCGTCGCCCGATCCGGGGTCGAGCTGCTGGCCCGACAGCGCGGCGTCTGCATCGGCTTGAAAGAAGCCCGGGTATGAACGGTTGGAGCGGTATGTGTCTACCAGATACTGGCACGAGGCCCGGCGCGTGCGCACCGGCGAAACCCACTGGCCGGTGTCCGGCCCTACCGGCCTATTCTCGACCGACCAGTCCTCGACCTCGTGCTCACGCTCATCCCAGAAGATCATGTAGCCCAGACCCGAGTCGTCCATCGAATCGACCGCGGCCCGCATATTCGCATTCCACGTCGCCGCGCCGGCGGTGTCACGCTTGCCGAAGAAGGCGCGGGTGAGGGCGAGGTCTCGCCGGGTCGGCGAGATGCGGACTGTGGGGGTGAAGATTTCGAGCATGCCCAGATTGCCGGGAGCGTTCGGGCGCGGGATATTGGTGGCAAGGTTACTGGCTACGTCGCCGCGCATGTAGTCGAGATGGCCGTTCTCGCTCATCGCAAAGTTAAACCCCGGGTTATAGAGGACCGCGGCGCAGAACCGCTCAGGTGCCAGGCGCGTGAGGTGAGACGTTCCCCGCCCGCCGTTGCTGTGTCCGACGATGGCGACGCGCGTGGGATCGATTGTGTAGGGCGACGCGGCCGCTCCCATTCCGAGCACCCAGTCCATGATCCAAAAGAAGCGTCGCTGTGTGAAGTTGGCGATCGTGGCGGTCGTTGGCGGAGCAGCGCGCACGCCCGGGAAGAAAGGGTCCAGCGCATCGTGATACCCGAACCAGGCGGTGGTAGTCTCCTCGAGCGAGTTCTCGTTGCGGGCAAAAATCGTATCGTCCGGCGTGACAACGATGCCGTTGTTAAGCGAGAGCGAGAGATCTGCCCGTGTGGGTACGCCCGGTAGGAAAAGTTGGTAGTTGCCGCCGCCGCCGTGCAGGGCGAACGCGCAGGTGAGCGGGCCAGCGGGCACGCCGCCGACGGGCCCGGTGATGACGAAGACGTGGGGGACACCGTTCTTGGCAGCGTTGGCCATCACCGGCACATCCGGGCGTGAGTTATTGTAATCCGTTCGCCCCTCAGCCCATACGACAAAGGCGGTCGCGGCGTTTCCGCCGGTGGTGGTGACTGTAAACTGCAGATGCGGACGCACCGGGTCGGCCGCGGGATTGTAACTGAAGGCCGTGGTCGCGCTGTTGGCAACGCTTACAGCCGTGCTACCGGTGTTGACGACCGCAAAGAACAGGCCGCCGTTCGCGCGGGGCGTGTAAGCGAAAACGCCCTCGTTGGCAGTGAGCGTGTAAATCCCTCCGACGGGGGTTGGAACGCGCAGCGTTGCAGCCGGAGCCAGAGAACGCAAGCGCGCGCCAGTGTACTCGGGCAAGAACAAACGCCCAAGCCGCGCCATGTTCGTCGTGGAGGCCTGCGCACCGGGCGAGGCATAAATCTCAACCGTGCTGGCCGCAAACGCCGGCGGGGCCGGAAACTGCCAGACGACAAAGACCTGCCCCTTGGCGAACCAGGTCCGCACGTTAAACGGCTGAGCCTGGGCCGGAGTTGCGGCAACAAGCCCGCAAAGCAATGCGAGGGCGAAGCTGGCAATCCTGTTGGAGCGTGCACCCCCGGCAGTCATCGTGGCCGCGAGCTTTAAAAGGCGCTGTGCAACGCCGCCGAGCAACTCGAGCGCCCGGGCCGCAGTGTAAAGCAATACCCCCGAGCGGGTCATGTTGACGGTCATTAGTTCTCCGGTCAGATCAACGGGTCGCATGGTCATGTAAGTTCTCCTTCAAGTCAACGGAACCAATGTCATTCCGGTAATCCCGTACTACTTTCAAGTTCCTCAGCTCGGCAAACTGATGGCTTCGAATGCAGAAGTCACGAGTTTGTCGCGGGTTCCTGCGGTGGCGCATGCTCCGGACTCATGCCGCACTTTATACTTTACCAAGGGCTGCTCCGTGTAGCAAGCCAAAAAAAGATATATTCATGTGAACATAGAAACTTTGGCTATGCGCATCAGACCGAGAAACCAGCGAACAGTAATAG
>JAJOLK010000029.1 GCA_021173225.1 Phycisphaerales bacterium PN19_bin_20 | reverse complement strand
CCGGCAACATCATCATCAAGAACACCTGCGCGAACAACACCATCAACTGGAGTATTGCCATCAGCAACTCGTTCGGACCGATCGTCGTGGCGGGGACCAACGCCGCCGTCGTGAACACCAACGGTGCGGTCGCGGGTAATCTCGGCTCGACCGACCCGAACGCAAATGTCTCGTATTGAGTTTTAATCGTCACGAAGCCTTTCACCGGAGACCTGCCATGAACACGCCGACCCCTCGATTCTTCCGTTTCGCACCAATTGCTCTGGCCGCGCTGATCGCCACGGCGAGTGCCCTGATCGCCGGCCCGCTGACGCCGCCGGTGGGCCCAGTGGCGCCGACGGGCAAGACCACGCAAGAAGTCTTTGACAGGGTTGCAGCGCTCGAGTCGCGGATCGCGATCAACTCGGTCAACACGCCGGGCGACGCCGGCAGCATCTTCAGGATCACGCAGCCCGGGTCCTATTTTCTGAATGCGAACGTCACGGGCGTTGCGGGCAGGAACGGGATTGTGATTTCGTCCAGCGGCGTCACGGTCGACCTCAACGGGTTCGAGCTGATCGGTGTCGCCGGATCACTCAACGGCGTTGTGATCACTGGCGCCGCGTCCAACGTGAGCGTTCGCAACGGTTCAATCCGCTTCTGGGGCGCGCGTGGAGCCGACGCGGCCACCTCCGGCGCGACCAAGGTTAGCTTCACGGACTTGAAGGTTTCATTCTGCGGGGGCTCGGGCATCCGCTGTCACACGGACGCTGAAGTGATCCGCTGCATGGTCGCGTCCAACGGCGCAGAGGGGATCTTTGTCAACGGCGGCTCAACGGTGATTGGCTGCACCGCAACGGGTAACGCAGTCGCAGGCATCGCCAGCGCGGGCAATAGCACCATCATCCAGTGCACTTCGTCGAACAACGCCGGTGATGGGTTCAACGTCGGCAACGGCAGCACCGTCTCGCACTGCACCGCCAGCGGGAACACCGGAAACGGCATCCGCGCGTTCACCGGCTGCACGATCACGGCCTGCACCACGAGCGGGAATCAAGCCAACGGGATCTTTGTTGCTTTCTCTTGCATCGTGCTAAACAACACCAACACGCAGAACGGGGTGGGACCGTCGGTTGGTGCGGGCATCTTTGTTGACTTCAGTGGTAACCGCATCGAGGGCAACGTGTGCACCTTGGCGGATCGCGGGATCCATGTGATCAGCCCCGGTAATATCATCATCCGCAATACCTGCTCCGGCAATACCACGAGCAACTGGACCATCACCGCCAACAACGTCGTGGGCCCCATCCTCGACCGGACGGCTCCTGCCAGCGCTGCCATCAACGGCAACTCCGCGCCTAGCAGCCTCGGCACCACCGACCCCAACGCCAACTTCACGTACTAAGCCGCACGTTCTCGGCGGTGACGCCGCGGCCTCGGAACACTCTGGTCACGAACATGCAGCCCCGACCGTGATGGCCGGGGCTGTCGTGCAACTACTGCGAGGGGTGGCTCAAGCGCATGGCCCACAAGGGCACGCACGCTCAGTTGCACGCGCTGGCGGTGAGCTGCGTGAAGCGGTTGATGAAGAGGATCACGTCGTCCGCCGTCAGCTCGCCGTCGGCGCCGGCCTCCGGACGAACGGGGCGAGGAAGGCGTCACCAGCGCCGATGGGCTGGATGATCGTGAGCGAGGCCTGCGCGAAGGCCGGGACCGCGAGCCCGGCGGCGAGTGTGAGGGCTGAAAGAGCAACGGCGGTATGTGTCTTGTGCACGATCAGGATTTCCTAATGTGGGTGCGGGTGATGGCCGGGATGGGTCGACACTCTCGGACGAATCAGTGAGCGGGCCTTCGCGAGGGACAAGACCTTGCGCGAACGGACCACAGCGATCAGGGCGCACGGTGTCAAATGCTGCAGTTGTGCAGCGATGCCCGTTGGGCGAACTTCAAGGCGCACAGATGTCAGGGGGCGGGAGTTGCCGCCGTCTGGACCTGACTGCTTACGAGGAAGATGCTCCAGCAGGGCTATATCCGCCACAGAAGGTCGAGAAATGTGTTCTCTGCGGACAAGGTCGAGTGTTTGCCGAGGTTTGCGGGGGACGCCCGCGAGCACCATCTTTGAGTAAGACTTACGCGATGGACCGTGACTGACTGAGCTTGGTCATTGGCGGGCGGGCCTCTGCCATCGCTGGCACGTATAGTCGGCACTTGCGGCGCGGCGAGGCTCGCGCGGCGCGTGTGATTGGCGTGTGATCGGCGTGTGGCCCGTGCGTCACGGGCAGGAGAGGCTTCAGGCATGGCTCAGCACTTTGATTTGGTTGTGATCGGTTCGGGCCCGGGCGGATACGTCGGGGCGATCCGAGCCGCGCAGCTTGGGCTCAAGACGGCGATCGTCGAGCGTGCGAAGCTTGGCGGGGTGTGCCTGAACTGGGGCTGCATCCCGAGCAAGGCGCTGCTGGCCAACGCAGAGCTGGTTGAGAAGATGCGGGCCGCGGACGACCAGAAGTTCTGGGGTCTAAAGGTGACTGGCACCGTTGAGCTGGACTGGGACCGGATCATCGGGCGCTCGCGTGAGGTGGCCGCCAAGCTCAACAAGGGCGTGGGCTTCCTCATGAACAAGAACAAGATCACGGTCTTTGCCGGCAACGGGAAGATCGTCAAGGCGGAGCAGCTCGCGCCCGCCAGCGGGAAGACCCCCGCCAAGGCCCGCGTGACCATCGACATCCAGGAGTGCGGCGTCAACGAGGAGCTGACCAGCGCGCCGGCCACGCCCGGTGCCACCAAAGAGACCATCACCTGCGACCACGTCATCGTCGCCACCGGCAGCGTGGCGCGTGACCTGCCCTTTGCCCGCTTTGATGGCGACAAGGTCTGGGGCGCGCGCGAGGCGATGTTCAACAAGACCCAGCCTAAAAAGCTGGTGGTGGTCGGCGCCGGGGCGATCGGGATGGAGTTTGCGTACTTCTACCACTCGATGGGCACGCAGGTCACGGTCATTGAGATGTTGGACCGCGTGCTGCCCATTGAGGACAAAGACGTAGGCGTGGCGATGGGCAAGCTGTACACCAAGCACGGCATGAACATCATGACCGGCTACACGACGACCAACGTCGAGAAGACCGGCTCGGGCGCGAGCGGGGGTGTAAAGGTGACCGTGGCGCCGTGGGTTGGCGGCAAGGCCGACACGAGCAAGCAACAGACGATCGAAGCCGACAAGGTCTTGCTGGCCATCGGCGTGGTTGGGCGCACCGACGGGCTGTGCGACGCCGTGCTTGGGCTGCAGGTTGATCGCGGGCACGTGGTGACGGACTTTGTGCCGGCCTCGGCGACGATCGCGGGCACCAAGGAGGAGCCGATCGACTACAAGACGAACCTGCCGGGCGTGTACGCAATCGGCGATGTGATCGGCCCGCCGTGGCTGGCGCACGTCGCGGGTGAAGAGGCGATCATCTGCGTCGAGCGGTTGGCTTGGAAGCTCGGCAAGCTGCACCACGAGCCGATCCCGATCGACTACTCGGTCGTCCCCGGCTGCACGTACTGCGTCCCGCAGGTGGCGAGTGTGGGCGTGACGGAGCAGAAGCTCATCGAGATGGGCAAGATCAAGGGCAAGGACTACGCCGTGGGTCAGTTCCCGTTCAGCGCGCTAGGCAAGGCGATCGCGGCGGCGCACACCGAAGGGTTTGTGAAGCTGATCCGCGGGCTGCCGCGGGGCGAGATCCTGGGCGCGCACATCATGGGCGACCAGGCGACCGAGCTGATCAGCGAGATGACGCTGGCGCGCCGGCTTGAGGCAACGACCGAAGAGATCATCTGCACCATCCACGCGCACCCGACGATGCACGAGAGCCTGCACGAGGCGGCGCTGGCGAGCGAGGGCCGCGCAATCAACGCGTGAGCGTGGGCCTCGGCTCAGCGGTGCGCTCAAGACACCCCTGAACGCGTCTGGGCATCCACAACATCTTTCGCCCGCCAATGCTCCCCAAGCCGATCGCACCGGCCAGTTGGCTCGCGCTGCCAGTGCGCGGCATGATCTTGACGGTTGTGTGGCAGCTGGCCCCCCGCCAATCACACCTTCGTCACGGCGGGGAAGTCGCTCGGCGTCTGGTTCACATGGTTGAAGTAGTTGGTGAACGTCGCTAGCGCGTAGCCGGCGATCACCTCGGCGATGTGGGCCTCGCTATAACCGGCGTGCTTGAAGGCGTCCACGTCCGCGTCGCTGACGTGCCCTCGCTTCTCGTGCAGGCTGAGGGTGAACTTGGCCAGGGCGCCCAGCTTGGCGTCGCTGAAGCTGCCGCGGCGGGCCTCGATGGTCTGCGCGTCGGTCATGCCGCTGATCTTGCCGATGGCCGTGTGGGCCGCGACGCAGTAGTCGCACCCGTTGGCCTGGCCGACGGCGAGCTGCACAACCTCACGCTCCTTGGCGTTCAGCACGCCGTGGCCGAGGGCCCCGGCCATGCCGAGGTAGGCGTTCAGTGCCGCAGGGCTCTGGGCCATGCTCTTAAAGACGTTGAAGTGCTTGCCCTTGAGCGCGCCGTCAAAGATCTCTTTGGCGGGGCCGGTGGCGGTCGCGGGGTCGATGCTGCCAAGACGGTTCATGGGACGCTCCTGTGTGGCCCGTGGTCGGGCGGGTTGACACCTGCTCACTTAAGCCTAAGCACAAATAGCGGCGAGCAATGGTTTGTCGGCGGGGTGCTGCGGCACTTGCACCTTACTTGATTGTTTGACGATCTTGAGTCTGGGGCGCGAGAAGGAATCTGCCGGGTAAGGTGTGAAGGGTTGGAAAGCCCGCCACCGGCTCAGTCGCGCCGCGGGTTGCGGTTGGGCGTGCGGCGTCCTGGGCCCGGGCCCAGCGGGCCGCCGGGCGGGCGGATAAGTGTTTGACCAACGCGCGGCAGCGGACTCGCCGGGCGGTCAGGCTCGTCGCGCGTGCCTATTCCCGCGCGTGACGCGTCGGCGTCGAGCGTCGCATCCCCGTGTGATGCGGCGTCCGCGTCGTGCGCATCGCTGGCGTGCTGGTCATCGCCAGCCTGCGCGGCCGGAGGGGTCGTGTTGCCGCTGATGGCTGCCGCCGAACCGCCCTCGCCCGCGGGTCGATCCGCGCTGCCCGGCCCATCAAGGCTGCGCGCGAAGATCAGGCGTCCGGCGCTGGTTTGCATCGCGCTGCTCACCTCAACGCGCACGTCCTGACCCACGCTCGCCGCGGCGTGCTCAACCACCAGCATCGTCCCGTCGTCAAGGTAACCAACGCCCTGACCCGGCTGCTCACCCACACGGACGATCGCCACCGTCGTGACCGTGCCGGGAATCAGCGAGGGCTTGAGCGCGTTGGCCACCTGGTTGATGTTCAGCACCGCCACGCCCTGGATGCCCGCGAGCCGGTCCAGCGCCGAGTCGGTCGTCACCACGATCCCCGGCGTGCGCTTGGCCAGCTCAATGAGCATCTGATCGACGGCCTTGCCCGGGATTGGCGTGTCGTCGATCGAGACGTCAAGCCCCGCCGTGCGTTGCAGGCGGACGACCGCGTCGAGCCCGCGCCGCCCCTTGGCCCGGTTCATCCGCTCACCCGAGTCGGCCAGTCGCTGCAGCTCATCGAGCACGAAACGCGGGACGATCATCGGGGTCTGGATCAGCCCGCCGCTGGCAAGGTCCACGATCCGAGCGTCGATAAGCGCGCTGGTGTCCAGCAGCATTGGGCGTGCGCCGCGGAGCTGCTTGGCAAACTCAACGTACGGGATCGAGAGGCGGAAGTCGTCCTGCGTCTGGAGCACCACCGAGATGCCCAGGTATGTCAGCCCGATGCCAAAGAGCAGCTTGGTTGAGTCGATCAGCGCAAGGTCGGTCTTGATGTCCCAGGTCTTGACGAACAGGTCGATGATCGCGGAGATCACCAGTGTCAGCACGCCGCCGAGCAGCCCGCCGACGACTACCGCCCCAAGCACGCTCAGGCGCTTACGCGGGACCAGCAGGTCCAGCGCCAACAGCCCAACACCCACCAGCACCGCGGCGCCGACGGGGATCTGCCAACCCTGAATGAACCCGAAGATCTGGCCGCTGCCCTGGCGGCCAACGTCAAAGGTGAACACCAGCGTGACAGTCAGCAGCACGACCACGAAGCTCAGGCGCACCACGCGCAGGGCCGACGAGCGAACCTCGAGGGCCTGCTCTTGGGCCGAGAGTACACGCTGGGGCTTACTGGCCATAGGTCAAGGGTAGTGGCGAGATGTCTGCGCCGCAGCGGACGGGCCCGGCAAGTCTACATCACCCCTTACCAAAGCTCAGCGTCTCGCCGCTGGCGTCAACCGTGACCGCGCTGCCGTCGCCGATCTCACCGGAGAGCACGCGCGTGGCCAACGGGTTCTCAACCAGGTGCTGGATGACGCGCTTGAGCGGGCGGGCACCGTACATCGGGTCATAGCCCTCGGTCGCCAGCAGGTCTTTGGCGGCGTCGGTCAGCGTCAAGGCGATCCCGCGCGCCGCGAGCCGCGCTGTCAGCCGCGCGAGCTGGATCGTCACGATCCCCGCCAAGTGCTCACGCTTGAGCTGGTGGAAGACGACCACCTCATCGATGCGGTTGAGCAGCTCAGGCCGCATGAACGGCTGCCCGCCGGTCGCCGCCAACATCGCCCGCTGCGCCTTGGCCATCGCCTCGCGCACGTTCGGCGGAAGCCCGGCGGCCTTCCCGACCTGGTCCATCGCCTGCGTCGCGCTGTCCGCCGCGCTGGCCAGCGGCCCGCGCCGCAGCAAGTCACGCACCGCCGCGTCGATCTCCCAGTCCTCCGCGCCGCTCGCGGTGAGCTCTTGGATCATCTGGCTCCCGAAGTTGCTGGTCATGACGATGATGGCGTTTTTGAAGTCCACCGTCCGCCCCTGCCCGTCGGTCAGGCGTCCGTCCTCAAGCACCTGCAGCAAAATGTTGAACACGTCTGGGTGCGCCTTCTCGATCTCGTCAAGCAGGACCACCGCGTACGGCCGACGCCGCACGGCCTCGGTCAGGCTCCCGCCCTCTTCATAGCCCACATAGCCCGGGGGCGCGCCCAGCAGCCGCGCCACCGCGTGCTTCTCCATGTACTCGCTCATGTCGACGCGGACCATCGCCTCGGGCGTATCAAACAAGAACTCAGCCAGCGCCCGGCACGTCTCGGTCTTGCCCACGCCGGTCGGCCCAAGGAACAAGAAGCTTCCGATCGGGCGGTTCGGATCACCCAGCCCGGCCCGCGCACGCCGCACGGCATCACTGACCGCGCGCAGCGCCTCGGGCTGACCGACCACCCGCTGCGAGAGCGCCTGCTCCATCTTCAGCAGTTTGTCGCGCTCGGCCTCAACCAGCCGCGCCACCGGGATGCCCGTCCATCGCGCCACCACATCGGCGATCGCCTCTGAGTCAACCTCTTCCTTGACCAGGTTGCCACCGCGGTCGCGCCGCGTCTGCAGCGCCTTCTCTGCCTGCGCCAGACGGACCGAGAGCTCGCGCTGCTCGGTGTAGCGGATCCGCGCGGCTTGCTCAAGGTCGCCGCGGCGCTGGGCCTGATCCAGACGAGTAGTCGCCGCGTCGATCTGGCTCCTGATGCTCTTGACCTCGGCGAGCTCCTTCTTTTCCTCGTCCCAGCGCGCTGTGAGCGCCAGGTTCTTCTCTTGCAGCTCGCCCAGCTCGCGCTGGACGCGGGCCAGCTCGCGACCGGTTCCATCGCGGCCAATGCCATCACCGCGCGCCGTGTCGTCGCCGCGGCGTTCGCCCGCCTCCAGCTTGAGGGCCTCGCGCTCGATCTCCAGCTGCATGATCCGCCGACGTAATTCGTCCAGCTCGGTGGGCATGCTGCCGTTCTCAATCCGAAGGCGGCTGGCGGCCTCGTCGATCAGGTCGATCGCCTTGTCGGGCAGGAACCGCTCGGTGATGTACCGGCTGCTGAGCTGCGCAGCCGCCAAAATCGCCCCATCAAGGATCTTGACGCCATGGTGAGCCTCATAGCGCGGCTTGAGCCCGCGCAGGATCGCCACCGTCTCCTCCACGCTCGGCTGGTCAACATACACCGTCTGAAAGCGCCGCTCAAACGCCGGGTCTTTCTCTACGTGCTTGCGGTACTCGTCCAACGTCGTGGCCCCGATGCACCGCAGCTCGCCGCGGGCCAGCGCGGGCTTGAGCAGGTTGCCGGCGCTCATCGCGCCCTCGGCACCACCAGCGCCGACAATCGTGTGCAGCTCGTCGATGAACAAGATGATCTGCCCGTCGCTGGCGGCCAGCTCGCGCAGCACGCTCTTGAGCCGCTCCTCAAACTCGCCGCGGTACTTTGCGCCCGCCAAGAGCTGCCCGACGTCCAGCGCCAACAAACGCTGCCCGCGCATGTTCTCGGGGCAGTCGCCGTTGACAATCCGCAGCGCCAACCCTTCGGCGATCGCCGTCTTGCCCACGCCCGGCTCGCCGATGAGCACCGGGTTGTTCTTGGTCCTTCGCTCCAGCACCTGCATCACACGCCGGATCTCTTCATCACGCCCGATCACCGGATCGATCTTGCCCTTGGCGGCCTTCTCGGTCAGGTCAATCGTGAACTTCTTGAGCGCCTCCATCTGCCCCTCGGCCCCCGCGTCAGTCAGGTTCTGCACGCCCGACTGCGCTCGCAGCTCCTTGACCGCCGCCTCGAGCACCTTGACCTGCACACCCGCGAGGCTCAGCGCCTGTCGCGCGCCCGACGCGCCGCCGGCCTGCGCGCACGCCAGCAGCAGGTGCTCGCTCGAAATGTACTGATCGCCCATCGTCCGCGCGCTGGCGTCGGCGCCTTGCAGAACTTCCATCAGCGCTCGCCCGCTTTGCGGGGCCGCGCCTTCTACCCGTGGCAGCCGCTTGAGCTCGCCAGCGACGATCGTCTGCGCCCGCGCCGCATCAGCCCCGGCCTTGGCCAGGATGCTCCACGCCACGCCCTGGCGGTCTTTTAGCAGCGCGCCCAGGACGTGCAGACTGCCAACCTCGCCGTGCTGGTTGCTGACCGCCTCTTGCTGCGCGTCGGCCAGTGTCTGCTGGGCGACGGTCGTAAATCGGTCCATCCGCATAATGCTGCTCCCGTTGATTCAGGGCCACCAAGGCCCGCACGTCAGTGGCAAGCGGCGCGCCGATCCCACACCCAGGCCCAGCAGCGCCGAACGCACCCAAAGGCCAGGTTTTTGGGCGAGTCGTACGAGATCCGTCCCGTCTACAGGCGGCAACCCGGCGGCCCGCTGGCACCGGGCCTGTCACTTTGGCACTCAGCACCGCCCGTTCAATCCCCTGGCCAGCCGCCCGGCCAGCCCCGGCTTGTCTCCTGTCCAACGCCCATCCGGGCGTACGCTGAAGCCATGGCCAAGGGCCCATTGAAGCGCGCTGCCGACGTTGCGGTCTACGCCGGCATTCGCGCCGCCATCGCCGCCTTCACCCTCGGAGACCCCGACGCGACTCTGACGGCCGCGCGGCGCATTGGGCGTAGCTTCGCGCTCGCACCCTTCAACGCCAAACGCCTGGTCCGCGCCGAGGCCAACCTTGCCGAAGCATTCCCGAACTGGAGCAATGAGCAGCGCCGTGCCACCGCCGTGCGCGGCTACGAACACCTGGTCATGCTCGGGGTTGAGATCGCCCTCAATGGACGGCTGATAAGCCACGACGGGTGGGCCGGGCGCGCCAACCTCGGCCAGCTCTCCGGGGCCATCGACGCGCTGCTGGGCAAGGGGCCCGTCGTGCTCGTCACGGGGCACGTGGGCAACTGGGAGCTTACGGCCTACCTGCTTGCCCTGCTGGGGTTCAAGATCCACGCGCTCTACCGGCCACTGGATATCGACCTGCTGGACGACTGGGTCCGCGCCTCGCGCTCACGCCGCGGCATGCACCTGCTAGACAAGTTCGGGGCCATTCGCGAGCTTCCACAACTGCTCGAACGCGGCGAACACGTCGGGTTCGTCGCCGATCAGAACGCCGGGACGCGCGGGGTTTTCGTGCCCTTCTGCGGTCGCCTTGCGAGCACCTACAAGGCCATCGGCATCACCGCCGTCAGGCACAACGCGCCGGTCGTCGTCGGCTGGGCGCGGCGCGTTGGCGGTGAGCCCGGGCCCGGCGGCGTGCAGGTCCGCCCGCGCGCGCTGCGCTTTGATCTAAACATCGTTGACGTCTTCGGCCCTGACGATTGGAAGAACGCGCCCGACCCGGCTTACTACGTCACGGCCCGCTACCGCCGCGCGCTCGAAGGGGCCGTACGTGAGGCCCCTGAGCAGACCTTGTGGATGCACCGGTTCTGGAAGTCTCGTCCGCGGCATGAGCTGGACGCCAGGCCCTTCCCAGAGTCGCTGGCGCGCAAGCTCGGTGATCTGCCGTGGATGACGCCCACGGAGCTTGAACGGATCAAGGCCCGGAGCGCCCGCGACACCGAAGAGGTTGCTCGCATGACCCCGCAGGAACGCAAAAAGGCCGGCGGCAGCGAAGATTGACCGGACCTCGGGATAGCCTCACGCGCCGCGTGGGACTTGCCGCGCTCGCCCTTGGTTTGCTTCGCAAGCACAAGTGTGGGCGAGAATCCGGGTGCGTCCTATTCAGTCTCGGCCCCGCGCGCCAGCCGGGCCAGCAGGGGGTGGTTCTCGAGCTTCTTGCGCTTGAGCGCCTCGACGACCTCTGGCGGGACCATCGACCGCAGCGGTTCGAGGTCCTGCCCCAGGGCCGCGAGCTGGCGGATCAGGCTTGAACTGGTGTACGCGAAGCTCTGACCCGCGACGACAAACGCCGTCTCAAGGTTGGCGATCTCGCGGTTGGTCAGGGCCTGCTGCACCTCAGACTGCAGGTCTGAAAGGTTGCGGATGCCGCGCAGCAGCACCGTTGCGCCTGCGCGCCGCGCGAAGTCGACCGTGAGCCCGTCATAGCTCTGCACGCTGACTGGCGCGGCGGTCGGCTCGCGACGCTCCATGTCGGCCGCCAGGGCCGCTAGCAGCTCCACGCGCTCCTCGACGCTGAACAGCGGCTCCTTGCCCGGGTTGCGCCCGACCGCGATGATCACGCGATCAAACAATCGCCGCCCGCGCGCGACCACGTCTAAGTGCCCGTACGTCACCGGGTCAAACGAGCCCGGGAATATCGCCACGTGCTGCACGGGGTGGGCGGCCGCGGGCAAACTCGATGAAGCCTGAGCCATGCCCGCAGTGTATAACTTCCGCGATTGTGCCGTGCTAATCCATCGCTCCGGCCCACCAACTCAAAATCACCCCAATTGGCTCTCAGTAACCCCAAGTGGCCGTAGGCGAACCCCGCCGACCCGCCGACGTACCATTGTGTCGTGACGCGCACCCTGGCCGCCATCTTGAGCCTGCTGCTGCTGATCGCTCAGCCCTGGGCCATCGCGGCCCAGTCTGCTCAAACGAATCGGCCGTCACAGTCAGCCGAACACTCGCTGCTCGCCAGCGGCCGCCCGTGCGACTGCCAGACCCGATCCGAGGCTTGCGGCTGCTGCGCAGACCTTAACGCAAGCGCCGCGCAGTCGCCCCGCGAACCACTCGAGCGCCCGGGCCACGCGTCGGCTCCCACGCCCGCCTGCCCGTGCATGCCCCGCGGGACTGATCGCCCGAGCAACCCGCCCTCGACCACCGCGGCGGTCCTCACTGCCACCGACGTCAAGCCCACCAAAGACGCCAAGTTCAGTTCAAAGCGTCGCGGCTCCGCTTCTGCGAAGCTCTACTCGCCGGACTGGCTTCGCACGGCAGACTGGCTTCGCGCGCTCAATCCGGGTCCTGCGTGGACATCTCAAAGCTGGTTGGCGATGGCACCGTGGGCCCTGCCGTCGGCCGCACCTCCACTGCCGCCGTGCGAAGCTCAACCCTCAGGCGCAATCCGCCAAGGCGAGGCCTTCGCCTGTTCACTCCGCGCGTCCGCGACTCCGCTGCGCGTGATTCAGGGTCACTGGCTGCTCTAGCGGCCCGCGCAATTGCGCCGCCTCCATCGCACGCCCTACCCACCGCAAACAATCCATCAAGCCTCCTTGCTCGCGTTCGCACGCAAGTAGGCCGATCATCAACACCAGCCGAAGACCTTTCCACAGGACCAATCCAATGAAGCGCATCACCAGCCCCACTCCGAGCCTTGCCATGTCCAAGACCCTCACCCTCGCCAGCATCATGCTCGCGGCAACGCTTCTGACCGCCTGCCAAAGCAGCGGCACAAACGCCACGTCCCCCGGGCAGGCCGTCAGCGGCAAGGCCGAAGAAGGCATCACCCACCAGGTCGTTAAGGCCGACGTTGACTCTCTGACCGAAACTCGCCCGCTGGTCGGCAGCGCGGCCGAGCTGTGGGTCAACGGCATGGCCTGCCCGCAGTGCGTGAGCAACGTTGATCTCGCCCTCGAAGACCTGCCGGGCGTCGCCTCTACCCGCGTTGATCTCGGCTCAGGCAAGGTCTATGTCACTTTCACCGGCGACAAGCGCCCGAGCCCCTATCAGCTCCGCGAGGCCGTGCGCGACGCCGGCAACACGCTGGTCAAGCTCGTGGTCCCGTCGGCCAAGTAAGCTCGAGGCTTCTTCACATCAACGCACCACCACGGACACACGCCATGAGTAACCACACTCGCATCGCTCTGCCTGCGCGCACGCGCGCTGGCATCACCCCGCGTCGCGCTTCGCTCTTCACCACGCTCACCTGCGCCGGCGCGCTCGCTGGCCTCGCTGGCCTCGCGCCCGCCGCGCTCGCACAAGAGGCCATGTACACCGCCTCCGCGACCATGCCCGGCCCGGGCAACACCCTCATCCGCACGCAGTCGCACATCTTCAGGTTCGGCAGTGACCCCACCGACGGCACCCGCAACACCACCGTCTACAGCGTCTGGAACACCGTCCAGCTCGGCCTGGCCCGCGACCTCTCACTGACCATCGACGCGCCTGTCGAGGTTGAGAACACCACCCTCGCCTCAGGCCAGCACGACACCAACACCAAAGTCCCCGACGTTGACTTCACCTTCAAGTACCGCTTCTACCGCAGCGACACCGGCGGCGTAGACACCACCCGCGCCGCGCTGCTCGGCGGCGTCAAGCTCGACACCGGTGGGGAGTTCAACGCCGACCCGCACCTAGGCGTCGTCCTCACCCAGGTCAGCGGCCGCCACGGGTGGAACGCCGAGCTGCACTACACCCTAACTACCGGGGGCACCGAGGACCGCCTCGACAACTTCGGCGGCGAAGGCACCGCCGACGCGCTGATGTACAACCTCGCCTACGTCTATCGCCTCTACCCCAGCGCTTACACCAGCGAGTCCACCGGTGCCTGGTACGCCACGGCCGAGATCAACGGCCTTTACGAGACCAACAGCGACAACGAGATCCACTTCAGCCCCGGCATCATGTACGAGGGCCGACGCTTCGGCTTCGAGGTCATGGGCAAGCTCCCCATCTACAGCGACGTGAACAACCGCGCCGAGCTGGACTGGGCCATCGGAATGGGCTTTCGCCTCCTCTTCTAGCTCCGCGTGAACGGGAAAGGCCCCGCGGTCCGGTGAGGGAGTTCGCGGGGCCTAAAGGATGGCGTGAAGAGCGGTGTGCGCCCGCCCGAGGTGCCCGCTGCTCGAGCAGGCCCGCTTCGGTCCGGACGTCAACGAAAAGGACCGCGATCATCTCGCGGCCCCTCGTTCCAAGCTCGGGCCGGCCATCTCTGGTCGGCCCGAGCGATCTCTCTCCTCAGCTTTTCTCACCGCATCCTGCGGCGGGGTGGTGGAACCGAAGCTCAACACCACCGATTCAAACCGGTCAAGCGGCTCTCGCCCTCTTGCCAGACACTCCCAAACACCCCGTGGCCGCGGCCGTGACCTTCGCCATAGCCAGAACACACAACCCGGGACCTTCTATCTCTCAAACTTCCGACTCTCTTCTCGCTCACAGCGGGGCTTTCTCAGCACACTGGCGTCGCCATCAACATGGGCCGGCGGTCGCGAACACTTCGAGCCACACGCGGGAAGGGGTGCGTCGTCCTTAGGAGTGACGCATAGCCCGTCGCGTTGGCGACCACCGGCCCGAGGTGATGGCTCACGCCCGTGGCCAGCCTCGAACACCCATCTGCAAGCTCCAGGTCTCTCTTGATCGACGGCCCGTTCCGTTTCCCTCTCTCTCTATCGCACCACGCACCAAACCAGGG
>JAJOLK010000008.1 GCA_021173225.1 Phycisphaerales bacterium PN19_bin_20 | reverse complement strand
GGCCATCTCTATACGGGTCTCTCTGGCACGGCGGAACACCACTACGCACCCACTACTTTTTGATATGACGAACCCCCGTGTCGTAAGGCGCGGGGGTTGTCGTTTTTAGCGGGATGGGGGTTCGAGCGTTGGAGCCTCGGCTTTCTGACGACTTTGACCCAGCGGGGTCGAACGACAGCTCGGCGGAGTTCCCGTGCTTTGGCCCGCCTCGCGCGAGGTTTGTCGCCGTGGCTTAACGCGGGCCGAGCCAGGCTCAAAATCTGGTTAAGGCCAAGAGGCGGTGCAGCGGCTGTTCCTCGGGCGAAGCGTGCACCCGCCAAGCTATTGTCGCCGCGTCACGCGAGCCCGTCGGTCCAGCCGCAACTCACTCGCTAGTCCACGATTCAGAGCTTGGCACCCGTCGTAGAGACCGACTTGTGCGAGCTCGCCCCGTCGGCCACTTGGTACGACTCGCCCGGGCCCGGCGTGACGCGATCATCTTTTGACAGGTGCGTCTCAGGCCGGCCCTCCAGCCAGAGCACGATACGACCCTTCTGGCACCAGTGCTCGGCCTCGTCGCCCGACATGTTCTTAACCATGCGGACCCGGATGGTGCCGGAGGTCTAGGTGCGCTGCAAGGCCGTGCCAGCGATGTCCGGGTGCTCTATGACAGAAACCGTTGAGAAATCGGCGGTGTCGAAGGGGATCTGCTCGATCTTCATAATACCCATGGCTGGGGCCGGGTGCCGGTTGCTAGCGCGATCTTTGGCCGCTGCGGTTGGGTGGACGACTGTAGCGATCGGAAGGTGGGGTTCGGCGGCGATGTGTGAGCCGCGGGCCGCGAAGGCTCTGGTCTGATTGCTGTAGGAAGTGACTTGTCCGTTGCGGGCCTCGCGTAGTGCGACTACCCAAGCATGGGGGCCGCACAGGGGAATTGCTAAGCGCGCTGCCGGGATTTTCCATCGGTGATCGGGCAAGCGCCGCCGGCGCGTGGTCGGACAGGGCAATGTTCCGCAAGTTTGCGCGGCCGCACGGCCCTCCAGAAGCAGTTTTGCCGATGGAGCAGCCCGCTTGGGTGCCAAGCCACGGTCACTCCAGGTCCGAGGTGCTGACTGACGAGGCAACCGCTAACCCGGCGTTAGCTCCGCTTCACTAGGTTTGACGCTGCGATGAACCCTTAACTGACGGCGAGATCGGCGGCGTGAGACGCGCCCAGGGCCGATTCGCTCGGTCGTTACACGCAATCCGGGTCTGCTGGTATCAGGGCCGAGTGGAACGCGACTGTCTCCAAGCCGCCTTCGGGTCAACGTGGACTTCGCACCGACCTTGCCAGTCGGTCGGCTTGGGTGCCACCCGAGCGTGTGGACGGCCTCGAGAATGGTTGCCACTCCCCTCAAGCTCGATTTAGGCAAGGACGATGAGCCGTGATGACAGCTGACGCCTCGAACGTCCGGCGCACCAAGAAAGGAGACATGAAATGCTCCGACTCGCACCGCTGCTAATAATCGCGGTCCTCAACGTGTGCTTTGGCAGCGCCTGCTATGCCGTGGAGCCGGCCGCTCATCCGCTTGCCGATGGTCAGTTACCGTCTCTCACCACGCCTGCGGCATCGTTGGACAGTGCGGGAGGTGCGAGCCTCGAAGCGCCCGTCGAATGGATGAGCGTACTAGACGATATCGAGCTCCTCCTTGTCATCGCTGGTTCCGCAGTGCTGGTTCGCGCGCTCCAACGCAACGCGGCCAAGAAGGTCGCGGAGCACGCGAAGCAAGCTGCCGAACTCCGCGCGGCCAGAGACACCGCCGAGCGGCTCGCCGAGATCGCCAAGCGAACCTCGAACCTGGTTGTGGTGACCGACGTCTCTGGACGCATCGAATGGGTCAACGACGGATTTACTCGAATCTCCTGCTTTACGCTCGATGAAGTCAAGGGCCGCAAGCCCGGCGCGGTGCTGCAGGGCCCAGGCTCCGACCGAGCTTCGGCGAAGAAGATGGGCGACGCCGTGCGCAGTGGCTCGGGCGTGACGACCGAGATCGTCAACTACGCGAAGAACGGACGTGCGTATCGCCTGCGGATCGAGATTGTGCCGCTGCGCGACCGCGCCGGGGCCCTGAGCGGGTTTATGGCCATTGAGTCGGACATCACCGCCGATCACGCCACCAGGCAGGCGGTCAGTGCGGCCAACTCGAGGCTCGAGCTTGCCACAAGGTGCGCGAAGATCGGGCTCTGGGACTGGGACGTTGAGAGCGGCTCGACCTACTTCAACGACACCTACTACACCATGCTTGGGTACGAGCCCGGCGAGCTGCCGATGTCGCTCGGCACATGGCAGCAACTTGCGCACCCAGACGACCTGCCTGCCGCGATGGCTGAAGTGCAGCGGCACTTGTCGGGTGAGTCCACCAGTTATTACAGTGAGCACCGCCTGCGGTGCAAGGACGGCACGTGGCTGTGCGTGCGGGATGTTGGGGAGGTTGTCGAGCGCCTCGCCGACGGGACGCCCAAGCGCGTGGTCGGTGTGCACGTCGATGTGCAGCAGATGCGCAACGCCCTCCTCCGAGCCGAGTCGGCCAACAGGCTTAAGAGCGAGTTTCTTGCGAACATGAGTCACGAGATCCGCACGCCGTTAACGGCAATCCTCGGCTTCGCCGATCTGCTGCGAGAGGACGGTGGCGCGCTCCCAACACCGGACCAGCGCCTGCAAGCGGTCGACACCATCGGCGGTGCTGCCAAGCACCTGCTGACGGTGATCAACGACATCCTGGACGTCTCCAAGATCGAGGCGGGAATGATGATCGTTGAGCGGACCCAGACGCCGGTGGAGAGAATTCTGCGCGAGGTTGAGAGCGTGTGCGGACCGTGTGCGACCAGCAAGGGCGTGCGACTGTCCGCGCTGCTAGCCACGCCGGTGCCAACGAGCATCCTGAGCGACCCGACCAGGCTGCGTCAGATCCTCACGAACCTTGTGGGCAACGCCGTGAAGTTCACCCAGCAAGGGAGCATCACCATTACCGCGCGAGCCGCGGTCTGCGGGGGTGAGAGCCGCCTGATCATCGACGTCGCCGACACCGGCGAGGGCATGACACCCGAGCAGTCTGCCCGGCTGTTCCTGGCCTTCACGCAGGCCGACACATCAGTCACTCGCAGGCACGGCGGCACCGGGCTCGGCCTGGTCATCTGTCGAAAACTCGCGAATCTCATGGGCGGAGATGTGACCTTGGAACACACAGCGCCCGACCAAGGATCTACATTTCGGATTGACCTGCCCCTGATACCCATTGAAGGGTCCGGTGTCGTGGCCTCGCTGGATAGCGTTGTTGAGGTGCCGGGCGTCTCGGCCAAACCGCCGCCGATGATGCACTTGGCCGGCCGGGTTCTACTGGTCGAGGACGGCGCGGACAATCAGCGTCTGATCTCGTTCCACCTTCGTAGAGCCGGCGCATCAGTGGGCATCGCTGAGAATGGCATGATCGCCCTCGAGATGCTCCAACGAGCGGAGGCCGCGGGCGAGGCTTTTGGCCTCGTTGTTTCGGACATGCAGATGCCCGTTATGGACGGCTACACGCTTGCCAGGACGCTTCGGGCCCGAGGCAACGACATTCCAGTAGTGGCGCTGACCGCGCACGCGATGGCCAGTGATCGCGAGAGGTGCTTGGAGGCTGGGTGCGATGACTATGCCAGCAAGCCCATCGACAAGGCCGCGCTTTTGGCTACGTGCGCCAAGTGGCTTGATCTACCCCGCGCCGGCCGGGCGGCCAAGGCGGCATGATTCCGCCGCTTGCACCGTCACCAGTAGCACACCGTGTCGCTGAGCACACCGTGTCGCTGAGCACACCCTTTCGCTCAGCACACCCTGCTGACGGCGACCACCAGCGTGTCGTCGGAGATTGGGCCGAAGCGGTGGCTGGAGATCGCGGCCATCACCGCAGGGCAACGTTGCGAAGCTTCGAGCGTGCCCGCGGCCCTTGCCGCGTCGATCACCCCGCCGACGTTGAGCATCCGCCCGTGCGCGTTGCGGGCCTCCATGGCTCCGTCGGTATAGGCGATAAGCGTGGCACCCACCGGCAGCCGCGCGGTGGCGGCCTCGCGGTCGATCTCCAGCTCGCGCGAGACGCCAAGGACCATCGCCGTCGGCTCGAGCATGGTGGGCTCAGCGCTCGCCAACGCGCCGGCACCCAGCACGCACGCGGGCGGGTGTCCGGCGTTCGCGTAATAGATCGTCGCCGGCGCGTTGGCATCAGCGGGGTCCGCCGGCGGCTCGATCCGCATCGCGATGGCGGTGACAAACAACGACTCTTCGCTCAGGGTTAGGTACGCGAAGCGGTTGAGCGCGCGGAGCACGTCGGTGGGGTTGATCAGCGGGTCTTCGCCGACGAGGCGCTCGAGCTCACCGTAGAGGCGGTTGACGGTCAGGGCCGCGGTGATCCCGTGCCCGCAGACGTCCAGCACGACAATCAGCAGATCCTCGGTGGCGGCGGCGGCCTCGCGCTCAACGGCGACACCCCCCACTGTCGCGGCACGCGCAGCAACGCCGCCGCTGAGGCCACCAGCCACGCTGGCCCTTGCGCCGCCGACCGCGCTGCCGACTGCAATCTCGTTGTCGCCCCCATTTGCGCTGCCGGCCATGCTGACACTTGCGCTCGCGTGCAGGCCTCCGGCCTGACCGGCGCGCCCCGAGGCTGGGTCTCCGCCGTGCCATGTCCGCGCTGCGCGCGTGTCGCTGGGCAGGAAGCGGGCGTAGAGGTAATCGCCGCCGATAGAACGCATCGGGGCGTAGGCGTAAGAAAAGTCAAGCCCGTGGCGGCGCTGGGGCTTGGGAAACAGCCGCTCGTGGATGCGCTGTGCGTCCGTCAGCTCGCGCTGCAACTCGCTGTAGCCTCGACCAAGGCGGCTGAGCAGGAATTCTCGCGCAAAGCGGTTGTGCTTCCACCACGCGATGGCCAGCCCGGGCAGGAAGGCCGCGGTGCACACGGCGATGAACCCGATGATCGTCAGCCCGCGCATCCACCATTCGAGCCTGCCAAGTATGAGCGTCAGAGCGATGAACGTGCCGATCCCAGCAGCGAAGGGCGCGTAGAACGGTCTGACGCTCTCGCGCGGGGTCCAAGGCAGCAGGATGCAGGCGATCAGGTGCGACAGGAAAAGGCTGTTGAGAACGCTGACCCCAAAGGTGAGCGTCGCCTTGTTGGTCCCCTCACGCATCAGCGCGAACACGAAGCCCACGACCACGCCCGCAAGCAGCGAGATAAGCAGCAGGCGGTAGACGACCTCGAGCATCTGCGCTCGCGTCAGTTGCTTTCGCCCAACGCGCCAGAGCCCCCAGACGTAAGGCAGTGTGCTCACGAGCGTCGCAGTCAACAGCAGCGCGATAAGCCCGCGCCTGACCAGCGGGCCCTCGTCCGGCAGATCCTCGAACGAAAAACCGAATACGGCCAGCGAAAGAACCCCCAGCGCGACCGTCAGCGCGCAGTACCACAGCACCCGCTTGCGCAGGCGGCGCGTCTGCTCCTGCAGATACTCGAAGCCAAAGTCATGCGGGACGCTCTGCGGCACACTGGCTCCTGAACAACCTCGCCGGGACGGTCGGCTCAACTCAGCCGCGGATTATGACGTTCGGTTCGCGCCGGGGACCCACAAGATGTCGCCCGCGCCGTTGTCATTGGCCACCCGGGCGAGCACAAACAGCAGGTCAGACAGGCGGTTGAGATAACGGATCGACTCTGGGTTGGTCCGGGGCTTGTCGTGCTCATGTAGCGTCACGCACAGCCGCTCGGCCCGGCGTGTGACGGTGCGGGCCACGTGCAGCGCACTGGCCAGCGGCGAGCCGCCCGGCAGCACAAAGTTGCTCAGCGGCGCAAGATGTTCGTTGGCCTGGTCGATGGCCTTCTCCAGCCGCTCTGTTTGCCCGGTGGTGACCCGGAGCATCTTGGACTGGTCCTGGTTCTTCTCGATGGGCACGCACAGGTCGGCGCCGACATCAAACAGGTCGTTCTGAATGGAGCGCAGCAAGTCGGCGAGCCTGGCACCGCGCGTGCCCGGGGCCGAGGCTGAAGCGATCGAGAGCGCGACGCCGAGGGCCGCGTTGGCTTCATCAACGGTGCCGTACGTCTCAACGCGGATGTCGTCCTTGCGGACCCGTGAACCGTCGCCCAAACCTGTCGAGCCTGTGTCGCCGGTCTTGGTGTAGATGCGGGTGAGCCTGGCCATGCCGCAGTGTACCAGCAAGTGGCCATCGGGTTGACGGCCCGCGCCCCCGGCCCGGCGTACTCTGGCCGCGTGCAGCCCACCACGGACGCTCACGCCGCCGGAGCCAGCCCCATCGCCCCCGGCCCGCCAGCCGCGTCCCCGGGCGTCAGCATCGGGCGGGGTCTGCTGCGACGCTGGCAGCTTCGCGAAACGCCTGAAGCCACTCCGCAATCTCTAAGCGGCCTGCGCCAAGGACTCGTCCCACGCGTTCTGGCAGCCCGCGGGCTCGGTGCTGACCACGCCGCGACCGCGTTCATTGAGGCCAAGCTCACAGGCCTGCACGAGCCGCGCCTCATCCCTGACATGGACCGCGCCGCGCAGCGCCTGCTGGCCGCCCTGCACGCAGGCGACCCGGTGGTCATCTACGGCGACTACGACGTGGACGGTGTGACCAGCACCGCCATCCTCTACCGCATGTTCAAGCTGCTCGCACCCGCCAGCGATGTGCGGACGTACGTGCCCCACCGGCTTGAAGAGGGCTACGGGCTCAACGCCAAAGCGATCGAGACCCTTGCTGGCGAAGGGGCCAGGGTCATCGTCAGCGTTGATTGTGGGATCACCGCCGTGCACCCCGCGCAGGTCGCGCTGCGGCGCGGGCTTGACCTGATCATCACCGACCACCACAACCCACCGGCGACCATGGCCGACTTGCCCGCCGCGTACGCGGTAGTACACCCGCGCAGGCCTGACTCAAGCTACCCCTTTGGCGAATTGTCTGGCGCGGGCGTGGCGTACAAGCTGGCCTGGCGCATGGCGGCAATCGCTGGCGACGGCGAGCGGTCCGCGCCACCCGCGCGAACGCTGCTGGTCGAGCTGCTGGCCTTTGCGGCCCTTGGGGCGATCGCTGACGTTGTGCCGCTGGTGGGAGAGAACCGCGTGATCACCAAGCACGGTCTAAACCGCCTGAAGCACTCGCCGTTTACTGGCGTGCGGGCCCTGGTAGACCGCGCGGGGCTCAGCGGCGAGAAGGTCGGCGAGTGGGACGTGGGCTTCCGCCTTGCGCCCCGGCTCAACGCCTGCGGACGCATGGGGCACGCCCGTGAGGCCGTCGAGCTGTTCATTACCGAGGACGCGGCCCGCGCCGCGATGATTGCCGACGGGCTGGAGATCGCCAACGACCAGCGCCGCGCCGTCGAGCAGCGGATCGTTGAGCAGGCGTCGCAGATGGCCCAGCAGCGCGGGATGACCGCCCCCGGCAAGCACGCGATCGTGCTCGCCGACCCCGCCTGGCACGCCGGCGTAGTGGGCATCTGCTGCTCACGGCTCATGGAACGCTTCGGCCGCCCGACCATCTTGATGCAGATGGAAACCGAGGGCCCGCGCGCGGGCGAGGCGCACGGCAGCGGGCGCGCCATCGAGGGCTACAACCTGCACGCGGCGCTCGCCTCGTGCGAGAACGACCTAGTCAAGTTTGGCGGGCACGACCGGGCCGCGGGCCTGCGCGTGCGCGCCGGGCGACTGGAGGCCTTTACCGAGGCGCTGATCGCTCACGCGACCGCGAACATCCACGCTGATGAGCTGACGCTCTGTGCCACGGCCGACACGACCGCCGCGCCCAGCGACCTGGACCTGCAGGCCGTGCGCAGGCTGCTTGAGCTGCGGCCCTTTGGCCCGGGCAACCCGGGCATCAGGCTGCTCCTGCGGGGCGTGAAGCTTGAGCAAGACCCGCGACGATTTGGCGCGCAGGGCTCGCACCTTGAGCTGCTGGTCGGTGATGGCCAGCGCCGCCTCAAGCTCACCGCCTGGCGCCTTGGTGAGCAGCTCGCGCCCGGCGGCAGCCTTCAGCGCGTGCTGGCCCGCGGGGCCCGCATCGACGCGATCATCGAGCCGAAGATCGACACGTATGGCGGTGAGCACGTCGTCGGTGAGCTGATCGACCTTCGCGCCGCGGAGCCCTGATCGCACGTGCCACGCTCAAGCATCGGCGCGCTCATGCAGCGGGCGCCGCCTGCACGCGGCCCTTCCACGCGCGCCGGCCGGTGATGTGCAGCCACCAGCTGTGCCACTGGATCGTCGTCATCATCAGCACACCCAGCGGGTGCAGCGCCACGCCCAGCAATGACTGTGCAAAGCGGGCGGCGAGCAGCGCCCGCTGAACAAGGTGCATCAGCACGCACAGCACGGCCAGAGCGCTCGCCAGCACGGGCAGGCCCTCGATCCCTCGCAGCGCCGCGATGGCCAGCCACCCAAGCACACACCATGGCAGCACGTGCGCAAGCAGGTGCACCAGCGTGACAAATACCAGCAGCCCGATGGATCCGAGGCCCTCGAAGGCGTTCTTGGTGAACCCCCGCCAAACCTGCATGAGCCCGCGGTACATGCGGACCTCGCACAGGCGGGTGCCGTCGAAGAGATCGGTCTTGAAGCCCGCTCGCCGCACCGCGCGCGGCATCATTACCCCGTCGTGCATAGACGCCTTGAACGCACCGTGCCCGCCCGAAGCCCCGTACGCATCGGCCCGGCACAAGATGAACTGCCCGCACGCGGCACTCGCCGCCGGGTCCATCGTGCCACGCATCCGTGGCATGGGCAGGTAGCTGAACAAGATGAAGTGGATCATCGGCACCGCCAGCACCTCGGCGAGCGTGCCGGTGATCTGCCTGGGGAAGGTGCTGAGCATCGCGGTATCAAGCGCCCTTGCGCTGCCGAGGGTCAGCTCGACGCACGATGGCTCAAACCGCACGTCAGCGTCGGTGAACAGCAGCCACCGCCCCTTGGCGGCCCGCCCCATGTTGTCGCATCCCCACTGCTTGCCGTTCCAGCCCGTGGGCAGCGGGACCGTCGGGACCACGCGCACACGCGCGTCCTCCTTTACCAGCCGCTCCAGGATCGTGCCCGTCGCGTCGGTTGATTGGTCGTTGTACGCAAGCACCTCAAGCCGCGCGTGCGTCTGCGCAAGCAAAGACCGCACGCAAGGCTCGATGTTCGCCTCTTCGTTGCGGGCTGGGATGCAGACGCTGACCAGCTCTGTCTCGCCCGCGGCCGCGCCGTCACCGGCGGGCGAGGCCCCGGCACGAGCGCCGATGCGAAAGGGCGGCTTATAGCACCGCAAGTTGACCACGGTCATCAGCAGACCGACGAATGAGAAGAACACGGCGCCAATCAGGGCCCAGTCCAAGATCGTCATTGCGTGGTTCCGTCGGTGGTTGCTGGTCTCGCCGGTGGCCTGTCCCGGTTGGTGGGGTCGATTCTACCGCTGCCGCCGCGGAGCCTCAGCCACCAGTCCCATACGCGGCTGTTGTTGGCGTTCCGCGCCCCTTTCCCGCCCACACAGCGCAGTGCCGCGGGGTCCCGCGCCACCACCAGCGCCGCGAGCGCCGCCGCGTTCGCATGCATGACGGCCGTCATGGCGCGGTTCCACGCTCCTGTCGTCGGGCGCACGCCGGCCTCGTCGGTCGGGGCCGAAATTCGAGCAGCGCGCAGCAGCAGCTCGGGCTTGCGATCAAGCCAGAAGGCGTACTCCATCGCGACAGAGAGCACCAGAAGCCCGCCGTGCGGTTCCCCAGCAGCCGCGGCCGCAGTGTCGAGCGGCAACGCGCGGGCCGCGATCGCCGCCGCGCCTGGGCGCAGCCTGATCGGTGTGCGAACATCCGCGAACGTGCCCTGTGGGGTCAGCCAGAGCGTGGTCTTGGGGTGCTGGATGAAGCGCTCGCTGACGTGGGCTGTCATCGCGTCGATTGCGCCGGGCGCATCGGGCTCGATCCCAAAGACGCCCAGCCGCTTAAAGAACCCGAACTTTGCGAGCTGCGTGGCCTCCATCGGTCCGATGGCGCGCCGAGTGGGCTCAAACCGCCCGTGAATCCAGAGCCCCACCAGCGGGTCCCACCATGACTGGTGGTTCATCAGCACGATCGCCGGCCCCACGTGCCGCCCCAGCTCATCAAGAAGCTCCGCCCCTTGCTCAGCCAGGCGGACGGAGTGCCACGACCGCGCCACCAGCCCGCGCAGGTACCAGCGATCAAACCCGCCCGCAAACCGCGGGCTGAACCGCTCAGGCACGATCAGCGGTGCCACGTCTATCGCGCTCCCACGGCCTCAGGGGCCGCCGAGGCGTCCAGCTCACCACCAACCAGGCTCGGGCCCAGACGCGTCTCGATTGTGGCCTCGCCGGGCTTGCGGGCATCAAGGTCTTGCCTGAGGCAATTGGCCGCCGTCACGCCGCTCATCAGCACCATCGGTACACCGGGCCCGGGGTTGACGCTGCCGCCGGTGAGGTACAGGTTGTCCAGCACCTGCGAGCGATTGCGGGGCTTGAACCCGCCCATGAGGCGCCCGTGGCTGGCCAGCCCGTAGATCGCCCCGCCTTCGGCGTTGTACATTTGGTCGATCAGCCCGGGGTGCAGGAACTTCTCTACCGCGATCTGCTGCTCGATGTCCGGCATCCCGGTAGCGCGCAAACGTTCGATGATCACCGGGCGATACTGCTCAAGCATCCCGCCGGGCCCCTCCCAGCGCTGGCCCTCACGCCGGTATGGCGTGTGCACCAAGATGTACAGCGACTCACACCCCGCGGGGGCCTGGGTCGCGTCAGTCCGGCTCGGTGCCGCGACGTAGAGCGAAGGGTCACGCGCCGGCACGCCGCGCGTGTAGATGTCAGCAAACTCCTCAACCGAGTTAGAGCTGAACATGAAGTTGTGGTGGGCCAGGTGCTCATACTGGCGCTTCAGGCCCAGATAGAGCACCACGCCGCTGCACGCGGGGGTATAACTCTTTGCGATGCCAGCCTGCCGCTTGCGCCCACCGGGCGTCGCGATCAGGTCGCGCAGCGTCCGCTGCACGTCGCAGTTAGAGACCACCGCGTCGGCGTCAATCGTCGTGCCGTCATCGAGCGTCACGCCGGTGGCCCGCGCGCCGGTGCTGTTGATCTTCGTCACACCCTTGCCCGTGCGGACCTCAACGCCCAACTCGCCAGCGAGCCGCGCGAGCGCCTGGGCCACGCAGCGCGTGCCGCCGGTGGTCCCGTCGGGGGACATCGAGTACCAGCACCCGTGATCGGTCTGGGCGGCGGCGATCAGGCTCAAGATCGCCGGGGCCATAAACGGCGACGACCCTACATACTGCAAGAAGTGCTCAACCAACTGGCGGACGTGCGGCTCATCGATCATCTGATGGACCGTGCCCGCGACGGTCTTGTGCATCTTCATCGCCAGCACATCGCCGAGCACCTTGGTATCGCCGGGCGGTGTGCCGCGCATCATGTCCACGGGCGAGCCGACGTCCTTGTAGTAGAAGACCTTGTTAGACAGGCTCATCATCCGGCGCGCAAAGGCGATAAATCGCGTGTACTGCACGCCGGCGCTGGTGCCGGGGAACTGCGCGTCCAGCTCCTGCGCGAACGTCTCAGGGCGCTGGCGCAGGTTGATCACCGTGCCGTCGGTGTAGAAGCACCGCCACTGCGGGTCCAAGCTGATCAGCTTGATGTAGTCGGCGGGGTTGCGCCCCGTGCGCTGGATGATCCCGGTGAGCACCTGCGGGATCGTCAGGATCGTCGGACCCATATCGAAGCTGAAGCCGCCCTCGCGCAGCACGTTCATCTTCCCGCCCAGGTGCGAGTTCTTCTCAACCACCGTGACCCGCAGCCCGGCGGCGGCAAGCTCCACCGCAGCCGCGAGCCCCGCCAGCCCGGCCCCGACAACAACGACACGCTGGGTCTTCAGCATGCCCCAAGCGTAGATGGCGCACCGTGCGCTGTCGCTGGTTCGGCGCACCGGTGCGCCTAAACTGTCGCAACGCGCACAGATGAGTCTCTCCACCGCCCAGCACGCTCGCCGTCCTCGCCACTTAGCCGCGCACCCGCAGCCATGGCGATCGGTCAGCCCGGCCCAGAACAGCCAGGCCCAGAACAGCCAGGCCCAGAACAGCCCGGCCAGATCACGCTGCCCCCGCCCGCTCTCACCTTGGCTCAGCGGGCTCTCGCTGCTGCTCGTGGTCACCCTCGCGGTCTCTGCCGGCGCACCTCTGGCACCGCTGATGAGCCAGCTCAGCACCGGCCCGCGCGTCTCGCTCGCTGATCAGCAGCTACTGACGGTCCTGACACTACGAACCGTCCGCCGCGCGCAGCGCCAAGCCGAGCGTCCGCTGCCGCCATCGCTCGCGTCAGCCCGGAGCCTTGTTCGCTTCGCTTCCGACACCGCGTTCGCGCCCAAACGTGCCGCGCCGAACCAAGTTGTCAGTCATCTGCTGGCAGGCCGACTCCTGTTAGCTCACCTTGCACTGCCCCCGCCCGCGCTGGCGTGATCACACGCTCGCGCCGCCGCCTTATGGCCCCATCTCCACGATGATGGCGCACGGCGGTGGTGCCCCTTCCGACCACGCGCGATCCAAACAATCTTCTTCGAGCATCACCGCCTTCGGCGGCTCGGCGCACACGTTGTGCCGGGCCCGGGCGGGAAACGGACAATCCCTATGGCCTCCAACGACATCCCCCTGATCGGCCCGATCATCAACCGCATCATCGGCACGCGCAACGAGCGGTTCGTCAAGCGCTACCTGCAAAAGGTCTTGCAGGTCAACGCCATGGAGCCGCAGATCCGCCTGATGACCGACGCGCAGCTCCGCGTAAAGATTGACGACTTCCGTGCCCGGGCCGACAAGGGCGAGGGTGAAGAAGATCTGATCCCCGACGTCTTCGCGATGGCGCGCGAGGCGATGGACCGGGCCGTGGGCATCCGCAACGTGCTCGACCCCGCGCGGAACTTTGACCCCTCGGCACTCCCGCCCGACATGCAGCGCCTGTACGAAGAGCTTAAAGAGAAGGCCGCCGCAATCGCCCCGCTTGTCCCGCAGACCTTCGACGCCCGCAAGGCCGGCTCGGTGCCCCCAGGCGCGGTGACCGACGAGGCCGGCGAGTACAGCGGGTGCGCTGAGGTCGTACCCGGCTGGTCCCGCGTTGAGATCCCGCCCGCGTTCTACGAGGCTGTCCGCGCGCTGTTCCCCGAGAGCCGCCCGCCGTTTAGAGCCCGCCCCTTCGATGTGCAGCTCATCGGCGCCATCGTGCTGGCCCAGGGCAAGATCGCCGAGATGAAAACCGGCGAGGGCAAGACCATCGTCGGCCCGCTGGCGACGTATCTGGCCAGCGTCATGCGTCGCAAGGTCCATGTCGTCACCGTCAACGACTACCTCGTCCAGCGCGACCGCGACTGGACCTTCCCGTTCTTCCACGCTCTGGGCCTGACCGTCGGCGCCATCCACCCGCTGCACAGCCAGGGTGAGGACGTCAAACGCCTGATGTACCGCTGCGACGTGGTCTACGGCACCACCGCCGAGTTCGGCTTCGACTATCTGCGCGACAATATGAAGATGTCCGTAGACCAGCAGGTCCAGAAGCGCCGCGACTTCGCCGTCGTTGACGAGGTTGACAGCATCCTCATCGACGAGGCCCGCACGCCGCTGATCATCAGCGGGCCCGCCCACCAGGATCGCCCGCGCTATGAGCTGGCCGACAAGATCGCACGGCACCTTGTCGATAAGCAAGGCCCGTGGCAGGCCGCCAACGAGGTCGTCGAAGCCTGCAAGATGAAGATTAAGGGCCTTGAGGGCGACGTGCGGACCACCGCCGACCGCGCAAGCGTCCCGCAGCTTGCCGAGAAGCTCCGCCAGTTCAAGGCCGAGCTGCCGACGCTTGAAGCCGCCAAGCGCAAGCACACGCAGTTCTACGAGCTTCAGCTAGACCGCAAGACCTGCCACCTGTCGCACGACGGAATCAGCGAGGCCCAGCGCATCGCCGGCGTCGGGTCGTTCTACGTTGGCCAGAACATCGACCTGCCCCACCTGCTTGAGCAGAGCCTGCGGGGCCACGTGGTGTACTTGCGCGACCGTGACTACATCGTCATGCCCCTGCCCGACCAGGAGACGGGCGAGACCATGCCCACGGTGGTGATCGTGGACGTGAACACCGGGCGGCCCATGGTTGGGCGTCAGTGGTCCGACGGGCTGCACCAGGCCGTCGAGGCCAAGGAGCAGGTGCCAATCAAACGCGAGACTCAGACCGTCGCGAGCATCACGATCCAGAACTTCTTCAAGATGTACAAGCGCCTGGCGGGCATGACCGGCACCGCCGACACCGAAGCGCAAGAGTTCAGTGACATCTACAAGCTCGACGTGGTGGCCATCCCCACCAACCGGCTCGTCGTGCGTCAAGACCAGCCCGACCTGGTCTTGCTGCGGGCCAAGGACAAGCAGAGCTTCATCGTCGAAGAGATCAAGCAGTTCCACGATGTGGGGCGCCCGGTGCTGGTGGGCACAACCAACGTAGAGAAGAGCGAGAGCCTGAGCCAGGAGCTCTCCCGCCGCTTCCAGATCAAGCACGAAGTCCTCAACGCCAAGCCCGAGAAGATCGCCCGCGAGGCCGAGATCGTCGAGGCCGCCGGCCAGCTCGGCAGCGTCATGATCGCCACCAACATGGCCGGCCGCGGGACCGACATCAAGCTCGGCAAGCTCTCGCGCCAGCAGCTGCTTGACCACTGGCTCCGCCGCGGCATCGTCTCGCGCGACGTGACCCCCGAAAGCTCCGAGCAGCAGCTGCGCGAGAGCGTGTTCCGCAAGGTCGCAGTTGGCGTGCTCGAAGTGCCAAAGAAGGACGTAGACGCGATGGACGCAAGCGCCCTGGAGCTGGCCCTGCTGCGCCACTGGGCGACCCGCTACACCCTCATCAGCGAGGGCAAGATCAAGAGCATGAGCGCCGAGCGCCTCCGCGACGAGCTGGACGCCACCGGCAAGATCCTGCTGCACCGCATCGCCTGGTTTGACTCGATGGGGGCTATGGGCGGGCTGCACGTCATGGGCACCGAGCGCCACGAGAGTCGCCGCATCGACAACCAGCTCCGCGGCCGCTCAGGCCGGCAGGGAGACCACGGCTCAAGCCGCTTCTTCATCAGTCTCGAAGACGAACTTATGAAGAACTTCGGCGGCGAAACGACCCAGAAGTACCTGGCCATGTTCGGCCTGCGCGAGGGCGTCCCGCTCGAGAGCCCTTTCCTCTCCAAACGCCTCGAGAGGGCGCAGCGCAAGGTCGAAGAACGCAACTTCCAGTGGCGCAAGAACATCCTCGAATATGACGAGGTCATGGAGCACCAGCGCCGCCGGTTCTATGGCACCCGCCAGCGCGTGCTCGAAGGCCGCGACCTCCGCGGGCTGATCTTTGACTACATCCGCGGCGCAACCACCGACGCGGTCGGCAGCTTCCTGCACGCCGACTACTCAGCCGTCTGCGTCAGCGAGTACGTGCATCAAAAGCTCGGCGTCATCGTGCCCCCCGCGCGCCTGCGGCGCATGGAGCCTGAGGACCTTGTCCGCCGCGTGCGCGACGAGGCCCTCGCCGATACCCGCAACCTCATCAGCGTCACCCTGGGTGAATACTGGCCCGAGCGCATCGAACGCTCCAACCTTGCCGGCGAGGTTACTGACGTTGAGGTTGAGTTTGACGTTCAGGGCCTCACGCGCTGGGGTCACGAGCGCTTCGGCGTCGAGTTCAGCCCGCAAGACCTGGCGGTCCCCGACGACGCGACCCGCGCGACCGTCGAGGCACGCCTTGAGCACGCCGCCGAAGCACGCATCGCCCAGACCGAGCTGCCCGGGATCGTCACCCTCCTCGACAAGGCCTACCCCGTTGATGAGATGCGCAAGTGGGTCGCCGGGAAGTTTGACCTGGAGGTCACTACCGAGCAGATCGCCAAGGCCCGCTCCGAGGGCGGGACCGCGGCGGTCACCAAGCTCGTAGTTGACCTGGCCCAGGAGGCTTACAACAAGCGTGAGCTGGGCTACCCCGTGCGCTTCCGCATGGCCATGACCCAGCAGATGGTCCGCGGGAACCCCAAGGCCGCGCTCGAAGAGCTCGTCCGCTGGGCTAACCTCCGCTACGGCCTGGGCTGGACGCCCGAGACGCTGATGAAGAAGCTCCCGCCGCAGGTCGAGGCTGAGCTGGCCGAAGCCCAGAAGCGGTTCATCACCTCCGGCACGCTCGATAAGGCCATCAATCAGGCGCTCGCGACCAAGACCGACGACGCGCTGGACTCCTGGTGGCAAGGCCGCTTCAACGAGCCGCTCCCGCCGGGCCTGCGTCGCGTTCCCGCTGACGAGCGCGAGGACCAGATCCGCGCGCGGGTCGAGAGCCAACTGCGTTTCGAGATGATCGGCTTCGAGCGGGCCGTGCTGCTGCAGGTGCTCGACAACATCTGGCGCGAGCACCTTTACCGCATGGACCAGCTCAAGGACTCGATCAGCTACCGCAGCTTCAGCCAGCAGGACCCACGCATTGAGTACAAGCGCGAGGGCTCGCGCATGTTCTCCGAGACGCTCGACAACATCCGCGAGCGCGTGACCGACCTGATCCTCCGCGTCGAGCTGATGCCGCAGATTGGCCCGCCTCCCATGAATGGCGGCATGGGCGGCGGCATGGGTGGCGGCATGGCCGCACTCCCACCCGGTGCCATGCCGCAAGGCGCACTCCCACCCGGCGCACGCAACCCCGCCAACGGCCGCGGCGGGAACTTCGGGTCATCCATCGCCGGGCCGGGGCTCACATAACCGCAGCCCTCCATCCACGAGTCACACCACCCTCACACCCGTGAGGTTCATCCGCGGCTTCGGGGGCGAGAGCCTCGGCCGCTGCGCCTCCAGCGTCTGCACCAGCACCTCGCTCACCGCGAGGTTCCGGTGCCACTTGCGGTCCGCCGGGATCACGTGCCACGGCGCGTGCGGTGTGCTCGTTGCGCCCAAGGCCGCCTCATAGGCCCGCATGTACAAGCCCCACTGCTTGCGCGCGTCCAGATCACCGGCCTGAAACTTCCAGTTCTTGAGCGGGTCCTTCAGACGCCCTTCCAGCCGCCGCTTCTGCTCCGCCTTGCTGATGTACAGCATGCACTTGACCACGATTGTGCCGTTCTCGGTCAGCATGCGCTCAAAGTCGTTGATCTGCCGGTACCGCTGCCGGGCCGTCGCGGCGCTGATGACCTTATTGACCAGCACGGTCAGCACGTCCTCGTAATGGCTGCGGTTGAAGACCCCAATCTCGCCCCGCGCCGGCGACCGAGCGTGCACGCGCCACAGATAGTCGTGGTCCAGCTCTTCGCTTGAGGGCCTGCCGAACCCGTAGACCTTCACGCCCATCGGGTTCAGCCCGCTGAGCACATGCTTGACGGTCCCGTCCTTGCCCGAGGTGTCCATCCCCTGCAGCACCAGCAGCACCGACCGCTGGTTCTCCGCGTACAACATCTCCTGCAGCTCCGCCAGGCGCTTGACATTCGCCGCAAGCTCACCCTTGGCCTGCTCGGACCCTGCAAAGCCGCCGTTGGCCCCCGGATCCCACCTGCTCAACTTGCAAACCTTGCCCGGCGTCACGCGTAAGAGCTTGGCAGTGTCCATGCCGAACAGCGTACCCACCGGCCTCACAGCCGACCCCCGGCGCAACACGCCACCGCAACCGACAAGCTCGCCCTGACCCGCGCATCACCTTGCCGCAACGTCTTGACTAAGCACCAAACCCTGCAACGATGCGGGGACCCGACCGAGACTCTTCGGCGTGTCACCAGGCGGACCAGGCCGCGGCAACTTGCCGCTAAACTCGGCCCGTTTCGGTTCCCATTGCACACGCGTCTCAACAACCACTCGCGGCCAACTCCGGAGCCCTTAGCATGACCCAGAGCAAGTCACGTCTTGACGCAGTTACCGCCGCCACCATGTGGCGCGAGGCCAGCGTCAACGGCCACCACCACAAGCCCCGCGCCGGCACCGCCGCCCCCGTCACCAACCAGCCCCGCATCGAGGACCTCTTCGGCGAGGACGTCTTTAGCGAACGCGTCATGCGCGAACGCCTCCCCAAAGAGACCTTCCGCGCCGTGATGCGCACCATCAAGCACGGCGACCGCCTCCCAGAGGAAGTCGCCGACGTCGTCGCCAGCACCATGAAGGACTGGGCTATCGAGCGCGGCGCCACCCACTACACCCACTGGTTTCAGCCCCTTACGGGTCTGACGGCCGAGAAGCACGACGCGTTTGTCAGCCCCGACGGCACCGGCGGCGCGATCTCTCAGTTCGCCGGCTCCGCCCTTGTCCAGGGTGAGCCCGACGCCTCCAGCTTCCCCTCCGGCGGCTTACGCGCCACCTTCGAGGCCCGCGGCTACACCGCCTGGGACCCCACCAGCCCCGTCTTCCTTAACCGCAGCGGTGACACCGTCACCCTCTGCATCCCCACCGCCTTCGTCTCTTGGACGGGCGTCGCCCTCGACAAAAAGACGCCCCTGCTCCGATCTATGGAGGCCCTCAGCGGTCAGGCCATGCGCGTCCTTCGCATCTTCGGCACCGACAAGGGCGTCAGCCGCATCATCACTACCCTCGGCCCCGAGCAGGAGTATTTCCTGATCGACCGCAACCTCTACTTTGCCCGCCAGGACCTGCTGGCCTGCGATCGCACGCTCTTTGGCGCACGCCCGCCCAAGGGCCAGCAGCTTGAGGACCACTACTTCGGCGCGATCCCCGCCCGCGTGCTGGCCTACATGGCCGAGTGCGAGCGCGAGCTCTATCGCCTGGGCGTGCCCATCAAGACCCGCCACAACGAGGTCGCGCCTGCGCAGTACGAGATCGCCCCGATATTCGAGACCGCCAACGTCGCTTGCGACCACCAGATGCTCGTGATGGAGGCCCTCAAGCGCGTCGCGCCACGCTATGGGCTGCAGTGCATCCTGCACGAGAAGCCCTTCGCTGGCATCAACGGCTCGGGCAAGCACAACAATTGGTCAATGAGCACCGACACGGGCCTGAACCTTCTAGACCCTAAGACCGAGACCCACAACAACCTGCAGTTCATGGTCTTCCTCTGCGCCGTCATCCGCGCCGTGGACGTCTACGCCGACGTGCTCCGCGCCAGCATCGCCAGCGCCAGCAACGACCACCGCCTGGGCGCCAACGAAGCGCCCCCCGCCATCATGTCCATCTTCCTTGGTGACATGCTCACCGACATCGTCGACCAGATCGAGACCGGGCAGACCACCCGCACCCTCAAGGGCGGGAAGCTTGAGCTGGGCGCTCGCACACTCCCTGAACTTCCGCGTGACACCGGCGACCGCAACCGCACCAGCCCCTTCGCCTACACCGGCAACCGTTTTGAGTTTCGGGCCGTTGGCTCTAGCCAGAGCTCCGCCTGGCCCAACACCGTCCTGAACACCATGGTCGCCGAGAGCCTTGACTTTATCGCCAGCGCCCTGGAGAAGAGCCTCGGCAAGACGCCCAGCCCCGTCAAGCTCAACGCTGAGATCAAGGCCCTGCTCAAAAAGATCGTCAAGCAACACAAGCGCGTCATCTTCAACGGCGACGGCTACAGCGCGGCATGGCACAACGAGGCCGAGAAGGACCGCGGCCTGCCGCACCTGCGCGACAGCGTCGACGCGCTGCCCATCTTCAAGGGCAAGAAGGCCGCCGACCTTTTCGCCAAGTACAAGGTCCTCAAGCGTGAGGAGACCGAGAGCCGCGCTGTCATCTTCATCGAGAAGTACTGCAAGCAAGTCACCATCGAGGCTGACACCATGCTGGGCATGGCCCGGACCCAGTACCTCCCCGCCGCACTCGCCCATCAGACCCGCCTGGCCAACGCCGTCGCCAGCACCGAGGCCGCCGGGGTTGATGTTGACGCCCAGCGCAACTTCCTTGAGACGTTCGTCGGCAAGGTCAGCGCGATGAACGAGGCCATCGGCACCCTCGCCGCCGCCAGCGACCATCACGACGATGACCCCTTTCAGCACGCCAAGCACATCAAGGCCCACGTGAAACCCGCGATGGCCGAGCTCCGGAAGATCGTTGATGACCTTGAGAGCATCGTTGCCGACGAGCTCTGGCCCGTGCCCACCTACCGCGACCTGCTTTTCATCAAGTAACGGGCGATCCAATGCACCTCCAGCCCCCCACCGCCGCCGGCCCTGGCCCAGCCCAACCGCTGGCCTGCGCCGGCGGTGGTGCCATGGGCCGGGGGCAGGCACTCCGCACTGGCCTGCTAACACTCGGGCTCATCTTCGCGATTAATCAGCTCGGCTGCGCCAGCGGGCCGACCATCGGCCGCCAGCACTCCGCCGGCACTCTGCGCATCCTTGACGCCGCCACCGGCCGCCCGATCCCCGGGGCCCTGCTCCGGGTCGTCGCCTCAGACCCCACCCATCCACTGCGTGTTCGCGACATCCTCCGCACCCCCGAGGCCCAAGTCCTGACCTTTCCGGCGGGCCCGGACGGCGTGCTCCCTCTCCCGAGCGGCCTGTTTGACGAAGACGGCCGCGTCACACTCCAGCTGCTCGCCCCGGGCTACATCCCCCGCCAGCTCGACCCTGAGGCCCTCGCCGCGAGCACGGAACAACTTGATTTTCGCCTCAAACCGACCCATTCTGTCCCGAACAGCCCTTAAGGGTGCCGGGTTGACCTATCCACAGCGCAACCACCCACTTGTGGGCATTCTGATTTCAGAAAGTTGTGAAGACTTGCAGAGTCGCTGAAGTTCTGTATGCTTCTCGGATCCTGCCACCCAGGATTTTGTTCGCCAAGCTGGTGAGACCCTGCATCTTGCTGTAGACTCGACACGTATAAAGCCGGTCTTCCGGCGGAGGCTGACCGCGGTCTGCGGCCAAGCCGATGCTGTGCCGAGTGGGGTCATTCAAGCTCGCTTGCGCAAGGAGGTTGTCATGAAGAATGGTCTGGATATGAAGCTGCGGATTGCTGTACTTTGTGCGGCATCGGGTCTGGCCAGTGTTGCGTTCGCGCAACCTGCCAACGACAACCTCTCGGGCGCGATCGGTTTGGCGTTCCCCATTACTGGGGCGACGGGCACAACCATCGACGCCACCAACCAGGGCAACACCCCCGGCGCGTGCGGCAACTCCGCCACGTCGGCCGACGCCTGGTACACCGTCACGACGCCTACGGCGCAGGCCGTGCTCGTCTCTACCTGCGGTGATACCCCCATCGACACTGTCGTCCAGATCTTCAACGTTGGTCCTGGCAACACGCTGGGCACGCTGGTTGGCTGTGACGATGACGCCTGCCAGAACCGCCGCTCGCGCGCGCAGTTCAACGCGGTCGCCGGGGCGAGCTACTTCGTTCGCGTCGCGACCAAGCTGGGCACGACCGGCACGTTCCAGCTCAACGTCACCCCGAGCACCACGCCCAACCCGGTCGACGTGATCCAGACCGTCGGGCCCGATGTGACCATCGGCAACCTGTCCGATGTGTACTACTGGGGCGTCTCGGGCACCACCAAAGCCTTCAGCGTCGGTACTGACTCGTGGAACATCGGTGATCGCCAGGCCGACTGGTTCGACTACGCGAACAACCTGACGATCAACGGGCAGACCGTCGCGAAGGCCTCCAATGAGCACCCGGTCATCGGCCAGCAGATGTACCGCCTGAAGGACGGGCGTTTCGAGCAGCTCGGCATCTCGTGGCTCAAGCACGGCTTCGTGTCGCTGAACTCCAACGCGTTCAGCAATGGGATGGCCATTCCCAGCTTCGCCAGCCGCAGCCGCGTGGTGCCGACGGCTTTTCCCGCTGCACCAGGTGGGCAGAACCCCAGCACCGGCGACTGGCTCGGCATCAATGCCTCTGATCTCTACAGCGGCAGCCTCAACGGCACTCAGGGTGCCGGGCCCCGCTTTGACGTCAACCCCCTCAACGGCCGCTACACCCATCCCTTCACTGCGCTCGCGGGCACCGTCGCGGCAACCATTGGTCGCCGCCTGCAGGTCCCCGTCGCTGATCTTGGCGACACCTCGGCCCGCTACTTTGTCGACGCCGTGTACATTACCAGCGACGACATGCCTTGGGGCAACGGTCGCAACAACTACGCCGCCCGTGAGCTCAACGCCAGCACCACCAACGCCACGGTGATTGGTCAAAGCGCCGTCACCTTCGCCGGCGGCACCGCTCGCCGCGTGACCGCCCTTGAGCTGTGGCCCGAGATCGATCGCTCGGTTCGCTTGGCCAACGTTGACGTGATGGAGCAGGCCGTGCAGGTCCGTGACTACACCACCAACCCCTTCACGCTCCGCAGCAAGGACCTCTTCGGCCGCTTCCAGGTCGCCAGCAAGGTGACCGACAACGGCAACGGGACTTGGACCTACGAGTACGCCGCGATGAACCTCAACTCGCACCGCTCCAGCGACGGGTTCTCCGTCCGCCTGCCGGCGAACGCGATTGTCACCAACGGCGCGTTCCGCTCTGTGCCCTACCACTCCTCCGAGCGCATCGATAACAGCCCCTACACGGTCACGAGCACCGACGGCCGCGTCGGCTTCGCTACCAACATGTCCTACTCGCTGACGCAGGCCTTCGCGGGCGTCGGCACGGTCAACATGGACCCCAACACCCTGCGCTGGGGTGCGTTGCAGAACTACCGCTTCGTTGCCAACGTGCCCCCGGTGGTTGGTACTGCCAAGCTTGACCTCTGGCGCGGCGCTCCGGACGCCACGGGCTACCAGAGCGGCGTGGTCGCCGTCAACCAGATCCTCGTGCCCAGCGCCTGCACGGCCGACATTGCTGGCCCAGGCCCCTCCGCCACGCCCGACGGCGAGCTGACGGCCGACGACGTCATCTACTTCCTCAACAACTTCACCGCCAACAACCTGACCGTTGCTGACGTCTCAGGCCCGGGCCTCTCGCCCGACGCCGACAACGAGCTGACGGCGGACGACATCATCCGCTTCATCAACAGCTTCATCAGCAACTGCGCCTCGTAAGCAGGCCGCTGACTGCTTGAAGTGATCGAGCACCCCACGAGGCCCGGTCCTGCCCCCTTCGGGCAGGCCGGGCTTTTTTCATTCTCTGGGAAGGGGGGGGTGCATTACTGGCTGGTCGGGCTCACCGCTACGCTAAACTTTCCCCGATCGGTACGCCATGGGGCCCCGTAGCTCAGCGGTCAGAGCAGGCGACTCATAATCGCTCGGTCCTGGGTTCGAATCCCAGCGGGGCCACTTCTGCTTCGATGCACGCGGGGTTGCCACGTTCCGGGTGCACTAAGGCCTTCACGCGGCAATCAGGGGAGTTCCGTCCCGCGGGCCTTGCGTCGATGGCATTGTGGCAGTAAGCTACGTGGGGCCGAGTTCAGGATCCGCCGAGGCCCAATGTAGCTGGCCGCTTTCTCGAATCAATTAAATCAAAAGACGGTTTCAGGAGCTCGCGCATGATCTCTGTCCGCGCCACGACCTCTGTCGCCACCATGCTGCTGGCGGTGGGTTCCGCCGTCGCGCAGCCCGCCAATGACAGCCGGGCCAACGCCACGGTGATTGCCTTCCCGAATGTTGGTGTCGCCGGCTCGACGAGCACCGCGACACCCGACGGCCCGAGCACCGCGTGCAACAACATCGGCTTGGGCTACGACGTGTGGTACCGGTTCACGACCCCGACAGTCATTGGCGTAACGATCGACACCTGCATCGGGACCGATTACGACAGCTTGGTCCAGGTCTACTTGGCCGGCGCGGGCAACACTCTGGGTTCCCAGGTGGCCTGTGACGACGACGCCTGCGGCTCCCTCAGGAGCCAATTGACGTTCGCCTCCGTCGCCGGACAGTCTTATTACGTGCGTGTGACGGGGTACAGCAGCCTGCGCGGCAACTTCACGGTCCGGGCCTTCGAAAGCGCCACGCCCCCGCCGCCGCCGCCGCCCGAGGTCACGCAAAGCTTCGGTCCCGATGTCACCATCGGGAACCTCTCGGACGTCAGCTCGTACGGCAGCTCGACGGTCAACGGGGTCAACGTCTCGGCGTTTGCCGTTGGCACCGATTCTTGGAACATCGGCGACCGCCCGGCGCTGTGGTATCAGAACGACGCGCGCCACCCGGTGATCGGCCAGCAGATGTACCGCCTCTCCAACGGGCGCTTTGAGCAGCTGGGCCTCTCTTGGGTCAAGCACGGCTTCAGCGCCACGAATTCTCAGAGCTTCCAGAGTGGGATGGCCTACCCCAGCAACACCGATCGCCGCTGCGTCCCCGCCCCGGCGGGCTCGGTCGAGTTGGGCATCAACTGCTCTGACCTTTACGGCGCAGGGCTGAACGGCAGCCGAAGCTGGCTGGGCCCGCGTTACGACATCAACCCGATCAACGGCAACTTCACCTTCCCGTGGAGCACGCTGGTCAACGGGTACACGCCCCCGGGCAGTGATGTGGTTTCGCGTCGGCTTCAGGTCAAGACCAGCGATCTGGTGTACTCGGGCGGCAACCGATACTTCGTCGACTCGGTATACGTGACGCCGGACGACGCCAAGTGGAACAACGGACGCAACAACTACTCGGCCCGCGAGCTAGTCAGCACGGGCCCCGTAACCAGTGCCTGGGCGTTCGCGGGCAGCACCGTGCGTCGCAAGACGGGGCTTGAGCTGTGGCCGACCGTCGACGCGACTGTCACGCTGGTACCGGTGGACTTTCACGAGACGACGGTGACGGTCAACGACGCGCTGGCGGTGCCGCCGGTGAACATCGCGCGGAATCTGACGGGCCAGTTCCAGGTCGCGTCGAAGGCGACGGACCTTGGCAACGGGAGCTGGAGCTATGAGTACGCGGTGCTGAACGTCAACTCGCACCGCGGGATGTCGGGGTTCTACCTGCGGGCGCCGCAGGCCACGCAGGTCAGCGGGCGCGGGCTCAGCGCTCCGTTTTACCACAGCGGTGACCGCGTGGACAACACCCCCTGGCTCAATGATGACGCTGCGGGCCTGATGGGCTGGCGCACCAACATGGTGTTCCCGGCGACTGTGACGATGCCGGGCACAGCCATTAACTTCACCGGCGTGCAACCAAACTACCTCTACTGGGGCGCGATGAAGAACTACCGGTTCATCAGCACGCGTCCGCCCGTGACGGGCTACGCCCGCTTGCGACTGGGGCGTGGGCCCGCCGACGCAACGGGCTTTCAGGGCTCGCTGCTGGTGGCCAGCGGCATCACCGTCCCGCGCGCGTGCCTGGCAGACATCGCCGGGCCCGGGCCGCTGGCAGGGGCGGATGGCGAGCTGACCGCCGACGATATCATCACCTTCATCAACGCCTTCAGCGCTGGCAACCTGCTGGTGGCTGACGTCGCTGGCCCCGGCCAGATGCAAATTCCTGACAACGAGCTGACCGCTGACGACGTGATCGTCTTCATCAACAGCTTCTCGTCGGCTGGCTGCCTCTAAACCTGTTAGACCTCTAGCCCCCCGGGCCCGAGATCATCAGAGTTGCACTTTACGGCCCTGGGCACACGCTGCCTGGGGCCGTTTTCGTTGCAGCCGCCCGCCCGCAGTGTCCTTCCATCGCGCCGACTGTGCGAGCGACGCCGACTGTGCCGTTTGGGCAAGCGCGGCAAACCAGCCAAAGTGGGCGGCTTGGTTGCGAGCGGTCGGCGGTAATCGCAAACTCTCTTTGCGGCACGCCCATCGTGGGCGGGGGCCACGCGAGCCTCGCCACCCGGTCGGCCATGTGGGTCAGGGTGGCAGGCGGGCGGATGGAGCTGGCGGAACACCGCTCAGGCCCACTCCGCTCAGGACAACCTTCGCGCGACTTCACGTCGAGCCCGGAGCCGCCCCCTTGCTGAGCCCTCACCTGACGACCGCTGCGACCCACGATTCCGCGCTCGGGCGCACCGCCGCTCATGGCGTAGTGGCCGGGCGCGCCGTCCCCTCGCGAGCCGGGCGACGGCTGTCTGACCGCGTGCCCGCCTCAGTGCTCCACGCGACGATTGAACGTCTTGAGCCCCGCGAGCTGATGAGCTTTGGCGACCCACTTGGCCCGACACCCAGCGGCGCAGTGGACACCCTCGGCCCCACGCCCCCGGTGATGATGCAGGGCGCCGCGGCGTACAACCCGTTCATGGGCGCGGCTGGCGGGTGGGTCCCGCCGCGAGAGCGGACGTTGAGCCTGCCGACCACGCCGGCGAGCGCGGGTGGTTTCTCTGGCAGTGGTGACAACGGGCACTCGATCTCCGGCATCGCCGCGTTCCGCAACGATCCGCGTTTCACGCAGTTCCGCGGCGCTGGGTTCTCCAGCGTGGTGATCGACACGGGCATCTTCGCCAATCACCCGTGGTTCGGGCCTGACGCGAACAACGACGGCGTCGCCGACCGCGTCGTCTATCAGTACGACTTCGCCCGCGATCTCACCTTCGCCGTGGACACTGATGATCACGGCTCGAACGTGGCTGGTGCGATCGCCTCTGGCAGCGCACAGTTTCCGGGCGTCGCGCCCGAGAGTGACATCATCGCCCTGGGTGTGTTCGACTCCAGCGGGCGGGCCAGCTTCGGCACTCTCGAGCGTGCCCTGCGCTGGGTCATCACCAACGCGACGACCTACAACGTCGCCTCGGTCAACCTTTCTCTGGGCGACGGGCAGAACTACACCCAGACGTTCGTCAGCAGCGTAATCGGTGACGAGCTGGCGACGCTGGCGCAGATGGGCGTGATCGTTGTCGCCGCCGCCGGCAACAGCTTCTGGACCTTCAGCGGGCAGCCGGGCCTGACTTATCCGGCGGCCGACCCCAACGTCATCTCCGTCGGCGCGGTCTACGACTCAACCGGCACGTACACCTACGGTGACGGGTCTCAGGGCACCGCGAGCCCCGGCTCAATCACCCCCTTCAGCCAGCGCGCCTCGTGGATGGACATCTTCGCCCCCGGCGCGCCTATCACCGGTCCGGGCCCAGGCGGCGGCACCACCACCATGCACGGCACCAGCCAGGCCTCGCCCATGGTCGCGGGCGTCGCGGTGCTCGCACAACAGATCGCCACCGCGCTGCTGGGCCGGCGCCTGAGCTTCGGAGAGTTTCGCCAGTTGCTGGCCGACTCTGCGACGGTCATCTGGGACAGCCCGACGGCCGACGACGGGGCCCGCGAGGTAGACAACGTAGAGAACACAGGGTTGTCGTACCGCATGGTCAACATGCTCGCCCTGGCCGACCGCATCTACTCGATGTCCGGCCCGCCCAGCGTGACGCAGCAGCCGAACGTAGCCCCCACGCTTGGCGCGATCCAAGCGCTGCCCAACGCACGGTCCGACCGGCCCGCGCTGGTGAAGTTCGCCTCGCTCATGGCGCGCAGCGACGCCGCCGACGCCAACAATGACCTGCTGATGTTCCGCGTCGATCAGCTTGTCAGCGGCGTGCTGACGGTCAACGGACGCACGGCGATCGCTGGCGTGACGACGATCCGCCCCGGCGATGTGATGGTCTGGTTTGCCGCGCCCGACAGCGTCGGGATGGTCCAAGCTTTCACGCTCAAGGCCTTTGACGGGCGAGCCCTCAGCGCAGGCGCGGCAACGGTGACCTTCGAGGTCCGCCTCGGGCGCGGCGCGGTGGTGGACCTTGGAAGTGGCGCGGGCTTGGGCGCAGCGAGCACGAACCCCGCCGCTGTGAGTGCTAGCCCAGCCGGGGCCAACGCAAACCCCGTTGCTGCGAGAGTGAACTCGCCCGTTGCGACCGCTACGCCCACGGCAACCTTCCGAACCGCGGTCGCCGCCAGCCAGCCGCAGCTGGACTTCGTGCAGCCTGCCGCGCCCGCTCGCGGGATGATCCTCACTCAAGGCCTACTCGCGGCCGAGAGCGGCCCCGCCTTCAGCCTGCCCACCTTGAGCCTTGCGGACATGAGCCTTCCGGCGATTGGCCAAGGTGAGCTGATGTCGCGATTTGTGACGGCGGCAGAGTCTCGCCTTCGCCTGCTGATGAGCGTTGAGCCCGGCACGCTCGCCAAGGCCGCGTGAGCCTGAGCGGCGAACTGCGTTGTGCCAGCCACGCACGCCGCGTGGCAATCAAGCTCACGCCGCGTGGCGCCGCAGCGACCAAGCGCCCACGACCAGCCCAAACACGCCCAGCCCGAGCATGATGCCCACGGGCAGCAGCATCGCGGGCTCTGTCGGCGTGTACCCGCGCCACACGCCGCCTTCGAGCGCCTGCATCGCCCAACGCATCGGGCTGATGGCCGAGACGCTCTGCAACCACCCGGGCATCGCGAACGTCGGCACCGCGGCACCGCCGATGAACCCCAGCACCATCAGCGCCGCCCAGCCCACGCCCGAAGCGGCCCGCTCGGTGGGCGCGACTGCCGCGATGAGCATCATGAGGCCGGTGAACCCGACGCAGACCGAAGCGACGCCCAGCAGCAACGTTGGCCAGTTGCTCAAGCTCACGCCCATCAGCGCGCCGACGCCCAAAATGCCCACCGAAGCCGCCAGCGTGGTGATGTAGCACGCCAAGGCCTTGCCCATCAGAAGGCTTGACGCCGGCAGCGGGCTTGCACGCAGGCGCGCCAACGTGCCGCCGGTGCGCTCGCCGACGAACGACGCCGCGAAGCCCATCGCCGCGCCCATCAAGCCCCAGATAATGCCCTGCGGGGAGCTGATCGCGAAGGGGTTGCTCGGGCCAACGCGTGGCGGCTTGACGTCGGTGAACGTGATCTTGATGGGTGTAAAGCCGCCGTCGCCGTCGGCGGTCTCGGTCTCAGCGGGCCCAGCGGGCCCAGCGGGCTTGGCGGCGTCAGACCTTCCTGGCTCGCTCGGTGCTCGCTGACCACTTAACGCAGCGGGCGAAGAACCCGAGCGTGGGCCGCGGTCAACAAGCCGGTCCACCGAGGCAAACACGGCCTCAAACAGCAGCCGATCAGTGGTACTCACGCCCTTGTCATCGCGCATTAGCGTGCGTGCGCTCGAGAGCTGCTCACGGGCCAGCGCCGGATCGTTGAACGAGTCTGACAGGCCCATGAACGCGTACTTCTGCAGCACGCCCATCAGCATCCCGCGCTCGGCCGTGCGCGACGGATCAACACCCACGTCGATGCTCGCCTGCGCACCCCACATCAGCCCACGTGAAGCCTCCTGAAAGCCCTGCGGTACACGCACGAACGCGACGGCTTCGCGTTTGAGAACCCGGCGGCGTGCCTCCTGCGCGTCCGGCGTCACCTCAACGCCTAGCTCGCTGGCGCTGGTGAGCCTCTGGGCGAAACGGTCAGAAGCGGGGGTGCGGTCCTCGTCGACAAGCAAGACTTTCATCCGTGCGTTTACGCCGCCGTCACCACCGAAGATGATCCCGAAGAAGATCGCAAAGCCGATCGGGAAGATGAAGGTGAAGAAGAACGCACTCTTGTCACGCAGCAGCAGACGCAGGTCTTTGACCACAATCGCCCATACCGCGCTGCCGCCCGTTGCGAGCGACATCCCGCCCTCGCCCCCGGCGGTCCCGCGCAGCCCCGGCGATGGCTGACCCGGCGGGCCTGCCAATAGGTGCTGGCCTTGGTTTGTGCTGGTCTCTGGCTGCTTCATGCGTGCTTGCGGCTGGCGGACGGGTGAGGGCATTTGGTGAGCGAGAGTTGGTGAGCGAGAGTTGGCGAGGGTGGTTCGGTGAGTCTGGCCCTAACGACCATGGCTGATAGAGCAGGTTCAGTCGCGCAGAGACCGCCCCGTAAGCGACAGAAAGACCGACTCGAGCGTTGGCCCGTGGATCCGCGCGCTGGCGATGCTCCCGGTGGCCAGCGCCGCGGCCAGCACGCCCAGCGGGTCGGGCGTCGCGGTGCGCTGGACGCTGGCGTGCTCTCCCGCGCCGCGGACGACCTCGACGACGCTCGCCCCGCCGTGCGCGCTGATCAACTCGCCGACGGTCCCAACCGCCAGCGCGCGCCCGTGGTCGATGATCGCGACCCGGTCGCACATGCGCTCGGCCTCTTCCATGTAGTGCGTGGAGTAGACCACCGTGACGCCCCGCTGCTTGAGCTGGGCCACGATCTCTACCAGCGCGTGGCGCGACTGCGGGTCTACGCCCGCAGTAGGTTCGTCCAAGAACAGCACGCGCGGGTCGTGAAGCAGCGCGGCCGCGAGGTTCAGCCGCCGCTTCATGCCGCCCGAGTAGGCCTTGACCAAGTCACGCCCGCGATCAGCAAGCCCGACCAGCTCAAGGCAGCGAATCACCGCCGCGGCACGCTCAGCCCCGCGCAGACCGTAGATGCTGGCGAAAAAATGCAGGTTCTCGCGCCCCGTCAGCTCGTCGTACAGCGCCAGGCTTTGCGGCGCCACGCCCAGAAGCGCCCGCACGCGCGCCTCGCGCGGCGAGCCCGCCCCCGCGCCGGTGCCGATCCGCACCGTCCCCTCGTCCGCGGCCAGCAAACCGGTGGCGATCGAGATCGTCGTGGTCTTGCCAGCCCCGTTGGGCCCGAGCAGGCCGAAGACCTCGCCGGAGTACACGTCCAGCGAAAGCCCGTCGACCGCGGTGCTCTTGCCGAAGGACTTGCGGATGTCGCGCAGGTGAATCATCGGTGCTCAGGGCTTCCAGCAGAGGCGCGTTCGAGGCGATGATCAACGATCGACACAGCCCGGAGGCACGGGCCAGTAGCGCAGCGCCGCACCCGACGGCCCCGATCGCCCGGCATTGAACCGGGCGTTTAACCGGGGGTTCAAGCCGGGGTTTAGGCCGGGCGTTCACATCGGCAGCTTCGCCAGCTCACGCTCGACCTCGGCCCAGGTCGTCTTAATCCGCGCCGGCGAGAAGTCAAAGCTCAGATTGGCACCGGCGAACAGCTCGCGCAGCGGGCGCGACCCGCCCAGGCTCAGCCCGGCCTTGTAGTCAGCGATCGCACGCGTCGGATCGCGCCGGTAGTTGGCCCAAAGCTGCAGCGCGCCCAGCTGCGCGATGCCGTACTCAATGTAATAGAAAGGCGAGCCGAACAGGTGCGGCTGGCGGTGCCAGATCGTCGCGCGCAGGTGCTCAAGCCCCGCCCAGTCTTGGGCCGGGCCCAGCCGCCCGTAGATCTCAAGCCACGCGGCTTGGCGCTCAGCTCGCGTGTGCCCCGTGTTCGTGTAAACCCACTGCTGGAACTGGTCGATGACCGCGATCCAAGGCAGCAGCGTCGCGAGGGCCTCAAGGTGACGACGCCGCGCACGGTCAGCGTCGGCCCCCGGGTAGAACTCGTCCATGTAGGGGTGGGCCGTCAGCTCCATGCTCATGCTGGCGACCTCGCAGAACTCCAGCGGGATCTCGCCGCGGTAGGCCAGCAGCGGCTCGTTGCGGCACAGCATGCTGTGGAAGGCGTGCCCCGCCTCGTGCACCATCGTCTCCACGTCACGCTGCACGCCCGCGGCGTTCATGAAGATAAACGGGATACGCCGGCGGTCACGCATCGCCTGGTACCCGCCGGGCTGCTTGCCCTTGCGGCTATCCAAGTCAAGGCACGTCAAGCCCGGCACGCCCGTGACCAATGACCGGAACATCGCCCCCAAGCTCTCGTCCATCCGGTCAAACACGCGCTGGGTCCTCTCGACCATCTGCGCCGCGCTCTCGAAGGGGCGCAGCGGCGCACGCCCCTTGACGTCCACCGCCGAATCCCACGGACGCAGGACGGGCAGGCCCAGCGCCGCGGCACGCTGGCGGTCAAGCTCACGCATCGCGGGCACCACGTGCAGCTCGCAGCCCTGCGCAAAGCTTCGGCAGTCGTCGGGCGTGTAATCAAAACGGCGCTTAGCGCGGTGCATGTAGTCGCGGTAGTTTTCAAAGCCCGCGTTCACCGCGATCTGGTGCCGCAGCGTTACCAGCTTGTCGAAGATCGTCTCGATCGCCTCGCGGTCCTCATAGCGGCGCTCGGCCACAATCCGCCAGGCCTCATCGCGCGTCGCGCGGTCGGTGTCCTCTTGGTACCGGGCCATCTGCTGGAGCGTGTGCTCCTTGCCGCGGAACGTCACCATCATGGCGCCGGCGATTTTCGAGTACTCCTGCTCAAGGCGGCTCTGCTCGGTCTCCAGCGGCACGTTCTCAGGGCGGAACAGCTCGACCGCGACCTTGGTGTTGCGCAGCAGCACCGCGTAGCGGCCCTGGTCAAGCTCGCCGGCGAAGGGGCTGGACGCGATCTTCTTGTCCAGCTCAAAGCTCGCGGTCTTGAGCGGGGCCTCGACGTTCTCGACAAAGTCCAGGTACGCCTTCATCTGCGCCGGGTCGTCGGTGTGGCAGCTCTTGTCTATGTACAACTGGCTCCCGGCCTCTGCCGCCGACGCGTCCAGCTCGCTGCGGTCCAGCAGCAATCGCTCGAGGCACTTGACGCACGTGAGCGGGCGATCAATCAGCTCCTGATACAGCGGTTCGAGGTTCGACCACTTGGTCGCGTCGAGGTCCGCGGGGATCAGGTCGGAAGCGGGTGCGACGGGTGCGAGCATGAGACCTCCGTGCTTTTCAGCGCCCGCCGGCGCGACAGCCAGGAACGGGCCCCAACGATAGCGTGAGCCCGACCGCAAGTCCCACCCTCACCCGCCCGCCCCCACTGCCCGCCCCCCACTGCTTCACCCCCACTGCCCACCCGCGCAACCCCCGTCCTCGCCTCGCTTACCGCACCACCAGCTCATCGGTGAACGCCCACAGCGACATCTGTAGATACACCAGCGCCGCGATCACCGCGTGCGCCAGTGAGATCGCCGTCGTCCGTTGCGGGTTCCGCCCCATCAGCAGGTACGCGCTGCCCCAGTATGTCCCGATCGCCAGCAGCACCTTGAGCACCGCGCCCACAAACGGGATGGGGATCGAGAGGTTGAACACGCACAAGAACGCCGCCACCGCCACAAACAGCCGCTCAACCGCAAGGTCAATCCGCCCCAAAGGCCGGCCCTGAACCTGCGCGACGATCCACAGCGCCCCAAGCCCTGTGCCGATGTGCAGCAGGCAACCTAAGACAATCGCCGCCCCGCGCGCCAGGCGGTGCGTCAGCTCTGCCGTCGGCGCAAGGTTGTACGCGCCAAGCCCGACCGCCATCATCAGCAGCACCGCGCCGAGCACCAGCAGCACAACCCGCGGCAAGCCCCCGGGCGCACTAAGCGCCTTGGCCGCCTCCTCCTTGGCAAGCCGCGACTCCTCCTCGCGCTCCGCGGCCCGCTGCTTCTCGCGCTGGGCCCGCGCCTCGGCCTTCTCACGCGTGGTCTTGGCCGCCACCTCGGGGTCGATCGCCTCCGTGCTCACCGATCCGGCGGCAACCTTCGACATCGTCATCAAGTTCAGCCCGCACGCGGTGCACAGCATCGCGCCGGCGGCCAGCGGCTCGCGGCACTCAGGGCAAACAATCACCGGGCCAGAACCCCCGCCCGGCGCTGGCTGTCGCGGGGTGAGCGTCGGGTCAAGCTCAAAGGGGGCGTCGTCGCGGTCGCCGGGCTGGGCCATTTGGTGCTGTCCTTGAGGTGCAGTCCTGATCTGAATCGTTCGCTTCAACAGCACAAGCGCCAAGCTGGTCGCTGGCGACAACGCTTACCCGCGCTGACGAACGCTGGGCAGCCCGCTGCGCAAGAAAAACTCCATCAGCTCGTGGCCCTCGGTCACGTGCAGATCAGCCTCGCCCGCGCTCGCCTCGCTAAAAGGCCCCGTCCGGTGCCCGCGGACCATCGCCCCACTCATCGCAAACGGCACCGGCGTCGCATCGTGCTTGCGCGTGCCGCACAGCGTGTAGTGGTCAGGCAAGATCAGCGCCCGCCACTGCTCATCGCCAAAGCTTCGCAGCTTTGCCAGCAGCGGGCCGACCACCTCGCGGTCAATCGCCTCAATCGCCAGCACCTTGGTCTTCCAGTCGCCCTGATGGCTCATCTCGTCGGGCGCCTCAACGTGGCAGCAGACCAGGTCGTGCGTATCCAGCGCCGCGCACGCCGCCCGACCCTGGCCCGCATAGTCGTTGTCGTGATAGCTTGTCGCCCCCGGCACGCTCAAACGCGTCCACCCTATCAACCCCGCGATGCCCGCCAGCAGGTCAACCGCCGTAGTCATCGCGCCGCGAAGGCCAAACCGTGCATGAAAGCTCGGCATCGCCGGTCTCGTCCCCTGCCCCCACGCCCACGCCATATTCGCCGCCCGATTGCCGCGCGCGGTACGCTCAACATTTACCGGATGCGTCGGCAGAAACTGCAAGCTCAGCTCCATCAGCCGGTTCAGCACGTCGGCGCTCGCGTTGGCCGCGCCCTCGCCCCGCGGCAGGTGCAGGTCCCAGCGCTCACGCGGGATCTCGTGCGGCGGGGTCGTCCTCACCCCGCGGTAGACCCGCCCAGACGCATCAACCATGATGTTCCGGTAGCTCACGCCCGGGTAAAGCCGCACCGACGCCATCACCTCAGGCTCGTGCTGCGACCAGAACTCTGTCAGTCCCGCCAGCAGCGTCCGCGCCTCGGCGTCACTGATCGCCCCCGCCGAGTGGTCGAGCATCAGGCCCTCGTCGGGCGTCTTGTCGGCGCCAACCGTCACCAGATTGACCCGGAACACCCAGTCGCTCGCGCCCATCGGCACGTTCAGCGCCGCGGCCTCAAGCGGCGCACGGCCCGTGTGATACACCGTCGGGTCGTACCCCAGCAGGCACATCGTGCAGACGTCGGATCCCGCCAGCCAGCCGTCGGGCGTGGTCTGCGCCGTACCCAAACGCCCGGTCGTCGCGACCAGGTCCATGTTCGGCGTCACAGCCGCCTGCAGCGGTGTCAAGCCGCCCAGCTCAGCGATCGGCTTGTCCGCCGCCCCGTCAGCGATGATGATCGCGTACTTCACGCGCGGAGCTTAGCACAAGAGCTTGCCGTCGGTGCCTGCGGCCGCACGTCCGTAGGGGTACCCTACCCGCGTTCAACTTACTCGCCGCCGCCGCCCACCATGGGCCCCTCGGCCCCGCACCGCCGTCAACGCCCGGAGTCACTTTGCCCGACCTCTCGACCATCGACCTTGGCCCCGCCAGCCCGCACGTTGGCGCGCACGCTGCTGATCACACGCTGGGCGATGAGCCCGCGGACACTGGCGCTGCCCACGCCTTGAACATTAAGCCCAACCGTGATCCCGTCACGCTCGCTATCGAGATCGCTCGCCACCTCGCCGACAGCCGCTGCACCGACGTGCTCATCCTCGACGTCCGCGGCATCAGCCAGGTTCAAGACTGTGTCGTGCTCGGCACCGGCACCAGCGAACGGCAGATCCGCTCGGTCTCCAGCCAGATCAAAGAGATCGTTCGCAAGCAGGGTCAGGACGTATATCGCTCCAGCAGTGACGACGCCGCGACCTGGTGCGTGATTGACTGCGTGGACGTCGTCGCTCACCTGTTTGAGCCCAACGCCCGCTCGTACTACGACCTTGAGAGCATGTGGGGCGACGCGCCGCGCATCTCTTGGTACCGCCCGGGTGAGGCCGAGCGCATTGCGGCCGAGGCCCGCGACGCACGCCGTTACGCGCAAGAGGCGGACGACCGCGCGGCACGCGACGCGCAGCTTGACGATGAGCAAGCGGCTCGGCGAAGCAATCAGCCCGATGACGACCAGTCTGACGAAGACTTCGCCAACGCGCGCAAAAAGCCCGCGACCAAGAAGCCCACGACCAAGAAGCCCGCGCCCGCCAAAGAGGCGGCCAGCAAAAAGACCTCGGCCAAGCCCGCCATTGCCAAGCTGGCACCGAAGCCAGCCGGGAAGAAGCTGGCCGCGAAGAAGCCCTCGGCAAAGTCTGCCGTGAAGCCGATGAAGAAGGCGGTGCCGACCAAGAAGGCCAGCGCACAGAAGACGATCGCCCCGAAGGCCGTTGTTAAAACGGCGGTCGTCAAGAAGCCCATGGTCAAGAAGCCCGTGGTCAAGAAGCCCATGGTCAAGAAGTCTGTCGTCAAGAAGGCCGTTGGCAAGAGGGCGGTCGTCACCAAGGCCCCTGCTCAAAGGCCTCTCCCCAAAGCCCTCGCCAAACCGGCCAAGCCCATGAAGCCGAGCCCCGCTGCCAAGAAGGCCCTTGCCAAGACCGCCACAGCTAAGGCCACGGCCCAGAAGCCCGCAATTAAGAAGGCCGCCAAAACGAAGTAGCGTGCAGCGCCCGCGGAAGCCCCGTGGTTAATACCCGCCGATGCCACCCAGTACCCGCCCCGTCAACGCCCCTGTCGCCATCGCGCTGAAGACCGCCGCGCGACAGGGCGAGCGCTGCCGCATTCTCATCGGCCAAGGCCTGCTCAACCGCGCCGCCGACGCACTGCTCCGCCCCGGTCAACGCGTCCTGGTCGTCACCGACCACGGCGTACCCGCCTCCATGCACGCGCTGCTGGTTGATGGCCTTCTCCGCCTTGACGCCCACGTCGCCTCCATCACCATCAAGCCCACAGAACGCGCCAAGAGCCTGCGCACGCTCGAGCTGATCCTCGATGCCGCCTGCGAGCACCGCCTTGAGCGCGGTGATCTGATCATCGCCCTCGGCGGCGGGATCATCACCGACGTTGCGGGCTTCGCCGCCGCCACCTACCGCCGCGGCGTCCGCGTCGTCCAGTGCCCAAGCACGCTGCTGGCGATGGTCGACGCCTCCGTCGGCGGTAAGACCGGCGTGAACCTCACGACCTCCGGTGGCGCGCTGCTGAAGAACATGGCCGGCGCCTTCCACCAGCCCGCACGCGTGGTCATCGATACCGCCCTGCTCGAAAGCCTGTCCGACCGCCAGCTCCGCTCAGGCCTCGCCGAGTGCCTCAAGCACGCCCTAATCTCCGGCGGCCTCGGCGACAAGTTGCTCTGGACCTGGACGCAGGCAAGCCTGCACGCGCTGCTCGCCCATGACCCCCGCGCGCTCGCGGCGCTGATCGCCCGCAATGTCCGCGTCAAGGCCCGTGTCGTCGCCGGTGATGAGCGCGAGCTCGCGCCGCCGCGCAAGGGCGGACGAATGTTGCTGAACCTTGGGCACACCTTCGCCCACGCCATCGAGACCGTGCCGGGCCTCTCATGGCCCGGACCGCCAGCGCCGGGACTCGCCTCGCCCGTGCGGGCGCCCGCGCCCAAGCTCGTCCGCGGCCCGCTCACCCACGGCGAGGCCGTCGGCTTAGGCCTGCTCGCCGCCGCTCGCCTCAGCCGCGCCATGCGCCTCTGTGAGCCAGCGCTGCCCGACCAAGTCCGCGACGCACTTACCCGCGCCGGCCTGCCCACCGCCCTGCATGGCCTGCCCGACGCCAGCGAAATCCTCGACCGCATGCGTCACGACAAAAAGGCCGCCGCCGGCAAGCTCAGGCTGATCCTGCCCGTCCGCGCCTGCCGCGCCGTGGTCCGTGAAGATGTCCCCGAGAACCTCGTGCTCGCCGCCATCGATGCCTGGCGTGCTTGAGCGTTTGGGTACCCTCGCGCTCCGCGTGGCTCTTAGCTCTCGCACCTTCGGTTCGCTTCGCGCGCACAAGCTTGAGCAAGACTTTGTGTGAGGGCTCAGCCGCGCACGTACGGGTTCGTCAGCCGCTCGTGCCCGACGGTCGTCTCAGGCCCGTGCCCGGGCAGCACACGCGTGTTCTGCGGCAGCGTGTACAGCTTTTCGCGGATCGACCGCATCAACGTCGCGTGATCCGCCCCCGGAAAGTCCGTCCGCCCGACCGACCCCGCGAACAGCGCATCACCCGAGATCACCACCCCCGCGCGCTCGCACCACAGGCTCACGCTACCCGGTGAGTGCCCCGGCGTGTGCAGCACGCGAAACTCCGCACCCCCATCACCCCCATCACCCCCATCACCCCCATCACCGCTACTTGATCGCCCCGGCAGCACCAGCCTCTGGCCGTCTTCAAGCAACTCATCCGCGTCCGGGCTCGTCACCGGCATCCCAATCGCCTCCGACAGGTTCAGCATCGGGTCGCCCAGCCACGTTGCCTCCAACGCGTGCAGCATCAGGATTGGCCGCGAGCCGCCCATCTCCGCCAGCCCGCGCAGCGCGTCACGCACACCCGCGATGTGGTCGCCGTGCGCGTGCGTCAGGATGATCCGCTGCACGTCCAGCCCGGCGCGCTTGACCTCTGCCAGCGCCGGCCCGGGGCCAAAGCCCGGGTCGATCAGCCACGCTGGCGTTCGCCCGCCGCCGCCAGCGCCGCTCGGTTCGCCCGCCCACAGCAGGTAGCAGTTCGTCGCCACAGGCCCCAGCGCCCAGCCCTTGATCGAGACCTGATCGTTCAAGCTCCGGCTCCATCGGCGCCATTCCCACCAGCCTTGGCCTCGCCAGCTTTGGCCTGAACAGCCTGAGCCCGCGCGGCCGCCGCCGCCGCGTCGCTCCGCCACAAATACACCACCAGATACACAATCCCGATGATCAGCAGCAGGTCCGCCACGTTCGAGACGTACGGCCAGACCTCGCCGCTCCCGCCAAACGGCCGCCAGCCAAACGGAAACTTCACTCCTGGAAGCGGATGAATAAAGTCCCGCACGCACCCGTAAAACAACCGGTCGTACAGGTTGCCAAGCCCACCTGCCAGCAGCAGCCCGACCGAAGCGTGCGCGCCAAAGTCACGCGGGCCCGTCGCCCGCAAGAACAGCAGCACGCCGCCGCCGAGGGCCACCACCGTGAAGGTCATGAAAAACCACCGCTTGCCCGGGCCAATCCCAAACACCGCACCCGGGTTTAGCACCAGCGTGAAGTCCAGTAGCCCCGGCACCACCGTCACCGGCTCGTGGCTCGGGATCAGCAACGCAATTGCGCCGGGCGAAACCTCCCGCGCCAGCCGCAGCACCTCTTGACGATCAACGATCACGGGCCGGTCCGCGATGGTCTCAAACGACCAGTACTTGGTCGCTAAGTCCAGCCCAAGCCCAAGCAGCGTGACGCCCAGTAGCACGATCCACGCCCACCGCCTGCCCGATCCGTGCACCGCGCCCGCTCCATCAACGACTGCCGCCGCCCGCGACTCGTCACCACCGGGCTGCTCAGGTCTGCTGCTCATGGTCCGCCCGCGTCAGTCACCCGAGGATGAAGACCCGCCCACGCGTGATGACTCAGACGAGCTCCCGCGCGGGAAGAACGTCCGCTTCTCATACTCGCGCGCCGCCTCGATCGACAGCCGCGTCCAGGGCAGCTCGTCCAGCCGCTCCTTGCTGATCGGCTTGCCCGTCCGCTGGCACAGCCCGTACGAAGAGTCCGCAATCCGCCTGAGCGCCTCGTCGATCTCACGGATCAACTGGCGGTCGACCTCCGCGATCCCCAGTGACAGGCTCTGCTCGTACGCCTCGCTGCCCTGCTCCGCCACGTGCTGCGGCGTGTTGCTCAGATTGCCAGAGGCGTCGTGCAACGCCGCTGACTCCATCGTCGAGACATCGCCCACCAGCTCGCCGCGCTTCTTCAGCAGCAGCCCGCGGTAGTGGTCCAACTCCTTCTTGCTCAGCGGGCTCTTACCCTTGAGGCTCTCGGGGTTCACGTCCTTCGCCGCCGCCTTCGGCGCGTTGGGCCCCGACACAATCAGCGGCTTCCACTTCTTCCCCGCGCTCAGCAAAGGCGGGCCCAGCTGCGGCATCTCTACGACCTTCTTGGGCTTGGGCGGCTTCCGACCCGAGCCCGGCTTGTTGTCAATCACCGTGATGCCTTTGGGCTTGTTCTTGTCGTCAACCACCGGCACAGCCAACGCCGCGGGCTTCACCACCTCACCCAACTTCTCCGCCGGATTCTCCACGGCCGTCGCCCCAGCCTTGGCCCCAGCCTTCACGCCAGACTTCGACGCGACCTGCGCCGCCGCCTTCGCACCCGCGCTCGTGGCCGCGCTCGCACCCGCGCTCGTGGAAGCGCTCATGGCCACCTTGCCCGACGCCTTCGCCGCGGGCTTGGCCACAACCTTCTCAGTCACGGGCTTGCCAGCCGCCGGCTTCGCGGGCGCGGGCTTGGCGGCCACCGCCTTCGCCGCAGAGCCCTTGCTGACCGACGCCTTGCTCGCTGGTGCCTTGCTCGCTGCTGCCTTGCTAGCTGCTGCCTTGCTCGCTGGCGGCTTACTGGCTGACGCCTTGCTGCTGGCAGCCTTGGCGGGCGGCTTGGCCGCAGGTTTGGCCGACACCTTGCCGACCTTCTTGGTGGCGGACTTGCTTACGGACTTCTTTGACGGCTTGGACTTGGCCACGGCGCACCTCCTCCGTCGTTGGGTGGACTCAAACGGCGGCAACCATAGGCCCAGCACTCACGCCCAGTGCCCTTCATCGCACGCGTTCACGCGCACACCCAGGAATCAAACCCGATGCGCGCCCGCTCGCACGCCCACTCACACACCCGCTCACACACCCGCTCACACACTCGGCGCATCCGCCTCAAGGAACGACCCCAGCTTGCGAAACCTCGCGTACCGCGCATCCACCAGCGATTGCTTGTCCAATCGCTTGAGCACCGAGAGCTGGTCCACGATCCACGCCTCCACCGACCGCGCCGTCGCGCGCCCGTCGCGGTGCGCGCCACCCAGCGGCTCAGCGATCACCGAGTCAACGATCCCCAGCCGCAGGTTGTCGCTCGCCGTCAGCTTCAGCGCCGTCGCCGCCAGCAGGTTGGTCTGTTCGTTCGCGGCCTTCCACAAGATCGCCGCGCAACCCTCAGGGCTGATCACCGAGTACCAGCTGTTGCTCAGCATCGAGACCCGGTCCGAGACCGCGATCCCCAGCGCGCCCCCAGAACCGCCCTCGCCAATCACCACCGTGACAATCGGCGTTCGCAGCATCGACATCTCACGCAGGTTCACCGCGATCGCCTCCGCCTGCCCGCGCTGCTCCGCGCCTAGGCCCGGGTACGCGCCCGGGGTGTCAACAAACGTCACGATCGGCACGCCCAGCTTCTCCGCAAGCTGCATCTTCAGCAGCGCCTTGCGGTACCCCTCAGGGTGCGCGCAACCAAAGTGGCAGGCGATCTTTTCGCTCGTCGTACGCCCCTTCTGATGCCCCACCACCAGCACCTTGTGCGGGCCCAGACGCGCAAAGCCCGTCACCATCGCCGGGTCGTCGCCAAACCGCCGGTCCCCGTGCAGCTCGACAAAGTCCTTGCAGATCGTCTCGATGTAATCTCGGCTCTGCGGCCGCTTGGGGTGCCGCGCCACACGCACCACCTCCCACGCCGAAAGATTGCTGTACAACGCCGCCAGCGTCTGATCACGCGCCGCACGCAGCTCGCTCACGCGCTTGCTCAAACCAGAACGCTCGCCCTCGCCCTCGCCCGCACCCGCAAGCTCAAGCTCCGTCTGCTCGATCTGCTTGTCCAGCTCCACCACCGGCTTCTCGAACTCCAGCACGTAGTAGCTCGACATGCGCGTTGCTCACATAAAAACCCGGCCCAGCACGCGGCGGCGTCGCCACGCATCGGCCCAAAGATCAGCATTCTACCAGCCGCCAACCACCACAGCCGCCAACCACCACAGCCGCCAACAACATCAGCAGCACGCCCCCAACCGCACGCCCCAACCGCACGCCCTACCCCATACCCTCCGCCCATGCCACGCCCACTCCTGGTCATCGGCTTCGGCAACATGGGCTCGGCCATCACCGCCGGCGCGCTGCGTGCTGGGTTGCTAACCCCCGCCGACCTGACCATCATCGAGCCCACTACCGCCAAAGCCGCTGACCTCGCCGCGCGAGGTGCGCGCGTCTTCCCGTCGGTCGCGTCTCTGCTCGCTCTGCCGCCCAAGGCCGCGATCCTGCTGGCCATCAAGCCCCAGGGCTTCACCGCGCTGTGCGAGCAGCTTACCGCCGCCCGCCTGACCGCCGCCCCTCTTACGCTGGGCCCAGAGCACCTGTTGATCTCCATCCTCGCGGGCGTAAGGCTCGACCGTTTGCGGGCTGGGCTTGCCGCCCCCTGCGTCACGCGCGCGATGCCCAACCTCCCCGCCAGCGTCGGCCAAGGCTGCACCGCCATCTGCCATGACCAGGGCCTCTCGCCCAACGACGCCCTGTACGCGGAACAACTCTTCCTCAGCACCGGGCCGGTGGTGGTGGAAGCACCTGAACCGATGATGGACGCGTTCACCGCGCTCGCTGGCAGCGGGCCCGCCTATGTCTTTTACCTGGCCGAAGCGCTGACCCGCGCCGCACGCCAGCAAGGCTTTGAGCCAGAGGCCGCCCGCGCAATCGTCCGCCAGACCATCATCGGGGCCGCCCGCCTGCTCGAAGCAGACCAGGCCACGCCCGAGGCGCTCCGCGCCGCCGTCACCAGCAGAGGCGGCACCACCGCCAGTGCCTGCGAAACTCTCGACCGCCTCGAAGTCATGGATGCCGTAGACCGCGCCGTCGCCGCCGGCACACAACGCGCCCGCGAGCTCTCGGCAGTCTGATCGCCGCGACCATTCTCACACGGCTGGCGTCGCACCACTGCCACCGCCACCACCAGCTTGGTCCACCGGTGCCGCATCCGTGCCCGTCGCCTGCGCGGTGGCACCCTCGCCGCCTTGACCAGGCCGCAGCTTCGCCAGCACCTCGGGCCCGGGCTCCTCGATGATCTGCTCGGCGATCTCCTTGCGATGCACCTGCACATGCCGCGGAAAGTCAAAGGCGATGCGAACGCGGTCGCCGCGGATGCTGGCGATGCGCACGACCCCGATTGGGTTGCGCGGGTCGCCGATGACCACCTCCTCACCCTCGCGCCTGGTAATCACCAGCATGGTCTAGACCTCCTGTCACACACCGCCGAGCCGTCATAAGCCGGGCCGCTCGGCCCCCGCGCGTGCGGCGACCAGCACCTCGAATATACCCGCGCCTTCGCCCCGCGCACACCCCACCAAGCGTCAGGATCACCAAATCCACCCGCCCCGCTCGGCGTATGTACGGCTTTGCGGTGTACAGACGGTGGATCGTTCGCGTTATCGGTACCGTTTCGGTACTTCCCGCCCTCACAAACCTCCTGAGCACCCTGACCAGGCACGCACTTCCCGCGCGACGCTCAGCCAGGCAGCAGCGTCCCAACCGCACCGGGCGCAATCGGCATCGCCGCCAGCAGCTCACGCACGCCCGCCACCGTCACGGCATTCACGCGCGCAAGCTCATCTTCCATTGGCGTGTACGCCCCGTGATACAGCCACTGCCGCCCAAGCCGGTGCATCCGCCCCTCAGGCCGCTCGCCCGCCACCACCACGCCCGTTGCCACCTTGCTGCGGACCACCTCAACGTCGTGCTCGGTCAAGCTCCCCGCCAGCTCGCGGCACGCCCGCATCGCCGTCTCCCACGCGCCCTCAAGCGCCTCGGGCTCGCCCACCAGCATCACGCGGAACGCCCCCAGCCCGTCCATCGGCTCGTAGCTGCACTCCGCTTCCTCAACCAGCCCGGTCTCGACCAAGCTCCAGTGAAAGCGGCTGTTGTCCGCGCCGCCCAGCACCTGCGCCGCCACAAACGCCGCGTAACGGCGCTCGTCCGTGCTCGAGGGCCCCGGGCACACCATCATCCGATATCCCCGGCTGAGCTTCGCGTCCGTCAGGCGTAGCTCAGGCCCCGCCGTCGTGCCCGCTGACCGCCCCGCGCCGCCCACACCCGTCCGCTGCCAGCCGCCGCAGAGCTTGTCGATCTGCGTAACCGTCGCGTCAAAGTCCACCTTGCCCGCCAGCGCAACGGTCGTGTTGTCTGATGAATACCGCGAGCCAAAGTACGCCCGCATCTGCTCAACGCGCAGGCCGGCGACGGTCTCGGACGTCCCCAGCACGCGGTGCCCCAGCGGCGAACCCGCAAAGTACGCCTCCATCAGCGCGTCGTACAGCACCCACACCGGCTCGTCCTTGTACATCGCGATCTCTTCCAGGATCACGCCCTTCTCGGTCGTAAAGTCCTCCTCGCGCAGCGCGGGCCGCATCATGTCGGCCAGCAGCTCAGTTGCCGCGGGCAGAAACTCTGGCAGTACCGACGCGTAAAACGCCGTCATCTCTGTGCTGGTATACGCGTTGGCCCGCGCGCCCATCGCGTCGAACGCGCGGTTCACGTCGTCGCTGCTGCGCGTAGGCGTGCCCTTGAACATCATGTGCTCAAGAAAGTGCGAGACGCCCATGACCCCAGAGGCCTCGTCGCGCGCGCCGGTCTTGACAAAGAAACCCACCGCCGAGGTGTGCGCCGAGGGATCAACCTCCCCCACCACCGTCAGCCCGTTGTTCAACGTCGCACGCTTGAAGGTCACGCCCATGGCCGATGGTAGATCGGGCGCCACCTCAACCCCCGCCTCAACCCCCACCTCCCCCGCCACGCAGCCCCCGCACGATCGCGCCGCACACAACGCCGGGGTCTGCCGCGCCGCACACCACCGCGCTGACCGCCACGCCCCGGCACCTTGCCGCCGCCAGCTCCCCCACATTCTCAGGCGTGATCCCCCCAATAGCCAGATGCGGCACCCTGCTCAGCCCCGCCTCGCCCACATACGCGCGTAGGTATCCCACGCCGCTCACCGCCCGCGCCTTGGTCGCCGTGGTGAACATCGCACCGACCCCGCAGTAGTCCGCGCCCTGATCCACCGCGCGCCGGGCCTCGGCCAAGTCGTGCGTGCTCACGCCCACCACAAGCCCATCGCCCGCCAGCCGCCGAACGCTTTCAACGCTCAGGTCCTCTTGGCCCAAGTGCACGCCGTCGGCCCCTGCCAGCAGCGCGATATCAGGTCGATCGTTGATAATCACGCTGGCTCGTGCCGCAACGCCCGGTCCGCCCACCAAGCTCCCGCCCCCCAAGCTCCCGCTCCCCACCGGGGTCGCCCGCGCGATCGCCACCAGCGCTCGCGCCCGCGCCAAAAGCTCCGCGCCCCCCAGCCCCTTCTCACGCAGTTGCACGCAGTCAGCGCCGCCGGCAATCGCCTCAGCCGCCACCCGCTCCCACGGCCTCACGCACAGCGCCTCACTGATCAGCACGCACAGTTGCCACTGCACCCCCCGACCAGTCCCCAGCGCCAGCACCAGCCGCTTCTCCACTTCATAACCCCGGTACCGCAGCGCCTCGACCTGCCGCACCGCCGCCGCGGGTGCCAGCACCTTGAGGCACTCCTCGATGGTCCGCAGCGCCTCGCCCAGCCGCTTGCCCGCCGCGACCGCTACCGCACGCACATCCGCCCGCATCAGCTCCGCCGGCGTCTTGTGCTCGGTCCCCACATCACCGGGTGTGTCCCGCGCCGCCATGAGCGCCATCACACCCCCAGGTACCGCGCCAGCAACCTCCGCCAGCCCGTGCCGAATCACCTTCAGCTCAGCGCTCAGCCCCGCGTGATCCAGCTCAAACCGCGCCACATCTTCCAGTACGCGCAGCGCCTCGCGGGCCCTGTTCAAGCTCGCGTCCAGCGTCCGCACTCCAGCCCCGAGCGCTAGAGGCCTGCCGCCCTGCGCGTCTTCACCGTCACTGATCTGCCCGGCGCTCATCGCCGGACCCCAATGCTGCCGATACGCTTGCTCATGACATCCGCCTCGATCATGGCCGACCCTTGCGTGCTCGTCATCTTTGGCGCCTCCGGCGACCTGACCGCACGAAAGCTCATCCCCGCACTTTACGACCTGGACCGCCAAGGACGCCTCCCGCGCGGGTTCACCGTCCTGGGCGTCAGCCGTACGCCGCTGACCGACGACGCCTTCCGCGAAAAAATGCTCGAAAGCTCGCGCCAGTTCTCTGTCAACTTTGACCCCGCACGCTGGCCCGCCTTCGCCGCACGCCTCTTCTACCACGCCGGCGACGGCGCATCGCCCGACTCCATGCCCGGGCTCGCCAAACGCGCCGTCCAGCTCGCCTCAGAGACCGGCACCCTCCGCCAGGGCGGCATGCCCAACCTGCTCTTTTACCTCTCAGTCTCGCCCAACCTCTACGAGGGCATCATCAACAACCTCGGCGTCTCGGGCCTCGTTGCCGAGGGCCACCGCTGGTGCTCCATCAATGCTGACGCCACGGCCTGGCAACGCATCATCATCGAAAAACCCTTTGGCACCGACCTTCCTACCACCGTCTCGCTCAACCAAGCCCTCGGACGCGTCTTCGAGGAAGACGCCATCTTCCGTATCGACCACTACCTGGGCAAGGAACTCGTCCAGAACATCGCCGTCATGCGCTTCGCCAACACCATCTTTGAGCCGCTCTGGAACCGCAACTACGTAGACCATGTCCAGATCACCGCCGCCGAAACCGTCGGCGTCGGCTCACGCGCCGCCAACTTTTACGACTCCGCCGGCGCCCTGCGCGACATGGTCCAGAGCCACCTGCTCCAGGTCCTGTGCATGGTCGCCATGGAGCCACCCAGCGTCTTCGACGCCCCCGCCATCATGCGCGAAAAGATCAAGCTGCTCAACAGCTGCGTCCCCGTCAGGCCAGAGCACGCCGCCAAGTTCGGCGTCCTGGGCCGCTACGACCGCGGGCCCAAGCCCGAGGACCGCGCCTACACCGAAGAAACCGGCGTTGACCCCGCGCGCCGCACCGAGACCTACGCCGCCATGCGCCTGAACTTTGACAACTGGCGCTGGGCCGGCGTCCCCTTCTACGTCCGCAGCGGCAAACGCCTCGCCACCAAGCTCACCGAGATCGTCGTCCAGTTCCGCCGCCCGCCCGTCCAGCTCTTCGGCAAGCTCGACCCCTCCCTCGCCAACCGCCCCGCCAATCGCCTGGTCATCAACATCGCACCGCGCGAGGGCATCAGCCTCCGCATAGAGGGCAAGGTGCCAGGCGCAGGCCTCAAGCTCGATTCCGCACTGCTCGAACTTGACTACCTCGAACGCTTCGGCGGCGAATCCATCGAGGCCTACGGGCCGCTCATCCTCGACGCCATTCGCGGCGACCGCACCCTCTACAAGAACCGCGATGAGGTCGAGATCGGCTGGCGAATCTGCGACCCATTTATCCAGTCGCCACAGCTCAGAGAGTCCATCGCCCTCTACACACCGGGCTCATGGGGCCCCGCAGACGCCGACCGGCTCTTCCACGCCAACCCGAGCGCTCACCCCGGCGACAGCGCCTCAGGCTGGCACAACCCCACCAGCGAAGACGTCCGGTAGCCTGCAGGCTCGCCCCGCCTAAAATTCCTCTTTGGCAGGCGAGTTTTCCAACCCGCCTTGCGTAATAGACCCAGCCACCACCTTAACTACGCCCTCCTACACAATCTGCACTTGCAGGAATCCACTTCCTGTGGTATTCGTATAGATGGGCAGCGGTGCGTTCTGCGTCGCCACCCCGGGGGTCGTTCAGGCCCCTGACAACCAAACGCCTCCGCCGTATCCGCCCAGACGCAACCCTCGTTCAAGGTCGTCACTCGGCTCAAGGTCCCGGTCCAACAATCCCCCGGTCACTCCGCACACGCCCGATCCCCTCGCGAGGTTCAACATGCTCAACAACCGCCTCCGTCCGACCCACCTCGCCGCTCTCGCACTCTTGGCCGCGGCGCCCGCGGCTCTCGCCCAGCAGGCCATCCTCAAAAACGATCGCTTCGCCGACGACGTCACCACCGTCGCCAACGTTCAGGTCTCCGTCCAAGCCGGCTTCGACGCAGGCGAGATCGCCGCCGCCATCCTCGAAGTCCCCGCCTCGTTGCGACCACCAATCCGCGTCAAGAACGTCCAAATCGGCTGGTACAGCACCCTTAACGGCAACGCCGCGCCCGTTGTTGCCGAGAGCATCCACGTCTTCACCGGCAGCGTCCTGCAGCCCGGAAGCTTCCTGCTCTTTGACTCTTCCACCGACGGCGCCGCCGGCGACGGGCTCAACCCCCAGATGACCGACGGGTTCCTCAACAACTTCGACCTCAACGCCGAAAACATCGTCATGACCACCCGTCCCGCCTTCATCACCGTCGGGCTCGAGTTCCGAAGCAACACCAACCAGTCCACCGGGCCCAGCATCGTCAGCGACCGACCGCCCGGGCAGTCCCAGTTCCAAACACCCGGCCGCAACGCGATTTTCGGCACCTGGCCCCTCGCCGGCATCAACACCACCCAGTGGTTTGAGCCCCGCATTGTCATCGGCAGCACCGTCATCAACGGCGTCTCCGGCAACTTCTTCATCCGCGCAATTGTCGAGGGCACGCCCTGCCTCGCTGACGTCGCCGGCTCAGGCCTGACCCCCAACCCCGACGGCGAGCTGACCGCCGACGACATCATCGTCTACATCGCTCGCTTCACCTCCCGCGACCTTCGCGCTGACATCGCCGGCGCGGGCCAGCAGCTCGGCGCTGACGGCGAGTTCACCGCTGACGACATCATCGTCTTTGTCAATCGCTACATCGCTGGCTGCAACTAACTCCACCTGCCCCCGCACTCAATCGCGCACCTCAACGCGGTTTATCCGATTGCCCTGCTGGAGATCGGCACCCGCCCCGGGCCCAGCCCCTGAGGCCTCGGGGAGGGCGGTGCCACACCCGCAAAACGCGGGTGACCGAGAGAGCCCGACCAGCCGCGAGTCACCCCCCAAGGGTCCCCGCGGCCTTGGTCTTTGATACGCGGCACACCCTCAAACGCCGCGCTTGTGCGCACTCTCACCGAGATACCAAACCAACTGCGAACAAAGACGGACCCCAGCCTCGTAAGGTCATCTTTGGGGGTCACTGCCGATGGTCAATCGATCAGTCCTGTGGCATACTCCCTGCGGTTTCTCCCTCCCGGTCCACTGTCTGTATTGGAGCGCTTCATGCTCGGCCGCCCTTCCTCCCGCCTTTTCTCCCCCGTCGGTGCCGGCCTTTCGTGCGTAGCGCTGTGCGCCGCCGCTGGCCTTGCCGGTCCGCAAGCAATCGTGACCAACTTCACCACCGAGGCCAACTCGCTGGTCCCCGGGCAGCCAGGCGTTCGCTTCTTCCTCTCTACCGGTCTCCTCGTCGGTAACATCTTCCAGCGCCCCCGCATCAGCGCCGACGGCTCAAACTGGGTCCTTGTCACCCGGCGCACGATCCTCACCGGCGCCGGGGTCCAAGACACCGCGCGCGACGGGCTTGTCATCGCCGGCAAGGGCACCACCCCCCTGACCGTGGTCAGTGTTGAGCGTGACCCTTGGCCCGCCTTCACGACCGGGCTGGTCAACCTTGAGACCCGCACCGGCATCTTCGACATCGACGCCGCGATCAACAACGCCGGGCAGGTCGGCTTTGTCACACTGACCGACGCCGCCACGACCGTCAATCGCGTCATGGCACGCGCCGAGCTGACCGGCCCGAGCCTGACCTTGACCAGCATGTCGATCATCGCGCGCGAGGGCTTTGCCAGCCCGCTCACCGGGTTCAATCAGGGCAACAGCTTCCAGCTCGGTGGTCTGACCGCCGACGGCCGCGCGCTGTACAACACACTCGTCATGACCCCCGAGCCACCCGGCGGCCAAAAGCAAGCCACCTTCCTGGGCGGCACCACCCTTGCCGAGACCGTCAGCGGCGCCCTCAGCGCACCGGCACTCCCGCAGGGCGGTTTTGATGCGCCGTACCAGGTCATGACCGTCTTCAATGGCGACCCTGTCGCCCAGGGGTCAGATGACGGCAACAACAACCTGATTTTCGCCCAGATCCAGACCGGCACCGACGTCGCCGTGTACAACGGCACACTTGTGCTCCGCGAAGCACAGCAGCTGCCCGACGACGGCTTCTTTGACTTTCCTATCTCGCAGATTAACAATGGCCGCGTGTCGAGCAATGGGCTTAAATACATCATCCGCGGCTTCACCTTGGGCGAGGGCTGGGTCTTTGGCAAGCGCAACGACGCGCAGCTTAAGCTCAAGACCGGCGCTTCGGTCACGCCCGGCAGCACCGAGAAGTGGCTCCGCTTCCTCCTGCCGCCCAGCAACGTCATGCCCGCGGCCTTTACTAACGTCGGTATCAACAACGCCGGCGACTTCGTCACGACCGGGTTTACTGACAACGCCGACCTTGGCCGCAACGTTGTGATGGTTCAGAACGGGACGACGATCCTGCTGCGCGAGGGCGACGCGATCGACATCACAGGCGATGGGGTGGCCGCGGGCGACGACGCGAACATCCTGGGCTTTGGGCAGGACACGATGACCGTCACAAACGACCGCTGGGTCTACTTTGTTGCTGACGTCATCCGCCCGCTGGCGACGATTGCGAGCCAGGCTGGCGATGGGCCGATCATTCAAGGTCAGGGCTTCTTTCGCGTGAAGCTTGCGTGCGGCGCGAGTGACATTGCCAGCCCCGGCCCGGTTGCCGGTGCCGACGGCGAGCTGACGGCCGACGACATCATCTTCTTCATCAGCTCGTTTACCGCGGGCAACTTGGGCGTAGCCGACATCGCCGGTCCGGGCCCGAGCGTGGGTGCCGACGGCGAGCTGACCGCCGACGATATTATCTTGTTCATTAACAGGTTTACGGCGGGGTGCTGAGGCCCCCGGGTAATGGGGCATCGGGACGGACCATCGGGAATGGGGATTGGGCAAGAGGGGCGTGGGGGTTTGGCCCGCGACGGCGGTAAGATTGGTAAGATTCAAGGCCTTCCTCAGGCCGCGTCCGAGTCGGTGCGGCCTCGAATCGAGGCTTGAACAGGAAACGGGCGTGCTGGCCTGGCCCGACAACTTCGCGAGGGAAAGAACATGTCCAACCGCATCTTTTCCATTTTGTGCGGCTTGGCTGTTGCCGTTAGCGTGTCTAGCGCATCGGCCCAAGTGCCGCTGGCCCCGGCCGACGCAGGGTCGATCCTCGTGCGATTCCGCGCAGATGCCGACCCGGTGTTGGCGATGACCAAGGCCCAGCTTGGCGGCGTCGCGCGCACGGCGCTGTCGCTGGTGCCGGGGCTCTACCGCGTGGACGTGCCCGCGGGCACAACTCAGGCGGCGATCGGCGCGCTGCTGGCAGACCCCGGCGTGATGTACGCAGAGCCAAACTTCATCTACTTTGCCGAGGGCACACAGCCGACCCCGCCTGGCGTGACGATGGTCAACGCGCCGATGGCATGGGGTCAGACGCTCGGCGCCGGTGTTCGTGTCGCCGTGCTTGACACGGGCGTGGACTTTGGGCATCCGGATCTACCGCTTCCGGTGGCCTCGGCATCGTTCATCGCCGGCGAGACGGCGCAGGATGGTAACCGCCACGGCACACACGTTTCGGGCACGATCCTTGGGCTGGACAACACCATTGGCGTTGTCGGCGTTGCGCCCAGCGCCCAGTTGCTCATCGCCAAGGTGCTGGCCAACTCCGGCGGCGGCTCTACCGACGGCATCATCCAGGGCATGGGGTGGGCCGTCAGCAACCAAGCCCGTGTCATCAACATGTCTCTCGGTGGAGGCGGCTTCAGCCAGGCCTTCTCCGACGCGTGCGACGCGGCGCTGACCGGCGGATGCCTGGTCGTCGCCTCGGCTGGCAACAGCGGCACGTCTACGCCCAACTTTCCCGCCAGCTATACGGGCGCGATGAGCGTGAGTGCCGTGGGCTTCAACTCCAGCCTCGCTTCGTTCTCCAGCTTTGGCACGACCGTGGCCATCACCGCGCCCGGTGTCGGCATCCTCTCGACTGTCCCCAGCTCTCTTGCTCTGGTCTCCACCGTCGAGTGGGCGTCGGTCACTCGCAGCTCCAGCGTGCTCACCGGCTCGGGCAGCGGCTCGCTGAGCGCGCAGACCGTGTGGTGCGGCACGGGCGGCCTGCCATCCGACTTCCCCGCCTCCGTCAGCGGCAACATCGCCGCAATCCGGCGCGGGGGCACCGACGAAAGCGGCGCGACCCTGAGCTTCCGCACCAAGGCGCTCAACGCGCAGGCGGCGGGAGCCGTGGCGGTCATCATCGCCAACAATGTCGGCGGTGGACCCGTGAGCAATGCAACGCTGCAAGGGAGCGTCGCGCTCCCGGTCGCCTCGGTCTCGCTGGCCGATGGCGACACGCTTGAGGCCGGGCCGGTGCAAGCGTCGGTGGGCGTCGGCACGGCGGTCAATCCCAACCCTTATGGCTCGCTGTCAGGCACGTCGATGTCGGCCCCGCACGTCTCGGGCGTCGCCACGCTGCTCTTCTCGGCCTATGCCGACCGCAACCCGCCCCCGACACCCGCGCAAGTGCGTCAGGCGCTGCAAGAGTCGGCCACCGACCTGGGCGCGTTGGGTCGCGATGACCAGTTCGGGTTCGGGCTCGTCAACGCGTCGGCGGCGCTCACGCGCCTTGGGCAGATCCTTTGCACATCGCAGCCCCCATCCTTTGTAGCCGTCAACATCATCACGCACCCGGCGACGGCGACGGTTTGCCCGGGTGGAACCGCCACCTTTTCCATCACTGCCTCGGGCACTACGCCCGCGTACCAGTGGCAGTGGCAATCCGCAGGCCCGGGCACCGCATGGGCTGCGCTGAGCAACGGCATCAACTTGAGCGGCCAAGGCACACCAACCTTCAATGTCGCCGGGGCCACCACGCCGACTATGAACATTAGTTCCATCTCGGGCCAAGGCGGCAACTTCCGTTGCATCGTCTCCAACACGTGCGGCAGCGTCACCAGTAATGAGGCCACGCTCACCGTCTCAGCTGGCGGGCCTTCCGACATCGCCGGCCCCGGGCCCACGATCGGGCCCGATGGCGAGCTGACGGCCGACGACATCATCTTCTTCATCAGCTCGTTTACTGCGGGCAACTTGGGTGTAGCCGACATCGCTGGCCCGGGCCCGAGTGTGGGTGCAGACGGCGAGCTGACCGCCGACGATGTTATCTTGTTCGTTCAGCGATTGACGGCGGGGTGTTGAGCAAGCAGGCAATAGGGAATGGGCGACGGGCGCGTGGGACGCGTGGCACGCGATGAACCTAGACCGATGCGTTTACGCACGCCCCGTCGCGATAGCGGCGGGGTTTGTTCGTTGGAAGTTCGTCAGCAAAGGTGAAAGTGGCTACCAGAGTCTTCGCAAATGTCAAAGAATCTGCTTGCGGGTCTGTATAACGGGTGGTAGAGTCTCGGAACTCCGGGAGATTCTCAATGTCGATCCGCTCCATGTCGTCGCGCGCCTTGCTGCTGCTCCCGCCCTTGCTGCTGCTCTGCGGCACAGTGCCGAGCGCGCGTGCCCAGTGCCCGCTCTCCATTGCCGCCGCGTCCAACTACGCCGTGGGCGACGCCCCGAACTCCGTCGCGGTGGGCGACTTCAACGGCGACGGCCGGCCCGACCTCGCCATGGCGAACTTCGGCACCAACAACGTCTCGATCCTGCTGGGCAACGCCAACGGAACGTTCCAGGCGGCGGTCAACTATGCCGCGGGCAGCGACCCGCTCTGGGCCGCGGTGGGCGACTTCAACGCCGACGGCCGGCCCGACCTGGCCGTGGCGAACGCCAACATCGACAACATCTCCATCCTGCTGGGCAACGCCAACGGCACGTTCCAGCCGCGGGTCAACTATGCCGTGGGCAATAGTCCGAACTCCGTCGCGGTGGGCGACTTCAACGCCGACGGCAGGCCCGACCTGGCCGTGGCGAATAGCGGCAGCGCTAACGTCTCCATCCTACTGGGCAACTTGAGCGGCACGTTCCAGGGGGCGGTCAACTACGTCGCGGGCGCCAACCCGTACTCCGTCGCGGTGGGCGACTTCAACGCCGACGGACGGCCCGACCTGGCCGTGGCGAACCAGACCAGCAACAACGTCTCCATCCTGCTGGGCAACGTGAGCGGCACGTTCCAGGCGGCGGTCAACTACGCCGTGGGCAGCCGCCCGGTGTCCGTCGCGGTGGGCGACTTCAACGCCGACGGCCGGCCCGACCTGGCCGTGGCGAACTTCGACAGCAACAACGTCTCCATCCTGCTGGGCAACTTGGGCGGCACGTTCCAGGCGCGGGTCAACTACGCCGCGGGCAGCGGCCCGGGCTCCGTAGCCGTGGGCGACTTCAACGCCGACGGCCGGCCCGACCTGGTCGTGGTGAACCATATCAGCAACAACGTCTCCATCCTGCTGGGCAACTTGGGCGGCACGTTCCAGACACCGGTCAATTTTGACGTGGACACCGGCCCGATCTCCGTCGCGGTGGGCGACTTCAACGCCGACGGCCGGCCCGACCTGGCCGTAGCGAACTTCGACAGCAACAACGTCGCGGTGCTGCTGAACAGACCGATCATCCAGCAGCCCGTGTCGCGTTCTATCTGCCCCGCCACCGCCGCCACCTTCTCCGTCATTGTTTCGGGTACTGCGATCGCTTACCAGTGGCAGTGGCAACCCGCAGGCCCCAACACCGCCTGGGTTGCGCTGGCCAACGGTAGTAATAACAACAGCCAAGCCACGCCAACGTTCAATGTCTCCGGGGCCACCACGCCGACGATGAACATCAGCTCCATCTCGGGGCTGGGCGGCAACCTCCGCTGCATGGTCACCACCACCTGCGGCAGCGTCGCGAGTAATGCGGTCGTGCTCACGGTTCTTGGTGCCTGGGATCTGGCGGTCAACACCGCCGTGGGCACGGGCCCGACCTCCGTCGCGGTGGGCGACTTCAACGCCGACGGTTGGCCCGACGTGGCGGTAGCAAACTTCAACAGCGACAACGTCTCGATCCTTCTGGGCAACTTGAGCGGCACGTTCCAGGCGCGAGTCAACTACCCAGTGGGCACCAACCCGCTCTCCGTCGCGGTGGGCGATTTCAATGCCGACGGCAGGCCCGACTTGGCCGTGGCGAACCTCAACAGCAACAACGTTTCCATCCTGTTGGGCAACGCACCCCCCAACGCGGGCACGTTCCAGGCGGCGGTCAACTTCTCCGCGGGCAGCGGCTTTTTAAGCAGCGCGACCTCCGTCGCGGTGGGCGACTTCAACGCCGACGGTCGGCCCGACCTGGTCGTAGCGAACCAGTTCATAAACAGTGTCTCCATTCTGCTGGGCAACTTGGGCGGCACGTTCCAGCCCGCGATCAACCACGGCGTGGGCAACGGCCCGGTCTCCGTGGCGGTGGGCGACTTCAACGCCGACGGCAGGCCCGACTTGGCCGTGACGAACTTTTTTAACGGTGTTGGAGGTAACAACGTTTCGATCCTGCTGAGCAACGCCAACGGCACGTTCCAGCCCGCGGTCAACTACCTCGCGGGCAGCGGCCCGATCTCCGTCGTGGTGGGCGACTTCAACGCCGACGGCAGGCCCGACCTGGCCGTGGCGAACCAGACCAGCAACAACGTCTCGATCCGGCTCGGTAACGCCAACGGCACGTTTCAGGCGCGGGTCAACTACGCCGCGGGCACCGGACCGTTCTCCATCGCAATAGGCGACTTTAACTCCGACGGTCGGCCCGACCTGGCCGTGGCGAACCAGACCAGCAACAACTTCTCCATCCTGCTAGGCAACGCAAACGGCACGTTCCAGGCAGCGGTCAACTCCTCAGCGGGGACCAGCCCGCAGGGCGTAGCGGTGGGCGACTTCAACGCCGACGGCCGGCCCGACCTGGCCGTAGCGAACTCCGGCAGCAACAACGTCTCGATGGTTCTGAACACAACACCGACCTTGCCGACAATCGCGCCGACTGGCCAGCCTCTGCCGCAGTCGATCTTGAGTGGGCAAACACTCGTGCTGTCGGCGAACGTGCGGGCGGGCGTGGATGGCGTGACCGTTCAGTGGAGGCGCAACGGCGTGTCCATCGTCAACGGCCCCGGCGGCGCATCACCCGGCGGCGGTGCCGTCTCTGGCGCGAGCGGCCCTCTGCCCTCACCGACCAATGGCACGCCCACCACGCTCACCATCACGAGCACGCAGGCGAGCGATACTGGTGCCTATACAGCAATCTTTACCAACACATGCGGCAGCGTGACGAGCGTCCCGGCCACTGTCACCCTCATCACGCCCTGTGGCTCTAGCGATCTGGCGGGTCCGGGGCTGTCACCAGGCCCTGACGGCGAGCTGACGGCCGACGACATCATCTTGTTTATCAGCCGGTTTATTGCGGGAAACGTGCTCTCAGACATCGCCGGCCCAGGCCCGAGTGTGGGTGCCGACGGCGAGTTCACCGCCGACGACATCATCTTGTTCGTCACTCGGTTTACGGCCGGGTGCTGAGCGGGCGGGCACGACGTCGCGGCGATCAGTCTGCACGATCGCGGTTTGGCGGTCAAGGTCTTCGCGCAAGTAGGGCCTCTTCGGCCAGGTTTCGGCAGAGCTCGACTTAGCGTTCGCTGCGGGTGAACGTCCAGAGGTCGGCGGCGAGTGTGCCGGTCCAAGTGAAGCGTTCGCGGGCCATGAACTGGGCAATGACGACGATGCGGTCGGTGGTGATGGCGAGGTCATGGACGTAGCCGCGGGCGACGCGGCGGACGCTGCCGCGAGGCTGGCCGGCCTTGGGCGGCAGCACGCCCTCGAAGGTCAGGTAGTGGCGGCGGTGGTCGTGCAGGCGGTCAGCGGGGAAGAGCTCGACATTTGGGCGGTCGATTCGGTCAAGCACGCGGAAGCTGAGCAGGCAGCGTTCGTTGGGGTCGCGAGCTTGGCCGGCGGGGGCGGGCGGCAGGCCGGCGGTGGGCTCGATGAGCCAGTCGAAATGGCTTGAGCCGTCGGGGAGATCGTGCTGGAGCAGAACCATTCGTGGCACGTGTGGAGGTTACGGGGCGCGGGGCGGGGGCGCGCAACCAAAGGGGCGATGGGTGTGGGTGTGGGGATGGCGCGCAGGCAAAGGGCCGATGGGGTGTGGGTGTGGGGATGGCGCGCAGGCAAAGGGCCGATGGGGTGTGGGTGTGGGGGGGTGCGCGAACGCGAACGGTGGTCCGCAGGCAAGGGCCTGGAACGGATTGACCCGGGCGTGCCACCGGCTACACTCGTGGCTGTCGGGCAGATAGCTCAGTTGGTAGAGCACCGCATTGAAAATGCGGGTGTCGCCGGTTCAAGTCCGGCTCTGCCCATTCAGTCGAGCACGGCGCGGCGATGGGCGTGCGCCGATGTTCCTGTTGATCTTGAGCTTGAGGACGTCGTCTCTGCGTGGCGGTCATGATGTGATCGCGCCTGAGGCAGATGTGATGGAGCGGGTGATGCGCGTGCTTCGCGCTACCTGCTCATCCCAGGCACAGGCCGAAGAAGTCATAGATCGCCCGGGTTCACGCGGCGCAATCTTATTGCGTTAGACCTGATATTTCCGTGAACGATCGGGAGGGGTGGGGTAAATTACAGGGCTGCAGGAGGTAGAGAGCACATCCCCCCCCCTCCGCCGCCGCCCTCCTCGGTCTCGGCAGCTTGATGGCCGCCCGCCGTCGCCGCTGATCGCCCGCCTGATCCACGTCCAACATCTACCAGATCTCCCACACGGCCCAGGCACCTGCTCGGGCCGAGTTTGTTTGGGCTTCGACATTAAGATACGCACGGGCGTTCCGAGAATGTTCTCATGTATAAATATTGTTGAGACGAGTGATATAGCGGAGGCTTGCCACAAGGTTCAGGTCTTCTGGCGAGCCTGTGGTGGAGCGTCGGCTCGTTTGGCACACAGTCTGGTACAAAGCAGTCTACCGCGGTAACGAGTGCAGATGCAAGTGACTTTTATTAGGAGTTTCACATGCTTGGGTCGCTGCAACGCCGTCTATTCGCGGTCTGCGGGGTATTGGTACTTTTGCTGACATCGTTTGTGAGCGGCGCTCCGAGTCTGTCGCGAGGGCCTGACGCCTCGGCCGATACCGAGAGGCTCGCGTCGCAAGAGGCGTCGAAAGGCGAGCCGGCTGTAAAAACGCCAGATCACAAAGCCGCTGACACCAAAACGCCTGACACCTAGGCTCCCGATACCCAGGCGCCTGATACCAAGGCGCTTGATATCAATGCGCGAGCTCAGCGCGAAGCGAAGGACGCGAAGCGTCAAGCGGAAGGCAAGCGAGGCAAGGTGGGAAATCAGGAAGTAAGGCCCACGGTCGGCAGGCCCAAGAATATTGATCGATTCAGCGTCGGCATGGCGTGGGAAGGTGTTCAGGACAAGAGTCAGTACGCCGTCAAGGTTACTGAGGTGTCCGCGGCGGCTGGTCAGATCACGCTCCGGATCGATCCGGATGGGGTCGAATGGTTCAAGGCCATCGTTGACGTGTCCGGTTCGGTGATGCGGGTCACGCGGGTCGAGCGAAACATGCAGCAGAATCAGACAGGAATCGATGTCAGCCCCGGAATTAGCGTCACGCTCGCGGAGGACCGTGTGCTTCAGATCAGGGGCCAGGTGAATATAAACACTCGAAGGAATTAGAGTGGGTCGTTCACCTTCGCGCTGACCTGCATATTGAAGGATCAAGCGGCCGCGACGCCTCGTGGTCGGAAGAAGCCGAAACCCCGAGGCTGGGTCAACCCTGTAAGCGTGCCACTGATTTGCTTGCTCGCGAGGGAGCGTGGCACTGATCTAAAACCGCATCGGATCTTGCGCCCGATGGTCATCCCCCCGGTGCCGTCTGGGTCGCTACTTGCCCGCGATGGGACCGATGGTTCCTTCACACTGGCTGCTGGCGGTGACGGGCTCGGCGTGAGCAGTGTGCTTCAGCTCAGAGGGAGGTGGGTCATCAGGTGGGTCAGACTGGGCGGCGGGGGGAGAACCGCCGTGCCGCGCCGTGCGTATGGATCACACGCGATCAAGCGGGGCGCCGGTCGGCGTGGCGGACGTGATGACGGAATCGGACTTTCCATCTCGAACGACGTTGGACGCTGAGGCGGCGGTGCTGTCTGAGGGGAGTACCGACACGCCCGAGGTAGCCGCACGGCGGTGGGTGACGGAGCACGGCGACATGCTGTGGCGGTTTGCGATGGCTCGGACCAGGTCGAGCGAGGCCGCGGAGGAGATTGTGCAGGAGACGGTGCTGGCGGCGATGCAGAGTTACGGCAGGTTTACGGGTGGGTCTTCCGAGCGGACGTGGCTGATGGGGATCGCGGCACACAAGATTGCGGACCACTTTCGGCGTGTACGACGGGCGAAATCGCCCGGGATGGCGGGTATTTCACCTGACGCAACGTGCGTGTGCTCCACGTGCCGGGGCATGTTCACGGAGGACGGGATGTGGGCCTGCACCGCGGGCAAGTGGCCCGATTTGAAGCTAAGCGAAGCGGAGAAGAAGGAACAGGCCGACATGCTGCGTGCGTGCATCGATGCACTGCCCCCGGGCCAGAGCGAGGCGGTGTGGATGCGTGACATTCTGGGCATTCCGGCGGCTGAGGTGTGCAAGGCGATGGGCCTGACCGATACGAATCTGTGGACAAGGATGCATCGGGCGCGTGTGGCGCTGCGATCATGCCTGGAGACCAAGTTCGGGGTTCGGAAGGGGAAGGGTCAATGACCGGGTTCGTGCGGGACATGGCGCGGGTGTTGACGATGCGGTGCCGCGAGCATGTGGTGCTCTTCAGCCGCCAGCTCGACACGCCGCTGTCGCGCGGTGAGGCGTTTGGTCTGCGCGTCCATGTGCTGTACTGCGGCGGTTGCCGGCGGTTTCGCGAACACCTTGTACATCTCGCATCGCTCGGGCGGGAGTTAGCCGCACAGTCCGGGCGAGAGCCTGGGCTTCCGGCGGACGTCCGTACGCGGATTTACGCCCGAGTCGCGACGGCGACAAAGAAAAACTAGCGCGGGCTGCAAGGCGCGGGCTGTGAGCGCGAATCAATCTTCGGAGCCGCGTCGTCTTTGACGACGGCGCGGGCCGCTTCTGCGTTGCGTCGGCGCGGACGGCAGTTCTCTGAATTCGCTGTGTCATTGTCAATCTCCAGAGGATTAGTTCAATGCGTTATCACACCGCCACCATGACCGCTTTGCTCGGTCTCACCGCCACACCCGCGCTGGCCGGCTCGTGGATAGAGTCTTCCAACGGCGACATTTCTGGCAACCGCCTCGCTCCGTCGCTACTGAACATCGCGCTGGGCGGCAATCAGATCACCGGCACGTTCGGCTCCGGCGACCTGGACTACTTACGTATTGACGTTCCCGCAGGGCTTCAAATTTCCGCGATTACGGTCACGTCGTACTCCGGGGGCAGCGTTTCGTTTATTGGCATCCAAGCGGGTACCACCTTCTCGATCGCTCCGAATATCGCCTCGCCCGGAGCTTTGCTCGGCTACGCCCTCTTCGGCGGCGCCGACCTCAACACCAACATACTTCCCGCAATCGCGACGGGCTCCGGAGCCCTCGGGTTCACGCCCCCGCTCAACGCCGGAAGCTTCACGCTCTGGCTGCAGGAAACCGCCGGCACCACCGAATACGGCCTGAACATCGTCGCCATTCCCGCCCCGGGCTCCGCTGCGGTAATCGTTCTGGGCGCGCTGGCGCTCCAACGCCGCCGTCGCTGACGCAAAGTCAAAGCCGAAACATCTGGTTGCTCCGTGACAACCCGCGTTAGTCGCGGGCCGGTGTCCGTTGTTGCTGTTCCTGACTCACGTCTGCACAGACAGCGGCGACCGGCTGTAGAAACTTTCTGCTGCGTCTCCCTAACTGTCGTAGGCCCAGCCTCCGGGGGCACGCCGTAGTCTAAAGGCAAGCCTTTGCATAGGCCCCAACCAAAGGCATCGTCCTAGCCACTTGAACGTCGGTGAAGTACTCGAATGAGCGGTTGATCCTATCTCGGCAGTCTCCGCCGATGGGTTGACCGAGTACTACGGAAGTTTAACAGGCAACATCAGTTAGATACTCATGATGGTCAATAGTTTTTTGCTTGATCAAAACGGATCGGCACGAAGACCCTCACACTCAGGCGAAACACTCCGAGTGAAGAGCATTTGAGTACACGCTGCCGATCACTTGCACGGCGGCTGCAGCAGCGGGTCGTAGATCCTCTGGGGTAGCTCTTGATCGGAGATCGTTCACCGCCTCACGGACAAGTCCCCAATCGGATTTACGCCCGAGTCGCGACGGCGACAAAGAAAAATTAGCGCCCGCTGCAAGGCGCTGGCTTTGAACGCGAATGAGCCTTCGGAGCCGCGTCGTCTTTGACGACGGCGCGGGCCGCTTCTGCGTTGCGTCGGCGCGGACGGCAGTTCTCTCATTTCGCTGTGTCATTGTCTCTCTCCGGAGGATCGCTATGTCTATTTTGAATCGTTCCAACGTCTTGGTTGTTCTGAGCATCGCCGGGCTGGCCACCGCTGCCCAAGCTCAACCCGTGGAGTTGCGCGTCACCGTGCAGAACCTCGCGCCAGCCAACAGTATTTCGTTCGCTGCGCTGCGACTTGGCTTCCACAACGGCACCTTTGACTCTTTCAACAACGGTCAGGCTTCGGGCTTGCCGGCCATTTCGATCGCGGAGGGGGGCACGGGCAACCTTTGGTTCCCGGCGTTCGCCGCGGCCGAGCCTAACGCGACGCTGGGCTCGGTGGTTCGCCCCGCCGGGGGCTCTTTGCGGCCTGGCGAGTCGGCATTCTCGGACTTTTCGGTGGACCCTTCAATCAACCGCTTCTTCACCTTCGGTTCGATGGTCGTGCCCAGCAACGATCACTGGATCGGCAACGACAACCCGATGCAGTACATGCTGTTCAACGCGATGGGTCAGCTCAACATCTCCGCGATCTCACAGTTCGGCCGCCAGATCTGGGACAACGGGTCCGAGACCACGGACCCGGCCAACGCCGCGTTCCTGGTCGGGAGCGTCAACGCCAACCGCACGCCTGAGAACGGCGTGGTCAGCTTCAACTTTGACCGGCTCGATGCGTTCAACGGCCTGACCACCACGGCGGGGTACGTGTTCCAACGTCAGTTCGGCGCAAACGACGAGATCTACCGCATCTCCTTCGAGGTCATCCCCTCGCCCGGTGCGGCCGCCGCACTGGGCATGGGCGGCCTGCTTGGGGCCCGTCGCCGTCGGCGCTGAGCCCACAGCTGTTTGATTGTTTGCCGAGAGCCCCGGGCCTCACCGGGGCTTTTGTCGATGCTTAATGCGTATGGTGTTCGGGGGATCTTGAGAGTGACAACTTGTGGGAGATGGAGAGAGGGGGATGTCGTTCTTGCGTCGAGTTGGTTGCGGCTCAGGCGGGGGGGCCGGTAGCGTGTAGATGACAGTCTGCCGAAGGGGGCTCGGCGGAAGGTCATTGAGGGAGCGAAACGGGGATAGCGTTCGGGCGGCCGCGATCGCGGCCCGCGTTACGGAATTCACAGCGAGCGTGGCCATGCCCTATCCGTTCATTGCGCACAGCGTCCCCCCACTGCCCACTGCACAAACCGCGGAGTCTGCCGCCCGGGCTTTCTATGAGCGGGTGCGGACGCGTCGGAGCGTGCGATTCTTCTCGGATCGGGCGGTGAGCGAGGAAGCCATTCGCTGGTGCGTTGCTGCGGCGGGAACGGCGCCGAGTGGGGCGAACAAGCAGCCGTGGCGGTTTGTGTGCGTGCGTGACGCGGGGCTCAAGCACGAGATCAGGGTCGCGGCGGAGGCGGAGGAACGCGAGTTTTATATGCGGAAGGCGAACCCGGAGTGGCTCGCCGATCTTGCGCCGCTCGATACGACGTCAGACAAAGCGTTTCTTGACGATGCGCCGTGGCTGGTGATCGTGTTCAAGTGTATGAAGGCGGACGCTGGCTACGGGTCAGAGCAGGTGTATTACGCGAACGAGTCGGTCGGCATCGCGGTGGGGCTGTTCTTGGCGGCGGTTCACCACGCCGGCTTGGCTGCGCTGACGCACACGCCGAGCCCCATGGGGTTCTTGAGCAAGGTACTCGGGCGTCCGGAGTCTGAGCGTGCGTTCGTGCTGATCCCGGTTGGGTACCCGGCTGAAGCGTGCGTAGTTCCGGACATTCATCGCAAAAGAATTGATGAGATAATGGTCGTTCGATAAGTTGGCGTGATAGCTGATGACTTTGCAGGAACAAAGCCCATCTTGCTGATAGCGGCGATAACCTCGTCGACGTTTGCACGCGTCTTGTAATCCTCGTTGACGTAGACGTAGCGGATCACGCCGGTGGTGTCCACGACGTAATTGGCGGGGTGAGGGAGTTCCCAGGTGCCGTCGGCATTGAGCTTCGAAAGATCGACGCCGAAGCCTTTGTACTCGGCCTGAGTGGTGTCGTCGAGAATGAAGGCCAGCCCGAGGGCCTTAATAGCGCTACCGGTTGAGTCACTAAGAACGGTATAGGCAAGTGCATCCTTGCCCACGGTTGTGGCGACCTGCTGTGGAGACTCGGGCGAGATGGAGATGATCGCCGCGCCCAGGGCCGTGACCTGCTCGAGCTTTTCTTGCCACTGCTCGAGGTTCGTAACGCAATAGGGGCACCAGCCGCCGCGGTAGACGGTGAGAACGATGGGCTGCTCGGCGTAGAGGGCGGTGAGGTTGACGTCTTGGTTCTGGGAGTTCTTGAACGTGAGGTTGGGAAGTTTGTCGCCAACATTGAGGACTGCGGAGCGGGCGTGGGCGGGCGGAGCGTCTTGTTTGGCGGCCACGGGCTTCGCGGGCGTGGACGGAGCAACATCCGGGGCTGGGGCGGGGGTGGACCAAGTGCTGGGGAAAGGCTTATTCACCGGATGTTCGAGGGCCTTGCTGTCGCACCCGACCAAGGCCGCGGCGTTCAGGCCAATCGCAAGAAGAGCGACGGATTGTTAGGTGCGGGTGTGCATGATTTGGTTCTGGGTTCCAGCAACGGCGAGCAGAGATAGAGTTGCGGACGAGGGATTGATTATGGGAGGCTGCGGAGGCGACGGCGCTCTCACTTGAGAACATGGTACGCTAACCGATGTGAACGGCCCGTCTTGTGCGACGCGCAGGCGCGCGGACCGACCAGCCACCGGCCCACGACCCGAATCAATCATGGACAGGCTGAATCGCCCGACAGCAGGGGCTCTAGATTGAACTGGCGCGTTTGAGTAACGCTCTCGCTCAACGAGCCGCGGAGAATTTGATGAGCCTGGAGGAAGATTAAGGTCGTAGTATTACCTTTGTTTGCATGCACAGCAATAGCGCAAATAAATATACCCTTTCGTCCGGCATCGTAGTTTGTGGCTACTTCGCCACGAACGCTCTATGAACAATGACCTTTCGGTCATACCCGCCGGTGGCCAGCGTTCGGCCGTCGGGGCTCGACGCGACACTCATGACGCTGCCGACATGCTCGCGGAGTTGGAGAACCTCGTCGCCACTGGGGATGTCGTAGATGTGGCAGACTCGGTCCTGAGCGCCGGCGGCGAGACGCTTACCGTCGGGGCTTAGCGCGAGCGACCAGACGTAACCACCCACGCTGTCAATGCGGGTGATGATGCGTCGAGCGTTGCGGTCCCAGATGGTGACGCCGTTCATGGCGTGGCAGTAAATGATCCTCGATGCGTCGGTGTTCCATGCAAGGCCGAAGCAGCGATCGGCGATGGGTGTGAGTTGCTCGACCAGCTTGCCGGTCTTGGTCTCCCCGATACTTACTTCGCCCTTAAAGCTCTGGCTTGCCAGGAGCGATTCATCCCTTGAGAACACGACGCTTTGGGCCGTGTAAACAGTGTTGATCGAACCGAGATCGACCCCATCTCGAGCGTTCAACAACAGGATGTTCGTCTTCTGGCTCACCGCGATCTGCTCGCCGCTGGAGCTCACGAAGAACCCGTCGCGAAACGGCTCGCAGGACGCCGACCAGATGCGTTCGCCCGAGTCAACACGCTGGGCGAAGATGCCGCTCGGCTTAGCTGTCCCAATGACCAATTGCAAAGCTGGCACGGCTTTTTGAGTTGCACCCGCAACGCGTCGTTCGCGCGATAGCCTGGGGGTCGGGTCCAGCGTGATTTCCGCGTATGCGTTCTCGCCTAGAGCGGTGAGCTTGGACTGATCGGGGGTGAACTCCAGGTGCGCGATGCGCCCGTTACACTCGTTGATCGTTGTTGAGAACATCGGCGTGCCTGAATCCAAACCCCACCATCGGACGCGGTCATCCATGCCCACAGAGAGTACGGATTGCTCTTGCGTGGCAGCACCTTTGATAAAGCTCGCGGCCCATGACGGCGACTCGTGCCCGAGCAGGATCGGGCGGGGCGAACCGTCGGCAACGTTCCACAGTCGCACAGTGTGATCGATTGATGTTGTGAGCAGTCGGGCACCGGCATCATCGAAGGCGACCGAGTGATTGCGCTGCGCGTGCCCACGCAGCACGGTGCGACGACTCCAGTGACGGGGTCTATTTGGTATGAGTCGCGACCGTAGCCTAACGCAAGCGTTGCGCCATCTGGGCTGAAAGAAAGCCAGCCTTGGTCGATCTGCTGGGCCGGTCGATGTACGGGGATAGTGTGGATATTGGTCCATGTCGCGGTGTCCACGAGCTCGACGCCGTGCTCTCCGCACCAAGCGAGAGTGCGACCGTTCGGGCTGAACACGGCGCTAAAGAGCCATGAGCCAGCCGGACGCGCAAAGACACAATCGCCTGTCTGCACCTTAAAGACCATGAGCCCCACTGACCAAGTCACTCCTGTTGCGATCAGCGTGTCATCAGGGCTCCAGCCGGGACCGAGGGCAGTACCTCTGATGCCTAGAGGTCCAAGGGGCATTGCAATGCATCGGGAGAATTTACCTCTCTGCGTTGCCGCAATGATAAGCTCGGTGCCTTTCGCAAACGCGATCCGACGCTCGTTGGGGCTCCACGCAGGTCTTCCATCGCGGTCCATCTCATCGAAGCTGATATGCGAGAGCGGGTCGCCATGTCGTAGAGCTCGGCTCGAAGACTGGCTTGGTCGCGGAAGATCGCGGTGCGCCCGCTCGGCGAGACGAAGATTCGCCCTTGAGCGTCGGAGATGCGTCACACATCCGCGCTGGTGTTGGCCTTGGCGTAGAGCAGGTGCCACTCCCATTCGCGGCGTGCTTCTGGGATAGCGTCGAGCCAACGCTTGGCCATGCCACCGTTGCCGTCACGCAAGTAAGAGTCCGCCGCGGTGAGGTTGGCGAGCCAAGCCTCGCGATCCGCGGCGTGGCGCGCTGTGCGCTCGTTGGCCAAGCCCAGGCCGATCCCGGCAGCGCCCGCAAGCACGCCCAGCAGCGCGACGATTACAAGCATCGTCATGACCGGCCGCCGGCGCGAAAGCAACGCCGCGCGGTGCAGCCATGGCGTCTCGCGAGCGAGCACCGGCTTTTGATTCAGCACGCGCCGAAGGTCCGCGTTGTAGTCAGAAGCGGACTGGTACCGCTCTGCCGGGGGCTTGCGCGGCGCCATGAGCAGCACGGCGGCAAGGTCTGTACTTCGATGTGTTGCAACGCTGCGAGGGTCGCCTGCGGGAGTCTGGCAGATCGTGCGAGCGCACACCGCGAGCGAGGTGTCGTCAACGTCGTACGGCATCGTCCCGGTCAACGCCTCGTACAGCACCACACCCAGCGCGTAAACGTCTGATCGCGTATCGATCGCCGCCGCGGCCCCCTCGCACTGTTCGGGGCTCATGTATCGTGGCGAGCCGAGCAGCATGCCCGTCATGGTGTTCTCAGGGACGTCGGCAGCGCCGGCACCGATGGCGCAGGCGATGCCGAAGTCGATGATCTTCGGCTCACCACGATCGTTCACCAGTATGTTCGCGGGCTTGAGGTTGCGGTGGATGGTACCTCGCTGGTGCCCGTTGTGCAGCGCGTCGCGCACACTAGCGAAGATCCGCACCACCGCGAGTGCCTCACGGCCGCGCGACCAATCGAGGATCGTCCGCGCGCCCTCGACCAATTCCATCGCGATCCACGGCACCGAGCGCAGATCGCTGAAGATCCCGGCCGCGAGGGCTTGGTCAGGGCCCGTCAAGTCGAGCGTGCGCGTGCCGGCGGCGATGACATGGGCGATGCCTGGGTGCTGCAGCTTGGCGAGCGTCGCTGACTCTTCGACGAACCGCCGACGCGAGTCGCGTGGGGCCGTCCACGATTGCAAGAGCCTGACTGCCACACGTCGCTTCCCGGTGATCTGCTCGGCTTCGAACACCTAGCCCGTCGCGCCTTTGCCGATGGCGCGAAGCAGGCGGAAGTCGCCAACAATCTCGCCGTGCAGGTCTGCCAGGGGTTCGCCAAGGCCCAGAGGCCGCGAGGAGCCTTCGCTCTCGGCGATGCCATCAATTAGCCATGTCCCGGCGTCGGCGTCGGGGAGGCGTTTGCCCGTGCCCAGAGCGCTGAGCAGCGAGAGCATTTCGAGCTCAAGTCCCGCGTCGCTTCCGCAGGCTGAGTGAACGAAGCCCGCACGCTCCGCCTCGGGCCGCTCGGCGGCTTCGTCAAAGATGGCCCGGAGTTGGTCGGCCTTGTGAGGGTCCATAGGGGGCGGGGGACGCTGCATGTTGCTCGCCCTCCATTGTAGAGAAGCGAACTTTCGTCCCCGGGCCGGGCACGGGTGTTGGTGGATTGCCCAGATTGGAGGCGAGACACCGAACGAGCACTGGCCACAACGGCGTGGAAACGCTGCTCCTTGACGTGACAGTCGCTGGCCGCCGACCTTCGCGCACTCTTTACGGAATTTCAGGTCTGACCATGCCCGGTCGCGCTGGATTTCGTCGCGTGCTGCCCGGAAGGGGCGCGGCGTAGTCCCGACCTGACCGGAGGCCGGAGCAGATGGCACATCCCGCACCGAGCGCGGCCCACTGCCCCCGCAAGACACGACGTCCCGCTAGGAGCTCTCACGTGCTGATTCGTACGCCCCTAACACCCGCTCGTTTGTTCCGCTTACCGCTTGCCACGCTAACCTCGTGCTTCCGACCGGCAATCCTCGTCGTGGTGGGCGCGGCGATGTCACTGACCGCTGTCGCCCGCGCGCAGTGGACGGTGACGAACCTGCATCCGTCGGGGGCGACGCAGTCTCAGGCCTTTGGCGTTTCCGACGCGGGCCAAGTGGGAAACGCCACCATTAGCGGTATACCCCGCGCCAGCTTGTGGAGCGGCACAGCGGTTTCGCGCGTCACTCTTCATCCGGCCGGAGCATCGGCCTCTCAGTGCCTCGGCGCGTCGGGCACGCGGCAAGTGGGTGCCGCCACGATCAGCGGTGTTGCGCGTGCAAGCCTGTGGACCGGCACGGCGGCCTGCTTGTCGATCTCAACCCGGCCGGAGCAGCGTTCTCTCTGGCGATCGGTGCATCGGGCACACAGCAGGTGGGGTTTGCCCGTATCGACAATATCACGCGCGCCGGCTTGTGGAGCGGGACGGCGGGTTCTTGGGTTGATCTAAACCCAACAGGCTCTAACGACTCTATTGCGAATGGCACATCGGGCACGCAGCAAGTCGGGTTTGCCGCGATCGGCAATGGCGTACCTCGCGCCAGCCTTTGGAGCGGCACGGCGGGTTCATCGGACGATCTCTCGATCACGCTGACTGGGTCGTGGAGAAGCTCCTTTGCGCGGAGCATCTGGAACGACGCGACCACGCTCTACGTGGCGGGCTACGGCAGGAATAACGCCGCCGGGCGAGACGAGGCCCTGCTGTGGACGCGGCCGCTAGTCTCTGCCTGCGGCTTAAGCGACATCGCTGGCCCGGGCCCGACAGTCCGCCCTGACGGCGAGCTGACGGCGAGCTGACGGCGAGCTGACGGCGAGCTGACGGCGAGCTGACGGCCGATGACATTATTGTGTTCATCGGCTGGTTCGTGATCGGCGATCTGCGGGCCGATATCGCACGCTCAGGCCAGCTGCCAACGCCCGACGGCGAGTTCACCGCCGACGATGTTATCTTGTTCGTTCAGCGATTGACGGCGGGGTGTTGAGCGGGCGGCTATCGGGAATGGGCAATTGGCAAACGCGCGTGGGGCGAGTGGCGCGCGTGGCACGCGATGAACCTAGACCGATGCGTTTACGCACGCCCCGTCGCACCTGCGGCGGGGTTTGTTCGTTGGAAGTTCGTCAGCAAAGGGGAAAGTGGCTGCCAGAATCTTCGCAAATGTCAAAGAATCTGCTTGCGGGTCTGTATAACGGGTGGTAGAGTCTCGGAACTCCGGGAGATTCTCAATGTCGATCCGCTCCATGTCGTCGCGCGCCTTGCTGCTGCTCCCGCCCTTGCTGCTGCTCTGCGGCACAGTGCCGAGCGCGCGTGCCCAGTGCCCGCTCTCCTTCGCCGCCGCGTCCAACTACGCCGCGGGCACACAGCCGTACTCCGTCGCGGTGGGCGACTTCAACGCCGACGGCCGGCTCGACCTGGCCGTGTCGAACTTCGACAGTGGCAACGTCTCCATCCTGCTGGGCAACGTGAGCGGCACGTTCCAGGGGGCGGTCAACTACGCCGTGGGCAGCTTCCCGATCTCCGTCGCGGTGGGCGACTTCAACGCCGACGGCAGGCCCGACCTGGCCGTGGCGAACGCGTTGAGCAACAACGTCTCCATCCTGAGGGGCAACGCCAGCGGCACGTTTCAGGCGGCGGTCAACTACGCCGCGGGCAGCAGCCCGCGCTCCGTCGCGGTGGGCGACTTCAACGCCGACGGCCGGCTCGACCTGGCCGTGGTGAACTCTTTTAACGGCGTTGGGGGCAACAACGTCTCCATCCTGCTGGGCAACGTGAGCGGCACGTTCCAGCCCGCGGTCAATTACGCCGTGGGCATCAGCCCGCTCTCCGTGGCGGTGGGCGACTTCAACGCCGACGGCCGGCCCGACCTGGCCGTGTCGAACTTCGACAGTGACAACGTCTCCATCCTGCTGGGCAACGTGAGCGGCACGTTCCAGCGCGCGGTCAATTACGCCGTGGGCATCAGCCCGCTCTCCGTCGCGGTGGGCGACTTCAACGCCGACGGCAGGCCCGACCTGGCCGTGTCGAACTTCGACAGTGGCAACGTCTCCATCCTGCTGGGCAACGTGAGCGGCACGTTCCAGCCCGCGGTCAATTACGCCGTGGGCACCAGCCCGCTCTCCGTCGCGGTGGGCGACTTCAACGCCGACGGCAGGCCCGACTTGGCCGTGGCGAACGGCTTCAGCGACAACGTATCGGTGCGGCTGAACGGACCGATCATCCAGCAGCCCGTGTCGCGTTCTATCTGTCCCGCCAGCGTCGCCACCTTCTCCGTCACTGTCGCGGGCACTGCGACCGCTTACCAGTGGCAGTGGCAACCCGCAGGCCCCAACACCGCCTGGGCCGCGCTGGCCAACGGTAGTAACAACAACAGCCAAGCCACACCAACGTTCAATGTCTCCGGGGCCACCACGCCCACCATGAGCATCGTCTCCATCTCGGGGCTGGGCGGCAACCTCCGCTGCATGGTCACCACCACCTGCGGCAGCGTCGCGAGTAATGCGGTCGTGCTCACGGTTCTTGGTGCCTGGGATCTGGCGGTCAACTACGCCGCGGGCACCCAGCCGCAATCTGTCGCGACGGGCGACTTCAACGCCGACGGTCGGCCCGACGTGGCCGTGGCAAACTTCAACAGCAATAACGTCTCGATCCTGCTGGGCAACTTAAGCGGCACGTTTCTGCCAGCGGTCAACTACGCCGCGGGCACCGGCCCGAACTCCATCGCGGTGGGCGATTTCAATGCCGACGGCAGGCCCGACTTGGCCGTGACGAACATGAACGGCAGCAACGTCTCCATCCTGCTGGGCAACGCGCCCCCCAACGCGGGCACGTTCCAGGCGGCGGTCAACTACGCTGCGGGCGCGAGCCCACGCTCCGTCGCAGTAGGCGACTTCAACGCCGACGGCCGGCCCGACCTGGCCGTGGCGAACCTCTTCAGCGACAACGTCTCGATCCTGCTGGCCAGCAGCGCCGGGGGCGGCACGTTCCTGCCACCGGTCAATTTCGTAGCGGGCAGCCGACCGATCTCCGTCGCGGTAGGCGACTTCAACGCCGACGGCAGGCCCGACTTGGCCGTGGCGAACGGCTTCAGCGACAACGTATCGATCCTGCTGCGCAGTGGCGGGGCGGGCGGCACGTTTCTGCCAGCGGTCAACTACGCCGTGGGCCCCAGTCAGCAGTTTGTCGCGGTGGGTGACTTCAACGCCGACGGCCGGCCCGATCTGGCGGTGGTGAACAACAACCTCCAAGGTGCAGGCACGGTCTCCATCCTGCTGGGCAACTTGAGCGGCACGTTCCAGGCGGCGGTCAACTACGCCGTGGGCAGCGGCCCGCGCTCTGTCGCGGTGGGCGACTTCAACGCCGACGGCAGGCCTGACCTGGCCGTGGCGAACCATACCAGCAACAACGTCTCCATCCTGCTGGGCACCTTGTTCGGCGCGTTCCAGGCGGTTGCGGTCAACTACGTCGTGGGCAGCAACCCGCACTCCGTCGCGGTGGGCGACTTCAACGCCGACGGCCGGCCCGATCTGGCCGTGGCGAACTCCGGCAGCAACAACGTCTCGATGGTTCTGAACACAACACCGACCGCGCCGACAATCGCGCCGACTGGCCAGCCTCTGCCGCAGTCGATCTTGAGCGGGCAAACACTCGTGCTGTCGGCGAACGTGCGGGCGGGCGTGGATGGCGTGTCCGTTCAGTGGCGGCGCAACGGCGTGTCCATCGTCAACGGTCCCGGCGGCGCATCACCCGGAGGCGGTGCCGTCTCTGGCGCGAGCGGCCCGCTGCCCTCACCGACCAATGGCACGCCCACCACGCTCACCATCACGAGCACGCAGGCGAGCGATATTGGCGCCTTCACAGCAATGTTTACCAACTTCTGCGGCAGCGTGACGAGCGTCCCGGCCACTGTCACCCTCATCCCGCCCTGCAGCTCTAGTGATCTGGCGGGTCCGGGCCTGTCACCAGGCCATGACGGCGAGCTGACGGCCGACGACATCATCTTGTTCATCAGCCGATTTATTGCGGGGAACGTGCTCTCAGACATCGCCGGCCCGGGCCCGAGTGTGGGTGCCGACGGCGAGTTGACCGCCGACGACATCATCCTCTTCATCAGCCGGTTTACGGCCGGGTGCTAAGCGGGATTCGAGGGTGACGACGGGCCGCCGAATGCTCATCGCTGCATCCGAGTTCGCGCCCGCGCGGCCGTCGCCGTCCGGCTACATCTCACGCGGCACCCACGCCCCCGGCAAATATCCAGTTGCTGCGGAACGTCCGCTTGTAGATAGGGTCGGAGCTGGCCGCATGGAGCACTTGGAGACAGACCTTCAGCCACGGAGCAGCTTGATCGCTTGGCCGAAGGTGGAGACGACCTGTTCGGTGCCGGAGGTGCGGATCCGCTCCCGAGCGCGGTCGAGATCGGGCGAGTTCCAGATGCCCACGACCACCTTCATGTCGGCGAAGCGGGCAGTCACCTTCTTGGACGCGTACCGCGCGTGACTTGTCGCCGCGGGTGGCATGGCACATACGCACACAGAGCCGGGCGTGATGGTGTCGATTTCCTCCAGCACGTCCCCCATCAGAGTAGTCGCCGCGGCGACACGGGCCGGCAGGCCTTCGAACATTAGAAGCTGCGCAAGCATCAGCGCGCTGATCTCGTCCGCCTCATCGCGCGCCGCGATGCACAGGATCGGCTTCTCTGCCGCGGCGGGCTGACCTACAGCGATCAGCCCAGCCGCAGCTGTCAGCGCCGGCGCAGTTACTACCTTTGCCGCGTTGCCTCGGCCGCCATCAAGGCCTCGGCCCGGCGCACCACAACTGCCCAGATCATCAACCGGAGTATTGAATGACTCCTCCCCCGCAGAACTTACATCGCCGCCCAGCGGTTCGGCGGCGTGGGCTTTCGCTGCCGACCGTTGCAGATCGCCCAATTCCTCGATCAAATCACGCAGGCTTCGATAAATGAACCGGTCCTGCCCGTCCTCCAGGCGCCCGGCTTGACGGTCGTGCTCCGCCATCGCCAGAGCGGGTATGAGGACATCTTGGTACAGATCAATCAACGCCTTATCTTTGAGATACTCTTGCGTGCAATGGAACACATCGTCGTACTCCGCCGCCAAGAGGCGCTGATAGACCTTGGCCTCCGGCGGCAAGCCCGGACCGTCGCCCAGCAGCACGTTTAGAAACTCCAATCGTGGTACGTAACGGCCCATGACCACGAGGCACACAGTCAGCGGTGTCGCCATGATAAGGCCGACCGGCCCCCACAGCCACCCCCAGAACACCGCCGCCACCAGCACCGCCACTGCCGAGATGCCCGTGCGCGAGCCGTAGAGGCAGGGCTCGATAATATTATTGCTCACCACTTCCAGAATCACGAAGAGTCCGATGGTGATCAGCGTCCTGTCCCAAGAGTCAAATACCGCAAGCGACATCGCAATCGGCAGGGCCGCGCCGAATAAGGGCCCAACGTAGGGCACAAATCGCACTAACCCCGCCAGCACACCGAAGAGAACGGCGTTGGGCACCCCGATGATCCACAGGCCGATCCCCACACTCAGGCCGTAGCTGCTGTTGACAATCAAGAGCATGGCCAGGTAGCGGCTCACGCGCGAGGCGCCTTCGTCCATCGCCTGCGTGGTCGTGGTCAGCTGACCTGTACCGATCAGAAAGATCACGCGATCCCGCAGGTCCTCGCGGTTCAGGAGAATTAGAAACACAAACACGATCACGATACCTGCCGTGGCCAGCGGGCCCAGCAGCGGGGTGAACGAACCGAGAAGCGTCTCGACGACCTTGCCCGGCTTCTCGACGACCTCCACGGGCACCGGCTTGGCTGCTTGCTCGATCAAAGCCGCCGTCGTCGCGCTTTGACTGAGCGGTGGTCCCATCTCATCGGGCGCAGGCGCCGGTCGGCTGTCCGGCTTGGCCATCTCTGCACCAATCTGCTCAATCGAATCGCTTGCTCGTCCAAGCGTGCTGTTCATCTGTGACTTGGCGGAATTGAGCTTTTGGCGGATATTGTCGCGGTACTGCGGAAGCTTCTCCGCCAGTTCCAGAGTCTGACTGGCCATCATCCAGCCCAGCGCGGCCACGAACAGAAGCGCAAATGTCGACACAGACAGCACCGAAAGCGTCCGCCCAAGACCGAGTCTGACCAACCGCAGCACCAGCGGAGCGAGTACGAAACTCAACAGAGCGGCCAACGTAATCGGGATCAGCACCGCCTGTGCAAAGTACAGCACCGCGACAATCGCAACCACGCTCATCACGGTGAACGCACGCGACAGGCCGTCCGACGCTCGGCGGGTGGGCGCGGGTACCTGACGGACGTCTGCTCGCGGTCCGCTGGCACCATCAGAAGCCTTTGAACTGTCAGTGGCCATCGGCCGCCCTCCAAGCTCCCGCAGCTTCAGCCGTCCGAACCGCGGCGGAGGCGCGGACCGCTCGAACCCTCACAATGCGCCTAGGCCCCACCTCCGCTCCTTTGCTGATCGCAAGACCACCTAGGCACCAGCAAACCGCTAGGGAGCGAGCCGAGCGGCGTCGCAAACGACGAGCGAAGCCGAGGCGACCAGCCTGTTTGATTGGCGTTTCTTCCCTCATGAGACGGATCCGACTTCTAGAGAGATTCAGGGTCGCGTCGAAATACTTCTGAGCTACCCGCGAGGGAGACCGGATGAGGAAAGAGCCTACACCCACGCAAACACCGGGGTGGTCGTGGTTACGACCATGTCGGGCACAACAGGGAGAAATACGCGCTATGTTCTTCGCTGAATGGGAGGTGGTTCGCGATCACCGATGGAGGTTAGGTCATAGATATGAGCCGTGATTGAAGCGCTTTTTGTACTCAGGAGGGGCCCCATCGAGAGCGGCCCAATGGACTCGGCGCGCCGGCGCAAGTCGCTTCAAGCAGATGATGCCATGAGTAGCCCCGGACTCCTGCGGTGGCAGTTGGTGCGGTTTCCCGGCTGCTGCGGCGGGCTCACCCGCACCCACGAGATCCGCCACACCCCTGTCGCGCGATCGTGTGCTGACGCCTCATCTGAAGAACCACGCGGTGCCACATACCGCACCTGTCGGACTAGAATCGCAGGTACTATTATGCACGGAAAACCTATTACAGCGATGTGCGAGCCGTACCTATACCGCCGCCATTCTGCCCTGCTGATCATTCTTCACTCGTCCATAGTTGCGATCATTCGTCGAAACCTCTTGGCTCGGCCTTCGTGCGGCCGCCCGCACATAGCTGGCAATCTGCGCAGGTGGTCCACCGTGAACACCCGGCGCGGCTCTCCTCAGTGATGGCCTTACTGGACAAGCAGCTATCTACGAGCCCACTGCCCTCCACAACTGTTCCTCGGTCACACAGCGCGGCCTGCTCGTGCTCGATTGACAGCTTCGTCAGGGCCGCGTCAAGGTCAATCGGGTCAAGCGCGGCATTCACGTTCGAGCTAAGAGGGCTCGACGGGTATGCACCTGCCAACCCTTGTAGCGCATCGCCGCCTTCTCTCTTCGCGCCGCCGCCACGCTTGGTCCGGCCGTGCGTTCGAGCGTGATCGACAAGGATCCGCCGCATGGACTGCGCCGCGAGTCCGAAGAAGACCCCGCGGTCCAGCGGAGATGCTTGAGGTGAGTCGGCCTTTCGCCCAAGGTCCCTCTGCCCCGAGAGCTTGATGTACACCTCATTGACAAGCGCTTTCGCACTCAGCGTGTGTCCAGCCCGCTCGCCAACCAGCTCGGCTTGAGCGCGCGCACGAAGCTGCGCGTAGAGCGCCGCGAGCCACCGCGAGCGCGCTGCTTCGTCCAGCGGTCCGCCTTCTTGCGGCCAAGGCTCCAATGTCGTGTCCTTCGATGGACACATCGGCGGATCCTAGTTGCGACATCGACTTGCCGATCGCGAACCACTGGCCTCCCGCTGGCCCACCACTTACCCCTGGGCATAAGCGGCAACTCTCCGCTCTTGCGCGGAGCTTTTAGGCCATGGCCTTGAGCACGGAGCGTCATTGGGGGCACGCTCCGCAGGCGAGCGGCGTGAGGCGGACGCGATGCTGACGGCCGTGCACTCGGCGGCCCCAGGTCTACTAGCAACTGGGCTGTAGTGAGCGCAAGCAGCACCGCTTGCGCACCCGGGCGGTAGCAGTCGCTCCCCTTGAGCCCTTACGGAAATGTAAGTTTCATTACATCCGTCGCGAACGTCCGAGCCCCTGCCGCCCCCCCGCCGCTACTCGCCCGGGATGTAGCCGATGGTTCCTTCCCACGGGCTGCTGGCGCTGGCGTAAAGCCGGCGCGGGATGCGGCCAGCAAGGTAACTATCGCGTCCTGCACGGCAGGCGAAGTTCATCGCGCGGGCCATCAGCACAGGGTCTTTGGCGTGCGCGATGGCGGTGTTGAGCAGCACGCCGTCGGCGCCGAGCTCCATGGCGATGGCGACGTCACTGGCGCTGCCAACGCCGGCGTCAACGATAACGGGATAGCTCGCGTCGCCGCCCTTGAGCAGCTCCAGGCAGAGCACGATGTTGGCGCGGTTGAGCACGCCCTGCCCGCTGCCGATGGGGCTCCCGGCGGGCATGACGCTGGTCGCGCCGGCCTCTTTCACGCGCAGGGCCGTGATCGGGTCGTCACTGCAATAGGCCAGCACCTGCAGGCCCTCTTTGACCAGGCGGCGGGTCGCCTCGATGGTCCCGACCGGGTCGGGCAGCAGCGTCTTCTTATCGCCCAACACTTCGAGCTTGACCCACCCCGCGCCGGCATTTTCGAGCTGGTCCAGCAGCTCGCGCCCGAGCAGCGCGACGCGCACGGCGTCGTCAGCAGTAAAGCAACCTGCGGTGTTGGGCAGCACGATATATCGCGACAGGTCGAGCGCGTCGAGCAGGCTCTGGCCCTTGTCGTTGTACAGCCGCTCACGCCGAACGGCGACTGTGACGACCTCACAGCCCGAGGCGTCGAGCGCGGCCTGCATGAGCGGGAAGCTTGCGTACTTGCCCGTGCCGGTGACAAGGCGACTGTTGAAGCTGCGTCCGGCGATAGTCAACGGCGCGTCGGGCTTGGGGCGATCGGCATGGGCGTGGGTGCTGGTTGCTGGGGTGCTCACGCCCGAGGGTACGCGCGGCGGGCAAGCGCTCGGGGTGTTGAGGCGTCGCGCGGGCGCGCAGGAAATGACAAGGCCCCCGGGCACATCGCCCAGAGGCCCTCAAGAAAAAACAGGCGTCGAAAGACTTAGTTACGGCGGCGACGGCCAGCAGCCAGCGCGCCCAGACCCAAGAGGGCCGCAACGCCCGGGGCCGGGACGGTCACGACAGCGATCTGGCTGGACATGCCGTTCTCGTCACCGATGAACAGCTGCTGCGTGGCGGGGTTCCACGCGAGGCTCTCGGTGGCATGGAAGAGGCCCGAGGCGGCGTTGCCGGTGGGCAGAACCTCGCTGGCCAGCAAGACGCCCGTGATCGAGTAGAGGTTGAGCTTGTTGGTGTCGCCGGCGAAGTCAGGGGTGATAGCGACCAGGAAGGCGTCCTGAGCGAAGCCGAACCACGCGGCCTCGGAGGCGGGCAGGTAGACCAGGCCCTTGCTCTGGTTGGGGAGGCTGAAGAACGAGAGAGCGGTCCTGCCGTCGGCGGCGGAGACGAAGCGCATCTGGTTGTTCCCGTTGCTGCCGTCGATCACGGCGAAGCGGTCCTGCGAGCCGTCGCTGGGGATGCCGGGGACGAAGGCGATGTCATCAGAGTTGATGGGGTAGCTGCCAACGGTGCCCGAGGTGGTGTTGGTGGTGGTGTTCAGGGTCGTCAAGATGCGTCCGGTGGGGGAGGAGAAGCCGTCAACGGCAACGATGCTGAGATTGCTGCCAGAGAACGAGCCGTAGCCGATGCCTCGGGTGTTGACCGTGATGCCCTCGGGGCCGACGGGGAGGTTGCCGGCGACGCTAGCGAGGACGTTGAACTGGCCCATCCGCAAGGGGGCCGAGGCGAGGTTACCGCCGACGTAACGGGCGATGAACCCGTTGGCCTCGGCGATGGGACTGGCAGCGCCGGCGTCGCCGGAGGCATAGAGGTCGCCGTTGAACCAGGTCATGCCCTCGGGCTCAAGGCGGACGGCGTCAGGGCCGGCAATATCTGAGGCCACGCGAAAGATGCTGACCGGGCGGCTCTGCCCGAACATCGGCGTGAAGACGGCGTTGTTCAGCGTCCCGGCGTTGGCCACGGAAGAAAGACCAGCAACGGCATACAGCAGAGCGATCGACTTCATCTCGTACTCCTCCAGGCCTTTCGGCCTTGATGTTGTTCGGGCCACACACACGGGCCCGCTCGCCCCGTTAGGGGTGAGTGGACAGAGTATGGCTAGCTTCTATGCGGAAACGACCATTCCTGGCCTTAGGATGTCGTATTTGCACGAACTTATTAAAACTGACGGATAAAGCTAGCGTGGCGGACGGCTGAAAAATTTACATAGTCTTCACAGAGAGCCCATCGAATCTGACCCAAACTAGTGCGATGATGATGCCCAATGCAAAGCCCCTTAGGGAACTTGACGGCGCCTCGTTGTTGCACCGATCCCAGGCTCGGGAGGCGGACTCCCGGCTTCACGCTCATAGAGCTGCTGGTGGTGATCGCGATCATTGCGCTGCTGGTCTCGATTCTGCTGCCGGCGTTGGCCTCGGCGCGTGACACGGCCCAAACCACCAAGTGCGCCAGCAATCTTCGGCAGCTTGGCCTCGCGTCGATGACGTACGCCAACGACGCGAAGGGGTACCTCAGCAGCGGCGTGTGGGACAACCGCAGGCCGCGGTCATGGGGCCCGATGACCAAGGCCGGCTGGGTGGCGGACTTCCGGGTCGGTGAATACGCGAACCCCGGGCAGATTTTGTGCCCGACGTCGCCCGCGCTGGGCAGCGAGTCTTGGAACGACACCAAGGTGCGCGGCGCAGACGCGCATTTGGCAATCACGCTCGTGGAGCAGCAGGCGCTGATCCGCGCGGGATACAACACCAACTACACCCAGTCTTGGTACATGGGGTATACAGACCCGAAGAATGTCAACACGCTGATCAACCCTAAGGACATCGCCAACAGCAAGGGCCCGCTGAAGACCTCGGCGCTGGGGATCGCCCCGACCTCAAAGGTGCCGCTGTTTGCAGACCCGAAGGCCGAGCTTTTGGACACCAACAACGGGCTGGTGTTGAACATCGGCGAGCCTGAGGTGGTGGGTGCCAAGACCAGTAGCGACGGGCCGACAGCCGCCCGCAACCCGCAGGGCCAAAACGTCAGCGGGCGGCAGGTTTATACCGACTTTGGCGTGGCGCACGGTCGCGGGCCGACGATCGCCGTCGGGCAGATCAGGCACAACAAAACCCTGGGCAACTTTGTGTTTGCCGACGGCTCGGTCAACAGCGCCAAGGACGACGGGAAGCGCGACGGGATCTTTGACTCAACCGTCGGCACCCGCAACGGCTGGGTCATCCGCGTTTATGACGACATCGAGGGCACGGTCTACGGCGGCTGGCTGACTTACAGCGGCCTGAACTGGTAGCCGCTCTGGCCCCCTATCGCCTTTAGCCCCCACAGCTCTGGCCCCGCCACTGCTTTTAGTCCCCACGGCTAAAAGCTCTTAGAGGAGAAGATCAATGAAGAACGCCATGCTTGTCAGGATCCTTGCCGTCACGCTCGTCGCCGCCGCCGGTAGCTGTGCGATGGCCCAGGACGCCATCACGCTGTTCGGTCAGACGTACCGGGTGCAGCGGCTGGACTACAGCCAGCAGGTCGGCTTCCCGGGGGTCACCTTCCCCAGTGACACGGTCAAGCTCTTCGAGGTTGAGGGCGCGCACTGGCTGGGCAACGACAAGCTGCTGATGAGCGCCGACGACATGACCGACCTGTTTATCGGCGAGCCGGATAACTGGATCGTCGAGATCAACGTTGTCACCGGCCCGGGTGGGGTGGTCAGCCTGACCCCCTCGCGGCGTCTGGTCACCGTCGCCGACTTCGACTTGAACCCGGGCGGCATCACCGTCAACAACTCGCCCACCGGCCTGGGCGCGAACGGGAACCTCGTTGTCGGCGGCAACGACGGGTTCCTTTCGGCCTTTGCACTCAACGGCACCAACTCCGGCTCACTGCTGCAGACCAACACCAACCAGCTCTGCCCGGTGCAGAGCGGCGGTTGCCTGGTGAACATCACGGGCACAAACTTCAACCTTGAGGACATCACGTTTGTGCCAGCAATTGGAAACCGCCCGGCGCAGCTGATGACGATCAATCAAGACCTTGGCGGGCTGGACATCACCGGCGTTGAGCGCCGCGGGACCAACGGGGCGCTGCTGGGCTCGTTCCCGGTCGGCGGGACGGTCTTCCCGGCGCTGGCCGGTGGTGTGTCCAAGGGCATCACGTACATGCCGGATTCGCCCAAGCTGCCGGCCCAGATCCGCCGCCCCGAGGGCGTGCTGCTGGTCTCGTTTGATCGCGGCTTCCCCGCACTGCAGGCGTTTGATATCGACGGGAATTTGATCGCTACCGAGATCCTGACCACCACCGGCACGCCCCAGCCGCCCTTCCGCCTGGACATGATTGGCTGCTCGCTGCGGCTGCACCTTGAGAGCCTGGCGGCGGACCCGATCACGGGCCGCCTGTTCCTGGTCAACCAAGGCAACTTCAACGCCTGCAACTACATGTGGGTGCTGACGCCCGCGTGCGCGTCAGACATCGCTGGCCCGGGCCCCAGCGTGGGACCCGACGGCGAGCTGACGGCCGACGACATCATCTTGTTCATCAGCTGGTTCACCAGCGGCAACACGCAGGCCGACATCGCGTCCCCTGGCCCGACGGCGGGCGCCGACGGCGAGTTCACCGCCGACGACGTGATCCTGTTCATCAGCCGGTTCACGAACGGTTGCTGAGCGGGCACTGGCTGAGCCGATCGGTTGCTGAGCACGGGAGGGTTCCCGCCGCGAGCACACATCGGGTTGAGATAGAAGAAGTTCATCGCGCGACCCCGCGGCGCGGCTCTGGGGAGACCCCCGGGGCCGTGCTTGTTGAAGGAGGCGCATCAGATCGCGGCTTGGCGAGCCGGGGGCGTTGCCGCGTGGGGGCACGTTGGGGGACGTGAGGGTACGTGAGGACACGTGGAACCTCGTGGCTCAAAATGGGCCACATTCTTGCGGGGTCCGAGTGTTATGGGCTGTCCGCCCGAGTGAAGCGGGCCTAAACTTGGCTCTCTCAAACGGCCCAGGCGGGCCCTTGCCTCGGCGGCAAGTTTGGGGGCCCTATGGACGATGACGACGACGAGGATCACGACGCGCGGGGCTGAGCTTAATCAGCCCTCACCCCAAACCGGCCCCCACCGGCGGGATGGCCCTCACCCCAACCCGGCCCCGACCGGCGGGGCGGACCGGCCCGGGATGATGCCCGGGCTGCTCGCGGCGAGTGTGCGGCTGGGCGACTGCTCGGCACGGCATGAGTTCGGCAAAGTTCAGACGGTCGATGGGTGGCGGGAGTAAAGGCCCGGCCCACGCGAACGAGGTTTCAACTCTCACCTTTTACGTCACGCCTCTGGCATGACCACCACCGGCCCAATGCCCGGCGGCCTTCGTCGGGCGATTGGCACTCGGCACTAACTGGCTCGCCCGGGGCGTCACGGGCGACGACCCCAGCATTCAAGGAAGCACGAACATGGCTCAGAATTTCAACCACATCCGCAACATCGGCATCTGCGCCCACATCGACGCGGGCAAGACCACCGTCAGCGAGCGGATCCTGTACTACACCGGCAAGACCTACAAGATCGGCGAGGTCCACGAGGGCACCGCGACGATGGACTTCCTGCAGGAAGAGCAGGAGCGTGGCATCACGATCCAGTCAGCCGCCACGACCTGCCCCTGGATCAAGGACGGCAACGAGTACAAGATCAACCTGATCGACACCCCCGGGCACGTCGACTTCACCATCGAGGTTGAACGATCGCTGCGCGTGCTCGACGGCGCGGTGGCGGTCTTCGACGGCAAGGAAGGCGTCGAGGCCCAGAGCGAGACGGTCTGGCGTCAGGCCGACCGCTACGGCGTCCCGCGCATGTGCCTGATCAACAAGATGGACAAGATCGGCGCGGACTTTGACTTCTGCGTCAAGACCATCCGCGACCGCCTGGGCGCCAACGGGGTGCCGATTCAGTACCCCATCGGGCGTGGGCACGAGCTTGAGGGCATCATCGACCTGATGAACATGGTCGCGCACTACTACGTGCCAGAGGACAAGGGCGCGAAGATCGAAGAGCGTCCGATCCCGGCGGACTGGCTGGAAATCGCCAAGAAGTGGCGCGCCGAGATGGTCGAGAAGATCAGCGAGGTCGACGACGCCCTGATGGACAAGTACCTCCAGGGCATCGAGCCAAGCGTGCCCGAGCTGAAGGCCGCGCTGCGCAAGGGCGTGGTGCAAAAGAAGATCTACCCGGTGCTGGCCGGCGCGGCGTTGAAGAACGTGGGCGTGCAGAAGGTGCTCGACGCGGTCATCGACTACCTGCCCGCCCCGCACGAGAAGTCTGAGGTGCAGGGGACGGACCCGCGCGACAAGACCGTCGTGTTGACGCGGGCGCACGACGAGAACGCCCCGTTCAGCGCGCTGGTTTTCAAGGTCGTCTCTGACATCCACGGCGACCTGACGTACATGCGCGTCTACTCGGGCAAGCTCGAAAAGGGCCAGCGCGTGATCAACCCCGGCAACGGCAAGAAGGAGCTGGCCAGCCGCATCTTCGAGATGCACGCGCAGGACCGCATCCCCCTCGAGGCCGCCCTCGCCGGCAACATCGTGGCGGTCGTGGGCATCAAGGACAGCTACACCGGCGACACGCTGTGCGACCCGGACAAACCCATCGTGCTCGAGCGCATGACCTTCCCCGAGCCGGTCATCAGCATGAGTATCGAGCCCAAGAGCCAGGACGACCGGCGCAAGCTGGCCGACGCCCTGGGCGTGATCCGCCGTGAGGACCCCAGCTTCCGCTCGAACTTCAACGAAGAGACGGGCCAGACGATCATCAGCGGGATGGGCGAGCTGCACCTTGAGATCATCAAGAACAAGCTGATCCGTGACATGAAGGTGAACGTCGAGGTCGGCAAGCCGCAGGTCAGCTACCGCGAGACCATCAGCCGCAAGGCCGAGGACGTCCGCGGGCTGTTCAAGAAGCAGACCGGCGGGCGCGGCCAGTTCGGCGACTGCACCATCACCCTCGAACCCTTCACCGCCGCGCAGGCAGAGGAGGAGGATCTCGACTTCACCGGCAGCGTCGCGTTCGAGAACGGCGTCGTCGGCGGGTCGATCCCCAAGGAGTTCATCCCCAGCGTCGAGTACGGCGTGCGTGAGACGGCCAAGAGCGGCGTGCTCGCGGGCTTCCAGCTCATCAACATCAAGGTGACGCTGACCGACGGCAAGTACCACGACGTTGACTCGTCGCAGATCGCCTTCGAGCAGGCCGGGCGCATCGCGTTGCAGGAGGCGGTGGTCAAGGCCACGCCGGTGTTGCTCGAGCCGATCATGAAGGTCGTCGTCACGGTGCCCGAGGAGTACTTCGGCGCGGTGACCGGTGACATCTCTAGCCGGCGCGGGATGATCGTTGAGCAGGAAGACCGCGCGAACGCCAAGATCGTTTCGTGCGAGGTGCCGCTGAGCGAGATGTTCGGCTACACCACGCAGCTGCGGTCGCTGACGCAGGGCCGTGGCAGCAACACGATGGAGTTCCTGGAGTATCGCGCGATGCCGCGGACGCTGCAGGACGAGGTCATCAAGGCCAGCAAGTCCTGAGGCCAGGGCGATCAAGGGACTGAGGGACAAAGCGGCCAACGGGCCCGGCAGGTAGACACTTAAGCACGGCCCCGGATGCACCGTCACCCGGGGCCGGCTTGTTGGTGCACTCTGCCGGAAGCCTTCACCAACACCTCGGCATCGCAGTGCCGCAGTGGCCGAGGTGCCCGAGGTGGCCGAGGTGGCCGAGGTGGCCGAGTAAGCTCGCGCACAGATGGAAAACGGCCCCTACTTGGGGCCGTTGTGGGAAAGTCACAGATCGTGAAAGGCCAAGAGCCAGGAGTCAATCAGGGCAGAATGAGCGAGTAGGCGAAGGGCTTGATGTTGTTGTTGGAGATCGTGTTGCCGACGCCGTCCGGTGTCCAAGGGTGCCCGCCGGACACGACGGTGCGACGCTCGGCCTGGACCATACGAGCGGCACCATCAAGGAAGGCCATGCCGCAGTTGTTGCGCCCGCCGAACTCACCTTCGAAGTCGATCAGCGCGCCGGCGTTGTCAGCTTGGGAGTTGATAACGCGGATCATGGTCTTGTCGGTGAAGGTCACGAACTTGCTGGGGTTGACGGTCGCCAGCGTCATCTGCTGCATGCCTTGACGCTGGAGCCGACGCCACCGCTGCACGGTCGTCTCTGACGCCGCGGGTGAGAGCTGAAGCTTGGCGATGAACCAAATGGTGTTGTACATGTACGACGTGCCGATATCGTCGTAGGTCGAGCGGGTCGGGTTGATGCGACGCTGGGCGACGCCCTGGAAGGGGCCGGTGTAGATCGTGAAGACGTCGCCGGGTGACCGCCAGATGGGCAATTCAAGGCTGGCCCGCTGGGCGGGGGTTGGCGGAATGCCCGTCGTCTTGGCCTCAAAGATCACTGAGGGGTAGAGGTAGCTGTTGAGCTGCCGCTCGATCGGCCAGAAGTCATACGCACCACCGCTGCCCACGGTATAGGTCGAGTCAGCAGCGTTGAACTTGCCGCCGATGAGGTTGGGAGCGATGGCCAGCACGGTCGGGCTCGCCCGGTACGCCTCAGGCACGCTGTCCCTGAAATCATTGCGATAAGTTGCCATGCCCAGCGCCTGCTGCTGCAAGTTGACCAGGTGAACGGCCTGTCGCGCGGCCTGACGGGCCTTTTGCAGCGCCGGCAGCAGGATGCCCACGAGGAGGGCGATGATGGCGATGACCACGAGAAGCTCAATCAAGGTAAAGCCGCGCTTAGACATTCGTCAACTCCTTGCCTCTGTGCCTCGCTGATGACGTTTCAGCAGGAAACACTAGGGAAACCAAATAGACCGACCTAGCAGACCAAACGACCAGACCAACTGACCAGACCACACGCCGTCACTTCGGGCCGCCAATCGTGCCGCCAAGGGCACCCGGAGAGGTCAAAGACGGGGGCGAGTTAACAGTGCGCTCGGCCGGCTTGACCTGAACCGCCGATTCAACCGCGTCGCCCGGCCTCTTGGCCGCAAAGACGTTCACGTACAGCATGGCGAGCGCAGCCACGAGACACAGGCCCGCCACGCCCATCAGTAGAAGCTTGCGGCGCTTATCGCCGTCATTTGCGCCACTGCGGTAGGACCCGCCCGAACTTTTGATGCCGTCCAAAAGAGTGCTCAAGCCACGCTCCACTGCCGATGTCTCGAACCTTTCGCTCGCTGCTCTGCGCGGTTCCCCGAATCGGGGCCGAAATCGCGCTGAGCAGCCGCTGAGAAACCGTTACCTTGAGACCGGCGGCCAACACGCCGCACATCTATCCCAAGGTCCTGATCCGACTGGTCCACCGGCACCGAGAGTCTACCGAAGTGCGAAGGGTTTGCCAAGCCCGCGAATCTTTCTGAATCAATCTGGCCAGAACGCTGTCCGCGAGACCCTCGTGGCACCCCTGCACTTCAAGCCACCAAATGAACCCGCGGGTGCCAAACTTGAAGAGCCGTTAAGCCGACTAGAAGCCCACTGCACAGATCTCTTCCACCCATCAAAAAGAAATGAAGATCATCAGACCAGATGGCAGAGATGGATCGAGCTCGAAAAGCGCGGGAAAAGAAGCCTTTCCCCAGCTCCCGTCGCGAAGAACTCGCGGCGACCCCAGAACGGGGCTACGGAGTATACCTCTATACCTCGGCAGGTGCAAGGCTGTTCCTTGAACGTCCGACTATTTTTGTTCTGTTCGCCAAACCCTTTGACACCCAATCAGGCACTTTGCTCTTGAGCACTGCCTCCAAGGGCGACCTGCACGCCTCCGCCGGTGAGCCGGAGCATCAAGATCGCCAGCATTTGGCAGCGTTCGACAAGGCTGGGTAGCTCGATCCACTCTTGCGGCGTGTGCAGACCGCCGCCGCGAACCCCTAAGGTATCAATCGTGGCCAGTCCGGCGGCCTGAAGGTTGTTGCCGTCGCAAACGCCGGCGGTAGTGGCGAAGGGCAGGGTCTGCCCGAGAGCCTCAGCGACTCCGCGGGCCGCGAGGGCGAGACGCTCAACCTCGAGGGTCATCGGCTTGGCCGGGCGGGTGAAGCTGCTTTGAACCTCGACACTCGCGAGCTCCCGCGGACCACCCTGCGCGAGCGCTGCGAGCCCGCGCTCGAGGCGCTCGCCGCCGAAGGCGTCGGGGTAGCGAACGTTGCCCCAGCACGCCGCATGATCGGCAACTTGGTTGGTGGGCTGATCGCACCACAGCGGCGAGACGTTGACGCACTGGCCGGCCTTGGCGTCGTTGAGCGCGTGCGCGCCGAGCAGCGCGCTCGCCAGTGCGCTGGTGGCGCTGACGCCCGAGGCGAAGTCACGCCCGACGTGGGCGGCCTTGCCGCGCGTCTCGATCATGAACTGGCCCGAACCGCCGCGAGAGATCGCAAGCTCACCTTTGGCCATGGCAGGTTCGAGGGCGAGCCCGGCGAGGTAACGCCCGCTGGCGGCCTCAGCCCGGAGGGCCCCGTCAGAGTGAAAGCTGCCCGTCTCTTCGTCGCTGTTGAGCACGAAGGTGAATGGGACCCGCACGCCGCAGGCTTCAAGAGCTTCGAGGGCGGCGATAGCGATGACCAGCCCGCCTTTCATGTCAACACATCCAGGGCCGGTGGCGGTCGCGCCGCCTGGGCCGATTGAGAGCTCACGGAACGCCCCGCGCGGATCATGCACCGTGTCAAGGTGCCCGGCGATGAGCACCGCCGCGGGCGATTGGTTGGAAGCGTCCAAGCGGCGGCAGATCGCGGTGGGCGGGACGGGCGCGTCAGGCGGCGCGACGTCTCCTGTGCGGCCGAGCTGGCGTGCCAAGTGGCTTCGCATGGCGCTGGGGCCGCCGATCCACCAAGGCCGCGCGTCGCCCGGGATGAGCTCGACGCTTGCGCCCAGGGCCTTGCAGCGCGCGGTGAGGCGCTCGCGCGTTTCATCAAGCCCGGCGGTGTGATTGAGCCCCGTGGGCAGGCCCACATGTAGGCGAAGGTCCGCCAGCAGAGGCTCACGCTGAGCGGCGACCCAATTGCACAGACGCTGTTCGAGCGCGGTCAAGGCCATGAATGCAGGATAGAACCGGCGGGTGGCGATCGCCAGAGGAGCTCAAGTAGTTTGGCGGGCCGCCTGCTGTTTGAGCCACTGGTCACCGGTGACGGCGTAGAGGCGGGTGTCGACCGGCTGGCCGTGCTTGACGGCGGCGCTGGGCGTCTCGCCGATGAACGTCATGCCGACTTTCTCAAGCACGCGTCCGCTGGCGGGGTTGATAACCAGATGATCGGCGTGCACGCGCACGAGGCCCACCCCATCGGGGCGCGGCGTGAGGGCGTGAGCAATCACCGCACGCGCAGCCTCGGTGGTGAAGCCTTGGCCCCAGTGCGGAACGCCCAGCCAGTAACCAAGCTCGGCGGTCTGGCGCAGGCGGCTTATGTGCAGGCCGATGGCGCCGAGAAGTTCGCCGGTCTTGGCCAACGTGATGGCCCAACTAAAACCCGCGCCCTGCGCGGCCGTCGACGCGTGCGTCGAAATCCAGCCAATCGCGTCAGCCTGCGCGTACGGGAAGGGGATTGCCAGCGTCGTCTCGTAGATGAGCTTGTCGTTGCAGAGCTGCGCCACGGCGTGTGCGTCGCTTGTCTCAAACGCCCGCAGCAGCAGGCGCGGCGTGTTGAGCGCGAGCGCGGCGGCGGGCGCGGAGTTGTAGCTGGGCCCCCCACTGCTGGCGGCTGTGCTCATGCGCGGCTCCGTGTCGGCTTGGCGGATCGAGGCGTGCGCTTGGTCTTTGTAGTGCGCGGCGCGGCTGGCCGCAGCGGCTGGGCACTCGCAGGCATGACGCGCACAGGCACGACCCGGGAAGTCGCGAGCACGGCGTCATCAAGTGTGCCGACGAAGCTCAGCTCTGCCGGGCCGGTCATAAGCACGCGTCCGGTGCGGGTGGGCCAGCGGATCTTCAGCTCGCCGCCGGGCAGTGTGAGCCTGGCGGTGCGTGCGAGGCGGCCGGTGAGCACGCCCGCGACCAGGACGGCGCACGCGCCGGTGCCGCACGCGCGCGTGGCACCGCTGCCGCGCTCCCAGGTAAACATGGTGGCGTGGTTGGGCGCATCGATCACAACAAAGTGGGCGTTGGTGCGCTGCGGAAACGCCGGGTGACGCTCGATCTGCGGACCAAGCTTGTGCATCGCGGCACTGGCCAGCTCGGGCGAGAGAGGCTGCTGCGCGCCGTCGCGGATGCCGGCACGACGGTGCGTGGGGGTCTCTCGGTCGGCGGCGCTCATGAAGATCACCGCGTGCGGGTTGCCCATGCTGACAAACGTCGCTGTCACGATCGCGCCGGGCAGGTGCAGGTGGCTCTCGTGCGGGTGGTCTGTAAACGAGAGCCCTGAGCTTGAAACTGGTATCCGCGGCATCTCAAGCGTGGGCGGGCCCATGTCAACGGTCGCCTCGATCAGCACGCCGGCGCTGACGCGGTAGTCAATCGTGAGTACGCCCGCACCGGTCTGGACACGCAATGGGTTGGCGGTGAGCTTGAGATGGTCGTGCAGGAGCTTGGCGACGCAGCGGACGCCGTTGCCGCACATCTGAGCCTCGCTGCCGTCGGCGTTGAAGATCCGCATGCGTGCGTGCGCGTTCGCGGCCTTGCCCTCGGCGGTCGGATGCGCGACGACGATCAGCCCGTCGCTTCCGATGCCGCGGTGCCGGTCACTGAGGACGCGCGAGAGTGTTGGCAAATCAAAGCTGTGCTCGATCGCAGGGCGCGTGACGGCGTCGAGGTAGACGTAGTCGTTGCCCAGGCCTTGGAGCTTGAAGAAGGGAAGCACGAGCCGAGCGTAGCGGGATTGGCCGGGAGCCGGTGACGACCGCGTGCAGGTGGCGGCTCGCCGCGAGCGTGGGACGCACGTTGATCGTGCCCATGTCTGCAAAAAAGGTGAAGGGGCGTGATGCCAACTTTCGCACAAACTTGCAGACGCGAAGCGATTGCGGGGCGAGATTGCCAAGACTCACGCGGAGCACGCCGGTACCCAGAACCATGACATCCAGCGAGAGTGCGTTTGAACAGGATAAATCGCGGGACACAATGAAAAAGGGGCGAGCCCTTTGGCCCGCCCCTTGAAGCTTCAATTCGGAATCTCAGCGATCACTCGGCGACGACGGCCGGCAGGCCCTTGGCCTGATTGATCCACTGGCCCAGCTCGATGCCGCTGGGCGTGCGCGCCGCGATCAGCTTGCCGACGGCGTCCTTGTTGCCAGCGATGAGCTTCTTCGAGAGCGACGCGGCCTCCTGCTTGGCCAGGGTGCCGACGGTCTTGATCCCGTTGGCGACCAGCAGCTCGGCCTGGTTCCCATCCATGCCCGTGAGGCGGAAGAAGTCGGACGCAAAGGCCCACTTGGTAACGCTCTCGGCCTTCAGGCCGCTCTTGGTCGCGAGCTGCTCGCGCCCCGCACCGGTCTTGCCGGCCTCACGGAGTTGACCGATCGAGCGGACGCCCGCGGCGGCGAGCTTCTTGGCGAAGGCCGGGCCGATGCCCTCAATGTCGATGATGTTGTCAGACGAACCGCTGTTGATGGTCTGCCCGCCGAAGATGATGCCGGTCTTGATGACGTTGGTGCCGCCGCTTTTGGCGTGGGCCTTGCCGGCCTTCATCGCGATGTCGAGCACTACGTCAAAGGCCTTGGGGTCATGGATCGCCAGCTCACTGAGCATCTTGCGGTTCATGATGATGCCAGCCAGCCGCAGCCCGTTGATGAACAGGCTGTAGCGCGTGCCGCGCATCTTGCACGCGGCGGTCAGGCGGGTGATCCACAACCCGCGCATGTCACGCTTGATCAGGCGGCGATGGCGGTACTTGTACACGCCAGCCTTGACCAGCGTGACTTTGGCCTTCCACTTGTGCTTGCTGCGGGCGCCGTAGAAGCCACGGGCCAGACGGAGCAGACGCTTACGAGCCTGGGTGCGAGCTGCACCCTTGCGAACGCGAGGCATAGGCCTCTCCTTGACGGTCCGTGCGGGGAGTGCCGGCGGCACTGCTTGCGGGGCCCGACGGGCGGTGCGAACAGCCCCAGCGGCCGGGGCCGGGGGCGAAGCCGGTCCGGGGCGATGTCCGCCTCGGGCCGGGATGGTTCAAACGAGCAAACCCTGCGAGCAAACCCTGCGAGCAAACCCTGTGAGACAAATTTACTTGATGCCGCCGCCACGAAGCGCGAGCTTGGCGGCCTGAGTCGCCTTGCGCTCGGCGGGGTTCGGGCTCTTGCGCGTCGTCGCGCGGCTCTGGTCACGCCCGCGAAGGCGACGGTGCAGCTGACGTTCGAGGGCCTTGGCTACGGCGTTGCTGACCAGACGGTCCTTGCGCAGCTTGCGCAGGCGGCCGGGGCTCTTGCCGCTCTTCAAGTGCTTGCTGTTGGCGCTCTTGTGACGGACCAAGCCCGTCTTGGTTATCCGCACGCGCTTCAGCAGTCCCTTGTGCGGCTTGTTCTTGCGCTGCATCGAGAAACTCCGTGACCTGTCGCCGGGCCGACCTTTACGCCCAATGGGCTAAAGAATCGCTCGCCGCGACGGGTCGAGATGGTAGGCCTCAAACTGCTGCGAGTCCAACCGCTGGCCCGCGTCGGGCACTCACGGGCAAAGGAACGCGTCGTTCTTGTCCGGAGACTCAACCCCGCGCAGCGGCTCGCAATGCCGCTCACCCCGCGCCAGCCGCTCAGCACAGTGGAGCAGTGCCTCGACCTTGCGCGGCAGCCAGATGTTGTCACCGGTCTCGGTAAACGGGGTGGTCATCCACTGAACGCTCGCGTCAGATCGAAGCATGTTCTGCCCGCGACCGGCGAAGTTCTGCGAGTTTTCGTTGAAGTAGACCACTCGCTCGCCGCGTAGGGCCCGGGCCACCACCGGCGAGCGATCAGCCAGCACCACAAACCGCGCCGAACGCGTATTCATGCACGCACGCTCGGCCGCAAACTGGTTCTGATACGAGTAGCTGACGGCCTCAAAGCTCGGCCAGTCCCAGGCATCTGCCGCTATCTGCATGCCCCGCGCCAGTGCGTTGCCCGGGCTGCTGAGCTGCTCGAGCGTCGAATAACCAGTCCGACGAAGCGTGAAAAGATTGGCCGAGTTGGACTGCGCAGGCGTCCCGACATTCCACCACTGCGTGCCCGCAAGCGAGGCGGTCGCGACCGGCAGGCTGCCACGGAAGTCACCGGCGTACTGGTCGATGGCCTGGCCAAGGCCCGAGAAACGGCCCGCACCAGCTACCTGCATCGAACGTTGGCGACCCGCTGAGACTGTTGGCCACAGCACAGCCACGCCAACCACCAGCAGCGCGGCAACGGCGGCAAGGTCAGCAACGCGCAGCCCGCGCGGAAGCCGACCGAGACGCTCGACCGAACGATCCCCCGTGCGCTCATGAACCCGAGGCCCGGCGCTCTCTGGTATCGGGCCCGCGGCACGAACCCGCGCCAGCGTCGCGCTGATCATCACGGCCTGCTGGTTCGCCAGCGCCGCGTGACGCGTGAAGTCCAGCGCGTCGCGCCCGTCGAGCGCATCAGACGTATCGCTCTGCTGCGCGGCGGCCGACCTGTGCGCATCAAGCCCGCCCAGAAGCGTGGCTATGCGAGCCGCACGGACGCGAACGCCCGAGGGCACACGCTGCGAGTCCCACCCACACTGCACGAGCGACTCGAGCGCGTCGGCGTCGTCATCACACAGATCGATCACGCCGGCGGCGTGCCAAGGGCCATCTTCGGTCCAGGGTTCGCCGGGCGTGCGGAGGGTTCCGACCAAGCTTTTGTTGGCAACCTCGTGAAGGCGCTGGGCGTGCGTCTCTTGGACGGCCCGCGCGTTGCCGACCAGCGCCAACGTTCGCGCCGTCATCTGCTCGCGGCAGCACCAGACCTTCGGACACGCAAGCGAGCGCAGCAGCTTGGCGGCAACGAGCGTATGTGCGCCCTGAGCCCCACCTTCCGCCAACCCCTGTGCCCCTGCCTCAACCTCACTTGGTGCAGGCGTCGTGCGGCCAGAAGACCCCTCAGCGCTGGTGCCCCCGGCAAGAGCACCGCCAAGTGCTTCCGCGCTGAGCCCATTTTCCATCAGCCCGTCCACCGCCGCGGCGCTAGCCGGGCAGAGCGTCGCTGGCTCGATACCCGACGCGTGCTCCGCGCGTTGGCGCGGCATGGTGTCGGAGGGGACTGGTTGCGTGGGCCTGAGATTCATAATGCGGTTCGGTTTCAGACTTCGGTCGCGAGAGATGCGGCTTGGGGCTGGTGAGTCGTGAAGCGTGAGCAGCTGGGATCAGGGTTCTGCGGAGCCGTTGGTCGAGGTAGCCTCGGGCGGGTTGACCTGGTTCCAGGCCTTGGCGAAGGCCGCGACGGCCGAATGCAGACGGCTCTTGACCGTGCCCAGCGGGATGTTGAGCGCGTCGGCAATCTGGCTGTAGCTCATGCGCTGGAAGTAGGCCAACAGCAGGATCTCGCGCATCAGCAAGGGCATGGAAGAAATCGCCTGTTGAACCTTCGCATCGCGCTGTGTTTCGTCAAAGACCTCGGGAGGAGTCAGCCCGTCAAGGGCCATGAGGTCCACGAACGTGGCCTCACCGCCGTCACCACCTGAACGACCACGGCCAACGGGGGCGTCAAGATCGAGCGTGCGCCGGCGCGCATTCTTACGCAGGAAGTCGCGAGCTTTGTTCGCTGCGATCGTAAAAAGCCACGGTTTGAACCGCCGAGAAGCATCGAAGGTCCCAGCTGACAGGTGGACCTGCAAGAACGCCTCTTGAAAGACGTCCTCAGCGGTCGTCCGGGAACCCGTCAGGCGATAAAGGAACCGCAGCAGGTCGTCGTGGTGGCGGCGCACCAAGACCTCCAGCACGGGGCTCTCCCCGCGCCGGTACGCGTCCAGTAGTTGTTCGTCGGTGCGTTGATCCAACTTCGGGCCATCCAATTGGGTGCCTGCATGTCAATCTGGGGACTTGTTCAATCCGACCAAGCGGGCGGCTGGCCCCGTCCGCCACGAGAGCGCCAAGTCTATCGGGTTGGCGCGGTCGGTTCGCTGCTGATCAAACTGTTGGAGTTCGATCAGGGGAGGGCTCGCACGAGTTCGCCAGTGAAACGCGCAAACAGCACGCTTCCGACCGAGCCCTGCGGCCCAAACTTGGCCAAGCCGTCCACGCGCAGTCTCGGGGCGTGTTCTGCCAAATAACTCTCCAAAGCCGCCCGGTTGCGGAAGGTGTACCGAGCCTCGGCAATCCAGGTTTCATCCACCTGTGCACCCTCCGGGCGGTCAAGAGTGACGACCTCGGCGGTCAGCGCCCCCGCGCCGAGCACCTCGGCCATGTGCCCGAACTGCTGTGCGGAGCCGACAAGCCACTGAACGTAGCTGGTTCGCAGCGAGGCGCTGCCGCAGGACGCGCGGACGACGTAGCTGACGGGGGTGTCGGCGCTCTGAGTCTGGTAGGGCATGCGGGGTGGGGTCCGGGAATGAGGTTGCAAAGCAGCGGCGGGGTTCTCGGACCCCTCATGCACGTCTCGGGGCGCGGGAGTGTACCGTTGAGATGCTGGTAGGCGTTCGAGGATTGCTTGGGGTCTCCGCCGGTGCGGATTCGACGCAGCCCGTGCAATATTGGCCCCCGATGTGCGTTCTGCCATCCGAAGTATTGGTGAGTCTGGAGTATGCCTGAGTCGGCCCACGAACACATCGACAGGCCCCCTACCTCGCGAGAGACCGCGCCCCCTGCCGCGTTACAGATCGGCGCGCCCGGTGATGCTGAGCCGGGGTCGAACGGCGCACTTGAAGCGAAGGGCGCGAGTGACGAGCGGCTGGCGCAAATATTGGAAGGGGCCAGCCGAGGCGATCAGGACGCCTGGCGCGAGTTGGCGGGTTTGTACGGGCGGCGGGTCTTTGCGCTGGCCCGAAGCCGACTGCGGAACGACGAGATGGCCGAGGACATTACCCAATCCGTATTCATGACCGTCGCGGCCAAGCTGCGAGATGGGTCGTACGCCGAGCGGGGGCGGTTTGAGGCCTGGCTCTTCCGCATCGTGATGAACCGTGTGCGCGATGAGGTTCGCAAGCTCAGCAACCGGCCCAGCACCGCCGACCCTGAACTGATCGACCAGCGGGCCTGGACGGGCACCGGTTCGGCCGCCGTCCACGCCAGCGGGCAAGACCTTGGCCTGCTCCGCACCGCGGTCGCACAGCTTGGCGAGGCCGACCGCGAGATCATCGAGCTGCGGCATCAGGCCGGGCTCTCGTTTGCGACTATTAGCGAGCTGGTCGGCGAGCCGCTGGGCACACTGCTGGCGCGGCACCACCGGGCCTTGCGCAAACTCAAGGATCAACTGTCAGGCATGGGCATGGGGCCAGAGGGCGCAACGCGGCAAAGCCCGCAGCACCGAGATGGAGATAAGCGATGAACAGCAAGCTTTCAGATTTCAGCACGCGGGCCAGCGAAGATTTGGTTCCGCAGGACCTTGTGGGCCTTGATGCGGCGCTGGGTGCAGTGGCCAAGGCCGACGCCGCGGCGGCGACCCCTGGCCTTGAAGATCGCCTAACGGCCCGCGCGATGACGGCCTTTGATGGGCACGGTACACGCGACACAACCGGCGCGCCAGACGTGCTCGCACGCATTGAGGGCGCCTCACATGAAGCAAGATTTGGAACTGGACTTGGCCGCTGGCGGCTGCGTGGCGTGCTGGCGGCAGCCGCGAGCGTTGCGCTTTGCGCTGGCGCGATCTTGATGGGCCTGCGGACCGGAACCGGCGCGTTCGGGACTGGCACTGGCGGCGGGCAGGTTGCCGCGATGGTCGAGGTGGACGTCGACACCATGCTCGCGGCCCTCACGGCCCTTGACGCCGGCAATGGCGAGGGCGTCGGCGCGGCCCTGCTGCAGGACGCCGACACCTTCGAGAGTACCCTGCGCGGCGCATCACTGATCGACGAGCTGGACCCCGACAACCTTTAGACCTCACGTTGGGTAGCGCGTGGCGGCGTCAGGGTCCGCATGAAACCGGCCCGTGCCGCGTAAGCCCAACCGCTTCAGATTGCAGGATCGATGGTCAAGGATCAAGCCATGATGGACTCCGACAGCTCGCGCCGGCCGCACTCGCCAGCTTCGCTACTTAAGACCTTCGCGGGCTTGGTGTGCGGGATTGGCGCGCTGACCTTGATTAGCGCCGCCGCGCCCGCGTGGGCGTCTGAACCGCCACCCAGTCGGCAGCCTCCCGCTGAGCAGCGCGATGGACGGCGCGAGGGACGAGAAGGGCGGATGGTACTTCGTGAAGCGCCGCCTACTGACCCAGCCCTGATGAAGGCCTTCGTAGAGCGGCAGATTGAGCAGCTCGAACGCCGCAAGGCGCGTCTGCAGCGTGCGGGCGAGGCGTTGGCCCGCGGCGAAGACCCGCTGGAGGTGCGTGAAGAGATGCTCCGCGAAGGGCTTGAAGAGCTTGGCCGCGGGGGCGGGCCTGGAGGACAGGGCGGTGGTGGTGCAGGACGTGACGGCCCAGGTCGAGACGGCCCAGCTCGCGACGGCCCAGCTCGGGATGGCCCAGCTCGGGATGGACAGGGCGGGAGCATGGGCGAGCGGAGCCCGGTGGAGTTCAGCGTGCCGTCGCTGGTAGGTGGCCCACGCCTGAGCCCTGAAGAGCGTCAGCGCGTCCGCGATTTTCTGCGTGACTACATGCCCGAGGCGCTGGCGAAAATCGAGGAGCTGGCCCGCGCAAGGCCCGATGCCGCAGACCGGCTGATTGATGGGCTGGGCAACCGGGCCCGGGCGCTGATGCCGCTGCGCGAGCGCGACCCCGAAGAGTTCAAGCTGCGCGTTGATGAACTGACCGGGGTGCTCGAGTTGATGCGGGCCGCGCGCACGACCGTTGAGCTGACCAAGAACAAGGCCCCCGAGTCGGACATCACCCAGGCCAAGGCGGCCCTGCGGACGAGCATGGGCGCGCAGTTTGACCTGCGAAAGACCCTTGCAACACGCACACTCACGCGCCTGCGGGAACGTTTGGATCGCTGGCAGGGCGATTTGGACACGATGAACCGGAGGCGTGATGAGCTGATCGACCAGCGCGTGGCTGAGATGCTGCGAGCGATGGAGCGTGGCCTGAGCCCGCGCGAGGGTGGTCCTCGCGAGGGTGGCCCCCGAGAGGCAGGTCGCGAGGCAGGTCGTGAAGGTGATCGTGAGGGCGGGCCAGATCGACCCGGGCAGCGTGGGCCGAGGCAAGGACCGCCCGAGGGTCGTCGCCCGTCTGTTCCAAGCCCTGGTCCGGGCCCGGCTCCCGTTCCTGGTCCGGTTCCTGTTCCGGGCGAGCCCGATGGGGGCGACGGCCTGCCGCCCCCGCGCTAACGCGCCGCGCTCACGCATCGCCCTCGCACGCACCGCGCTATCAGCCGCTCGCCGCGCGTGCCATGAGCCCACGATCTTGACCAGCGTCACCGGGCGCGGGCACACCCAAGCTGTCACGCTCGGCCACGGTCTTCAGCGCCAGCAGCAGCGCCTCGCGCAGCGCGTCAGCGGCGCGGGGCTCTGCCCACGCGCTCACTGACCAAACCTGTGCCGCGCCATACTCCACCAGTGCGCAGCCCGGGCCAGGCTCGCTAACCGCCCCCGCTGTCGCGGCGAGCGCGGCCCGCGCCGCCTCAAGCATGTCGCGCCGGACCACCTCCACGCTCAGCCCGGCGTTGAAGCTCTGGCGGACCGACACCAGCCGGCGCTGGTGGTGCGTGTGGTTCTCGATCACGCTGCCGAAAACCTGCCCGTTGGGGATGATGATGCGGCGGTTGTCGGGCGTGTCGATGGTCGTGGTAAACAGGTCAATGGTGTCAACCTTGCCCTCCTTGCCCGCAACCACCACGATGTCATCAACCTTGAAGGGGCGGAAGATCAGCAGCATCACGCCGCTGGCAAAGTGCGAGAGCGAGCCCTGCAGCGCCAGGCCGATGGCCAAGCCGATAGTGCCGAGCACCGCCACCAGGCTCGTCGCCGAGACGCCGAAGGTCTCCAGGCAGATGATGACTCCGACAACCAGCACGACCCAGCGGATCGCGTTGGCGAAGAACCGCTCGAGCGTCTTATCAAGCTTGGTGCGGGTGAAGACGCGCTGCGACACCCGCTTGGCCCAGTTCGCCACCAGCCACGCCAAACTCAGCAGCAGCAGCGCCAGCACCACCTTGGCGACAAACCCCACCAGCGGCGAGATTGTCACGGCCTCCCACCCTGTCGCGCCGCTGACGACCTTGGTGATCGGCGTGGTGATCCGCTCGATGGCCGAGAGCGCCATCTCTGCCGATGAGCTGACGGCCTTGGCCTCTTTGGGCGCCGCCTCAGAAGCCAAAGAGCCCGCCTGCCCCGCCGCCGAGCACACAGCCGCCGAGCACACAACCGCCAGGACCGCGGCACAGCCGCCAGATCGCATGTTCAAGAGCAACCTCCGGAGAGCCACCGAGACGGTCGGACGCCGTCGAGGCCGAGGGTAGACGCGTGTGCGATCGGAGGCCAGCGATTCAACCTGGGTCCGGGCCCGCTTCGCCGAGTCTTCGCAACAGCCCATCGCGCACGCCCGGCCAGTCGGCCCGTGTGATGCTGAACATGGCCGTGTCACGGAAGTAGCCGTCCTGGCGCACACGGTTGCGCCGCAGCACGCCCTCGGGCCTGGCCCCGAGCTTCTCGATGGCCCTGGTGCTATGGGCGTTTCGCGCGTCGCACTTGAGCGTGACGCGCTGAGCGCCCAGCGCTTCAAACGCGTGGTCCAGCAGCAGCAGCTTGCACCCGGGGTTGACACGCGTGCCACGGGCCGCAGAGCGGTACCACGTACGGCCGATCTCTAGCGAGCGGTGCGCAGGGTCTATGTCCATCAATGAGCTGCAGCCGACCAGCTCGCTCGTGACGGCGTCGATGACCGCCAACGGCCAATTACGCCCGAGCGCCGGCAGGATCCACGCACCAAAGCCCTCGGGCGTCCAGGCCTTCGGCCAGGTTAGATAGTGCGCGAAGTCCTCGAGGCGCGTGAGGGCCACGAGCACGGGCAAGTCAGCGGCTTGAAGCGGTCTGAGCAGCACGCCATGGCCCACAAGCTCGGTCGGCGCACTTGCCCAGCGCTGCTTCGCGGACGCGTCACGCGGCGCGGCCGGCGCGGCCATCACTACGTCTGGCGCGGCCATCGCTGCGTCTGGCGCGACACCAAGCTCTAAGGGCGGCCCGGTCATCGGACAAACCCCGGGGGTGTTGTCGGCGCGGCACCGGGCCCGAGCGGCTCAACGCCCGTCCACGATCCGCCGGCCTGAGTGCCCACATCAGCACCCCCGCGGATCGAGCCGAAGGCCAGTCCAACGCCCGGTACAAATAGCCCGGGCATGGTCCGCAGGCCGTCGTCTGAGGTGGTACTAGTCGAGAGCGGCGCGTTCCAACTAATGGTCGCATAGACCTCACTAAGCACGGCAAAGGCCACGCGCCGGTGCTCGGGCTTCTGGAGCTGATCAGGCACCGCCGCCATCGAGACGTTCGCCAATGAGAGGGCCAGTCGCAGATTGCTTAGCCGTGAGAGCTTTCTGCCGGTGATCCGCTGGTCGCGGCGCTGAGGCTCCATCAAGAGTCGGTCGCGCTCGCCCAGCAGCGTCATCTCGGCCTGCCCGGCCCGCTGGCGTGCCTCTTGTTCTGGCGAGAGACCCTCGGCTACCACCGGGGCAGATTGGCAGCCGCCGAATGTAGCGACGCTGAGCAGCAGCGCGCCAAGGGTCGTCAAGAGGCCAACTTGGGCCCGCTTTGCAGGGCTCAGGCGGGGGCCTGCGGCTGGGATAATGCGGCTGCGCGGGGCGATGTGCATGAGCGATCCTATCGGCCCGGGGCCACTTCGCGTGCCAGCCACCCCCTGCGGACGGGGCAGAATCGGGGTCATCGGGGCCGCCGGACGATATTTTGGGTGGAAAACTTGGCCAAAGCGGAAAAACTGCTTGAATCCTCTGGCGAAACGCGATATCCATAATCATCACGTTCGAGGAGGACTCTCGGACAGGCTCTTTTTATGGAGATTTCGCATGGCCGCTAAGACCGCTGCTCCCAAGACCCCCAAGCTCGTCGCCTCCGCCAAGCCGCGCAAGAAGGGCGAGCTGTTCAGCTTGCTCGGCGACCACACCCAGCTGACCCGCAAGCAGGTCGCGGCGGTGTTCGAGACGCTCGGCAAGGTCATGGCCACCGACCTGGCCAAGCCCAAGGCTGACAGCCCCCGCATCTTCGTCGTGCCAGGCATGATGAAGCTGACGGCGATGTTCAAGCCCGCGAGCAAGGCCACCACCAAGGCCAACCCCTTCAAGCCGGGCGAGATGATGGAGGTCAAGGCCAAGCCCGCCAAGACCGTGCTGAAGATCCGTGCGCTCAAGGCCCTCAAGGGCGCGGTCTAAGACGACCGTTGGGGCGCGGTCTAAGACGACCGTTGGGGCGCGGCCTACGACGACTGCTTGAAGTGTGACTGTTCATCGTGCAGGCCCGGGTTCACCCCCGGGCCTGTGGCTTTTTTCGCGCAGAGAGTTACTCAAGATCCAAGGCTCGCAGCGGGCATCGCGATTTGTCTGCTTCAAAGCTGCGTCGGCCGCCGGTGGCCCGACTACTCGTCACCAAAGTCGCTCTCGGAACTGCCAGAGGTAGCCCCGACAGCACGGCGGAAAAACTTGCTCGGACGCTCCTCCGTGAGCTGGCCGTTGAGCTTGCGCAGCGCTTCGTCGGCGATCTGGCGGACGCGCTCGCGGCTGATGCCGATCTCTGCCGCGATCTCTTTAAGCGTCAAAGGCTCGTGCCCATCGAAGCCAAAACGCATCCTCAGGATCCGCGCCTCGCGCTCGTCGATGGCGTCCAGCAGACGGCGGATCGTCGCCAGCTCGTCATCGCGCACCATCCCGCCCTCGGGCGGAGCCGTGCGCGGGTCGGCGATCATCTCGCTCATCGTCATCTGCTCGCCGCTCTCGTCCGTCGGCGCCTGCTGCGGCGCACGCACGGCACGGATCGCCCGCTTGATAATCCGAAGCTTCTTGAGCGGGAGCTGCATCTCGTCGGCCAGCTCCTGCAGGCTGGGCTGACGCCCGAGCTGCCCTTCAAGCCGCCGGCTCGACTGCTTCCACTTGGCGACCAGCTCGACCATGTAGGCCGGGACGTGGATCGGCTGGACCGCGTTGATCAGCGCCCGCTTGATGGCCTGCTTGATCCACCAGCTTGCGTAGGTGCTGAACCGCGCGCCCTGCGCAGGATCGAAGCCCTCGACGGCGCGGACCAGCCCGACGTTGCCCTCTTCTATCAGGTCCTGCAGGCTGAGCCCGCGGTTGATGTAGTTCTTGGCGATCGAGACGACCAAGCGAAGGTTGGCCCTGATCATCCGCTCACGCGCGTGCGGGCAGTTCTCGTTGATGATCGCCCAGCCCAGACGCTTCTCGTCGTCGCCGTTCAGCAGCGGGATCTCGTTGATCTGCCGGAGGTACAGCTGCAGCGAGCTCTGAAGCTCGGCCGACGCCGCCGGTCGATGCGTACGTGCTACAGGCAACTACTCACCCCTTCCGCAGGCAGAGCGCCCGCGAGCGCCGTTCAGAATCGATCGGCACTCTGCCATACGAAGAATTCCTCAACTCGGATGCACACTCGGTGCGCACTCTCGGCCGCTGCCTAACTGTCAGCACATCGACCGGCGCACCGCACACCTTAACCCCGTTGCCGCCTCGCCGACTCACGAAGCTCGCAAACCCCTCACTCTTCCCCCACCTTCTCGCACCCCTCGTCCGCCGCCATTCACCCGCAGCCACACTCACTCAGTTCAGGCAGGTTATTTGGACCAAACCCGCCTCGCGTTTGACGCGCGCAACGCCGCCTCCCCAGGCACTCAGCGCACCCGCACGCGATATAGTGCCGCGGACGTCGCCAGAACCCTGCGCGGAACACCATCGGAGCCCAGCGTGCCCAGTGACAGTGACAGCGACAGGCCAGGTGAAAGCTCCAACCCTGAAGAGCGCCCGGGACAAAGCTCCGGGGCCGGCGCCGGCGGGAGCGCTGGCGGCGGTTCTGGCGGACGTCCAAAGCCCCGTAATGATTCTGAGAACACCGGACCAACGAGTCCCGACGCCGTCGGCAAGACGCCCGGCAGCATCCCGTTGGGTTCCGATGGCACCGATGACGAGCCGGAGCCCAGGGCCGCGGCCCGCAGCAACGACCTCTCCGACATCCTCCAGGCCTGGCCTTATGAGCCCGGGAAGCTCTCTGCCAGGCTCATCATGGGCGAGGACGGCGAGCCCCGCCTGCAGATCCGCATGGACCTTGGCGTGCTGCAGATGCACCTTGAGGGCCGGCCCGACGGCCAGCGCCCGCGCGGGTTCGAGAGCTTGCTTGAGTTTCACGAGACGCGGCTGGATGAGCATCATGCTGAGCACCAAGGGAGCGACGAGGGCTTTGCGTTATCGCCCGACGACTGCCGCGAGTTGCGCGAAGAGGCCGTGCAGTACTACCAGCGGTACACCGGGCTGCTGGTGATGGAGGACTTTGACGGGGTGGTGCGTGACACATCGCGCAACCTGCGCGTGCTGGACCTGACGCGCAACCGCGCCGACGAGAGCGATGACCGCAACGCGCTGGAGCAGTTCCGCCCGTTCATCCTGATGACGCGGGCCCGGGCGCTGGCGAGCCAGGCGATGCGCGAGAACGAGCCGAAAGCGGCGCTGCTGGCGGTGGACGACGGGCTCGAGGCGCTGCGAAAGCACTTCGCGGACGGGCCCGACGGGGCCTTTGAGAGCAGCCAGGAGGCGCAGATGCTCAGGCAGATGCGCGACACCCTGCTGCCGCGCCAGCCGCTCAGCGCCCGCGGCGAGCTGAAGAAGCGCCTGACCGAGGCGCTGGGCAAAGAGAACTACGAGCTGGCGGCGATCCTGCGCGACAAACTCAAGGCCCTCAAGGACGAGTGAAGGTCGGCGGCATGGTCCTTGCCCGAGACCCCTCCAGAGCTATTCGTGCCCCACAAGCTGAGTTGATAATACCAGGGTTCGTCTTGCCCCAATAGAGCCAAACTTAACACCAGCGTTTCAGTCCGCAAACAAGCGATCTTAAAGTCGTCTGAATCCCATCTCGCAATCGTAAATTAATGAAGTCCGACATCAGGTATGCCAAGCAGTCTGCGCCTCGCCGGGACTACCGGCCCGGGCTGTCTTTCAGTTCAACGGCAAGGAGTCTTTCCAATGGCCAAAGCTGGCCCCGATAAATATCGTCGTATTTATGACAGATTGTACTGGCTTGGGTATCACCGTAACACAGAGAAGAGCCATGCCAAAGTCCTCGCTCAGCGTGCTCTTTTGCAGTGGAGCCCAACATCCGTGCTCGACGTCGGCTGCTCACACGGCTGGGTGCTGGGATACTTCGCCCAGCACGGTGCAAAGGCTACAGGTATTGATATCTCCGAGATCGCCGTCGCCAAGGCTCGTGCGCTGGGACGTGATGCTCGACAGGCTTGCGCTACCGCCCTGCCATTTCCAGATGCGAGCTTCCAGGTCGTGATCTCCACTGACTGCCTGGAGCATCTCAACGCCACCGACGCACGGCTCGCCGTCCGTGAAATGTGCCGCGTCGCACAAATGGGCATCGCCGTCAAGGTCAATCCCCGAAAGGACCGCGACCGGCTCTGGAAGTGGATCGCCGGCACGACCCTTCACCTAACTATCCAACCCATCGATACTTGGTTATCTTGGTTCAAAGAGGAAGGCTGGACTATCCAGGCCAGTGACGACGCACGCGAGGAGTATCTACTCTCTCGCATGGTTCCCATCTCGCCTTGATCTGCCTTCACAGTTCGGCCCTTCAACTGCTTCATGAACCGCGCGGCCAATTCAGACTGGCTGGGTGGCAAGAGGAGTCACCGGGCATTGATGCCTGTAATAATGGCACGACCGCTACATCGAAAACGTGGGCAGCGGACCTCCGCCCTAGCGTAACAGAGGAAGCGGTTAAGCCGCCATGTTTATAGACGACAAGGCACAAGTCTGCTCTAACGAGGGCCTTGAAGTCCTCAGATGAGACGGTAACCAATTGGCCATCGGGCCCGAAGCCCGACGCTCGCCACCTCTCCCGCCAGCTGCGCGAAAGGGGAGGAATTCGAGACCTCTAAAAACAAACAGCCCCCGCCTTCGGCGCGGGGGCTGGTGTCGTCATGTGGAAGACGGCAATCGCTGGCAGACCAGCGTCCGCCGATCAATAGCGGTAGTGGTCGGGCTTGTACGGTCCGTCGGCGTCCATGCCGAGGTACTCGGCCTGCTCGTCGGTCAAGCGCGTGAGCTTGACGCCGAGCTTGTCGAGGTGCAGACGGGCGACCTCCTCGTCGAGCTTCTTGGGCAGGGTGTAGACCTTGCCCGTCTCGTACTTGACGCCCGAGAGCGTGGGCTTGTTGTTGCTGCTCAGCCACAGGTCAAGCTGCGCGATGGTCTGGTTGGTGAAGCTGGTGCTCATCACGAAGCTGGGGTGCCCCGTGGCGCAGCCCAGGTTCATCAGGCGCCCCTCGGCCAGGACCAGCACACTGCGCCCGGTCTTGGGGAAGAGGAACTCGTCGTACTGCGCCTTGATGTTCAGACGCTTGATCTGGCCGGACTCGACGCCCTTGTAGACCGCTGCCATGTCGATCTCGTTGTCGAAGTGCCCGATGTTCGCCACGATCGCCTTGTCCTTCATCCGCTGCATGTGCTTCACAGTGATGACGTTCTTGTTGCCCGTCGCCGTGATGAAGATGTCCGCGCTCTCGAGCACGGCCTCGAGCGTGTTGACCTCGTAGCCCTCCATCGACGCCTGCAACGCGTTGATCGGGTCGATCTCGGTCACAATCACGCGGCAGCCCTGCCCACGCAGGCTCTGGGCCGAGCCCTTGCCCACGTCGCCAAAGCCCAGCACGACCGCGACCTTGCCGCCCAGCATCACGTCGGTGGCGCGGTTGAGGCCGTCAACCAGCGAGTGCCGGCAGCCGTAGAGGTTGTCGAACTTGCTCTTGGTGGCGCTGTCGTTGACGTTGATCGCCGGGAACATCAGCTCACCCTTGCGCTGCATGTCGTACAGGCGATGCACGCCGGTGGTCGTCTCTTCGCTCACGCCGCGGATGCCCTTGATCAGGCCCGTGAAGTAGCTGGGGCTGCGCTTGAGGCTTGCGCGCAGGACGTCGAGCACCACCGCGTGCTCCTCGCTGTCAGTGCCCTTAGTCGAGGGGACCTTCCCGGCCCGCTCGCACTCGTAGCCCTTGTGGACCAGCATCGTCGCGTCGCCGCCGTCGTCAAGGATCATGTTCGGGCCGACGACGTTGCCCTTGGCGTCGGTGAACTTGAAGATCTGTTCGGTGCACCACCAATACTCCTGCAGGGTCTCGCCCTTCCACGCGAAGCACGGCGAGCCCTTGGGATCGTCGATGGTGCCCTTGGGCCCCACCACGACCGCAGACGCCGCGGCGTCCTGCGTGCTAAAGATGTTGCAGCTCGCCCAGCGCACCTCGGCGCCGAGCTCAACGAGCGTCTCGATCAGCACGGCCGTCTGCACGGTCATGTGCAGGCTGCCGGCGATCCGCGCGCCCTTGAGGGGCTTCTTGCCAGCGAAACGCTCGCGCAGCGCCATCAGCCCGGGCATCTCGTGCTCGGCCAGACGCAGCTCCTTGCGGCCCATCTCGGCCAGCTCAAGGTTCGCCACCTTGAAGTCGATCCCGTTGGCCCGGTCGGCCACTGGCTGGGCGGGCTTGTTCGGGGTCTTGGTCTTTGTCATTCGGGCCGGTGCGGTCGTCATAGAAACTTCTCCTGTTGGTTCAGAACTCTTGATGGTCGTGCGGGTGGTCTTAAACGATGGTTCGGCGGCGCTCTATCGGCTCTTCTCTTTGGACTGGCTCTATCGGCTTGGCAGGCCCCCGGGCCCAGGGATCTCTGCACCGATGACCCCGGGGCGGGCCTTGCGAGCCGTGCACGCCAGCAGCCCTGGCCCCTTCGCGTCAGCCGTCGCGGGCAGAAGGTTGATCCGCGGGCTGCTGAGCCCGGCATCGGTCAGCATCCGGATGATCTGCGGGACCCCAAAGCCCATCCAGCGGTGGCCCATCTGCTGCTTGTACATCTGGCGGTCGTGCTCGACCATATCGACAATCAGCACCACGCCACCGGGGCGCAGCACGCGGGCCATCTCGATCACCGCCGCCTCGGGGTGCGGGATGTGATGCAGCACCAGCACGCAGACCGCCGCATCAACGCTCGCGTCCGCCAGCGGCAGCCGCTCAAGGTCACCCACGACAAACTCCACGTTCGTCGAGCCCGCCAGCCGCTTGCGCGCCGCAGAGAGCATTGCCTCGCTCTGATCTACCGCGATCACACGGCTCACGCACGGCGCAAGCACCTCCGCCGCGTTACCCGTACCGCAGCCAAGGTCCACCACCGTCCACTCGTGCGGGATCAGCGGCAGCAGAGCCAGCAGCGTCGCCCGGTCACCAAACAGCTCATCGCGGACCTTGTCCCACTCGCCAGCCACACGCCCAAAGAACGTCTGCGTGTCGTTGCGACGCTCCGCCAGCACCGCTTGCAGGCGGTTCAGGTCGTCGGCCAGCTCGGCGCTCGCGCCAAGCTGCTCGCGCACTGTCGTCCACAACGCGCGTCCAGGCGCGTCGACATCATCAAGCACCAGGCGGTGCATAGAGCTGGTCCCCTCAGACCGCGAGCTGAGCCAGCCCGCCTCGCTCAGGGTCTTGAGATGGCGGCTGATAGTCGACTGCGGGAGTTGCATCACCTTGGCCAGCTCACCGACCGAAAGCTCCGCACGCTCGAGCACGCGCATTAGCCGCGGACGCACCGGCTCAGCCAAGGCCGCCAGGCGATCGAAGATCAAGCTGTCGCGAGCGCTCTTGTTCATCCGTTTAGCCGGATGAATGGTAGCGACCACTCCGGGCGAGTCAAGACTGCCTCTCTTAAGCCGTCACATCAGGTTTGCCGCGCTCTCGGACCTTCGCCCGCTGGGAATCAGAGGCCCTCGGAGGGCACGAGACCTTGCGGCGTGGGGATCGGGGCCGGCCCGGCCTCGGGCGGACGAAGCGGGAAGGTCGGGCCCATAATCGCGCGGTCGGAACCCGAAGAGACCATGTTGAAGCGCTTGGTCAGCTCGCTGGTGTTGGGCTCGATGTACGCCGCGTAGCGCAGTCGGAGGATCGCCTCTTGGCGGTTGCCCATCGCGCGGTAGTAGTCAAACAGTGCCAAGTGCGGCTCGGCGTTCTGGCCCGCATCAATCTTGGCCGCCGAGAGGTAGGCGGTCTGCGCGATGTCCTTGTCACCCAGGCGCATCGCGTACCGGCCCAGTCGCATCCAGTCGGCCGTGTCCTGGCTGTCAACGGCCTCTGACCGCAGCAGGCGGTACAGCTCATCAAACTTCTCGCCCCGCGCCAACGACTCAGCCAACAGATTCACGACCTTGTCTTCGCTGGGCTTGGCGGTATACACCAGGCGCAGGTTGTGGGCGGCCTTGATGTACTCACCCAGATTCATATACGCGATGCCCAGGTTGGTGCGGATCGCGTGGTCGCCGGGGCGCAGCTCAAGAAACTGCTCGTACTGCTCTGCGGCCCTGGCCCACTGCGTGGCGTTGAACGCAGAGTCGCCGTAGGCACGAAAGCCCGCGGCGTTCGGGCCCGAGCATCCGACCATCGGCACGGCCAGCAGTGTGGCGACCGCCAGCATCGCGCCGGCGGCGCGGGCCAGCGGGCGGAAAATCCGGCGGGTCGCACGCGGTGCAACCAGGGCGTACGCGGGGGTGTTGGTGGGAGTCAGGCGGGGGGCGTGGTTGGGCATAGAGCTTCCTTGGCCGCGATGATATCGAGCCAACACGCGGGAGATATTGAATCACGCGGGTCGGGCTGATGGCCTTCCGGCACGCCGGGGCGTGCGCTAAGGTTGTGGGCATGTCTATCGGATCCGCCGTATTTGACCCCTCCGACACCGGCCCAAAGCCGATCCTGCGCGTCCGCAATCTCAAGTGCCACTTCCCAGTGCGCAGGGGCGTGCTGCAGCGGACGGTCGGGTACGTCAAGGCCGTGGACGACGTGAGCTTCGACGTGCTGCCGGGCGAGACGCTCGGGCTTGTGGGTGAGTCAGGCTGTGGCAAGACCACCGTCGGGCGCACGCTTTTGCGCCTCATTCCCGCCACCGGCGGCACGGTCAACTTTGACGGCACCGAGGTCTTTGGTGCCTCGGGCGTGACGCTGCGCGAGCTGCGCCGCCAGATGCAGATCGTCTTTCAGGACCCCGGCGGGAGCCTGAACCCGCGCATGCGGATTGCTGGGATCATCGGCGAGCCATTGATGGTGCATGGGATCGTCAAGGACAAAGACCATCTGCGGGCCGAGGTTGAGGCGATGCTGGTCAAGTGCGGCATGCCCAAGGCCGCGGCTGATCGCTACCCGCACGAGTTCTCCGGCGGGCAGAAGCAGCGGATCGGGATCGCGCGGGCCCTGAGCCTGCGACCGCGGTTTATCGTGTGCGATGAGCCGACCAGCGCGCTGGACGTGAGCATCCAGGCACAGATCTTGAACCTGCTGGGCGACCTGCAGAAGGAGCTTGGCCTGAGCTACCTGTTCATCAGTCACGACATGGCGGTGATCAACCAGATGTGCCAGCGGATCGCGGTGATGTTCAAGGGCAAGATCGTCGAGGCCGGCGTGCGTGACGAGGTCATCAACCGCCCCAAGCACCCGTACACCCAGGCGCTGTTGAGCGCGGTGCCCGAGCCCGACCCGCGTCGCAAACGCACGCGCGTGGTGTTTCAAGAGATGGCCAGCTAGCGATCGCTCAGAGGGGAGCCGTACGCATGTCCGACGAGCCCATGCCCATCCAGCTCAACTTCACGCGGCCTATAGCGCTGTTCCCGCTTCAGGCCGTCACGCTGATGCCGCACGCGGTCATGCCGCTGCACATCTTTGAGGAGCGTTACCGCGCGATGATCGGCGACGCGCTTGACAGCTACGGGCAGGTCGCGATGGCCGTCTTCGCCGGCGAGGGCTGGAAGGATGACTACGAGGGCCGCCCTCCGCTGCGGCCGGCGGTCTGTGTCGGGCAGATCGTGCAGCATCACAAGCTCGACGACGGGCGGTACAACGTGCTGGTCCAGGGCGTCTGCCGGGCGACGATCGTGCAAGAGCTTTCGGCACTGGAGACGAACCTGCCGTACCGCACCGCGATGCTCAGGCCCGTAGGTGTGGACGATGACGAGGACGCGCGGATGGCCACGCGACGCGATGAGCTGGGGCACATGCTCCGTGGCTCAACGCTCGCTGAGCTCAAAGACGCGGCCGCGATCGTCAAGCACATCGAAGACCGCGGCGTGCCGACCACCGCGATCCTTGAGCTGGTCACGTACCGCCTGCTGCCAGACCCTGAGCTGCGCTACAAGCTGCTGGCCGAGGCCGACGCGCTGCAGCGGGCTGACATCATCAAGTTTGAGCTCGGCAAGCTCAGCCGCCTGGTGCAGAGCGCGCAGCGCCAGGCCGCCCAGAGCCTCGCGGCCAACGCGCTCGACAAGGCCGCCAAGGGCGTGCACTGGAACTGAGTGGCGCGGCTAGCTCCGCTTGTCCCCAGCGCCGTCGCCCCCCCCACTGCCCTTAAAGCTTCTCACGCGCTTCTCACGCGCTCTTGCGGTGCTGGTCTGGAGGCGGCGGCGGGGCGCGGGACGGGCCGTTCTGCGGGCCGTTGCTGGTGGGCCCCGTTCCCTGACTTGACCCAGTGACCGGCCCGGTGCCGGGCCCGGTGCCAGGCCCGATTCTCTTCACTTTTTCTGGTCCTGTTTGTGGTCCTGTTTCTGGCCCCGTTTGTGGTCCAAGCCCTTCGAGTTGTAGCTTCATCAGCCGCCCGGGCTTGAACTTTACCGTCCGCCGGGCCGGCACCGCGACGCGTTGCAGCGTCCGCGGGTTCTGTGCGCTGCGAGCGGCCCGCTGGCGGACCTCAAAGACGCCGAAGTCTCGGAACTCCACGCGCCGCCCCTCGCCCAGCCGCTCAGTAAGTTGCTGGAGAAACTCTTGCAGCACCGGTCGGACGAGGTCACGGTCGAGCTTCAGCTCGGCGGCGACGGCGTCGATCAGGTCCTTCTTGGTCAGCGAGTCCATGGACAGAGCTCCAGCGCAGCCGCGCGTCGGCGGCATCCAGCCATGACCACCCATCCCGCGCGGCGTGCGAGACGGGCCAAACCATCAAGATCTCCACCAGCCGACTGGGGCCGAACGGCCCGCACAAGGATCGTCGCGCGATCAGATCACCATCGAACAGTTCTGGCCGCCTCGACCCCGAGACTATGCCCGAAGCTGGACGGTTTGTCAATCCCAAACCCTTGCCAACTAAGCACTTAGACGTCAGAGCGGCCAATTTGGCCGTCGCCCGACTGATACCGGCGAAACGCACGTGCGGGTTCAGCCAGTTCAGCACGCGGGCGAATCTTTGCTGACATTCACGCGGGCTTGACCGAGCGTCGTTCAGCGTCGGGTTGAAGTACGCTGCGGGCGCGGGAGAAGTGGCAACAAGCCCGGCCCGGAGGTGTTGGGTGCGCAATAGAGAAGTAGGTTGGCCAACCCGCCCCCAGAAAGACATTTCGGAAGGATGGAATCCTGCCTCCCGCGAGCCGCTCGGCACACCAGTAACTCAGCCCGCCGCGATCAAGCCGGGCAGTGCCTCAATGTGTTCAAATCGGGCGGTCATCGCCGGGTCGTGGCTCACGCACAGAAGCGCCGCGTGGTTCTGGCGGCACGTCGATTGGATCAGGTCCATCGCCGCCTGCGCGTTCGCGGGGTCAAGGCTCGCCGTCGGCTCATCCGCCAGCACCAGCACCGGCTTGCACGCCACAGCCCGCGCGATTGCCACGCGCTGCTGCTGGCCGACGCTCAGCCGCTCCACCGCGCGGCTCGGGTGCGCGATGCCCAAAGCCCCAAGCAGCGTCTGCGCGCGCTGGCGATGCTCGGGCGGCGGAAGGTCGCTGAACATCAGCGCTAGCTCGACGTTCTCAATCGCTGACATCCCGCCCAGCAAATTAAAGGTCTGGAAAATCATCCCGATGTGACGCCCGCGGAAGGCGTCGCGCGCCGGCCCGCGAAGGGCCTGAATGCTAGTGCCGTTGATCGCCACCGACCCGGCGGCACTCTCGAGCAAACCCGCGACCAGCGCAAGCAGCGTGCTCTTGCCCGAGCCTGATGGGCCCGTCAGCAGCACCTGCTGCCCGCGTGCCAGCTCAAGTCGCGGCAGCTTGAGCGTGAAGGTCCCGTCGGCAGAGCGGTAGGTAAAGCTCAAGTCGCGGACGCTGAGCGCAGGCGGCGCTGCGCCGGCGCTACCGGCTCCGGGTTGGCTCTGACTGCTGGCACTCTCAACGGTGGGCATGGGTGTTCTCGCGTGCGATTATCGTGGGCGCTTGCCGCGCGGTCAGGGCAGGTCGCCCCGCGCGGGCTCAGGAAAGTGATCGGCCCGCAGCGGACGGTACCCGCGGGCAAAGTCAGGCACCGCCTCGGCATCGATTGATCGCCCCTCGGGCAGCGGCAGGCCCTCGTGCTGCGCGGTGAGCACCCGCCGGCTCGTCGGCAGCACCACAAGCCGCAGCGAGCGCAGCAGCACCGACGCTGGTCGACCGCTGACTGCGGGCAAGTCGGCACCGTCAATCGCCAGCAGGTGCTCGCCGGCGCGGGCGATCCAGGCGGCGTGCGCAGGCGTCCCGCGCAACCGCGAGGCGCCGGAAAGGGTCAGCTCGATCTGCTCAACCTGGCCCCCTTGCAGTTCAAGCTGCAAGAGCTGAATGGTTTGATCGGCATTGTCACGGGTTCGGCCCGCCATCAAAAGTCCGAGCATGAGCCGGGCCATCCCATAGCCCGCCGTGAGCAGGCCCGCCAGCGCGAGCGCCGCGGCCACCAGCACGCCGACCTGCGCAAGCACCGGCCCGCGCGCCGCGCCGCTGAGCTGCGCGTTCATGCTCAGGACCAGCAAGCCCGTGAGGCCCAGCACCAGCATCGCCGCGCCAATCAGCAGCGGGCGAGACGCAAAGTGCCACGCCGAGCCCTGGCGACGCGCCCGCCCCAGCAGCGCTGTGACGGCCTGCCGCTCGGGTGTGCTCATCGCTCTGTTGACCGCGTGGTACATCGGCACCGACGGTAGCGTCAGATCCTCAGGCCAGCGAGCGTGACCGCCGGCTCGAAAGTGCCCCAATCTGCGTGCGTGGCGATCGCAGCGGCGAGCACGGTGCTGAAGTCCGCAGCAGCGATCTCAACGATCCCGAACTGCCGCATGTGGTCGTTGGCAATCTGCGTGTCGAGCAGCGCAAAACGCTGACGGCGGAGGTGGTGCCAAAGGTGCACCAGGCACATCTTGCTCGCGTCGGTCCCGCCCAGATCCGGTCGCGAGAACATCGACTCACCAAAGAACGCGCCGCCAAGGTGCACGCCGTAAAGGCCGCCGACGAGCACGGGCGCGGCGAAGGGCTCTGCGCTGGGCTTGATCGCGGTGCCTAGCGGGTTGGGCCCGGGCGTCAGCCACGCCTCTATCGAGTGCGCGTGCCCGCGCTGGTGCAAACGCGTGTAGTGCTTGATGATCCAGTCGTTGATCCATGTGCCGCCGTCGGGCCGGGGCACGTCGGCGCACAGCCGCAAGACCTGCTCGAAGGCCCGGTCGCTGGTAAAGCTGAGCGTGGTCCGGCGCAGTGCCGCGCGCAGCGAGCGCGGGACTGTGAGCGCCCCATCATCCAGCGGCAGCAACGACCGCGGGTCGGCCTTGTAGAAGCTCACGCGGCCCCTGCGCGAGGTCGCCATCGGGAACGCGCCCTCTGCGTACGACCGCAGCAGCAGCGCAGTCGTGTCGTCCCCGCGCCTGCGGGGCGGGCAGGCTTCGGCGTCATCACCGCTGCTCACGCAGGTCATCGTGACGTTCCGCACCACCTCCAAAGCGATGCCGATTGTGGTGCGAGCGTGAGACTCGACGCGCTTTGAAGCACAGACTACCAGCGCCGGCCGTCGCCAGACTCGTTGTAGCGTCGGTCGCTGGGCGGGTCATATCGGCGGTCGCGCCGCTCGTTCTGGTCACCCAAGACCGCGCCGCCGAGGCCGCCGACGACCGCACCAATCGCGGCCCCCTTGCCCATATCGCCCGAGATGCTGCCAATGGCCAGCCCACCCAAGGCACCGAGCGCAGCACCCGAAAGCCCACCCTCAAGCCCGTTGCTGCACCCGCCAAGAGCCAGCGCGCCGGCGGCCAGCGTCGAGAGCATCGCGGTGCGAAGGCGGGTGGGATGCTTGCTGACGAGCCGAGGTGTGTTGAGCGTGCTCATGTGAGTTTCCACTGCGAGTGAATTGGGGCGCGATGCAGGCAGTGCAAGGAGGTTCTACGCCCGCCGCGCGATGTTGGTGCGTACCAACATGTCTACGCGAAGGAGGCTCGCTCGGATGCATAAACACCCGCCGGTTGCCTTGGGGCCAGGGCCTTCGTGGGCCAAGGGTTAGTGCGCCGGGTGAGCCTTGTCGTAGGCGTCCGCCTTCATCAGCTTGCCGAGGCCCGAGGGGTCGCTCACCTTCAGCTTGACCAGCCAGTTCGCGTACGGGTCGGTGTTGAGCAGCGCCGGGTTGTCAGCGACGGCCTTGTTGACCTCGCTGATCTCGCCGCCGGCGGCGCTGTAGATGTCGCTGGTGGTCTTGACACTCTCGACCTCGCCGACGGTCCCGCCCGCCGCGACCTTGGTGCCCGCGGGCTTCATGCTCGCGTAGGTCACGTCCGTTAGAGCGTCCACGGCGTAGCGCGTGATGCCCAGCGTCAGCGTGTCGCCTGTCAGGCGGTGCCACTCGTGAGACTCAGAGTACAGGCAGTCAGCGGGAGAGGCCATGGCAAGCTCCTTGTCGCCGAGCTTTGCACCGGCGGGCCCGATGGTACCGCCCTCAGCGGATCACGTCGCGTCCGCGGATCCCGTTGCGCGTCGCCCAGAAGTACGCGGGCCAGACGCCGGTGTTGTTGGTGCCGTTCTCGAGGTTGTCACGGTGCATGTCGTAGCGGGCCAGCACCGAGGCGGGCGGCGCCCACAAGCCCACCGGCGTAATGGACTGCGCCATTTCCGGGTTGGGGTCGAGCCGGGCAGCATCAAGGTCACGGATTCGGACCTCGCGGACCGACCCGTCAGCAAAGCCAACGCCGGGCTCGGCGTCAGGATTGTTCCACTGCGGCGCCAGGCGCGCGCGGACGTTGGGGGCTTGGCGGTGATTGCGCTTGAAGTCAAATCGCTCCCACAAAATGGCCTTGAGCGTGGGGTTCAGCACGTCGCTGGTGCGGTTGTAGCGCAGCGTGTTGGGGCTGCCAGCGTTGGCCAGCGGATCGACCGGTGGCGGCAGCGCGTTGCCCGTGCCGCCGTATCGCTCGGCCTTGAACCAGCACGTGGGTGAATAAAAGTACGACCCGTCCCAGATGAAGGTTTCGAGGTTGCCAACGCCGCGGTAGCGGTCAAAGCGTGCGCGGACGACGTCGTCACCGGGTGAAAACTGCACGGGGCTTTGGAGGTTTGACTTTTCATCCATCCACGACATGGCGACGCTGGCCCAGTGGGCCGCGAACATCTCGGTCTGGAAGCCGCCGTCGTTGAAGTTAAACGGGAGCTGCGCGACGGTGCGCGGGATCGTGAACTGCGTGTACTGGAAGACGTTGGGCGGGAGCGGGCGACGAACCTGGAAGGGGTTCATGTACTGCTCCTTGAAGTCGGAGGAGTAACCGATCAGCCCGAGCATCAGGTTGCGCACGTTCACGTAGCTGGCGGTAGCGCGGGCCTGACGCCGCGCGGCACCGAGCGCCGGCACCAAGATCGAGACCAGCACCGCGATGATCGCGATGACCACCAGCAGCTCAATAAGCGTAAACCCGCGAGCGCGGCGAGAGCCGAAGTTGGCGGGAACTTCAAGGCCCACGCAAGTCCTATCGAGCATGTCAAAGCTCCTGGCAGATGCCCGCGAAACCAAGGCCCGCCCCCGTAGATCGAGTGCAGAGAGCACTCAATTGCCTCACGGACCGAATGGTCCATTCCTTAGGGATTTTACTCACAAAGCGGAACGAATGCCTAGAATGGCATTGGAATGTGCAAAGATGGGTCGATAACCCTGACAAGGCCCGTGCGGCCGGAACTGAATCGGGCAATCCTATCGTATACGAGGTAGAGTACCGCGCCGGTGGGTCTGTCGATGGTGCCCCTGCGGGGCGCGCTCGATTGGATCCCTCTTTGGGGGTGCGCCCGATGATTATGGGCATGGGCGCTGATCAGACTTTTGATTCTGTGAGCAAGCACAAAGGATGACCTCGAAACCCTCCAAGCCTGACTTGACCGAAACCTCACGAGTGGAGCCCGGGACCCCGGTGGCGGAGCAGACGCCCGCGGGCGGGCTTGTGCACAATGAAGGAACGAAGGGCGGCTCTGGCGGCAGTGCCGGGGCGCGAGGAGCCGCGCGGGCGGGCGAGATTGATCCTAAAGACAAGACGCGTTCGGGCAACTTGGACACCTTCATCGCCAAGATGGTTGTGGACCAGAGCTTTGCGACTTCTGAAGAGGTGCAGCACTGCCTGGAGATGGCGCGGCTGACGGCAGAAGAGGCGAACCAGCGTTCGGTCGCCGAGCTGCTGGTTGAGAACTCGTACATCACGCGTCGGCAGCTTGAGCGGCTCCGGCGTCAGGCCGAGGAGATCCGGTCCGGGCAGCAGATCCCCGGGTACAAGCTGCTTGACAAGCTTGGCGCAGGCGCGATGGCAACGGTGTACAGGGCGCGTCAGCTCAGCCTAGATCGGCTGGTGGCGATCAAGATTTTGCCGCGGAAGTTCAGCGAGAGCACCCAGTTTATTGAGCGGTTCTACGCCGAGGGGCGAGCGGCGGCGCAGCTGAACCACCCGAACGTCGTTCAGGCGTACGACGTCGGCCAGGCGGGTAACTACCACTACTTTGTGATGGAGTTTGTCGACGGGCGGACGGTCTACGACGACATAATCAAGCTTAAGAAGGTGCCCGAGCGCGACGCGGTAGAGATCTCGATCCAAGTTGCCGAGGCGCTGATGCACGCGCACGAGAAGGGGCTGATCCACCGTGACGTGAAGCCCAAGAACGTGATGCTGACCAAGACCGGGGCGGTCAAGCTGGCAGACCTAGGTCTGGCACGGGCGGTGAGCGATGTTGAGGCGGCCAATGAGGAGAAGGGTAAGGCCTTCGGCACGCCGTATTACATCAGCCCCGAGCAAATTCGCGGCGAGGTGAAGATCGGCCCGCCGGCGGACATTTATTCGCTCGGCGCGACGCTGTATCACATGGTGACGGGGCAGGTGCCCTTCGACGGGAAGGACCCGGCGGACGTGATGCACCAGCACCTCAAGAGCGAGCTGCGTCATCCGGACCAAGTGAATCCGAAGCTGTCGGCGGGTATCTCTGAGGTCATCGAGATGATGATGGCCAAGGACGCGCGGAGGCGGTACCAGACGTGCCGTGACGTGCTGCTGGACCTGCGTGCGGTGCGTGACGGCAAGCAGCCGCCGATTGCGCACAAAGACGTAGTTGGGGCGGACCTGGCGGCTCTGGCGAAAGCCGAGCAAGCGGCGTCAAGCGCGCCGGTGGTGGTTGAGCGGTCGAATGCGCCCGTGGTCGACATGCGGCTGTTCATCGCGATGTGCGTGCTGCTGATCATCAGCGTGCTGGTGAACGTGGTGTTGGTGGCAACCTGAGCGTGGCGCAAGCCGCAGCTGGGCCCTCGTCGGGCGCGTGGCTGGTAGCGGCGCGTTGGGGCGGGTTGGCCCCGTAGACTGCTCTTGTATGGCCAGCGGGAAGCACAAGCAGCGGACGGATGAGCCGACGATTGAGAATCGTAAAGCGCGGTTTAGCTACGAGATCAGCGAGACGCTCGAGTGCGGGATCATGCTGGCGGGCTCGGAGGTCAAGGCCGTCCGCGAGGGCAAGATCTCTATCAGCGAGGGCTGGGTGCGTGCGGAGAGCGCGGGGGGGCCCGGGGGTCCGGGGCTGTATCTGCAGAACGTGAACATCGGGCACTACGGGCCGGCGGCGGCGAACCAACCGCCATCCATGCGGGTGCGCAAGCTGCTTGCGCACAAGAAAGAGATTGCGCGGCTGGCCAAGGCGGTAGAGGTGAAGGGCGCCAGTTTGGTGCCGCTGAAGGTGTACTTTAAGAACGGGTTTGCCAAGTGCCTGATCGGTCTGGGCACGGGGCGCAAGGCGCACGACAAGCGCGACGCGATCAAGGAGCGTGAGACTCGGCGCGAGACGGACCGGGCGATGGGCCAGCGGGATCGCTAGGGCGGGGCGTGGGGCAGCGTTGGCCAGGGCCTCGTGTCCGGCACGCCCGGGGCGGATTGTGGCGGCGGGCTGGATGTGTGTCCGATCAACCGACATGAAGGCATTTCTTGACGAGCGCGAGTTGGGCCCCAGCCAAAGGGACGCAGGCCAGGGGGGCGCCGGGCAAGAGCACGCGGCGGCGCTCGGGGGCGTGGTGGGCCGTGCGCTCGCGGCGGCGCGTGAGCTTGCGCAGGCGAGCGGGCGCGTGATCATCGAGGTCAAGCTCGACGGGCGGCAGCTGAGCGATTCGGAGCTTGAGGCCGTCGAGGCGGGTGCGGGCCCGAGTGGCGAGCGGTTGCAGTTTGTCTCGGCCAACCCGCGTGAGCTGGTGGCGACGAGCTTTGTGCAGGCGGCCGACGCGCTGGAGGAGGCGCGGGACCTGCAGACCGACGCGGGCGGGGCGTTGCAGGCAGGTGATGTTGGCGCGGCGCTGGGGCTGATCACCGAGGTGATTGGCGTCTGGGAGGCGGTGCGGGCGGTGCTGGAGCGAGGCCCGGACCTGCTGGGCGTGCCGCTGGAGGGGCTGGTTCCGAGCGGCGTGAACGTGCAGGCGAGGACGGCCGAGCTTTCGGCGTCTTTGCAGTCGGTCAAGACATCATTAGAATCGCAGGATTGGTCGAGCCTGGCGGACGTGCTGGCGGTGGAGCTGGACGAGCAGAATCGGGTCTGGACCGGCCTGCTGCGGCAGATGGGTCAGGCGGCGCTGAAGGCGTGATCGGAGCCCGGCAGGTTGTCGGGGCGTGATGTCGGTACGATGCGGGCGGTCGGAAACGGCAGGGTCGTGGCGGCTGGGCTGGTGTGATCAAAGAGGGAGTTGCAGCTTCGATGACGCTCAAGAAGGCCAGCCACGAGCACGTCGGACGGCTGATGGAGCAGGCCAGCGCTGCGCTGGTGGCTCGTCAGTACTTTCTGTGCGAGCGGCTGTGCGTCGAGGCGTTCGAGAAGTCGGTGTCAGCGGGCGATTACGCGGCGGCGGCGCGGATCGTCAACCCGTTGCAAGAGGCGCGGCGGCAGAAGCGCGATCTGGCGTGGGACAGTGGCATGGTGCGGGTTATCAGCGAGCCGCTGGGCGAGCACTTCAAGCCCGAGGCAGGGGTGTACCTGCTGGTCCCGCCGCGGGTTGGGAGTGAGGCGCGGTCGATCAGATCTGCGGCGGACCTGGCTGAGGTGCCGGTGATCGCGCTGGCGCGTGAGCCGATGACCAGCGGCGGGCGTTGCCCGGTGGTCTCGGTGGGCCCGGTGACGGTGCGGGCGCTGGTTAGCGAGCCGCTGCCCCCACCACCACCCCCACTGCCGCCTGCGGCAAGCTCGACCAACGGCGCTGGCAAGGGTCGCAAGAAGGCGGCAAGCGCGGCGGCTAGCGCGGCCAAGCACGGCGGCGTGAGCGAAGGGTCAGGTGCAGACCTAGCGACTTCGGCGGTGATGGTTTTGAGCGCGCCGGTGGTCAACGCGTTTGGGACGTTCCAGGTGCCGAGCCTGGGGTGGATGCTGGCCGCGGGCGAGGCGCTGGGTGATGCGGCGATTGCGCAGGTGACGGCGACGGACCCGCTGCTGCGGGTCGAGCAGCTTTCGCTGCGTCTGGCGGCGCACAGCGACCATGAGAAGCTGCACCAGGCGCTGCGCGAGGCGTGCGAGCGGGCGGCTCATTTGCTGCTGACGAATCCTGCGGCGGCGAAACAGCCACGGCGCGGGCCAGCTTTGCCTGACGATCCTGATGAGCCTGAAGACTTTGGGGAGGAGGGCTTGGATGAGCCCGATGCGCCAAAGCCGGGCGGGCCAAATCTGGGCGGGCCCCCGCGGCGGGTCTAAGCTGAACTCGGCCTCAGTTCGGCTTATCGGGGGATTTTGCCAAGCTGTTCGCTGGGATGAGAGCGCTGGTAGCTTGGTGTTTATCCACACCGCCTAGTAGGGGTGGTACTATGGGCTCAGCGCGCCGGGCCGATTGTTGGCCCGGGTGCAGAACGAGCTGGCTTGTCGGTGTTCGGCAAGGCCTGCTGGTTCGTCCGTTGCGATGCGTCTGCTTGCTCGGGCCGTCGTTTCTCGGATCTCTTCGAAGCGTTGGTGATCAGGATTCTGATTCCGCGAGTGTCTCGCCCGGGCAAGAAGGGTTCGCACAGTGAACATCTACGTTGGTAACCTCCCGTGGTCGTGCACCGAGGCCGAGCTGCAACAGGAATTTGGCGCGTTTGGGGCGGTCGCCCGCGTGCAGATCATGATCGACCGAGACACCGGGCGCTCGCGCGGGTTTGCGTTTGTTGAGATGCCCAGCGATGACGAGGCACGTAAGGCCATTGACGGGGTCAACGGCAAGAACCTTGGCGGCCGCCCGTTGACGGTCAACGAGGCGCGCCCCAAGACTGAGGGCGGCGGTGCTGGCGGCGGCGGCCGGGGCTTTGGTGGTGGCGGCGGCTTCGGTGGTGGCGGTGGTGGTCGCTCCGGTGGCGGTAGTGGCGGCGGCTTCGGCGGCGGCGAGGGTGGTCGCTCCGGTGGCGGCGGCGGCCGAGATGGCGGCGGGGGTGGCGGGGGTCGCTCTGGCGGAAGCTGGGGTGGCGGCGGCGGCAAGCGCGGCGGTCGCGACGAAGATGCAAGCTGGTAAGTATTACGAATCCCGGGCAGTTTGGGCACGGGTGAACGACGGCGCGCGGGTGAACGCTCGGCAATGACGAGAGTACGCCCGAATATTAGAACTTATATTTCGTCCCCGGGCTCTGGTCCCACGCGGGGCGGTTGTACCGCGCGCTCGCAAGAGGGCGGGTTCGAACGGGGGCCAGAGAGAGGCTCGTGCGGATCTGTTGGCGCGACTAGAAAGTCAGCTTCGGTCCGGCTGGCCCGGTGCCGGGGCCCATACCAAGTCCCATTCCAGGACCCATGCCGGGGCCCGCGCCAGGACCCATGCCGGGGCTCATGCCGACGGCGCCCGGGCCGCGCGCGGCACGCTCGGCCATCATCTTGGCAACGGCCTGGTTGAGCTCGACAAACCGCATCCGCAGCTCGCCGATGACCTGGGCCAGGGCCTCGCCCTCTTCGGCGGAGAGGTTGCCCTTGGTCTTGTCTTGCAGCACAGCCAGCAGATCAATGTGCAGGCGGGCATGGTCGGGGCTGACCATGGCGCGGCCGGTCTCGGGGTCGGGGAACGCGCCCATGTACATCAGGGCTTGGGTGACCATCGTGCCCAGCAGGGCCTGGAAGTCAGCGGGCGGGAGCTCTTCGCCCTCGGGCCCGTCGACACCGGGGCCGATCCCGAGCGGGCTGGTGGCGGGGCCTGCACCTTTGGCCGGGGCCGCAGGCTTGGCGGCGGCTTTGGCGTTGAGGCGGTCCTTCTCGGCCTGGGCTTGGTTCTTCCAGTCTGAGTCGATGATCAGTTTGGGGGCGTCGGGCTTGTGGTCGTCGCTCATGAACTGAGGATAGGCCCGGGCGAGCGGAGCGCGCCCTCGATATGCTGTGAGCGACCGATGGACACACACGCTCAGCATGTTGCGCCCCGCCCGCTCGCTACCACCTGCGCCCGCCGCGGCATCGGGACCGAGGATCTCGCCCGAGGTGCTGCGCTTGCGCTTGTCGCGGGGCTGGGCGTTTCGCTGGCGGCGTGCGGCGGCAGCGACCGGGCCGAGCCGAAGGCGACGGCGGTGCGCGCGGAGCAATTCAAGACTGGCTGGAACAAAACCGCCCAAGGAACGAAGACTTTGAGCGGGCCGACGGAGGTTGGCGCGGCGGTGACGCCGGGCGGCGCGGCACCGGTGATTGCTGGGTCAGTCGGCGAACCAGAGTCTCCGGCGCTGAGCCCCGTCGGGTTGGTGCGTTCGCCCGGCGTGCGGGCGATGCGTTCAGCCAGCGCCGTGGAGCGCGGCGACGAGCTGGAGGCGGTCCGCGTGGTTGTGGGCGCGCCGGCATTGGCGGCGAGTGCCACGGCACCGGCAGCGCTGGGGCCGGCGGTCTCGGCGGACGCGATGGTCGGGCAGATCAACGGCAAGCCGGTGTTTGCCAGCGAGCTACTGGACCCGCTGGACGGGCGTCTGGCGGCGCTGACTCGCGAAGTCAAGACCCCGCAACTTTGGACGCGCCGCGCCGGCGAGATGATCGGCAACGCGCTGATCGAGCGTGTTCGCAACGAGCTGGTGGTAGCCGAGGCGCGGAACCGGCTGTCTGCCGAGGAGCGTGCGGGGCTGCTGAATCTGGTGGGGCGGTTGCAGTCGTTCTTTCAGGCGCAGGCCGGTGGCAGCCTTGAGCAAGCGCGCGAAGACCTGCAGTCGCGCACGGGTGAAGAGAGCCTGGACCGGATCTTGGCGGACGAGCGCGACCAAATTCTGATCAGGCGGCTGTTCAACGAGACGGTTGAACCGAACGTGCGCGTGCCGTGGACGGCGGTGGAGCGGTACTACCGCGACAACCCCGCGCAGTTCAAGCCCGCGGGCGAGGCGGTCTTCCGCGTGGTGATGATCGACGCGAGCGACGAGGCGGCGCTGACCCAAGCGGCGGCGGCGGCGGAGGACGACGCGGCGTTTACTGAACTGGCGAGCTCGAGCGCGAACGGCTTCTTGCGCGAGAAGGGCGGCGAGCGGCGTTTGCCGCTGAGCAAGCCGTTGATCGAGCAAGAGCTGCTGGGGTCGAAGGCCATCAACGATCGAGCGCTGGCTTTGCCTGAGCGGAGCACGGTTGGGCCGCTGGAGTTTGGCGGGCAACGGAAGGTGTGGGTGAGGCGGATGGCGGACAACCGACCCGCGCAGCGCAGCTTCGATCAGGCGCAGCTTGACATCGTGGCGGCGCTGATCAACGCGCGGCGGGGGCGCGAGACGGCAGAGTTTACCCAGACGCTGTTGGGCACTAGCAGCTACACGCCGATTGAGCCGATGGTGCAGCAACTGATCAATATCGCCATTGCGCGGCATCAACGGGTTGACCTTGGCCCCGCGATTACGCCCGCGGAACAGGAGCGGGCCCGCGAGGCGATGCCGGCGGACCCGGGTGCGGGGATGGGTGCGCCGCCCAAGCAGCCCTGAGCGGCGCGGGGAGGTCTGGTGGTGGGGGCGTGACGATTCGGCTGCGTATCGTGCGGGCGGCGGTGCATTGCGCCGATGCGTGCGCGCGGGCCGTCAAGGGGTTGGGCCAAAGACATGATTAAGCGTCTGATCGAGAAGGTGCAGTTGTGGGCCGCCAAGAAGCGCGGCGTGGACATCGGCGCGCAGGGTGAGGAGATGGCGTGCCTGTTCCTGGCGCGGCGCGGGTACAAGGTGCTGGACCGCAACGTCAAGGCCCCGATGGGCGAGGCGGACATCATCGCGGAGGCCCCCGGCGGAACGATCGTGCTGGTGGAGGTCAAGACGCGGATCACCGACCCGAAGAAGCCTGCGCCCAAGCCCGAGGATCAGGTTGGCCCGGCCAAAAAGAAGAAGCTGCAGGCGCTGCTGGGGCACGTCTCGCGGGCCAACGGGTGGCAGCAGCGCAAGAAGCGGATCGACGTGGTGGCGATCGACGTGCCCAAGACCGGCAGCGAGCCGACGATCAGGCACTTTCCTGACGCGGCGCGGTGAGCGGCTTGCTCAGCGTCGCTGCTATCGCCTGGCGGCGCTGATGATCTTGTGAAGGCGCCACATCTGGTAGCTGCCCCAGGCGAAAGCGACGGCCGCCACGATGAAGCTGACGTGGAACGAGCCGGTGAGCTTGTAGAGCGCCACGCCCAAGAACTGGAAGATGGTCCCGCGCAGGCCGACCATGGACGCGTGGATTGCGACATATTGCGGGACCTTCTCTGGCGAGGGGGCGAGGCTGACGGGCCCGAGCATCCAGCCCGCGTTGACCATCGCGGAGCACGCGCCGTAGATGGCGCTGGCGATCATCAGGCCGTGCTCGTCGGCGGCGAGCATCAGCGCCAGTGGGTAGAGCGCGTAGAGCCCGAAGGCCAGCGTGCACAGGCGCGCGGGGCCCAGGCGGTCCATCAGCGCGCCGGCGGGGAAGGTCATGGCGGCAACGCAGAGCTGGAAGGTCATGAACGCGCTGAAGCCGATCTGGTTGTAGCTCAGGTTCAGCTTGTCAACCAGCAGGCTGGGCTTGAGCGCCTCGCAGATCATCCACGCGGCGCCGTAGGTCATGAACGCGGCCTCGTAGCGGGCGAAGATGCGGTCGCCCTTGAGGACCTGGGCGGTGTGCGTCAGCGGCTCAACGACGCGCTGGACGATCGAGCGGGCATCGCGGACCGAGTCGTGCGTCCGCCGCCCGAGCACGCCCGAGCGCCACAGCAGCAGCGTCAAGAGGCCAAGGCCCATCGCCTGGCAGGCGGTGGCGAGCGGGATGAACCAGCGGAAGGCCTGCGGGTCGAGGCTCAGCCAGTGGCCCAGGCCGTATGACCCCAAGGCGGTGGCGAGCGTGGTGCAGGTCACGATCGCGCCGTAAAGGCGTCCGCGCAGGCGGTCGGGGTAGATCGCTTTGAGGACCTCACCGTTGACCGCGGGCCAGGCGGCACCGCCGCAACTGGCGATGACAAAGGCCAGCGCGAAGAGCCAGAAGTCTTGAGCGAGGGCGATGACGCCCAGCGGCAGCAGCGCGCAGGCCCAATAGCACGCCAGGTAACGCGGGATGCTGACACGCTTGAGCAGGTCGCCCCAGAAGATCGAGAGGATCAGGAGGACCGCAGGGGCGGCGGTGATGAGCATCGTGCCCCAGTCGCCTGCCCCAAAGGCCTTGCGGGCGATGATCGGGAGCTGGAAGGCAATCGCCGAGTTGGTGCTGATGGCCAGCACGAGTGCGACGAAGTGGACGATGGGGACCCAACCTCTGACGCCGCCGAGGAACCCGAGGCCGCTGGGCGGAAGCGAAGGCTGGCGTGGCGCGGCGGCACCGCCGTCGGCAGGCACTGAAGCAAGCTCGGAAGCGGGCCCAGTAGCGGGTCCAGAAGCGGGCTCGGAAGCAGGGTTTGGGTCGGGAGTGTGGGCGGGAGTGGAGCGGGTTGGATTCATGTGGCGCGTCTGCGGGCCTTGGGCACGGCGCGCGGGCCGAGCATAGCGCGCGGGCCTGGGCGGACCAAGAGTCGGGGCCGGGTGGGGGTCAAGACCGGTCATGAACGCTACTTTTTGGGCCTGAATAACCGCGTTTCCGAGATTTCAGTCTAGATTGAAACACGCTGGCGGCCCGCTACAGTTGCCCATGGTCACTTCAGCCCATGACGTTGACGCGCTGGCGGGCTTGCTAAGCGATGGCGGCTCGGGCTTTGACCTCGCGCTGACTGACCGCGCGCTGGGGCCGATCGCGGCCAAGCTGGCGGCGGGCCAGCGGCTGAGCCTTGACGACGGCCAGACGCTGTTTGAGACGCGCGACATTCACGGGGTGATCGCGATGGCGCACGCCGTGCGGACGCGGCTGCACCCAGGCGTGGCGTACTACAACATCAATCGGCACCTGAACTACTCGAACGTCTGCGCGCTTTCGTGCAAGTTCTGCGAGTTCTACCGCAAGCCCGGGCAAGATGGCAGCTACACACGCGACATGACGTACGTGCGCGAGCAGGTGCGGCAGGCAGTCGAGGCGGGCGCGACGGAGATGCACTCAGTCGGCGGGCTGCACCCCAAGCTGCCGTTTAGCTACTACACCGAGCTGGTCAGCACGATCCGCGATGAGGCGCGGGCCTTGGGCAGTGAGCTGCACGTCAAGGCGTTCACGGCCGTGGAGGTCGTGCACCTGGCGAGGATCGCCAAGAAGTACGACGTTGGTGATCGGCGCGCGGGCATCCGCTGGGTGCTGAGTGAGCTCATGAGCGCGGGGCTCGGCAGCCTGCCCGGTGGCGGGGCCGAGGTCTTTGACGACCGCGTGCACGACGAGGCGTACAAGGGCAAGATCCGCAGCGATGTGTGGCTGGATGTGCACTATGTGGCGCACGAGCTGGGGCTGAACACCAACGCGACAATCCTGTACGGGCACATCGAGCAGCGCCGCGATCGGCTGGTGCACATGGACATGCTCCGGCGTGCGCAGGACGTAGCGCTGGCGCGCCTGGGGTATGAAGGCGTGCGGGCCAAGGCCAGCGGGCCGAGTGCCGAGAGCCTGCGGCACGATGCGTACGGCGATGGTGGCCACCTGGGCTACTCGGGCGGCGAGGGCGAAGACGCGCCGGTGATCACGCTGACGCGCCCCGGCGTGCTCAAGCCGCTGGACTTTGTTGCCAAGCGGCGCGAAGAGGTGAACGGCGTGCGGCAGTCGCCTGCGGGCCTAACAAGCGGCTACTTCCAGACGATCATCCCGCTGCCGTTCTTTCCTGATGGCAGTGAGCTTGAGGCGCTGCCGGGGCCCAGTGGGCTTGAGAACCTGCGGACCCTGGCGGTGTCGCGGCTGATGCTGGACAACTTCCCGCACGCCAAGGCGTTCTGGATCATGCAGACGCTACCGATGGCGCAGCTCATGCTGCAGGCCGGGGCCGACGACATCGACGGGACAATCGTGTGGTACGACATCACCAAGCTGAACCACGGCGCGGGGCAGGGCGCGGCGGGCGACGCGGTGGTGACGCACCAAGAGGTGACGGTGCCGGTGCTGCGCCGGGCGATCCGCGAGGCGGGCTTTACGCCGGTGGAGCGCGACACGCTGTACCGGCGCGTGACGCGGGACGGGAACCGCTGGCGGGTGTGACGGGCGCGTGGGGTGTGGCGATGGCTCGGCACGCCAAGGGCGCGGAGCAGGGCCGCTCAGGCCGCGTGGCGCGTTGTTGAGAGCGGCAGCATCGGGGGGTCGCACGGCTGGCTGAGGGTGGCTGACAGCTTGCCGAATGTGCCAACAACACGTAATGATCAGACGTTTTTTCTGTTGAACATCACCATGTTCTTCTGCGCTGTAGCGGCACGGTCGCGGCGTGAACCGCTATCGCAACCGCACGGGGCGTGCGAATCGCTACGGCAAACCGGAAGCCAAGCTTGTCATACCAAGCATGTGATACCCCGACGAACCATCTGAAATCGGGGAGATCGGTATGGTGTAGATCGTCCGTGCACCCCGGGGGCATGGCCTGCTGATCAAGGTAGACTTTTGAGCTTGATCGCTCAGACGCTGGAACACCAAGAAACTAATTTCGCTCTTCCGTTCACTGGCAGACGATGCCGGAAATATCAAGCAGGCTCAAGGGCTCTAGGTGCCGGGGAAGCTGCCGAAGACTGGGATTGCGGGCGAGTTGCCGCTTCTGACGGTGCCGGGGTGGTTGGCGGGCGCTAGCGCGGGCCGAGGGGGCTGTCGTTAAGAAGGTGTTGGCATCCAGGGGTGGCGCATCCAGCCGTTGCGACTCGCAGGCGGCAGCATGATCGGCTGGGGGAGGGCGCAACCGCAAACCAAGCCGACAGCCGCAAGGGCGGTGGTGTATACGGCGTAAGGTGATCGGCGACCTAAGCGGGTTCGTGGCGGTGCGGTTGCGGTACTTCTTGGGCTGTTTTTGACGCGAGCGATCATGTCCAGCTCTTACGGCGAGTGCGATGGCGGAGGTAATCGCAGCTCTACCCCACGGGCTCTGTGGCCGCACTGGCCCCATGGCCTACCGGCCCTACGGCCTTCGGGCCACACGAGTCATCGTCGGGCGTCGGCCTGATCTGGGAGGGCCGCGGCGCCGGGTTGGATGAGTTCTGTGCTTGGTGGCGCCAAAGCGAGCTGGGATCGACGGCTCTGGTGCGTCAGGCGCGCTGCGCGAACCTACCGTGACTACTTCGGACCGGGGCTCTCGCGCGTGGGCAGATCTTGGCCCGCGCACACTCAGGCACAAGGCAAGCACACCATGGGCGGCGTCGTCAACACAAACATGAACAAGAGCAAAGACAACTTCGCCCCGGTGCCCAAGGGCAACGCGCCCGGGCCCGCCGGGCACCTGACGGGGCCGGGGGTCAAGGGAGCCAAGGTCGATCAGCCCGAGCCCGGCGCGGTCAGCGGGACGGCACCCAAGGCGCCGAGCCGGTTTAAGAAGCGCAAGTGAGCTGAGCTTTAGCCGCGTGCCGCGACCTTCGGGTGGGCAGGATTGCACCTGCCCTTTCGCCTTCTGCGGTGGGGTCTAACTGTCCTGTCTGCATGATCGCGAGGGCAAGGAATCATCCTGCCCAAACGGCCAGTGCGCCGTCCAAGACTGGACCTCCGCCATCGGCATGGTTCGCCATCCGGGCCTCGCACAGACCGGACGTCAAGCGAGTAGTTCAGTTCCCGATGATCAGCGGCACGACGCGCTCGCTGGCGACGTTCAGCGCCCCCAGTAGCACGCTGACGCTGGTTGCCCCGGGGTTGCCCGGCTTGGCGGCGATGGTCGTGAGCTGCTTGACTTGGCGGTCGTCAAGCAGGTTGCCGAAACGCTTGGCGCTCTCGGTAGCGGCGGCGAGCAGGCCGGTCATGTCGTCACCCTCGGCCTTGAGGGCCGTATCAACCAGGGCACGCTGGGCACGCTGATCGTTGATCTGCCCAAGCACACCGGCGATTTGACCGCGGGCCGGCCCCTTCGCGGGCCCGAGGGCGGTAACCAGCGGAGCGGCGGCGTCGGTGATGTTCATCCCGGCGCTGCCGGCCATCGCGACCTCACGCAGGGCGCCTAGTGCGCGAGACTTGTACTCGCTGGCCTCAGCCTCGCTCAGCGGCTCGCCGAGGGCGGCGACGCTGACTTGCTCGACGGCGTTCTGCAGGCTCTTGGCGTCAACACCCGAGCGGACCAGGCTGACCATCTCATCACGCTCCCACGTGCGGCCCAGCTCGGCAAGCCCCGCGGCATCGCCAAAGGCCACTACCGGCGAAGCGCCAAGCTTGGGGTGCGAGCGAACGAGCGTCAGCGTCTCGGCGGCCTTGCCGCTGGACTGCGCGACCGCCACCAGCTCCACGCTCGAAGCGCCGGCGATGCTCGATTCAATCGAGGCCGCGTCGGTCGCGGGCGCGAGCACGGCGTAACCCATATCGCGCAACTGACCGGCCAAGGCGCTGCCACGGTCGGCGTCGCTGGCGATCACCAGCGCGCTGCGCACGCCGGCCTCACCAACCGCGGCGGCGAGCACGGGCACGACGCGCTCAGAGCCGTCAAAGCTCTGGCCAAGTGCGCCACCTGCCAGGGCGAGTGCGGCGTCGGTCTGCACGCGCCGGCTGGGGAAGCGCAGCGCGGCGGTCAGCGGGCCGGTGCCGCCCTGCTTGGCGAATGCCGCGGGTCCGTTGGTGCGGGCGATGGCGGCGATGGCCTTCTGGGCCAGCTGCGGGTCTTTGGCGCTAAGCGCCCGAGCAAGCACCGACTGCAGCACGCTGCTGCCAGCGGCGGAGGCGTAGTACATCGCCTCGGCGCGGCCCTCGTACAGCGGGTTGTTGTAGCCAGTGGGCGTCTCGATCTCACGCTTGAAGTTGGCGGTGATCCACGTGGCGAGAGCCTCGCGGTCGCTGGGTGAGGCCCGCAGCGCGTGCTCGGCGACCTGCATGGCCATGGTCTCATGGAAGACCTTGCTGCTGATCGGGCGGCCGCTGAGGCCTGAAGCCGGGTCAAAGCTCCAGGCGGGCTGGACCGACTCCTTGGCGTAGGGCGTCAGCGCCTCGGCGCCGGCGAGGTACTGCTCGGCCAGCACGCGGAACGAGCGGGCAACGTTCGCGGCGCTCGGGTCGGGCTGGTTGCCGGTGATCTTGGTGATCGCGCGGGCCGCCGCGGCCTTGACGCTCGGAACGCTGCTGGCGTTGTGCAGCTCATAGAGGTAGGCGACGCTGCTGGAGGCGCCGATGTCGCCGAGCACGTTGGCGGCGAGCTCCTGGGTCGAGGCGTCAAGGCCGGTGAGAGCCGCAGAGAGCGGGCGGGCGGCCATGCGGCCCATGTCCACCATCAGTGAGCGAACCTCGGCGCGCTGGCCGGGGTTGTCGGTCTTGGCGCTCAAGGCGGTAATGAGCTGCGGCATGGCGTACTCGCCGGCGGCGGCCAGACGCTCACGCCCGAGCAGCCGCTGGCGCTGGGTGCCGGTGAGCAGCGCGATGTTCGCGTCGATCTGTGTGGTGTTGCGCGCGACGCTGCGCTTGCCCAGCTCATGGGCGCGGCCCAAGGCGCTGCTGACCTTCTCGATGCTGTCGATCCGCCCGCCGCGGGCGACGGCGTCGTCAAACCGCGCGCCCTCGCCAGAGTCTTCGATCAGCTTGACCAATTCTGCGGGGTCGATCGCGGCATCACCCTCGGCCAGGCCGAAGGGAAAGGCCATCTTGTCGAGCACCGACTGGGCGTAGGTCTGGGCCAGGTCGTACCGCGCGATGCGGACGTAGTGGACGTAATCGCGGACGGCCTCCTGCGCCTCCTTGGCCGCCTTGGGGTCGGTGGCGCTGGCGGCGCTCAGCGTGGTGCCAGCGGCCATCAGGCAGGCGATCAGGGCAAAGGCGCGGGAGCGGGTCGTCACAGTCAGACTCCTTCAAGTTCGGCCCGCCAGGATCTTTCCCGGCGGAGGGCAAGTTCGCTACGACCCGGGCCCCCCGGCGGTTCCATGCCAACGGGGCCGCAAGCTGCCCGCAACTGCGGGACGGATAGGAACTTAGCCGACTTGGCCCGGGGAATCAAAGTGGGCTCATGCGGCTGGGCCGGGGGGCCGGGCTGTCAACTGCCTTCTCTATTTCGTGTGAGGCAGGATTCCATCCGGCCAATTCTCCATCCGTCTTGCCGCGCTCGCCAACTCACCCCCCGAGTGCGTCGGTGAGGAGGATATTGAGCGTCGCCGTACTTTCCCGGCCCGGCTTTGAGGGCGAGGGCAAGGTGCCGCGCGAGCGTAGCGAACGGGGCTGAAGGGGCGGAGGAAAGCGGAGAGCGAAGAGCGAAGCAGCGATGAGGGTCGGGCCGTTGGACCCCGGTGGGGGCGCGTTCCGCTCGGAAGCTAAATCTCCGGAAACAAAGCGGCCGGACACCACCCTCGCCCCACGCGATCGTGTGGCGACCCAGCACCAAGCACCTTCAACCAAGTGTCCTCGACTGGAGTCGAACCAGTAACCTTCGCCTTCGGAGGGCGACGCTCTATCCAATTGCGCTACGAGGACCGCAAAGAAACCACCGACCGTTGCTCAAGCTGGCCCGGGCGGCCCGGCCAGCGGAGGGCACGATACTACCATCGCCGCTCGTTCCAAGCAACGCCCGCGAAGACTGCATGAAGCATTCCATGACCGATCCGGCCACGCCAGCCCCCGCTTCTGCCCCCACATCTGCCCCCTTGCCCCCCCGGCACCTGCACACCGCCGTCAACGTGGCGCTGCTGTTCACGTTCATCAACTCGCTGGCCACCGGCGTGACCTTCAACGGGATCTCGTTTATCACCCGTGACGTTTACGGGTACACCCTGGGCGAAAACTGCGCCTTAGGCGTGCTGCTGGGGGTGACGTACGTCTCCGGCGCGCTGAGCACCGGGCCGCTGTTTCGGGCCCTGACCCGCTCGATTACCTGGTGGACGCCGCGCACGACGCTGGCGGCGATGATGGTCATCGCGGCGGCGCTCAACGCGCTGCCGGTGACGGCGTGGTTCATGCTCAGCCCCGAGTACCGCCCGCAGGTGCAGTGGCCGCTGTGGGTCTTTGTCGGGCTCTACTCGCTTTTGTGCGGGGGGCTGTGGCCGATTGTTGAGAGCTATGTCACGGGCGGGCGCTCACACCAGAGCCTCTCGGGCGTGGTCGGGCGGTTCAACGTGCTGTGGTCCAGCGCGCTGGTGCTCTCGATGTTCGCCGTCGCGCTGGTACCCAAGGGCCTGGGTCTGGTGCTTGGGCAATTCCCCACCGTCGGGCCGCTGAGCCCTGAAGACCTCAAGATCTGCACGCTGGGGGCAATGGCCCTGCTGCACCTGTTGAGTCTTGCGCCGCTGCTGGCGGGCTTTGCCAAGAACCCAGGCGAGCACCCGCACGGCGAGCACCACGTCCCGGAAAGCTACCCGCGCTTGCTGAGGCTGCACCGCGGGTTGATGCCGCTGGGATACACCGTCTCGTACGCCCTGAGCCCGTTTCTGCCCGTGATGACCGACAAGGTCGGCGTCACCGGGGCCTGGGCCGAGATCATGTCCAGCCTCTGGCTCGCGGCACGCGTGGTCGCCTTCTACACCATGGACCGCTGGCGCGGCTGGATTGGCACCAAGTTCACCGCGACCTGGGGCACGCTTGGCGTGTATGGCGGGTTTGCGCTCTGCGTGCTGGCCACGCTGCTTGGTCCAGGGCTTGCCGGGATCATCGTGGGCTGCCTGGGCCTGATTGGCTTTGGTGCTGGCCTCGCGCTGATCTACGTCGCGGCTCTTTACTACGCAATGCACGTCGGCGGCGGCGGGCAGGCCTCAGTTGATGAAGGTGGCAAGCACGAGGCGCTGATCGGCGCGGGCTACACCGTCGGGCCGTTGTGCGGGCTCGGAGCCGTGGGGCTTGCGTCGGCTGGGCTCATCGGCGCGTCAATGGTCAACCCGGCGATGCTCGGGCTGGTGGCGCTGGCCAGCGCGGGCGGGGCGGCGGCGATCTTCAGGCCGCGGCGCTAGCGGGACCGCGCTTGGAACCCAAGCCCGGCAGTTCAACCCGGCCCCTCATCCATGTCGTCCTGCGTCAGCTCACGGCTGATGACGTACGACCCGCTGAGCCACTTGCCAAGGTCAACCAACCGGGCCCGTTCACTTGCAAACGGCCACCATGGGTTGTCGGGCGCAACCGCATCGCCCGTCACCGGGCAGCGCGTGGCCGGTCGCTGGGCGTTCCCCGCCAGCATCGCGATTGCGCCGAACCCAGGCCGACGGCCCCACGCACTTGGGACTACCAGCGTCAGCTGGCGCGACTCAACCCCGGTGTGCTCGAGGCGTAGCTGCGCCAGGTGCGCGGGCGGAATGAGGGCAAGGCCACCGCCAAGGCGCTCGGGCCACTCGACGGCCAGGACCACATCATCGTGCCCGGCCAAGGCCCCGCTCAGGCCGAGGGTGTCGAGCTCGTCGCCGTCGGTGAGGCGGTAGGCGTCGGCGTGCAGCAGCGTGATCTGCCCTGGCGTTGCGTAGCGGTTGACCAGCACGAACGTTGGGCTGCTGACCAGCCGCGCGTCGTGGCCGAGGCCCTCAGCCAGCGAACGCACGAAGGTCGTCTTGCCCGCGCCGAGTGTGCCATCAAGTAGCAGGACATCGCCCACGCCCAGCACCGGCGCGAGCGCCTGGGCGAATCGCGCGGTCTCGGCCTCACTGGCCGCGGCGACGCTCAGAGTGGTCCAGACAGGCTCGGGCATAGGGCCGGCTCGGGCAGGGACAGGTCTGAGCGTGACGTGAAAAACTGGTTCGCGGCGCGGATTGCTGACTGTGGAAAGTTGACCCGAACCCACGGCGTGCCGACAATAGACCCTTGGACCATTGGGTCCAGACCGACGGAGCCCGCCGACGGGTTTGCGCCGGAGAGGTGGCCGAGCGGCTGAAGGCGGCGGTTTGCTAAACCGTTATACGTGGTATTACTGCGTATCGGGGGTTCGAATCCCCCCCTCTCCGCTTCTCTTGCCCCGCGGGCATCCGGCCCGCGGGCGGCTCACTCGGCCCCGCCACGGGCCCGCAGCACGCACTCCACAACGACCGTCTCGCCCGCCCGCAGCAGCGTGATGGTGACCTTGTCGCCGGGGTTCGCGCGGGTCAGTTGGGGCATCCAGTCTTCAACGTCGGTGATCTTTGTGTCGTTCCACTTGATGATGCGGTCGCCCTGCTTGAGGCCCGCGACGGCCGCGGGCGTGCCGGGGAAGACCTCTGCGACCTCGACCCCGCCGCCCGAGCCTGAGTAGTCACCCGGGGCGATGCCAAACCGGACGCGCGAGCCGCCCATGCCAGTGCCGGCCACGCCAGTACCAGGCACGCCTGTGCCGGTGGACGCCGTTTGATCGCCCGAGTGGGGCGAGGCGGGCGTCGGAGTAACGCTGACGGGAGTGGTCGCGGGCGTGGGTGTTGGGACCGCCTCAGGCGCGGCAGATCGCGGGTTCTGGGCGGGCTTATTGGCGGGCTCAGTGGCGGGCTCACCTGCTGGCGTCGGGGCGCTCGGCGGCGTCGCAGGCCGTATGTTTTCGCGGTCCATGTTCATGTCGATGCTCGGGCCGGTGGCCTTGGTGTATCTGAGCCCCTCGGGTCGCGCGGCGAGCATGGCCGCGACGTTCACCACCGTGCGCACGACCTTGACCGCCCCGGGCGTGTTGACCGTCGGGTAAAGGTCAGAAGGCATGTGGTACTCAGGGTGCAGCCCGCTGAAAAAGTGCAGCACGGGGATGCCCGCGCGATAGAAGCTCGCGTGGTCGCTGGGCCCGCTGCCGCCCGGAAGCGTCCTGACCGAGAGCCCGCTGGAATCCCACTGCGGCTTGAGCATGTCGGCAAAGCCCTCTGCACTGCCGACGCCCGAGACCTCAAGCCGGTCGTTGCGGACGCGGCCGATCATGTCCATGTTGAGCATCGCGTCAACCTTCTCGGCCGAGACCGGCGCGTTGGCCACGAAGAACCGCGAGCCGATCAGCCCGCTCTCCTCGGCGTTGAAGGCCAGCAGCATGATCGAGCGGCGCTGCGCAGGCGTGCCGTCTTTGCCGCTTTGCTGGTCCTGCTTAGCGGCTTGACGGGCGAGCATCTCGGCGGCGAGCAGAAGCCCGGCGGTGCCCGAGGCGTTGTCATCTGCCCCCGGGTGCAGCTTGCCGTTGGCCGCTGGGCCCCCGCGTGAGCCGCTGTCGCCGTAGCCAAGGTGGTCAAGGTGCGCGCCGATGACCACGTACTGCTCGGCCAGCACGCCGGCGCCGGGGATCACGCCCCCGACGTTGTCAACCATCGTCGCCTCACGCAAGACCCCTACGTCCATGCTCACCGTCACGCCCGCAAGCTCGCGCACGCCACCGGCGGTGTCGGCCCCGGCCCGCAGCTCGGCCAGCGTCGTGCCCGCCGCACGCGCGAGCCGATCGACCGCCTCAACGCTCGCGTTGATCACTGGCACGCTCTGCACGCGCTCGCGCCGGGTCGTGCCCGCGGTCGTCTCAAGCGTGCCGGCGCGCGGGTCATCAACACCCGGCGGCATCACCAGCACCACGGCCGCGGGCTTGCGCTCGATCACGGCCTGCAGCTTGGAGCTGAGCGCCGCGCGCTGCGTGAAGCCGCCGCCGTCGTCCTTGGTCCAGCGGCTGGCACCCTTGCCGTCCAAGGGCTCGAACCGCAGCATGACTGCGACCTTGCCGGTCAGGTCATCGCCCTCAGCAAAGGTCTTGTACCCATCGGGCCCGTCCTGGATCGCGTAGCCAACAAAGACCACCGGCAGCGCCTCGATCTTGCCGTTGCCAGAGTTGCCGCGGACGGTGAAGTCTTTGGTGGGCTCAAGGCCGGTGGTCGCCCCACCTGCGGTGCTGAACTTGACCTCCTGCGCGTTGACCCTGACCTTGCGACCCGCCGGGAAGGCCTGGCGGAAGGCGACCTTGGGCGCCGCAAGCCGCTTGGCGGAAGCCGCCGCCGCTGCCGCCGCCGCGTCGGGCTTGTCGGCCGCGGGCTGCGCTTCGGCCTGGCCCGCCTCGGGCTCGGTGGCCTTGAGCTGCGCGGCGTCTGGGAACGCAGGCTTGAGCCCGCTGCCGCGGAAGAAGAACTCAAGGTACTCGGCCGTCAGCTCGTTGCCGCGCGTGCCGGGCCCGCGGCCCTCAAAGAACGGGCTGGTCAGCGTGACCAGGTGCTGGTGGAAGACCTGCTCGTCGGCGCTCAGGCCCTGCAGCATTTCGGCGAGCGTGGGGGCGAGTGTGGGGGAAGTTGTGTTGTTGGCCGTGTGCGGCGCGGGCACTTCAGCAGCTGGCGCAGTCGCTGGCTGCGCGACGCTTGCGCCCGCGAGCAGCGTCAGCGAAGCGATCATGACCGACGTGCGAACCGCGGCAATTGCGGCGGGGCCAGACAGCGTGTTTCGCGTGAGCATTCAGAAAGTCTAGCGGCCCGCCGGCCTCACGCCCCAGAGCCGTGCAAAGGGCTTACCCACCCACTTGCCGCAGCGTCGGCAGCGGCTGCGGCTGCGGGCTGGCGATCCCAAACTCGCAGAACGTCGGCAGGTTCGGAATGCTCCAGCGCGCAAACCCCGGGCTCTTCTCGGGGGCTTCGGTCGCGCGCGTCGGGTGCCACAGGTGCGCTGCCAGCGCGGTGCTGACCGCGATGGCGACATTCAGCCTTGGGCGCAGCGAAAGCAGGCGGCGTGACAGGTCATCATCATCAAACCGGTAGCCGCGGTAGAGCTCGTCGTACCCGTTGACGGCTTTGAGAGCCCGGAAGCTCACGGCGTGGTGCCCGCCGAGCATCTTGGGCTTGTGCAGCTTGCCGGTGAGCGTGTGCAGGCCCAGCGCGCGCCAGAGCAGATGACGCTCATACCGCTTCTGGCGTGCCGCGAGCTTGCCATCAGCCACATCATCGAACAGCGCCGTGATGGTCGCCGGCTCGCGCGCAACGCGCTGCCAGGCGTCAGGCCCTACAAACGCCTGCGTCTGCGCCTCGGTCAGCTCAGCGCGGTACGGGACGATCATCTCAGCCCCCTGCGCGGCAAGCCGGGCGTGTACGTCCAGGCAACCGGGCACGAGCATGGTGTCGCCGTCAAGCATTACAACTACGTCCTCAGTCCGCGGTGCGCAGGTCTCTAGCAGCGCCCGAAGCCCGTTGTTGCGAACCTGGTTGAGCTGCGCGACGCCCTGATGCGGGCGGCATGTGTGCCACAGCGCGATGCGCACGCCCGCGGCGGCGCACGCGCGCGGCCAGAGGTGGTCTACCAAGGCCGCGATCTCTGGCTTGTCAACGTCGCACGAGAGCACCACGCCCGCCGGCAGCAGACCCCCGGCGCCCCCCGCGCCCCCCGCGTGCACCAGCGAGGCCAGGCAGCACGCCAGGTGCCGGGTCGTGTGCGTCGGAATGACCACAAAGACCCGCGGCGTCACGGGCGGGCCGGGCCCAGTAGGTCCTCAGGCTTAGAGAGCAGCTCGATGAGTCGTGCGAGCATCAGGGCCGCCTGCGCGCCGTCAACCACACGGTGGTCGCACGCCAGGCTCAGCGGCAGTAGTTTGCCGACGGCGATGCCGCCGCCGCGGACCACCACGCCGTCTCGGGCGCGGCCCACGGCAAGGATTCCGACCTCGGGATAATTGATAATCGGCGTGGCAAACCGCCCGGCGTGGCTGCCGACGTTGCTGATGGTGAACGTGCTGCCCATCAGCACATCGCGCGACGCCGTGCGGCTGCGGGCGCTCTGAGCCACATGACTGATCGCGCGGCCGATCTCCAGCACACCCAGCTTGTCACAGTCGCGCACGACCGGGACCATCAGCCCGTTGTCGGTATCGGTGGCGATGCCAAGGTGCACCGCGCGGTGCCGAATGATCTCTTCCTTGGCGTCATCGGTCGTGCTGTTGAAGCCGCTGAACTCACCGGCCAGGCAACGGCACACAGCGGCGGCCACAAACGGCAGGAAGCTGACCTTCTCGCCGCTGGCGGAGGCCAGCTTCTTGCGCAGCACATCGAGGGCCGAAACGTCCGCCTCGTCCATGACGGTAAAGTGCACGGTCTGCGTGACGGACTCTTTGAGGCGGTTGGCGATCGTGCGACGCACGCCGCGGAAGGGGATGCGCTGCGTATCGCCCGTGGGGGCCGAGCTTGCGGAAGCTGAGCCGGTGCCGCGCGTCGCCGCAGCGATGATCTCGGCGTCCGAGCGCTTGAGCGCATCGGATGCTGACTGCGCTGGCGAGTGCGCTGGCGACTGGGCTGGCGAGGGCGGCGGCGCGTAGGTGCTAGGCGCGGCCGCGCGAGCGACTGGCGCGCTGATTGACGCGCTGCCTGGCGCGCCCACTGGCGCGCTCACTGGCGCGGTCACCGTGGCCGCGGGGCGGGCCGCGGGCGACTGCGTCGGCGTTGCGCCGCCGGCGGCTGTGCGGATGTCCTTCTCGGTCACGCGCCCGCCGATGCCCGTGCCCGCGAGCACGTCAATATCCACCCCCAGGTCGCGCGCCAGACGGCGGACGGCGGGGGTTGCCAACGCCTTGCCATCGGTCGCCAGCCCGGCCAGCGCGCCGCCGACAGAACCAACGACCGTGCCGGCATCCGCCGAGGGCTCGGGCGCGTGGTGCCCGTTACTACTTGAGGTGCCGGGGGTACTGGGGGTGGGGGTGGGGGTGGGGGTGGGGATGGGGGTGGGGGTGGGGATGGTGGCGGTGGCGGGCTGCTTAGGTTGCGTGCCGGC
>JAJOLK010000007.1 GCA_021173225.1 Phycisphaerales bacterium PN19_bin_20 | reverse complement strand
GGTAGTTTAGAGGGTGTCCAGGCTGTGGATTGTGAAAAGATCGTTGAGATTGGAGGTCGTCTGTCGATTATCCGACCGGCGGTGTTTGCATCCGCTAAGTTGCGGGCCTATAAAATGCCGCACACCGGGCCGCCTGTGGCGGTTCTCCTCGTCCGAGAAGGCGGGGGCCCCTCGGCACCGACGGTCGGTGCCTTGGAACGTGCAATGTGGGGGTGCCCTTCCTCGCGTTGAGGATGAAGCACCCGGAATGCCTCGGTCAGGCGCTTTCGAGACGGGCGACCTGACGACCTCAAGAAGCACTCACGTCTCATGCAAGCAAGGAGCGTTGCGATGAACAAGATGATTGCTTTGAGCCTGCTAGCCGGCGCCGCGGTGAGCACCACCGCTATGGCCGCCGAGCCCGTTTCCCGTGACGAGGTTCGCGCCATGGTGGCCGAGATGCTCGCCGACGCCGAGACCCGTAGCAGCCTGCTGCAGGGTGGCGGGGTCGCGGGGTACGACAAGGGTTTCGTCGTCCGCAGCCCGGACGGGAACTTCTCACTGAAGATCAACAGCCTGATCCAGTTCCGCTACATCGCCAACTTCCGTGACAAGGACAACATCACGGCCCCGAGCACGGGCGCCACCATCCCCGCCGGGAGCCTCGGCGGCGGCGTGCCCGCGGCGGACATCAACCTCACCGGCAACACGACCGCCGGTGCGGACGACTTCACCCAAGGGTTCCAGCTCCGCAAGAGCTACCTGGTCTTTAGCGGCAACATCATCAACACCGACCTGCGCTACAACGTCCGCCTGGTCCAGGAGATCAACAACGCCGTGAACGTCGACGACGTGTTCATGGAATACAAGTACGGCCCGTCGCTGACGCTCCGCGCCGGTCAGTTCAAGCCCAACTTCCTCAAGGAAGAGCTTAATAGCGAGGGGACGACCCTCGGTGTCGAGCGTGGCGTGGTCAACTCGGTCTTCAGCCAGGGCCGCGCGCAGGGCATCAGCTTCAAGTTCGCCCCCGCTGATGAGTTCGACCTGTTCCTCGATATCACCAACGGCTTCCGCTCCGCGGGCAACGACTTCACCGATGCCACCAACGCCGAGTACGCCCTGACCGGCCGCGGCAACTGGCGCTTCGCCGGCTCAGCCGACGACCTGCGCGACTACACCAGCAAGGTTGGCTCGGCGTTCGCAGGCCAGGCCGGCCTCGCCCTCCACTGGCAGCAGGGCACCGAGTCGGCCGGGGAATTCCCCGGTGCGACCGCGGCGTTCCCCCGCCAGGACCTTCTCGCCTACACCGCTGACGTGCAGGTTGAGGGTGGCGGCCTCGGCGGTTACGCCGCGGTCGTTGGCACCAACATCAACAGCAGCAACGGGGCCAACCTCGTTGACGGCAACGCGTTGGGCTTCACCGCCCAGGGCTCGTACCGCTGGGACGCCGCTCCCGAGATCTTCGTGAAGTACGACGGTCTGGCCCTCGGCGGCCTCAACGGCAGCAACCAGCTCGGCGATGACTTCACCGAGAATCAGCACTTCGTGACCTTTGGCTTCACCAACTACTACGCCGACTCCTCCGCCAAGTTCACGGTCGACTGCATCGTTGCCATGACCCGCACCGACGGTCTCAACAGCGCCACCATCGGTGGCGGCAACCCGCTCGGCAGCACCCTGGGCCTGATCGGCTCGTCGCAGAAGGCCGGCGAGTTCGCCGTCCGCGCTCAGCTTCAGATCGGCTTCTGATCCGCACCCGCGGACCTGACGCAAAGACTTGAAGCTTTGACTTGAGCCCCAACTGAAGCTCTCACAGGCCGCCCGGGCAACCCCCGGGCGGCTTGCTTTTTGGAGGTACACCCCTTGGGATGGCGGGTGACAAGCTGCGGCGCGGCTTGAAACCTGAAGCGCGATCAAGTTGCCCCTTGGGCTGGCCGATGAGACGTTATCCGGGCGTGATTGCATGCCGGAGATGTCCGCAGGAGCTGAACGATGAGCGCACAGACCAGCAGCAACGCCCTTCGATTGGTGGACGGTCAACAGCCGCAGACGCTGCCGACCGGGCCGAGCCTGAACTTCGACGCCGTCAAGAGCGACCGGCGTCGCGCTCCGCGCCAGGTTGTCGAGGAGCTGGTCACGGCGGTGTTCCACGACGGGCCCGACCGCGTCGTGGTCAGCCGAGTGCTGCTGACAGACGTCTCGCACACCGGCCTTGGCTGCGCGTGCGAGAAGGCCCTGACGTTGGGCGCGAAGGTAACGCTGACGAGCCACGGCGTGCCCATGCCGCACAAGACCGGCACGGTCGTGCGCTGCGGGCCGGTGCCGGGCGGTTTTCTGCTTGGCGTCTCGCTGGACCGCCAGCGCGGCGTCGCGTGACCACCATTGAAACTGCTGCAGTACTCGCTGCGTCTGGGCGGTGACAGATCGTCGCTGTTGGCTGTGGGCCACGCGCAGCCATCAGGTGCGCGTCCTCGATCATCAAGTCTCCCGAACCCGTGCCCGCGTAAGGGCGTAGAACACCGCATGGTGTCGCGTGAGCGTAACTCTGAGCTTCGACGGCCGCTGGCGGCCAGCGCGGTGGCGCTGGCGTGCGAGCGCTGTTGTTGTTGTTGCGCGTGCGGACCGTGCGCGGGCACTCTTAACTGTCGCTGACGTTTGGCGACGTTTCCGTCGCGCCGCCAGCGTGCGCGCGTCCGCCTCCACCGTTACTGGTCGCCACTGCGTGAACAACAAGCCTCTGAGCTGCGGCGTGCGCTGCACCAAGCCGTAGTGGCCTGCGCGTGTTAGCAAAGGAGCGTGCGATGAAAGTTCAAGTGGAGTCTGAACGTGACTTGCAGCGGCGGGTCTTCGACAGCGTGCTCGACATGCTGCCCGATGTTGACAACCCGACGCCGCTGGTTCGTGTGCGCGACGCGGTACCGTCCGGGAGCGTGCTGCTGGCGAAGCTTGAGTGGATGAACCCGTTGGGGTCGGTCAAGGACCGTGCGGCGTGGGCGATGCTGCGCGGGCTTGAGGAGGCCGGCGAGCTCGGCCCGTCGCGCCCCGGGCGCGGGGTTGTCGAGCCTACGAGCGGGAATACCGGCTTCTCGCTCGCGGCGCTCGCGTCGATGCGCGGGTACCCCGTCCGCGCGGTGGTGCCGGCGAAGGTGCCGCTAGAGAAGCGGCTGCTGCTGCGCTTAGCCGGGGCTGAGCTGGACGTGACCAACGACGCGCTGTGCCCGCTGCCCGGCGCTGAAGACGGCGCGATCGGCCTGGCACGCTCGCACGCCCGGGCCCAGCCCGATAAGTACGTGATGCCCAACCAGTATGAGAACGCCAACAACACACTCGCCCACGAGCACACCACCGGTCCCGAGATCTGGCACCAGACCGGCGGCGGCGTCACGCACGTCTTTGCCGCCCTTGGCACCGCTGGCACGGCGATGGGCCTCTCGCGGTTTCTCAAGGCCCAGAACCCGCTGATCAAGATCATCGCGGTACAGCCCAGCGCCGGACATGACGTGCCGGGCCTGCGCAACGTCAGTGAGCTGGGCGTCAGCAAGCTCTACGACCCGGCGCTGGTCGATCGGATCGTCGAGATTCCCTACGAGCGCGCGTACACCCGCGCCGCGCGCCTGCTGCGGCGCGAGGCGCTGCGGGCCGGGCCCAGCAGCGGGCTCATCTTTGAGGGCGCGCTGGCGGTCGCCGCGGACGAGCCGATCGGGCTGGGCGTCATGATCTTCTGCGACGATGTGCTGAAGTACACCGCCTCTATGGCCAAACACCTGCCCGAGCTGGGCGACGCCGGCGGGCCCGCGTGACACGCGGCTGATTTGCACACAGATTCAAAGCCCGGGGGCGTACGCCGCGGGCGACGCGATGGTCGGAACAGTTGAAGCACACAGGAGCGCGACGATGACAGTGTCTGCACAAGGCGTGGCCCGCGAGGGCGTGATCGATCTCAGCGGTGGAGCGGGGCCGCTGGTCTCACAACGGTGGTTGACCGAGCGCCTGCGCGACCCGAGCGTGCGGCTGGTGGAGGTGGACGTGGACCCCAAGCAGTACGCCGCGGGTCATATCCCTGGGGCGATCGGGCTTGATTGGGCCAAGGACCTTCAGCACCCGACGCGCCGCGACGTCCCCGAGCCCGGCGTGCTGGCGAAGCTTTTGGGCGAGCGCGGCATCAACGAGCGGCACACGGTGGTGCTCTATGGCGACAGCGCGAACTGGTTTGCCGCGTACGCCTTCTGGCTGCTGAAGTTGTACCGGCACGCCGACGTGCGTCTGCTTGACGGCGGGCGCTCAAAGTGGTTGGCGGACGACAAGCTGCCCTTCACCACCGAGCTTCCGAGCTTTGCGCCCGAGACCTACCGCATCGGCGCGATCGACCTTTCGCTGCGCGCGACGGTGGCGGAGGTGCTGCCGCTGGCGGTCGCTGCGAGCGCAAGAGCTGGTGCGAGAACTCATGCCGGGGCTGATGCTGGGGCTCATGCGGGGGCAGGTGCGACCTCGCTGGTGGACGTTCGGTCGCCCGATGAATTCAGCGGGAAGATCATCGCGCCGCCGGGGCTGAACGAGACGGCCCAGCGGGCCGGGCACATTCCTGGCGCAATCAGCATCCCGTGGGGCAGCGCGGTGAACCCTGACGGGACGTTCAAGACTGAGGCCGAGCTGCGCAAGCTGTACATCGAGGACAAGGGCGTGCGTGCCAACGCACCGGCGATCGCGTATTGCCGTATCGGCGAGCGCAGCAGCCACACGTGGTTTGTGCTGCGCTACCTGCTGGGCCTGCGCGATGTGAAGAACTACGACGGGAGCTGGACGGAATACGGCAACCTCATCGGCGCACCGATCGACAAGGCCTGAGTGCCGGAGCTGATCGGCGGCTGATCGGCGGCTGATCGGCGAGGCTAAGTGCTAAGCGTGAACAAAGGCGCGTGCGGCCGGGACAGCTACCGGCCCGCCTTCCACCCCAAGCCCGATCACTCCTCAAGGTACGTGTAGCCCTCGAGCCCGTCGTCATAGAACTTCGCCAGGCTCTTGCCCTCGGCCAGCGTCAGGCGCCCTTGGCGGCAGGCCGCCTCGATGTCCAGGCGCATCGCGCGCTTCATGTCCGCGATGTCGTACTGCACGTACTGCAGCACCTCCTCGACGGTGTCACCCTCGATCACCTCGTCGATGTGCCAGCGACCGGCCTCGTCAACGCTGATGTGCACCGCGTGGGTGTCGCCCAGCAGGTTGTGTAGGTCGCCCAGAATCTCCTGGTACGCCCCGAGCAGGAAGACGCCCAGGTAGTACGGCTCAACGCCCTTGCCCACGCCTGGTAGGTCGCGCACCTCGTGCAGCTCAAGGGTCTTCTTGTCGATCCGCTTGTCCACGAAGTGGTCGATCTTCCCGTCGCTGTCGCAGGTGATGTCGCACAGGATCCCGCGCCGCGTCGGCTCCTCGCCCAGGCGGTGGATCGGGCAGATCGGGAAGAGCTGGTCGATCGCCCAGGAGTCGGGCATGCTCTGGAAGAGCGAGAAGTTGCAGAAGTAGATGTCGCTGAGCAGCTCGGGCAGGCTCTCGAACTCGTCGGGCAGCTCGCCGCGCTTGGCGGAACGCTCGAGCAGCTTGTGCCCGATGGCCCAGAACAGCCGCTCCGCCGCCGAGCGCATCGGGAGGGTCATGTACCCGAGGCTAAAGAGGCTCATCGCCTCGTCGCGCGCCTGGGTCGCGTCGTGGTAGGCCTCGACGATGTTGCGGTCGGTCATGTTCTGGTACGTGTCCAGAAGATCGAGCACGGGCTGGGGCACGTCGCCGCCGGCCTTGCCCTCGGCCTCCATGTCGCCCTTGATCTTCTCGAGCTGCGGGTCGCTCTCGAAGCGGCTGGTGCCCAGCACGTCCATCACCAGCACCGACGAGTACGCGACCATCGCGCGGCCGCTCTCGGTGATGATCATCGGGTGCTTGACCTTCGCGTTGTCGCACACGCTTTTGATCCGGTAGACCACGTCCGCCGCGTACTCCTGCACGCTGTAGTTGATGCTGCTGTGCCAGGCGCTCTGGCTCCCGTCGTAGTCCACGCCCATGCCGCCGCCGATGTCCAGCATGCTCAGCCCCGCGCCCATCCGCGCAAGCTCGCAGTAGATGTGCGTCAGCTCATTGACGGCGTTCTTAAGCACACGGATGTCGAAGAGCTGGCTGCCCACGTGGCAGTGCATCAGGTTCAGGCAGTCGAGCATCTCGTGCTTCTTGAGGTACTCAACCGCCGCCAGAACCTCGGAGACAAACAGCCCGAACTTGCTGCGGACCCCCGCGCTACTCTCCCACCGCCCGGCCCCCTTGCTCGAGAGCTTGACGCGGATGCCGATCTTGGGGCGGACCCCGTACGCCTTGGCGTGCCGAACAATCAGCTCAAGCTCTGAGAACTTCTCAACCACCGGGATGATGTTGCGGCCCAGCTTGGTCGCCAGGATCACCGTCTCGATAAACTCACTGTCCTTGAAGCCGTTGCAGATAATCGGCATCCCGTTGACGCCCGGGCCGCCCGCCGTTGCCGACAGGCCCAGCACCGCCAGCAGCTCGGGCTTGCTGCCCGCCTCAAGCCCAAAGCCCAGCTCGACACACTCTTTGGCCATCTGCTCGCAGATGTGCCGCTGCTGATTGACCTTGATCGGGTAGACGCACGAGTAACCCCCGGTGTACTGCTGCTCGGTCATCGAGTCGTCAAAGGCCTTGCGGATCTCTCGCAGGCGGTGGCTGAGCACGTCGTTGAAGCGCAGCAGCACGGGTGTGTGCACGCCGCGCTCCTTAAGCCCCTCGATGACCTCGAACAAGTCGACCTGCTTGGCCGGGTCCTTCGACGGCATCACCGTGAGGTTGCCGTGCGCGTTGACGCCCACGTAGCCCTTGCCCCAGTCGGTTATCCCGTAGAGCTTGGCGGAGTCTTCCGACGTCCAGCGGCCGGCAAGGAAGGCGTTCTTTGGTGTGCTGAGGCTGGCCATGGTGTGTGGTCGTCCAAGTCGCGGGCGGTGCGTAAAAAACAGCGGCACACAGGGCCTGCTCACGATCCGGTTCACGCGCCAGATGCGCTGGCGAGCGCAGGCTCGCACGAGCGGTCTAAAGCGTGACACCGGCGATGCCGGGCTCGTCACCCGGGGGCCTTGCCGACACGAGGGCCCAAGTGCGCCGCCGCGGCGCGGCGCTCCGGGCCGACAGAAGTCTACGCGGGTTTCGCGCGTGTGCAAGGCGCTTGTTGACTGGGCTGCGCGAGCCGGGCGAGCCGGGCGTCAATCTCGCCAGCCAATCTCGCCGGGCGATTTCGCCAGGCACTCAGGCCAAGCCGCGCCGGGCCCGCTCGTGCTTGACCAGCGCCACGACCCGCGCCACCGCGTCGTCGAGGTTCCGGTTGACCAGGAAGATGTCGTAGACCCCGCCGTTGCGCGCGATCTCCATCTCGCGCCGCGCCTCGCCGAAGCGGCGCTGGATCACCGACTCATCCTCACGCCCACGCCCACGCAGACGCTCGATCAGCGAATCGTCGTCGGGCGGCAAGATGAACAGGCACAGCGCCCCGGGCCGCTGACGCTTCACGCTCACCGCGCCCTGCACGTCGATCTCCAGGATCACCAGGTGCCCCTGGGCCAGCTCGCGGTCAACCCACGACCGCGGCGTGCCGTAGCGGTTGCCAAAGACCCCCGCATACTCCAAGAACTCGCCGTTCTGGATCATCTCGTCGAACTGCTCATTGGTCACAAACAGGTAATCCTCCCCGTCGGCCTCTATGAGCGTTCTGAGCCGCGTGGTGGCGGAGACGGAGAAGACCGCACCTTGGACCTGCTTCTCGATCGCGTGGGTGATGGTCGTCTTGCCGACGCCGCTGGGGCCAGAGATCACCAGAAGCATGCCGGGGGTTGAGGACATTGTCGCCCAGAATAGCGGCACCGCGGCACGGAAAGTGGGCCGGGGCCTCCGCCAGCAATGAACACCCCGCCACTTAAACCCCCAGGCACTGCTCGAGCACGGCCATCCGGACCGCGACGCCGTGACGAACCTGCGCTAAGACCGCCGACTGCACGCTGTCCGCCGCCTCGCTACTAATCTCTACGCCCCGGTTGATCGGCCCGGGATGCATGACCACCGCGCTGGGCTTCATCCGCCCCAGACGGGCCAACGTCAGCCCGTACAGCTCGTGATACTCGCGAACAGAGGCAATCACGTTGCCTACCGCGGGGCCACCACTTGCAACTGCGCCACCGCCACCGCCGCCACCAGCCGGCTCGTGCCGCTCGAACTGGATCCGCAGCACATTGATCGCGTCCAGACCACCGAGCACACCATCAAGGTCGCTCGTCAGCTCGGCGCCCAGGCTCGCCAGGCCCCGTGGCACCAGCGTCGGCGGGCCCACACACACCACCCGCGCGCCCAGCGCCACCAGCCCGGCGATGTTCGACCGCGCCACCCGCGAGCTGGCAATGTCGCCGACGATCCCGACGCTCAGCCCCGAGAGGTCAAAGGCCTCCAGCCGCCCGGTTCGCTGCGCCACGGTGTAAATGTCCAGCAGGCCTTGGGTTGGGTGCTCGTGCTTGCCGTCACCGGCGTTGACGATGCTGGGGACCCGCGCCGCTGTGGCGCTGCTGCCAACACCAGCCCCACCACCACTTCCCAGCGCGTTCTGCCGCTGGTCCAGGGCGCGGGCGACCAGGTGCGGCGCGCCGCTACTTTTGTGCCGCATGACAATCGCGTCAACGCCCATCGCCGCGACGTTGAGGGCCGTGTCAACTAGCGACTCGCCCTTTGACACACTGCTGCCCACGCTGGTCAGGTTGACCACGCGGGCTCCAAGCCGCTCCGCGGCCAGCGAAAAGCTCACGCGGGTCCGCGTGCTGTCCTCAAAGAACAGGTTCGCCACCACGCGCCCGCGCAGGCGGTCACGCCACGAGGCCGGATCGTGCGCGCCGTCGGCATCGTGCCCCGCGTAGACCCGAGCGCGCGCCAGCACGCCCCGCAGCGCCGGCGCGCCCAGCCCGTGTAGTTGCAGCAGGTGCCGGCCAAGATCAGCCGCCGACGCCACGCCCGCCGCGCCCGCCACGCCCGCCACGCTTGCAGCATGCGCGACCGCGCCGAGCATCACAGGCCCTCCACACTTGGGCCCCCGCCCCAGCCTTCAACCTCGACCCGGGGCGGAACGTCAAAGAGCCCGACCGGGAACGTTCGGTGGCTGGCGACCCGCCACGGGCGTGAGCCGCCGGCGAGGTACACCGTCATGCCCTGATAGCGCGTACGCCCTTGCGCATCGCTCGCAAACTTCAGCGCCGGGAACAGCACGTCCACCTCCGCCGTCGTCCCCCGCACAATCACCCGCGCGACGTGGTACGTCGGCTGCCCGCGGTTCTCTGGCGTCGCCGGCTCGCAGTTGGGCCCAACCCGTCGCGCAATCAGCGCCAGGCTCGCAAGCGAAACGCCCTCAGGCAGGCTGATAGTTACCGGCACGTCGTACACCTCGCCGCGCACCGCGTTGGGCACCGGCGGCTGACGAATGACCACAAACGCCAGCGCCTCGCCAACGACCGTTCGGCCCGCCAGCGTGTTGATCTGGTTCAGGCGAGCCTCGTCGCTGTTCATCGGCGGCCACTGCGCATCACCCACGCACCCGCCTATCGCCCCGAGCATCACGGCCGCGCCAAGCGCAATCGCCCCGGCCAGCGCCAAGCCCCTTCGATGGCGCGCGCCCCCGCGCGCAGCGTTGGGGCCCAAGGGCCGCGTGAGAACAGTGGTGATTGAACGCTCGGGCCTGCTGTTGGTCATGATCTGCGACACCTTCCTAAGTCTCTGGTCCTTCCGTGCCGCCAAGTTTATCGCCCCCGCCCGCGCACCGGCGGGCCTTCCGCTCGGACCAGGCACCGCGGCTTATCGCCCGTAGCAAACCCCCCACGCAGCGCCGCGGCCCCACCGTTGCTTGCCCTCCACCCGCGCACCCACGCGGGGAGCCGTCCGGCGTCGATAGACCCTCTGTGGGCGGCAAGCGCAACGAATTTGACGACCTGGTCAACGCCGAGCTGGAGCGATCCAAGAAGGCGGCAACCGTTGTCCGCCGCCAAGGCAGGCCGCGCGAGGCGATCGATTGGCGCGTCGCCGCGACGCTGGCGGCGCTCGTTCTCTGGCTGTTCGCGGCCATGGTGACGCCGATCCCAAAGCTGACCAACGCCGGCGACGAGGCTGCCGCCCGCATCCTGGGCTTTGTCGCCGGGACGACCTGCTGGCTGCTGATTGGCGCGGTGCTGCACCTGTGCGTGCGCCGGTGGAAGCCTGCGGCAGGGCTGAGCGTCATAACCCTCGGCGCCACACTCGCCGCCGGGACCAACCTGCTTGCCGCGGCGACGCCCTTTGCGCCCGCCGCTCTGCAAGCGCCGCTGAACACGCACGTGGGCAACGCCGAGGTCGCCATCCGCAACCTCCCGCACATGCTGCGCGAGGTCATAGCCCGGCCCATGCTCAACGACAGCGGCTTCGCCAGTGTGCCCATCGACGAGCCGCTCGGACCCCCGTAACCGCGACGCCCTTTACCGCCACAAACAACCAAGACTCGCCCGGAGCCGACGATGCTCAGCAAGATCGACGATCACGCCAACTCCATTGCGCCCCCGCCGATCGCGGCGATGCCCGTGCTGGCACCGGCCGAAGCAAATCCCGATCGCCACGGGCGCCCGCTGCTGGTCGCCGCCGCGGGCCTGGGCGTGCTGGCCATCGGTGCGCTGGGCCTGGGCGGGTTTGTCATGTGGACGCAGGCACAGGCGGGCGCGGGCGCGCAGGCACTGGCGGCCAAGGCCAAGCCAGAGCTCTCGCTCACCGCGCAGAAAGATAATCACTCGCGTGAGTCAACGCCCGCGCCGACCACGCCAAGCCCCACCCCCGTGCTCGCCATTGGCCAAGTCAACCACGACCCTGCCCTCGCCCGTGCGCTGACGGCCGTGCTTGACCAAGGCCAACCGCAGCCGTCGCTCGCGCACCAGATGCCCTTTGGCGACCGCCCGGGCATCAGCCCCGACGACCGGACCCCGCGCCTGCTCGCCGCCGCCGCCCAGCGCCTTCAGGCCGCCGTTGAGCCCGCGCAGCACGCCGCTGAAGTCCTGACCAGCTCCGGCGGCTTCGCGCCCGCACGCCTGAACACGCGCGAGGCCCTCGCCCAGCGTCTGGCCCTGACCGACAGCTACCTGCAGGCTAGTGAGCAAGCCCTCACGACCCTCTCGGGCATGGCCCGGTGGGCCCGCGTTGAAGCTCGCGCCAGCGGGATCAGCAGCGAGCAAACCGAGCTTGTCGCCACGCGCCTTGCGCGCTCGATCGACGCGGCCCGGCTCGTCCAGCTCCGTGGTGCCGATGCCGCCGCCATAGCCGCCGAGCGCCGCGCACTTACCGAGCTTCAGGCCGCGTGGCCCGACTGGCAGGCCACGGCCTCGGGCGTGCGGTTCCGCGACCCCGCGGCCCAGCGCCGCTACGAGGCCGCCTTGGCCGACACCCAGCGCCTGCGCGAGCGCGTTCGCGCCATCCAGGCCACCGCCGTCCAGCCCACCGCTGCCCGCACCGACGAGACGGTCTCAAGCGTCAGCCAGTGATACCGCTCAGAAGCGCCGCGCTCACAGTTTCTTGAGCGCATCTACCAGCGCGTCGATGTGCTCATGGGTGTGCGCCGCGCTGATCTGGCACCGCAGCCGCGCGTGCCCCTCCGGCACCACCGGGTAGCCAAAGCCGATCACAAACACGCCCAGCTCCAGCAGCCGCTGGCTCATCGCGATGGCCTTCGCGGTGTCGTGCACGATGATCGGGCAGATCGCCGTGGGCGAGGCCAGCACGTCGAAGCCGCCGGCCTTGAGCCTCTGCCGCGCGTACGCCACGTTCTCGCGCAGCCGCGCCACCCGCTGCGGCTCGCGCAGCACGATCTCAATAGCCTTTGTCGCGCTGGCCGCGATGGTCACCGGCAGCGCGTTGCTGAACAGCGTCGGCCGCCCGCGCTGGATCAGCATCTCCACCGCGTCACGCGAGCCGGCCACAAACCCGCCCGCCCCGCCGCCCAGGGCCTTGCCCAGCGTGCCGGTAAACAGGTCAACACGCCCCGGATGCGAGCCACCGTCGACCATCCCCCAGTGCTCGTGCGTACCACGCCCCAGCGTGCCCATGACCCCGTGCCCGTGGCTGTCATCAACCACCAGCATCGCGCCAAACTCATCGCACAGCGCCCGCATACCCGGCAGGTCCGCGATGCTCCCCTCCATGCTAAAGACCCCGTCGGTCACGACCCAGACCTGACCCGTCACGTCCTTGTTGGCCCGCGCCGCCTCGAGCGCCGCACGCAATGACCGCTCGCCCTCGAGCACGTTGTTGCGGTACACGGCCTTGTGCAGGCCCTTCTTGATCACCGTCGCCAGGCGGATGCCGTCGATGATGCACGCGTGGTTCAGCTCGTCGCTGATGATGATGTCGCCCGCCTCGCACAGCGTCGGAAAGACCGCCTCGTTCGCCGTCCACGCGCTGACAAACGAGTAGCTCGACTCGGTCCCCATGTACCCCGCGATCGCGCGCTCGAGCACCGCGTGGGGCGAGAAGCTGCCACAGATAAAACGCACGCTCGCCGTGCCCGCGCCGTAGTCCTTCAGCGCCTTGAGCCCGGCCTCAACCACCTCGGGGTGGTTCGCAAGCCCCAGATAGTTGTTGCTGCAAAAGCACAGCACGTCGCGCAGCTCGCCGCCGCCATCGGCTCGCATCTTGACCACGGCGTCCATCGGCGAGTCCAGCTCACGCAGCACCTTGAACTGCCCACCGGCCCGCAGCTGCGATAGCGTCGCGCTGGCCCGGGCATCAAACGGGCGCGAACCGGCCACAACCGCGGATGTACTCGTCGTCATGCCCGCAGGATAAGGCGTGCAGAGTGACGGCCTCACATCCAAACCACGGCGACCCAAGCCCATGCCAGCGTGCCGCGGCACTTGACCAAACACAATCCGATCACCACTGAACAACCAAGTCTTTATGAACGACCTGTTCAGGTAATCTACACGGCGATCTGGCGACTGGATGCAACTCTTAACACCCGTTTTGTGGCTATCTGCTTGCAGCGGCGGTAAGGTTGAAATCTATCTTATTTGGCCACACCCGTCGCGCTGGCACGCGCCCATCGCGCTGGCCTGCACGCATTCTGAACGCCGAACCATGAACTGGCTGTGGTCTCTGAGTCCGTTCATCGCAGGGCTGCTGATCGCAAGCCTTTGCCTCTGCACTTTCGCGCCGCACGCCGCACGCCGTGGCAGGTTGTCCCTCCCAAAGAGATCCCATGGGCTTCAAGAGCGGGTGGACGACAGGTGCGCAGCATCGCGTAGATTTGTCCGAACTACCGCCTCACCCTGATCATCCGAGCCGTTGGCCGGCTCTGCGCTCACTGCGGCACCCGCTTCAACCTCGCCCAAGACCTCCAGCCATGCCCTCGCTGCGGGCGACAGCTCAACCGCAACGCCAGCAGGCGGATGCTCGCGTCAATCAACATGTTCGCCTTCACCCACCTTGTCACGGTCCAGCGCTTTCGACCGCGCGGCAACAAACCGTCGCAAACGCCAGCCCGAACGTGCCTCGTTCTTGCGTAGGAACGCCGCGAGCCTTCTGTTCCGGCGCGGTGCCGGGTTGGTGATCTTGGACCCGATCATCTACGAGCTTGTGACACCAGCGCAGGACTTCTCCAGCATCGAGGCCGCAATCCGCACTGCACGCGACTGGAAGCGCGTGCGCTGGCTCGCCCTGGTTGGCATCCTCGCGGGCGTAGCCAGCGCGTTCTGCTTGTGGCCACGGGACAATACACCCGGCAACAACGCCCCTCAGCCCCCCGCCTGACGCACCGCAGAGACAAACCGCAGCGCCAGCACCTCCACGTTGTGTGCCGGCTCGCCCTGCCCGCTTTTGTTCATCGCGTCGCACCGCACCGCGCCGGCCAGCAGCGCCGCGCTGGTCGTCACGCTCATCCGCTGCCCCAAACGCTCGATCATCGCCTTGCCCGGGCCCCAGAGCTTCAGCCTGCCCGCGGCGGCAAACGGGTTCTCACGCGCCATCGTCCCGCGCGCCATGCCGTCCAGCTTGCGCGCCAGATCAACCAGCGCCCAGCTCAGGCTTGCCGGCGAGTGGCGTGAGACGACCATCAGCTCGCGCACCCGCGCCAACGCCTGAGCCGGGTCGGGCGTCAGCACGCTGCTCTGCACCGCCCAGACCTCGTCGTCACGCGTCAGCCCGCTGAACTCCGCCACGAGCTCCGCGTCAATGCTCTCCTTGCCCGCCACCAGCGCCGCCACGGCCAGCTTCGCCAGCTCGCAGTCCAGCCGACCGCGCTCAGGCCCGACCTGCTCAACTAGCAGCGCCGCGGCGTCAGGCTTGATCGCCGACGCGTGCCCCCCACGCGCCCGCTTGATCAACCACTCACGTGCCTTCTCAGGCGTCGGCACCTCACACCTGATCATCACTCCACCGCACGCGGTAATCGTCGCCGGGAGCTTGCCCGGCACAAACTTGCCCGCGCCCTCACGCAGCACCAGAAAGCTCGCCGGCTCGGGCGACTGGCAGTAACTTTCGATCAGTTCGCGGGCTGAGCGGCCGCCGCCGCGACGCGCACCGGGCCTGCCCGTCGCTTCCGCCTCGCCGCCCTCTTCGCCGCTGCGCAGCAGAGCCTCAACGCTCTCAACAATCACCAGCTTGGTGCTGACCATCAGCCCCATCGAGCGCAGCTCATCAAGCACGTCGGCCATCACGGCCTGCGCGCCATCAAAGGTCACGGTCTGCACCTCGCCAAACTGCTTCGTCAGGGCCGCACGCAGCGCTTCGGTCGCTTCCAGCATCGTGTGGCGATCATCGCCCACCAGCAACGTGACGGGCACGATCGCGCCCGCCACCGCCTCCGCCGCCGGCGCGTCAGCCACCGACTTGCCCCGCGCCTTGGCCACCTTCAAGCACCGCCCTGCGTCAGACCATCTCCCTGGCTGGCACTGCCGTCTGCCGTGCCATCAGGGCCGCCTGTCGGGCCAACATTGGGCCCGCCCGTGCGCCCATCTGTCGGCCCCGCGCCGGGCCCTTCACGCGGATTAAATGCGCTCTTGGGCACCACCTTCTCGACGCGCTTGCGCGCCTTCTCTTCTTCCGTCAGCGGCCGGCGCTCGCCGCCCGCGCTCGCGCCACCAGCACCACCGGGCCCACCGGGACCACTAGTGCCACCGGGCCCACTAACGCCACCAGGCGCACCGGGGCCTCTACCTTGCGGCCCGCTTCCACCACCGCCGCTTCCACCACCGCCGCCACCGCCACCTCCGCCGCCGCCACCGCCAGGACCACTACCACCCGGCGCTAGCCCGCCATGACCGGTCCCCGGGACCGCGGGGCTCAGCGTCTCGATCGGGTACGCCGACTCTTCGCCCGTTGCGTCCAGCCGCACCAGCACAAGCTGCGTCAAAATCTGCGTGTCGATCACCAGCCCCGGCCCGTCGGGCGTCAGGATCGGCGTCTTGCGCTTGGGCAGGTTCTTCTTCAGCTCGTCGTACGTCGTGTCCTCATACCGCAGGCAGCACATCAACCGCCCGCACCGACCACTGATCTTCAAAGGGTCAAGCGTCGCCTTCTGCGTCTTGGCGCTCTTCATGCTCACAGGCTTGAGCACCTTGAGAAACTGGCGGCAGCAGCAGTGCTGCCCGCACCGCTCGTAGTCCGCCGTCACCCGCGCCTCGTCGCGCGCCCCAACCTGATGCATCTCGATCCGCGTGCGATAGACCTGCGCCAGCTCCATCATCAGCGGGCGAAAATCAACCCGCTCCTCGCTCAGAAAGTGGAACGTCAGAGTCTCGCCGCCCAGGATCGGCTCAACGTCAGAGACCTTGATCCCCGCCGGGCCGACATGCCGCTGGATCTCGCGCGCCTTGTGCAGCATCTCCAGCTTGCTCGCCTCCTGCGCCGACGCTCGGTTCAGGTCCTCGACCGTCGCCACACGCAAAATGCGCCCGTCGGTTGAGAACGGGTACTCACGCCCGCCTGAGTTCTCAAAGTACTGCAGCATGTCCTTGCGCGTCACGGCCTTCCCGCACCCGCTGTTGGGGCACGTGGTCGTCAGCATCTCGACCAGCTCCGTCCCGCGGTGCGTCCGCGCCACCAGCTTGCTCCCGCACCCGGGCTTGGCGCTCCCGTCGTACGGATACTCGCCGATCATCCGCATCGCGCCAAACCGCACCACGACGCTCGTGGGCGCCTTGAGCGCCTCGTACGCCTTGCGGTCAGCTTCAAGGTCCGCCTCAAACTGCGGCAGCGGAAAGATCGACATAGCTCAGGCCCCAAAGCACCATGCACACAAACCCGGCACACCACTAAATCACACAACGCTCAACGAATCACACAACTCTCAGCCCCAAAGTCTATCAGCCCCGCCGCCACGCGCCATGGCCAATGAAAAAGGGGCCGGCCCAATGACCCGCCCCTGTCAAAGCTCGCCATATTCGGCATAGTCCCGCCCGATCAGCACCCGGCCGTGAAGCGGTTCACGAACAAGATGATGTCGTCCGCCGTGAACTCGCCGTCAGCCCCAACACTCGGCCCAGGGCCGGCGATATCCGCCCGCGGATCGCCGCCACTGAACCAGCTGATGTACAGGATCACATCGTCGGCCGTCAGCTCACCATCGGGCCCAACGCTCGGGCCAGGGCCAGCGATGTCAGCCAGCGGGAACATCTCAACCCGCAGCAGCCGCGCGCCCGCCGCCGGCAGCACCCCGCTCACACGCACCGCACCGATGGCCGTGTCCACGCTCACCGGCGCAATCGCCACGCCGTCGAGCGTCACGCTGCACGGCGTGCGCCCCGCGGGCACGCGCACCACCGTGTCAAAGCCCATGCCGCTGCCCGCGGTCGTCGTGAACGTCTGGCTGGCGCCCCGCGCATCACGCGCCACCGTCACGTTCACACGCCCCGCGCCCAAACGCAGGTTGTTGAAGGTCATGGTGTTCCAGGCCCCCGGCAGCCGCGGGCGCACCCGCAGCGTGTTGCCCGTCGCATCGGGTGTGTAGCCGACGAAGGCCATCACGCTGTCAACGTAGAAGCTCATGCTCTCCCATGCGTTGGGCCACGCCGTCTGCAAGGTGAAGTCGCTCTGCCCGGGGTACTGAAGGCTGTTGCTCGGGGCCATCTGCTCGGCGCCAAAGCCCAGCGGCCCGTTGTGGTCCGCCGTGCGGTTGAGGCGGAAGAGGTGGTTGTCGATGTCGCTGGTCCCGGACGTTGAGTCCTGACGCATCGCGTAGTAGATGCCGTACCACATGGTTGTCAAGAACCAGGGGCCCGCGCGGGTCGGGCCAAGGGCGTTGTTGCCCCAGTACCCGTCGCCCCAGTAGCGGTCCACCAGGCCCACATAGTCGCTCGCGTCGTTGATGTACTCGCCAGCGAAGCGCACCAGCGGGCGCGTCTGCCCGAAGCGGTCCGCCGCCACGCCGTTGATCCGGTTGATGATCCGCACCGACCGCGCGTCCGTCGGGCTGTGGGTCTCAAACGGGTACACGATGCCCAGCAAACTCGCGTCGGTGTTCTCGCCGTTCCAGTCCAGCTTCGCGTCCAGCCCCGCCATCACCCCGTTGGCCCGGTTCGTAAAGTCTGCGGCGTCGGCGCCGTTGCCCAGCGTCAGCGCGATCGACGCCGCGTCACGCAGCCCGCGCACGATGCTCGCGTTGCTGTAGATGAACGTGTCGTACTGGTCCTCCCAGATGTTGTTCGAGTACATCAACAGCGCCGTCGAGCCCGGGAACGCCGGGCGGTGGTTCATCCGCGCCGCGTCGTTCTTGCTCGTCTGGCTCATCGCGATCGCCGCGTCCTTGATAATCGCGTAGTTCGTGTTCGCCGCGTTGCCGACCTGCGCCTCAGTCAGGTACGCCAGGTCGCCCGTCACGTCAAAGTTGTACTTGATCATCCACGGGATCACCGCCGTCTCGTCGACCTGCGGCGCGCCCCAGATCACCCCGCCGTCGGTCGAGTACTTCTGCTTCCAGAAGCCCTTGCGCGTCCCGAAGAACGGCGTGCCGCCCGCCGCCTCCACCGCCGGGGTGTTCCCCGGCGTCCACGTCTCAAAGTCACGCGCCGTCACGTCACGCAGGTACCGCGTCATCCGCGTCACCACGTCGTTGTGACCCGTCCGCGCCAGCGTCACCGCCGCCCACGCCATGTCACGCGGCCAAACATACGGGTACGCGCCGTTGCGGAAGCCCGCGATCAGACCGCCGTTCTTCTCGTCAAAGTGCAGCATCGTCCCGAGCAGCCCGCGCTCAAACAGCGCGTCGATCCGGTCGTCGGGCGTGTCCACCGTCACCCCGTCAGTCACAAAGCCGGTCCACGAGGCGTTGGTGGTCGTCAGCGCCGCGTCCAGGTTCGCCGAGAGGAACCAGTCGATCGTCGGGACCATCTGCGCGTTGTACGTCCCCGTCGCGCCCGCGAAGTTGTCAAAGCCGCCGACGATCGCAAAGTCCACCCAGACCTCGCCCGACGCCGGCACCGTCACCTGACGCCCGATCCAACCCTCGCCGTTGTCCGCCGAGGTGTCACGCCACGAGTCGCTCGCTGGCGTGCCCGTGCCAGCCGCCGTCGCGCCCACGCGCATCGCCGCGCCCAGGTAGACCGAGACGTTCTTGTTGTAGCTGCCGCTGGTGGTCGGGTTGTACTCCTGCCCGGCCCCGATACTCCCGGTGCCAAAGACGTTCCGCTGCGTGTTGTCCAGCGCCACCATCGCGCCACGCGCCGCGTCCAGGAACATCAGGTCAAACCCGTCGCCACCGTTGATCGCCGGGTCCAAGTACATGTAGACCTCGACGGTCTTGGCCTGCGCGTCGGGGTTGCTCAGACGCACCCGCTTGATCACCAGGTTGTTCACCGGCGTGACCCCGCTCACCACGCCACGCGGCGCAAAGTCCCACGTCGTCAGGTTGATGTTCGAGCTCGAAAGCGTGCTGGTCGTCCGCACCGTGTTGGTCCGCGGCAGATACACCTGCTGCACGTTGACAAAGTCCGTTCCGCGCCTGTTGCTCAGCCACGCCGTCAGCCCGTTGGCCCGGATGCCCACCACCGCCTGGTTGATGTGCATCTGCCCGCGGTTGTCCGCCGGGAGCCCGCTAGGGAACGTGTCCAGCCCGTCGACGTAGCCCTCGTTCTTCGTGCTAACGCCAAACACCCCGCCCGCGCCGGGGTAGTACACGTCAAACCACGTGCCGTTCTGGTCGATCATCGAGTTGATCCACCCGTTGCCAACCACGCCCTCTTCCTTCCAGAACGCCAGACGCGGATAGCCCGCGCTCGAATCCTCACCCTGGTTCACGCTGTTGCCAGCGCCCGGCCACGCCAGCTTGTTGGTATAGCTGAACAGCCCGCCCGGGCCGCCGCCGCCCGCAAAGACCTCCGCCCCGCTCCCGGCCGTCCGCGCCGAGACCCGGTACCGGATCGTCCGACCAAACGTCCGCAGGAGCACCCCATCGCGCAGCGACGGCACATCCAGCCGCCACCAGTCGTCGTTGCCACCAAACCCGTTGGCCTGATTGCGCACAAAGACCACATCGCCCGGAGGCGCGTTGGGCCCGTCATACACGCTCGAAAAGACCCTCGTCGAGGGCGTGCCCGAGACGCCCGCCGAGCCCGCCGGGTCCGTCCCGTCAGTGGTGTAATAAACGTGTACGCGGTTATAAGTGAACGAAGGCCCAATCCTGAAGTACAGCCGGACCGCCTCGTCCTGCCGCACAATCTCAGGCTCGCGCCCGGTGGTCCCCGAGGGCTCGCCAAAGACCTGCTGACTCGCGACGTGCGAGACTAGCGACGGCTGCGCCATCACCCCCGTCACTACCGCCATCACCACCGCCGCCGCCAGCACACAACGTATCACGCTGTTCATGAACCCTTGCCTCTCGCAAAGCCGTCACCGGGCCGCACGCACCGCGCTCGGCCCCGGGCCAAACATCCGCACAGGCCAGTATGACACTCAAACCGCGCCGGGCCCACGCCTTTGCCCCAAAAAGGGTGACGAATGAGGGTCCACGTCGAGAAATTAACTTCTCTGAAGAGCTCGCTTAGCGAACCTGCGGGATCACGGTCGTCGAGCCATCAGGGTTTACACCTACGCTCGTCATCACCCGGTAGGGTGCTGGGGGGCTCAGTACTTCACCCGAGGGGCTGACCGCGACCTCGGCCCGGACCCGGGTCGTCGGCAGCGGAAGCCAGTCGGCCAGCAGTTGCCGCAGCTTGCTCGTCGGCTCGTACTGAAACAGGCCTGAGACCTCGACCCGCTCCGGGCGCTGGGCACCGGGAATGGTGATCGGCAGCTCGAAGCGGCGCGTGCTCATCGGGGCGGCGGTCGCCTGCACCAGCCGAACCGCGCGGCCCACACCGGCGCCTGCGCCCCCGAGGGCCGTCACGCGGTACCGCGCCTCTCGCAGCGGCTTGTCGTTCTCAACCCCCGTGCCCGTGCGTGGCAAGGGGTTCCACGCGTCCACAACCACGTTGATCAGCGTTCCCTCGGGGCCCTGCTCAACCACGTACGCGCCGCGGACGGTCAGCTCGGGCGCGCGACCCGCGCACCCGCCCAGACCTACGCCAAAGGCTCCTATCGCCATCAGCAGCGGCCCTGCGCGGGCCATAGTCGCCCACGCGCGCTCGCCCGCGCGACGCGAAGAACGCTTGAGCTTCACAGGTTCGAGGCGCGACGCACCAGTCATCCGCTCAGCATAGCGGGTGGGCACGCGACTGCAAACGCCGCTGGGCACGCGCATCTGGCACACGCCGGCGGCTCTACGCTTGGCACCTATGCCCGTGGTGCTCCGCTGGTTACTGCGCTTAGGCCCGACCAACCCGATCGCCGTGCGTCTGGTCGCAAGCGGCTCACGCCGAGCGCGGCATCACTACATCCGCATCGCGTACCTGGGCCTCTTGATCGTCGTCCTGCTGTGGTGGCTGCTGGTCCGCGCAGGCGGTGATGAGCTAAGCCTTCAGCAGCTCGCGGCCGCCGGCTCCGGCAGCTTCCAGGCCATCGCGTTCCTGCAGATCGCGCTGATCTGCATCATCGCGCCGGTGTTCATGGCCGGGGCGATCGCCCAGGAGGCCGACCCAAGAACCTGGGACATCCTGCTGACCACGCCGCTGTCGCCATCGCAGATCGTGCTGGGCAACCTGATCGGCCGCTTGTTCTTTATCCTGGCGCTGCTGCTGAGCAGCCTGCCGCTGTTCGCCGTGACGCAGTACTTTGGCGGCGTGCCGGGCAGCACGATCTTTGCGAGTTATGCCGTCGCCGCCGGCGCGGCCCTGCTGGTGGGCGCTATCGCCATCGCGCTGTCGGTCTCACGCCTGGTCGGCAAGCGCGCGGTCTTCACGTTCTACGTCGCGGTCGTCAGCTATCTGGCCGTCACCATCGCCATTGACCGCGTCTTCGGCGCCGGCGGCGTGACCTTCATGACCGGGCTGAACCCGTTCCTGGCACTGATGGCGCTGCTAGACCCCACGGGCTACCCGCGCGCCACGCCGGGCGTCTACACGGGGCTCTCGCGCTGGTTCCTAGAACACCCCGTCACCACCTGGTGCGCACTCTCATCGATGCTGTCGTGCGTGCTGATGGGTGTCAGCGCCGTGACTGTGCGCGTCGGCGGCATCGCTGGCACCGGCGGGCTGCTCGGGCGTGACGGCTCAAGCCGGCGCGGGCGCAGCGCGACAAACGGCGAGGGTGGGCAAGACCTCCAGAACCGGCGCGAGGGGCAGAGCGAAGTTCACCGCGGGCCGCGTGAGGTTTGGCGCAACCCCATCGCCTGGCGCGAGGCCGCCGGACGCAACGCCACACCACTGCGCATCGTGATCCGCTACGGGTTCATCGCCTTGGGCCTGGCCTGGGCGGTGGTGGTCGTGGGCCTCTACCACGCGGGCACCTGGAACACCGGCATCTTCCGCAGCGTGCTGCTCGCCACGATCATCGGCGAGCTGGTCGTCATCACGCTTGTCGCCATCAACATGTCCGCCACCAGCGTCGCCCGCGAGCGCGAAGACGGCACGCTTGATCTGCTGCTTACCACCCCAATCACGCCCTCGCAGTACCTCTCGGGCAAGCTCAAGGGGATCGTCGCGTGGTTGCTGCCGCTGCTGGCAGTCCCGATCGGCTCGGCCGCCATCGCCGGGCTCTACGTGCTCGTCGGGGGCTTTGGCCGCACCGGCGGGGTAGAGGTCCAGGTCACGCAGGCGGTCATCGTGGGCAACGCGGGCGGCACGCCGGCGACCATCACCGTGCCCGCGATCCTGCCCGAGGGCGCGCTGATCCTGGCGCTGTCGGCGATCCCGTTTGTCGCCATGTGCGTGGTCATCGGGATGCAATGGTCGCTGCGATCAAAGGGCACGCTCACGGCCGTGACCTTCACCGTCGCGATCGTCGGTGCCATCGCCGGCGTGGTCGGCCTGTGCGCCTGGCAGAGCGCCAGCGACCTGCCGCTAATCGGCCCCGGCGTGGGCGCACTAAGCCCGCTGGCCAGCGCGTACGCGATCACCGCACCTGAGACCGCGATGGACGGGACCATCACCCGCGCGGGCCTTGACGCCGCACGCCTGGCCCTGGCCTGCGGCGCTGTAGTCGCCGCCGCTGTGTACGCCGCGGTGGTCTACGGCGTGCACGCGGGCATGACCAAGAGCTTCGACTTCACCGTCCGCAAACTGGCGGGTATGAAGTAAGGCGGCCCGTGGGTGTCTGTGCTTGCGTGCCCGTGCCCCGCGCCCGGCGTGCGTGAACAATCGCGCTGATGCCTGAGCTTCCGGAGGTTGAGTCTGTCCGTCGTTCGCTGGCGCCCATGCTCGGCGCAACGGTGCTGGGTGCCAGGGTCCTGAGGCCAGATGTCCTCGGGCACGCCAAGCTCACCCGCGCCGGGACCCGCGCCGACGGCTCAGCGCGCACCCGCGGCGTGACGCTCGCTGGCGATGACCTGAGCCGCGCACTGCTGGCGGGCCAGAACGTCACCCAGCTGCGTCGAAGGGGCAAGGTGCTGCTGCTGGTGGCCAGCAACGGCGACGGGCTCGCCGTGCACCTGGGCATGACTGGGCAGCTCACGATCACCAACACTGGGCCCGACACAGAGTTCAACACAGTGCCTAACGCTGCGCCCAACACCACCAAGCCTGCGTACTCCGCGCACACGCACGTGATCTGGTCGCTCGTGCTCGGGCCGGCGCAGCACGGTGCGCGCGCCGAGCTCTCGTTCCGCGACCCGCGCCGCTTTGGGGGCGTGCTGCTGACGCCGCGGGCCGGCGAGCCCGAGCCCGCGTGCTGGCAGGGCCTGGGGCCCGATGCGCTCGAGACGCCCGCGCCTGCGCTGGCCGAGCACTTGATGGTGCGCGCCGGCGGCTCGCGCCGAAGTCTCAAGGCCGCGCTGCTCGACCAGAGCCTGCTCGCGGGCGTCGGAAACATTTACGCCGACGAGGCGTGCTTCATCGCGCGTGTGCCGCCGGGCGTGCTGTGCACGTCACTGCGTGAGCGGCACTGGCTGGCGCTGGCCACGGCGGTCAGTCAGGTGCTGGCGCGGGCCGTGGATGCCGGCGGCTCAACGCTGCGCGACTACGTCAACGCCCAGGGCCAGGCGGGCCGCTTCGCCCTTGAGCACACGGTCTACGGGCGGGCAGGCGAGCCGTGCGTGGTCTGCGGCAGGGCGTTGGCCTCGGCCCGAATCGGCGGACGGATGACCGTCTGGTGCCGCGCTTGCCAGCGGGTGCGATCACCGTGAAAACCCTTGCCCACATTGGCGATGGGTTGCGGGCGGGTCAGGGGTGAGGTAAGCGGTCTCTTCTTCTAGTATCAGAAGAGATAGATCTGATGCTGGTAGTACAGAGGGGTGTCGGTCTGTGAGTATCTCTGGTCGGCGGGGCCCCGATTGGGCTTGGCGTGCGTGCAGAACTCGCTCAACCGCGCAAAGCCCACAGGTGGAAAGAACGGTGGACAACCTGACTGGGCCACCTGTCGGGACGGCGGGGCTGTTGGTTGCGCCCCGCGCCACGGTGCCCCCGGCCGACACCTCTCGCGCGCTTGTCCACAGGCTGTTTTCATGGTGTGCGCAACGAGGCGACAGGCCAGGCGCATGCTCAATGCGCGGGACGGCGGGCGAGCGATCCGGCCGTATTGCGCGGCGGCGGCACGTCGCGCCGATCGTGGGGAAAACCGGTGGATGACCGGGCCGTCAGCTTCTGCTTGACCCCGTTTGGTGGTGGTCGCAAAGCCGACCGAATCGCGGCGCTTTCGGTCGATATCGGGGCTTATTCCTACAGGATTCGTGCTAGATCGATGGTGTAAGGACTTTCACGTAAACCTGCCGATGACAGCGTCGGTCGTCGGGCTGGAAGGTACCTAGGGGCGCGAAGCGCGCGGGCTCTATGATCCGATCTTGCTGGCATGATCCGATTCTCGCCGGCGCGCGGGTAAGCGTTTGGATGTGTTTGGGCGGTTGAACCTTTGGAGCAGGCAGATGACAACGACGCAGGGCAGCACGACTGGTCTCAACCACGGGCACGCCAACAACGGGGCCGCGCCGGTGGCCAAGGCGCACAGCGCGATGACGGCGTTCGAGCGTGCGCGTGAGATCAGCCCCCGCCGCAAGACCACCGCCGCCAAGGACATCGACGGGCTGGTCGCTGAGCAGCTTGCGCACTTTGGCGTTGACGGCGCGAGCGACTTTGGCAAGCACCTGGCCAGTGTGGCGCGCGGGGTCTACGGGACGCACAGCGACACCAAGCTGCTGTGGGAGACGCTGACGCACGAGCTGGCGCGCCTGCCGCGCGAGGACCGGGCGGCGCGGTTCGCGGCCCAGAAGTTCCTGTGCTTCCAGATGGCCAAGGTGATGGACACCTTGATGCACCCGTTCCGCCGTACGTACCAGTCGCTGGTGGACAGCCAGACGGGGCGGCTGGCGCGCGGGCCTTACCCGATCTTCGACAACGTCACGGCGTTGTTCAGCGCCAAGCCGGTGATCACGCGGACCGCGACGTACATCTACGCGTGCAGCGAGTGGGTTGACGACGCGTTCCAGGGCAAGGAGCTGATGCTCGAGATCTACTCGCGCCTGCTGAACCCCACGGCGGTCAGCCTCGCGAACCACATCGTTGACGTGGAGTGCGGGCCCGAGGCGGCGGACTACTTCGCGTGGAACTTCAACAGCGGAATGGCCGCGGTCGACGCGACGCTGAGCCACCTGGTGGGCTATCAGGACATCATCTTGACGTCGCGGAACGTGTACGGCGGGACGTACCAGCTCATGCACGACTGGTTCGCCAAGCCGGGGAACCTGGACGTGGCGGTGGAGTTCTTCGACGGGTATACCGAGGCAGACTTCCGCAAGGCGCTGGAGGCGGCGAAGGTCAAGCACGCGGGTCGTCTGGCGGCGGGGCGTCACATCTATGTGTACCTTGAGAGCCCGTGCAACCCGCACGGGTACTGCCTCGATGTGCCGGCGATGTGCAAGGCGTCGCACGAGCAGAAGCTGACGGTGATTTTGGACAGCACGGTGGGCACGCCGTTCTTGCACCGCCCGCTGCGCCGGGCCGAGCACATGGAGCGGCCCGACTTTGTGATCCACAGCTACACCAAGGACATCTCGGGCACGGGCGGGACGACGGCGGGATGCGTGATTGCGCGCAACGAGCGGATGTTCATGGGCAAGCACGATGTGGTGCGTGGCAAAGACGTGGACGGGAGCGCGCGCGACTGGCACGGGCACGAGACGCTGTTTTGGAACGTGTATTACATCAAGGGCGCGTTCCTGGATGCGGACAAGGCGTACGAGGTGCTCAACGGCCTGCACACGCTCGAGACGCGGGTGCTGACCAAGACCATCAACACGCTGACGATGGCCGAGGTGCTGGGCATGCACCCGCACATGAACGTCAACTGCAACGCGGTGCCCGGGCACTTCAACGGCGCGGTGCGTGAGAAGGTGCTGCACATGGGGCTGCCGGCGCCGCTGTTTACCATCGACTTTGAGGGCAAGGGTGGGCAGGGCGGGTTTGACCGCGGGATCTTCAAGCGGTTCTTTGACTGCCTGGACCCGGTCTTTGGGCACCAGGTCAGCCTGGGGCAGACCAACACGGTGGTGCTGTGCCCGGCGATTACCAGCCACAGCGAGATGAGCGACCAGGCGCTGCGCGACGCGGGCATCCAGCCCACGACCGTCCGCGTGGCCATCGGCATCGAGGACCCACGCACACTCATCGCGCATCTGATCAAGGCCAGCAAGCTGGCGCTTGACCCCGCAAGCCCGGGCTTTAGTGACAAGTTTCCCAGCCCCGAGCAGGTCGACGCGATCTATCGCAAGCACTACCTTGACGTGCACACGCGCTACATGGCGAGCCTGCGGCCAATGACCGAGCTGCTGAAGTAAGGCGGGGCGGCGGCGGCCGGAGCGCCGGCGCGGGCTACTTCTCCGGCACCAGCACAAGCACGCTAGATTGCAGGCGCGCGGGGCCTTGGCGGGGCTTCTCACGAACGCCGGCGCCGTTGTACAGGTTGTTGGGGAAGCGCTTGCGCAGGGCCGAGAGGGCAGGGTTCTCATCGCGTGCTGCGCCGGCCTGGCCGCTCAGCCCCGGCGAACTGGCGCGGGCGAGGTCGTCCTCACCAAAGAGCCCGATGGTGACCATGCTGCGGCGCGGGCCGTGGTAGTAGAAGGCTTCTTCGCCCTCTTGGCGCAGCCGCAGCACGCCCTCTTCGGCGGCGACGCGGCTCTCGGCGAGCTCAGCCTCGGTGGGGTCGCGGGCGAGCTCTTCGCGCCCGTAGACGGCGACCTGGAGCGTGTATCGCGGCGCGGGCTTTGAGCTTTGAGCTTGGTTGGGGCGCGCGTCACGCGCGTTGCCAAGGTTGTATTGTGGGCGAGCGCCGGCGCGGGTCAGCCCGCCGGGCGGCGCGAGGAACGCGCCGAGGTAGGGGCGTGCACCGGAGACGCGGAGCTCACCGATCTGCTTCACGCGCGCCAGGGCCGCGTCGGCGGAAGGGTCTGGGTAGCGGCCAGCGCAAAGGATGACGGCCTCGCCGCGCGGGTCGATGGTCACGTCGGTAAGCCCTGCGGCCTTGGCGGCGTCGAGAGCCGCGGCGGCCTGCGCGAGGCGCTCTGGCCCGCGGAAGGTGGCCAGCACGATTGTCCAGTTGTTACCCAGGCGCGAGGTCGCGGCCGCGGGCTGCGCTGAAGATGGCGCGGGGTCGGACGTGGGGGCGGACGCGGGGTCGCCCGCTGGCAATGCGGGCGTGGTGGGCGCTGGGCGCGGGCGGCGCAGGCCGGGCAGCTCGTCACCTTGCGCGAGGGCGAGGCTGGCCGGCAGCAGCGCGGCGGCGAGCGCGAGGGGCAGGGCTGATGATCGCGCGCGGGTAAAGAGGTGGAGCATGACGGATCGTTCGCGTCCCGTGGGCGGCTGGGTGCACGAGCGCGAACGCGAGCGAAGTTTGGCACAATCACTGCGTGCGACGACAGGATCATGCCCGATTGGGCGAATATTCGGCACACCTGTTCGGGAGGTAGAGAGTGATCGATTTGCGCGAGGGCGCAAAGGTGGCGAGCGCAAAGGTGGACAATCTGTGGGAACAGTTTCAAAAACAACCGCCTAAAAGTAGGTGATCGGTGGGCTAAGTCTAGATTTTACAGTAGTTTAAGAACTTGAGCTGGATGCGCGTGGTGTTGGAGGAAAACTGCGGTCTGGGTCGATAGACAGTGGGCGGAAGCTCAGGCGGGGCCGGTTGAAGAAGCGGCCGACCCCGAACGGATCAATGGCCAGAGATGGATCTCTGCGGGGGCTAGGGCCAGGATGGCCGGCAGCCTTGGCGTTGCCATGGCTGCAAGTGGATTGCCCGCGTCGCATCGACGGCTTCGCACGGAGCGTGTTCCATGTCCAGTCTTTCAAGTGTGTCCTCGACAGGCCTTACCGAGCGTGGCGGGGTGATTGGCCGAATCGGCCCGCGCAGCCCGCAGTCGAGTGCCGCGGGTGAGGGTGTGTCCGCTCGCGCGGCAAGTGACCGCGTTGATCAAGTCGAAGTTTCGGCGGCGGCGCTCGCGGCGAGCCAAACCTCTGGCGCGGGCGTGAGCGAGAAGGTCGCGCGGATCAAAGCGCAGATCGACTCGGGCACGTACGACCTTGACGAAAAGGTTGCGGTCGTGGCGGACCGGCTGTCACGGACGCTGCGCGGCCTTGGCTGAGGGCCGGTGAGCGGGTCCGCGGTTGACTGAAGTAATCATCCCCTGGCCCCCGGCTGCTGGAGCAGCGACCGGGGGCTGTTTCGTGGCGGTCCTCTTCTTTCGCGCGGGGAAGAGCCACGCGGATCGCCACGGGTATGCAAACGGACCGCGATTCTCCGGATTGTGTTTGGGAGGCGGGGGCGGGGAAAGGGGGGTAGAGTTAGAGCACGGGTGGATACCGCATGGAGCACGGATATGAAGAACCTCGTCTCGTTTGGTTGCTTTATTTCTGGCGTTGGGATGATGATGACGGCGGTCGCCGTCGCAAAGAATGAGCCGCAGAACGCGCCCGGGCATAGGTACGGGCGGGCCAACTGCAGCCCTTTCAGTAAGCGGTGCGTGGGCACTCTGCGCGACTGCAAGGCCTGCTGTCTAGCGGGCAAGTGGAATATGTCGTTCCGCTCCAAGGATTTGCAGGACTGCTACGCTTATTGTGCCTCAAACCCGTGGGTTCCGCCGTGCCCATGACATCATCGTCATCGAGGAGATACATCTGCATAATTGCAAGCTGATGAACGGGCGGTAAAGGCATCGTAGGGTGTGATCGTGATTATGGCAATACATGATCGTAAGGCGGCGGGATATGCGTAAAGGAAGCGTGTGGATTCTGGTGCTGGGTGCTCTTACGCTAGTGCTGGCGATGGCGTGGCGAGGGGTGTTTGTGCCATGGCAGAGTTCGCGCAGTAGTGAGCTTCCTCACGGGCCCCGGGTAGCCTTCGCGGAGAGCATGGGTGTAGGAGCTGCGGCTCGTCTCGAAGCTGGGCGGCCGCATGGCAATGAGGAGCTGGAAGTTCGCATGGCACAGCTCGCTGGCCGTCGGGTGCTTGGGCCTGAAGAGGTCACGAACCTGCGGGGGATATTGAATGAACCGTTGTCCCCCGAGCTTTGCTTGGACTAGTCGCGGTGGGACGAAGCGCTGCGCGAGAGTTGGGCCCGCATGCTCCGCTCGAGTCTTAATGGAGATGTATTGTCAATCCTTGGGGATGTGCTGCTCAATGAGTCACCCGGTCCGGAGCTTGTCGCGTTGATTCGACAGGTGTTTATGCAAGAACTGTTTGCAACCGACCCGGCGGCGCGCGAGGCGGCGGTGCTTTCTTTGTGGGAAGCGGGGCTGCTAGATGAACCGTTGTTCTACGATCAGGCGGCGAAGCTGATGGGTGACGCCGATGCGCGAGTAGCGTACTGGGCGAAGCTCAAGCTTGCGCAGTGGTCGCAGTTTCGTGTGCAGTGGTATAGTGTCAGGAAGCGTGAGGCACCCATTGTCCATCATTTGCCCAAACCCGAGAGCAGGTAACGGCGTCCGCCAGTGGCGACAAGCCCAGCACAGCTCAGGGGCTGGGCGCGTACGTTGTCAGGCGTTGCGTCACGGCGTGACGCTTGTTGAGCTGCTTGTTGCTTTGGGCGTGATGGCCGTGCTGGTCGCGGTAAGCCTGCCGGTGATGAGTTCGGCCCGGGGCGTCGCGCGGTCGGCGGTGTGCATGTCGTCGCTGCGGCAGGTCCATGTTGGCGTGCTCGCTTATCGAGAGCGTTACAAAGGGGCCATGCCCATGGCGCTTGGGCCGGCGGACCTGCGGTTTGGTCAAGCCGCGCCATTCGATGCACTGGCGAGCTTTGTGGGGGTCGCGCCACCATCACTTGTTTCGCGGGCCCAGCCCTGGGTCTGTCCGTCGGATCGGAGGTCGGGTGTTGGCACTGATGTCCCGCGCACCGAGGCGTTCTTTGGTGTTTCGTACTATTACATGACGCTGGACCTGGCGTATCTGCTGGTGATGTATCCCGCGGAAGACCGCCCCGCACGCCTGGGAAAACTGGTGGCCGACCGGCCCGACGAGCCTCTCTTCCTAGATGATCTGCCTCGACACGCGGGCGAGGGAGGTGCGAACGTGCTGTGGCTCGACGGCACCGTGACCAACGGCTTTCGGCGGTGATGCGCTGTCGACCGACACACGAGCGATCAGTGGTTCTCAGCTTGTGATGATCGTGCCCGAGAACGTGCTGGTGAGTGTGGCGGCGAGCAGTGCGCCGGGCTGGCGGCCGTCGGTGATGGCGACGTGCTGGACGCCGGCGTCGAGTGCGGCGAGGCAGGCTTCGAGCTTCGGGAGCATCCCGCCGTCGATGATGCCTTTGGCTTCGAGCTGGCGGACCTGCGCGCGGGTGAGGGTTGCGGCGTAGGAGGCCTTGTCTTCGGGATTGGTGCGGACGCCGGGGGTATCGGAGACGAGGATGAAGGCGTGCGGGCGGAGGGCGCGGGCGATCTCGCCGGCGGCGAGGTCGGCGTTGACGTTGAGGCGGCCGCCGGTTTGGGCGGGGTCTGTGTCGAGGGCGACGGGGGCGATGACGGGGATGGTGCCTGCATCACATAGGGCGGCGATGATGTGGGCATCAACGCGGGCGACGCGACCGACGAGGCCGAGGTCAACGGGGTGGCCTTCTTTGTCGGTGACGCCGGCGCGGTGAGCGTGCAGCACGCCAGTTGTGAGTGAGGTGAGCCCGTGGGCGCGAGGCGCGCGGATGGCGTGCGCGGCTGAGGGGAAGGCGGTGCCGAGTGTGTCGCGCAGTGTGTCGGTGACGGGGGCGATCAGTGGGGCGGCGAGTGCGGTGTTAATGGCGGTGACGATCGCGGCGTTGGTGTCGTGGCAGAGCACGCGCTCGACGACGGCCATCGAGGCGTCGTCTGTGTAACGCTGGCCCATGACAAAGCGACTGTGGATCCCGGCGGCGGCGAGTGCGGCGGAGATCGCCTTGCCACCGCCGTGGACGATGACGGGGCGGAGTCCGGCGTGCGCGAGGGCGGCGATCTGGGCGGCGACGAGGGCGATTTGGGTAGGGTCGTCCTGGATCGAGCCGCCGAACTTAATGACGGTGGTGGTGGCGCGGAGGTGGGCGAGGCGGGCGGTTAGCGCGAGTAAGTCAGCGTGGCTGAGCATGCGCGGAGGATAGATGGCCGCGTGGGGGGGTGCGGGCCGGTTCACTTCGCGGCGCGGGTGATCGCGGGCGACGGCGCGGGGCGGTCGGTAGTGCGGTCGGTAGTGCGGTCGGAGGAGCGGTCGGAGGAGCGGTCGGAGGAGCGGTCATTGAGGCGGTCGCGGGCAAAGAGGGCCCCGCCGTAGACCCCGGCGTCGGCTTCGAGCTTGGTTTTGACGATCTCGCACTTGCGGTTGACGTGCGGGTAGACGTGGTCATTGAAGCTGGCGCGGACGAGGTGGACGAGGGTGTCGCCCATCGCCTCGGTCAGGCCGCCGCCGAGCACGACGCGTTGGAAGGAGAGCGCGGAGGAGAGGCCGGCGATGCAGATGCCAATAAAGTGTGCGGCGTCGTCAACCACGTCGCGCGTGAGCAGGTCGCCCTTGGCATAGGCGATGCTGACGGTGCGGGCCTTTAAACTCTCGTGGTCCAGCGGCTCGCCCTCGAGCAGGTCAGGGATGATCGAGGGATGGTGGGCGCGGATGAGGCGGATGATGCGGTCGACAATCGCGGTGCGCGAGCAGTTGTGCTCAAGTGTGCGCGAGCCTGGGGGTGTGCCGGGGAAGAGGATCATGTGCCCGACCTCGCCGGCGGTGTTGAAGTGCCCGGTGTAGAGCTGGTTGTTGAGGATCAGCCCGCCGCCGACGCCGGTGCCGATCCAGAGGCAGAGCAGGTCTCGGCAGCCGCGGCCCGCGCCGAGCTGGTGCTCGCCGATGGCGGCAGCGCGGACGTCGTTGGTGACGAAGGTGGGCACGCCGACGGCCTTGGTGAGGGCCTTGGCAAGCGGGACGTTGGTCCAGCGGAGGTTTGGTGCCTGCAGCACGGTGCCGGTTTTGGGGTCGATCGCGCCGGGCGCACCGATGCCGATGGCCTTGAGGTTCTTGGGGCTGATCTTTGCGAGCGCGCAGGCCTCGTTGATCTGCTCGACGATGCGTTCGAGGACGGCCTTTGAGCCCTGTTTGGCGCGGGTCTTGGTCTTGGTGCGACCGACGAGCTTCATCGTCGTGGTCAAGATCCCGACTTGCATGTTGGTTCCGCCGAGGTCGATGCCGACGATGTACTTTCGCGCGCTGGTGGCCATAGGTAGAGGATATCGGCGGGTTACGCGCGGGCCTTGGGCGATTGCGGCGGCGGGCGGCCTCAGCAGAGTCGTGTCGGCAGGGCCGGCAACCTCAGGGCTGCCGCGGCGGCGAGCAGCTTGGCGGGCTGGCCTGGGGCGTCGGCGAGGGCGAAGAGCGTACTGCCCGAGCCCGTGATGTGGATGCGCTGGCCCGTGGCGCGGGTCAGCGCATCGAGCAGCGCGGTCAGCGCGGGCTGCACGGCTTGGGCGGGGCCGGAGAGGTCATTGAAGAGCGCCGCGGCGTTGATGCGGCTTGCCGCCAGCGCGCTCGCGTGCGCGGCGAGCACGGCGGCGCGGTCAACACCTTGGCGCGGGGCGGCGTCATAAGCGCGGTAGACGGCGCGAGTCTCGCAGCCAAAGGGCGGGAAGAACAGGATAATCTGGGCATCAACGGGCGCGAGCGGAGCGCGGACATCGCCGAAGGACTCTACCAGCGCCGGTGCTGGGGCGGCGGCGGGGTCGGCACGCAGGAGGAACGGGACGTCTGAGCCAAGCGGGAGGGCGAGCGCGGCGAGCGTCGCGAGTGGGAGCCGAAGGTCAAAGAGTTGGTTGAGGCCAACGAGCATCGCCGCGGCGTCGGCTGAACCACCCCCGAGCCCGCCGCCGACGGGCGTGCGTTTGGTGAGCGTGGCGCGTACGGGGAGCTGACGGCCGAGGTGGCGCTCAAGGGCTGCGTGGGCGCAGAAGGCGAGGTCTTTGTGTGTGGGCCAGTTGATGGGTGACGGCCGCGGCGCGTTGGCGCCCCAGGTGATGGTCAGGTCACAGGTTTGTGCGGCGGGGGCGGGTGGGGGTCGGGCAATCTGCAGTAGCAGCTCGTCGGCGAGGGTGATCGGGGCCATCCAGGTGCAGATCGGGTGCCAGCCGGCGCGGGGGTTAGCAGTGGCGTGAGGCGTGGTCGCGGGCTCGGGCGGGCCGACGGCCAGGCAGAGGTTGAGCTTGGCGTGGGCCGGGATGAGCAGCGCGCGGCGGCCGTGCATGCGGCAAGGTAGCGCGCGGGGCGGTTAGGCGGCGCGGGTATTGGTAACGCTCACCGGCGTGGTAAGTTGCCCGGTGATTGCGCGGTCAACGAGCTTGACCATCTCGGCGAGCTCAGGCTTGGCGACCTGCACGTCAGCGCCGACTTGCTGGCCTTTGTTGAGGTTGTCCTGGCTGATGAGCGATGAGAAGAGGATGACAGGGACTTTGGCGAGGCGCGGGTCGCTCTTGAAGCGCTTGCACAGGTGCAGCCCGTCCATGCGGGGCATCTCGATATCGCTGACGACGGCGAGTGGTGTGGGGCCGATCTGTGCGGCGTCCCAGAGCGCGGCGCCATTGTCGAAGACCTCAACAAGGTGGTAGCCGCTGGTGCGGAAGACGCGCTCGATGACCGAGCGCATGAAGGGGGAGTCTTCGGCGAGCAGTACGCGGGCGGTGCCGCGCTGTGCGTTGACGTCGTTGGGGACGTTCTGGACCTTGAGCTTATCCTGCATGAGGATGGCGTCGGCGACGGACTCAAAGTCAATCATGAGCACGAGGCGGTGATCGTGCTGGGTTTTGAGCTCGACGATGCCGGTGGTGCTGCTGGTGGCGCGCGCGTCGCCGGGCTCGGTGGCTGCGAGGCCTGCGAGCGTGGGGGCGGGCCTGACGCTGGACCAGCTCATGCGGTGGATCTGCTCGACGCTATCGACCATGAAGCCGGTGCGCAGGCCGTTGAACTCGGTGATGATGACGCGGCCGTCGCTGGCGGCGAGCCGGGGGCCGGCGAGGCCGAGGTGTGCGGCGAGATCGATAACGGGGATGACGTTGCCGCGGATGTTGAACATCCCGATGACGGACTTGTGTTGACCTGGGGAGGCGGTGGTGGTGTGCGGGCGGATGACCTCGCGGACCTTGGCGACGTTGACGCCGTAGTGCTGCCCGGCGAGCTGGAAGACAAGGACTTCGAGCTCGTTGGTGCCGGCTTCGAGGAGGATCTCGCCGGTGATGTTGGGCGTGTTGCCGGTGGCCATATTGGTGCCTTTTGCGTCTGGTGGCGTTGCGTGCCTGCGGGGTGTGGCGCGTCAGCGCGCGAGCGCCGGGCGCGAGTGCTGAGAGCGGGACCGTCGGGCGTGTGACCGCTCGGCGTAGAGGGTTATCGGCGCGGGAGAGGGGCGACTGAAGCTCGGGTCGGGTTGCGAGGGCGCGGCACCCTAGTAGGTGTTGAGTTTGCGTAGCCGCGGGCGGAAGGTTGCCAGCAGCCGCGCGATGCGGGCGGCAGCGCGTCCATCGCCAAACTGCGTGCTGGGTGCTGGCCCAGCGAAGTTTGCGTCGCGCAGCAGGTCGCTGACGGCGGCCAGCGCGTCACCGGTGGGCTTGGGCATGTCGATCACGTTGTCCGCCCGCTCGCGACCGTTCTGACGCGGGCCGATATTGACGCACGTCAGGCCGAGGGCGGCGGCCTCGATCAGTCCGGCGGATGAGTTGCCAATCAGCACGCCCGCGGGGCGCTGGCGCGCAAGCCGCTTGAGCAGTCCGACGAAGGCCGGGCGCGGGAGGTGGTCGCGCCGGACCAGCAAGCTCGGGGCCGGCGGGCTTGAGCCCTCGATCCGGTCGTACGCGCCGTTGATGTGCTCACGCCCGGGGTCGCTGTTTGGCGCGAGCACCAGGGGGACCGTGCCCAGCGACCACGCGAGCATCAAGGCGCCGATAGCCATCGAGTTTAACTCACGCGCGGCGCGCCCGTCAGGGTGCAGCAGGATCACGGCGCGTGCTTTGTACGCGGCCCCCAACAAATCGCGAGCCTCTTGGTCTGTCAGCGGCTTGCAGGCCTTGAGTGCATCGAGCGCCGGCGAGCCGGTAATGTGCACGGTCGCGGGCGATTCGCCCATTCGCAATAGGCGGTCACGCGAGGCGCTGGTGGCGACGCAGTGAAGCTGGCTGAGCTTGCTGACGGCGTGGCGGATCGACTCGTCGGCGATGCCTTCGGCGCGATCACCGCCGTGGATGTGGCAGATCGGGACCCCCGCGACGGCGGCAGCGGCGGCAGCGGCGAGGGCTTCTATGCGGTCGCCCAGGACCACCAGCCAGTCAGGCTTGAGCTGGTCGAAGGCGCGGGCGAAGCCCGTGACGCCCCGGGCGAGCGCGTGGGCGTGATCGGCGCGGCCGCGGTCAGCGCAACGCTGCATGGGCACCTTCAAGTCGATCGGCTGGTCGTGAGCGACGAGCTTCCACGTGTTCGCCGGCATGAGCAGGTGCTCACCAGCGGCGACGACGCGGACGCGCAGTTGGCTCTTCCCGCGGCAGGCGCTGATAATCGGCGCGAGCAGGCCGTAGTCAGCGCGCGAGCCAGTGACAAACATGATCGTCCGCCGCGCCGAAGATTGGGCACCCTTGCGGAAAGAGGAAACACGCGGCTTGCTGGTGGCGGTAGTCATGCGGGTGTGCTTGGCACGGGCTGGTTGAAGACCTGCACAAAGCGATCATGCAGACAGGGGCGCTCGAGAACCGCTGCCCGAGAGTGAGGGCGCTGGAGCAAGGTCAGACGCGGTAAGGGGCTCGTCGGGCTCGAGGTTGTGCGAGGCGAGCATGCCGACCACGCGGTCGAGCGTCCACGGGGCCAGGCCATACCCGGGGCGTTTGAAGGCGATGTTGTCAGCGGTGATCGCCTCGCCAGCGACGACGCCGCGTCGTAGCACAATCGACTGGCGCGAAACACGGCGGACGTCGTGCTCAATGGGCTGCACGCCTTTGGATGGCGCGCTCGCGAGGACCGCGAGGCGAGGCGACAGCGGCTCACCGGCGAAGCGGCGGATGAAGGCCAAGGCCGCGACCCGGGCGTAGTTGGAGAGCTGCAGAGGTTCGAGCGAGGCCGCGTGATCTGGACCCAGCGCCGCCCGGCTGTGGGTCATGTGCTTCTCAAGCACGCACGCGCCAAGGGCCACGGCATCGGCGGCGATTGGGCCCTCGCTGGCGGTGTGGTCGCTGTAGCCAATGGGCACGCCAAGCTGCGCGAGAAGCGCGGTGATGCCCGCGAGCTGAGCGCCGTCCTCGGGCGTTGGGTAGCTGCTGACGCACTGCAGGAAGCAGAGGCGCTCGCGCGCGAAACCAAGCCAGTCCATCGCGCGCTGTACCTCGGGCATGGTTGACGCGCCGGTGCTGACAATCAGCGGGAGGCCCGTGCGGGCCAGCGCTTCAAGCAACGGTCGGTGCACGATGTCGGGGCTGGCGGTCTTGAACGCGTCGAAGCCCAGGCTTGCCGCGAGCGGGACCAGCTCGAGGGAGAAGACGGTCACGATCGCGCGGACGCCACCGGCGTGAGCCTCATGCACCACGCGACGCATCGCGCTCTCGTCAAGCTCAAGTCGGCGGAGCATCGCGCGCGGGTCGCGCTCGCCCGCGGCGGCCTGATAGCCAGCCAAGGCCGAGGCGCGGCTCATCAGCCCCTCAGCGGTAAAGAGTTGGAGCTTGACGGCGTGCGCGCCTGCGAGCGCAGCGGCACGCGTCATCTCGACAGCGCGGTCGGCGTCACCGTCGTGGTTGACGCCAAGCTCGGCGATGATGTACGGCGGCGTATTGCGCGAAATAGCCCGACCGGCGATGTTCATGCGTGCTCCCCGTGCGAGTGGCCCGCGTGCGTGCGAGCATCGGCGGGCGCGCTGCGCCGCGTCAGCACGGTCTCGGCCACCAGCGCGTCGATCTCATTGTCGATATCGATCACGCTGCCAGCGGGGCTGATTACGCCGAGGCGGCGCAGGCCAAAGAACTGGTGCGGGCCGGGCGGCGCTCCGAAGACGTCAAGCCTCAGCGCGCGGCGCGACACGACGATGACGCCGCCGTCGGGCACGAATGCCGGAGGCAGGTCTTGGCGGCGGAAGGTGTCGTGAAAGAGCTTCTGGCCCTCCCACGGCGCGAGCGCGCCGGTTGACGGCTCGACACGGACTGTCCACCACGGGTGGTGCTTGCCGACGGGCGTAAACGACTGCACGCTGTCACACACCTCTTGGTGATAGCGGCCTAGCGCGGCGGCGATGAGCCCGGGCGGACGCACGGGGACGTTGGCGTAGAGCAGTGCGATCGGTACGTCGTCAGCGAGTGGCGCGTGGGCGCGCTCCCAGCGAGTCAGCGCGTCGCGCGCCGCGGCATCAACGGTGGCACCATCACTGGCGGTAGTCGCGTCGCGCGGCAGGGCTTCGCAGCCAAGAGCCTTGGCGGCGGCAGCGATCTCGGGCCCATCGGTGCTGACCACCACGTGCGTAATGGCGGGGCATTCGCGGGCGTCGAGGATCGACCACTGCACGCACGGCCGCCCGGCGATGAGCCGCGCGTTCTTGTTGGGCAGGCCCTTGCTGCCGGCGCGCCCGATGATGATCGCCAGCGCGGTCACGGGTTGGCTCCGTCGGGGCACGCGGGCGCTTCAAGGTTTACCCTCAGCGACTCGCGGGCCTCGCGCACCAACGCAAGCTCAGGCCTGGGCAGCGGGGCGATCCGCGCACCCGCAACCGGCGATGGCAGCGCGTCAAGCACGCAAGCGCCCTGCGCGCTGAGCCAGTGGTCGTAGAACCCTTCGAGCTCTGCGTACACCTCGTCGCGGCGCGTCAGGCGCGGGACGAGCCACGGCGACCGAAGGCCCTTGACGCCCGGTGTTGGCACGGTCGCTTCGTGCAATGTGCGCCAGGCGCTGGCCATCTGCTCGTGCAGCGTTTGCCCGCGGCCGTGCGGCGCGTGGCCAAGAGCTTCGAGGGTCGCGGGCAGCATCGAAGGGATGTCCAACGAGAGCGCGTCGATCAGCGGCAGCGAGCTGGCGAGCGTCTGAGCCTGCGCGGCACTGAGCATCAGTGAGGTACGGACGTGAACGGCCAGCGCGCCGTGCTGACGGGCCAGCGACACCAGCTCTAAGAGCACATCCAATCGCGAGGGATCGCAGCTGATCGTGACCGCGAGCGCATCGCAACCGGCGGCGGCGCTGGCCAGATGCTCACTAACGCGGCTGAGTGCTTGGGCGCAATGTCGCCCGGCTGGCCCGATAAGCGCGTCTGCTTCAAAGGGCGAACCAGCGTTGTTGCTCGCGGGTAGGTGCAGGCGCAGGTGCCAGGGGCTTGGCAGGCCGACGGCCGCGCTGCGCAGCGCGATCGCGCCGCTGACCTGCTCACTGGTCGCGGTCGCGGCGTGCAGGCCGGCGGCATCGAGGGCGGCCTCCAGCCACGCGCCGCTCACGGGCCCATCGACCACGCAGCGGTGCAGCGCGTCGCGGGCCGCGGGGCTGATAGTCACGCACGGCGAGCGGCCCAGGTCGTCGGGCCTTGGTGATGCTGGCAGGTAACCGGTCAGCCCGCCGATGCTCGCCAGCACGCCCGCCTCGGGACGGAGCTCTGCGAGTTGCTCAATCGAAGCCCGCGCAAGCAAGCACGGCGCGAGACCCGGCCCCGCTTGCGAGAAGACCAGGCGGTGGTGCTCGGGGTCGTCGCGGTGGCGCTCGATGATCGAGGCGGTGATCGCCGGGTCAATCAGCGCCCAACTTGGCCCGAAGATCAGGGCCGCGTCCGCGTTCATGGTGGCGTTGGTGGCGGCCAGCGTGGCGGCGAGCAAGGCGGGGTTCAACTGCTCGTCATAGCAGGAGAGGTTGGCCAGCCCGCCGCGCCAGCAACTTCGATTGAAGAGGCGCGCCGCGGCGATGGTGCGTGTTGGCCAGCTGTGGGTGGGCCCAGTGTGCGCGGGCCGGGCGTTCAAGTGATTGCGCTGTGAAGTGTCACTCGCGACGCTCTCTGGCGTGGCGCTGACGCTGACGCGGGTATCAGTGGCGTGCGGGCCCAGCAGTGCGCGGAGCTGGTCAGGGTGGTCGGTGCTCAGCGCGACGCCGTCAAGCCCCGGGGTTCGCAGCAGCCGCCCAACGGCCAGGCGGATCGCGGGCTGCCCGTGCAGCGTGACAGCCGCTGGCGGCGTGCGGTCACGATGGTCGCGCCCGAGCCAGTCGTGCGTGAGGCTCACGTGCGTCGCGGCCAGGACACGCGCGGAGCTGCGTGTGACGCGGACGACCTCGCCGGCTAAATGGGGCGTGCTCGGGGTGATTGCGCCCGCGTGTGGTGAACTGCGCCCCGGCGACGCCTCGGGGTCGCTGGCGAGCTGGTCATTGACTGGACGCGGCAGGTCACGTGTTTGGCGCGGGCCGCCGTCGAGCATCGCCAGTGACCCGCGCGAGAGCTGGTCAAGGCGCTCACAGGCCTCTTGCAGCAGGCGAACGTTGACAAGGTCGCGATCAAGCTGGCGGGCCTGAACCTCACGCGGCGGAAGCCCGGCGCTCAGTGCCAGTGCGCGGTCGGCCTTCCACCGGCGGAACGCGGCGGTGATGTTGAAGACGTTAATGAGGAACCACGCTGGCTCGATGGCGACAATCCGGTCGCGCATGACGCCCAGCTCGGTGACGGTGCGCGTCGCGAGCGCGGCGTCGTCTGGCCGTGCCTGGCAGGCCATCAGCAGTCCCTGCGCGCGCTTGGCCAGGGCGGTGATCTGCGCCAGCCCATCACGCAGCGCCAGCAACCCCGCGCGGGCCGCGGCTAGGCCAGGGTGAGGCTTGTGCACTTTGTGCTGTCCGGTCGCGGTGGCGGTCGGCGGCGCGGCGCTGCTTGCAGTGCTGGCTGTGCGCGTGGGTGTCGCGGGGTGAGCGGCCAGCGATTGTGGCCCAAGGCAGCGCTCGATGATCTCGTCGGTGCTGGGGCCACTCGAGTCGGCGCTCGCGAGGGCATCATCGATCACGCTCGCCAGCGGCCTGGGCGTGGTATGGTCTTTGCGCACGCCGCCTTCGGTGGCGTCGATGGTGGTAAGCCCGCGGGCGCTATCACCGAGGAAATCTCGCAGAAACTGCTGCAAATAGCCGTTCATCTGCTCGTCGGTGTAAACCGGGCGTCCGAGCTGATCGGTAGCGTGGCGCAGCGAGGGGCCCATGCGTTTGATACGTTGCCACTCGAGCATCTCGAGGGTGTTGAACTCACCGAGCTCGCCGGCCCAGACGCGGTGAATCGCCGCGCCACCCGCGTAGTACTGCCCGTCGGTAAAGCCCAGGTCTTGCCCCACGAGCGCGACGACCTGGCAGCCCAGCGTTCGGGCCAGGTAATAAGACAGGTGCGCGACGGTCGTGCCCGAGCTGACCTTGCCCATCTCGCGCTTACCGCCGCCGGCAGCCAGCACGCGGTCGAGCAAGAAGTCTGCGGGCATGACGGTGCGACCCATGAACGCCGCGGTGACGGCGGGGTTGACCTTCGCCTCGCACACCAGCGTGACGCCCTCAAGCTGCTCGCGCGTGAGGCCCTCGTAGAAGCGGGCTGAGACTTCGTGATGGTCGAGCGCCGTGACAAAGTGCGGGCGGATGCCCCGGGCGAGCAGCGGCTTGAGCACGGTCTGTGCGGCGATGATCACGCACCGCTCGCGGACGCCCGGGCGCGCAAGCTGATCGATATTCCGCCCCAGCGAGGGCCCTGCGGCCACCGTGATCGCCACGCGCCCGGCCAGCGCGCCCGTCAGTGGTTCAAGCGGTTGGCACGTCGCGTAATAATCAATGTTGAATAGCACGTTGCGGAACGTGGCCTCGGTCTGCGTCAGCTCGCTGACGGCGTTGAGCCGCACGGCGCTGGTCGCCGCCGCAAGCTGCGAGGCAAGGCGGGCCCGGTGCGGGGCCAGGCGCACCAGGCTGGGCGCGTGGTCGATGACCTTTACGCCGCCGGCCATCGCGCGCGTGAGGCTTACCGCAGCGCTGGCCAGCTCCGAATCGTTCGCAGGGTCGGTCAGCAGGTACAGGCCCTTGCCGTCAAGCAAGTCCGCGTAGTTGATGCGCTCGAGCACGGCACGCAGCAGCGCCGGGTCGGGCTCAAAGATAAGACACGCGTCGCCCTCGGCTTGGCGGGCGATAAGCGCGCGCACGTGGTAGCCCAGCCCCAGGCCCATCACCGCCGCGCACGTGTGCTTAAGCGGATCTAGCGTGGCAGCGACGGCCTTGGCCTCGGTGATCGGCTGTCGCTTGCTGGCCAGGGCCCGGCCCTGATACACCGCGCTGAGGCCCTCGGTGGTCTGGAGCCACTGGACCGCGGCGGGCGCGGTGGCGGCGAGCATGGCCGCGACCTCAGGCTGCTTGGTGCGGACCGCCGCGAGGTTAGCCGCGAGAATCGCGGAGTCGGCCGGTGTTGGCGTCAGGGTGGCGCCGGGGGCGTTGGCGGGCGCGGTGTTGGTCGTGGTGCTGGTGCTCATGAAGGGTTGACCGCGAGCGCGCTGAACAAAGCGTGACCGAAGCGCGCATGGGCCCAAAGGGCAATCGGCCAAGCGCGGCACCGAGCGTGAAAACCGCCCCGCAAGCCTGCAACAGGCCAACCCCGCGGCGAGCCGGTGCGTACAACCTGCCATGGGCCTGACACTTGCGCAGCTCGCGCCGCCCGGCGGCCGCAACCCTTTGGCCTCCGCGCCGCGCCTTCCCGATGCGCCGCTGCTGGAACGCTGGCTCTATGAAGCGCCCTGGACGCCCGCCGTCGCGCTGACCCTGCTGGGCTTGTTGGCGGCGTGGCTTCTGCTGCGTGCGGGGCAGGCCGGCGCGCAGGGGCGCTGGGCGGTGCTCGCGGCGTGCACGGGGGCGCTGGCGGGGACAGGCCTGGTCTTGCTGGCCAGCAGCGTGACGACCATGCGCGAGGTGCTGGTTGAGCGGACGCGCGGGCTGGTTGTGGCGGTGCTCGCAGGTGACGCGGCGACAGTCGAGCGCGAGCTCTCGCCGAGCTTTGCACTCACGCTTCTTGGACGGCAGTCCAGTCGCGGGCGCGACTATGTGGTCAGCGCCGTCCGAGGCGACATCGCCGCCCGCTTCAACGCCAAGGCCAGTGAGCTGCGGTGGGTTCGGGCGTCTATGGATGGTCCTGCTGTGGCCCGGACGCAGGTCAGCTTGCTGGCGAGCAGCGAGCTGATGGGCGGGCCGACGCCGACGGTCTGGATGATCCACTGGCGGGCTGACGCGCAGGGCCGGTGGTATGTTGGTCGCCTAGAGGCCCAGGAGATCGGTCTGCTAACGGGCGTGCCCGACCCGTGACTGCGGCGAGGCCCGCGAAAGTGGATTGCAAAACTGGCCCGCGTGGGCCACCCGCGTAAGTCACCCGTATGAGTCGCCCGCGTGGCCGGTCCGGGTAACTGGTCGGCGCAGACGTGGCAATCCCAGGCCACCGACGGGTGGATTTCTGGGTGTGTTGAAGAAATTGCGGTAGGTTGCGTCTTCGAGAGGCGAAGTCGGACCCTTGGCGGGCCGATAGGCGAAGGCCAGCGCATGCCGCGCGGGCTGGAGGTCGCATATGTCGGTCCAGAGCAGCGCCCAGACGCCCGCGTCCAACAGCACGCCCCCCGCCCCCGCTGGCGGCCCCGCGGCCACGCGTGAGCAGGTGGTGCAGAACGCCATCCGCGAGATCAGCCACATCGCCACGCTCCCCGAGATCACGCTGAAGATCGTCAGCATCGTCGAGGACCCCAGCAGTACGGCCCAAGATCTGCACAACGTGATAAGCAAAGACCCGGCGCTGTGCACGCGCATCCTGAAGGTTGTCAACAGCGCGTTCTACGGCCTGCCCGGGCAGATCGGCTCGATCAACCGGGCCATCGTGCTGCTGGGCCTTAACGCCGTCAAGAACATCGCCATCGCCGCCAGCCTGGCCAAGCTGTTCAAGGGCGGGCAGCTCACGCCCACCTTCAGCGCCAAAGACCTCTGGACGCACAGCCTGGCGGTCGGCACGGCGACCAAGCTTCTGGCCGAGCAGATGAAGATCGGGCTGGGCGACGAGGCCTTCCTCGCCGGTCTGATCCACGACATCGGGATCATGGTCGAGATGCAGTGGGACCGCAACCGCCTGGTCGAGGTGCTGCAGAAGGCCACCGCGACTCCCGGCGCCGACATGCTGGCCATCGAGATCCAGGTCTTCGGCGCAACGCACCAGGACTTTGGCTCGAGCCTCAGCGAGCGCTGGAAGTTCCCCAAGAGCTTCACCACGGTCATCGGGCATCACCACACGCCCATGGAGCTGCCGTACGACCAGCGGACCATGGCCTGCATGGTCTTTATCGCCGACCGCCTTGCAGCGGAGGACCCCAAGAACGGCTTCCGTCAGGACGTCGTGAACCTGGACATCCCCGATGATGTGCTCGAAAGCGTCAGGCTGACCCACGAAGACCTGGCCCAGGTGCGGGCCAAGATGCCCGAGGCGATCAAGGTCGCCGAGGCCGTGCTGGGCTGAGCCGGCGCGCAACAAGCTCTCTTTCTCCCTCCGGGCGGCGGGTCGACAGACCGGCCGCCTGATTTACGCGCCCCCCGAATTCCGCGCCCCCGGTTTGCGCGCCCAAGCTTGGGGTAGGCGCGGGCTTGCTCCTGCGGCTCGCGCGGCGCTTTACAATCTTGCATGCCCAACCCCACCGTGCAGAGCCTGCTGGACGCGCTGGACGCCGTGGCGCCCAGCGCCTTGGCTGAGGACTGGGATAACGTCGGCCTCATCGCCGGCGACGCGCGCGACGAGCTACGCGGGTGCGTGCTGCTGTCGATTGACCTGACCGGCCCGCTGATCGACGAGGCCGAGGCGTGCGGGGCCGGGGCGATTGTCGCCTACCACCCGCCGATCTTTGCGCCAATCAAGCGTCTGACCGCCGCCGACGCGCGCCAGGGCCTGCTGCTGCGGGCCCTGCGCAGGGGCATGAGCGTGGTCAGCCCGCACACGAGCCTTGACGCCGCCGCCGGCGCGATGAGTGACTGGCTGGCCGACTGCGTGCTCGAGCCCGGGCACACCCGCTCGGCTGACCGGCGCGCGCTGATCCCCAAGGCCCTCCCCGCGCCGACGGCCGAATGCAAGCTGGTAACCTTCGTCCCCGCCGCCGAAGCCGACAAGGTCCGCGGTGCCCTCGCTTCTGCCGGTGCCGGTCTGATCGGGGCTTATCAGGCCTGCTCGTTCTTTGCACCCGGGACCGGGACGTTTCTGGGTGGGCCGGGCACCGCGCCCGCCCTGGGCACTCCGGGGCACCTTGAGAGCGTCCCCGAGCTGCGTCTGGAGATGGTCATCCCGCGGCGATCAATCCCGCTGGCTATTGAGCTGCTGCGCAGCTTCCACCCGTATGAGCGCCCGGCGATCGACGTCTACGCGCTTGAGCCCCTGCCCGAGCGCGGCACCGGGGCCGGGCGACGCCTGACCCTCGACCGCCCCGTGCCCATCGGTGAGATCGCCGCCCGCGTCCGGAAAAACCTGGGCGTCTCGCACGTGCAGATCGCGCCGGCGTTCGACCCCGCGAAATCGATTGCGCGCGTAGGTGTCTGTCCCGGGGCCGGCGCCTCGCTGGTGGACGCCGCCGCCCGCGAAGGCTGCGAGCTGTTCCTGACCGGCGAGATGAAGCACCACGAAGTGCTCGCGGCCAACGCCCGTGGCGTGGGCGTCATGCTCGCTGGGCACTCCAACACCGAGCGTGGCTACCTGCCGCTGCTGGCCGCACGACTGCGCGAGCTGATCCCGGGCCTTGACGTGCGGCACGCCGCCAGCGACCGAACACTTATGCAGACGCTGTAGCGGGCGCTGGGCTCAAGAGCAACGCACGCCAGCGGCCCGCGCGAGGCCAGCCTTACGCCAGCACTCCGCCGACGCTTCGTCAGCGCTCCGCCAGCGCTCCGTCAGCGCTCCGTCACAGCTTTAACCAGCCCAGCCAGCTCAGCACCGCCAGCGTCGGCGGGCTCAATACCGCGTGCGGCTCACCCCCGGGCGCGCCGGCGAGCATCGCGGCCAGATCGCCCGCGCTGACCCACGCCAGGTCCACATACTCCCAAGAGCACGCGGCGTCGGCGCACAGCCCGGCCCGAGGATCAACCACCGCCGGCCACGCCAGCTGCGCAATCACATCCACGCTCAGCGCGATCGGATCGATCACCGCCGCCACAAACACGGGCGCAACGCCCTCCACCACTTCTGCGGCGTGTTCACCCAGCTCCTCGCGCAGCTCGCCGCGCAGCGTCGCCACCAGCGCCCCCGGCGAGAGCGCGGCGCGGACATCAACCCCGCCTGCGGGCGCCAGCTCCCACAGCCCCTGGTAAATTCGCGTGGCGCTGCCGCGCCGGGCGATCAGCACGCGGCGCGTACCGTGCTTGTCGGTGCCTGCGAGCAGCCCCTTGACGCCCAGCACGCGCACGCCCAGGTCACCCACGCGCGAATCTACCTGCACACACAGGCGTTTGTAGCGCTCGGCCCGTACCACCAGCGCCGCGGGGCTCAGCTCAACCACGCTCCAGATCGGGCCGTCGTGCAGGCGGTCGTTGCCATCAAGCAGCTCGCGCCACGCGTGCTCGCAAGCGGGCGTCCAGTCGTCGGCCCCGGGCGGGAAGCTCTGGCGCGCGAGCACACTCATCGCCGGCAGGCCGCCATCAAGCGGGATGACCACGACCTGGGCCGTCGCGCCGGTCATGGCCGCGAACCCCCCCCACTACCGCCCCCACCAACACTACTGCCACTTCCGCCAGCGGGCCCGAGCAGCTCGCTGAGGCCGGGCATGTCGGGCAGGCCCATGGCCTTTGATTCCTTACTCACCTCTTCTGCGATCACGCCCTTGGCCCGCGCCAGGGCCGCGTTGCACGCCCGCGCAATCAACTCTTGCACGCGGGCCCGCCCGGCTTCATCTTGCGCTGCCTGCGCCAGCAGGGCGGGCGCGAGCGTGACAGAGACAATCTCAAGCTCGCCGCTGGCGACCACGCTGATCCCGGGCGCGCCGTCGGGCAAGCGCGCACCCTCGACGGTTACCGTCCGCGTGCCCAGCTCGGCCCGCACGCGCGTGAAGGCCTGCGCGAGCACCTCTTTGTTCTTCATCAGCCCCGCCAGGGCGCCCATCGCTTTGAGCGAGTCGAACATCCACGTCTCCCCCACTGCGCCGGGTTCACACCGCCGCGTACTTCCGGTACAGCTCAACGCTCTGGCGTGCGATCGCCGGCCAGGTGTAGTTCGCGTGCACCATCGCCTGCCCACGCTCGCCCATCGCACGCCGCGACGCTTCATCACCCAAGACTGCCAGCAACCCCTGGGCCGTGGCGCTGGCCGACAGCTCACTGGTCACGACCCCGCACGCGCCATGCTCACCGCCGGGCACACCCGTTGCGACCTCAGGAAAGTTGCACTCGCCGCTGATGACCACCGGCGTGCGGCACGCCAGCGCCTCGGTGATCGCCATGCTGAAGCCCTCCATGCGTGAGGGCAGGCAAAACACGCTCGCGTCCACGTACGCCGCGAACTTGTCCCTCCCGTACACCGGGCCGATCAGGTGGACGCGCCCGCTCAGCCCCGCATCGGCGGCCTTGCGCTCCACCGTCGCACGCTCGCCGTCGTCAGGGCCCGCCACCACCAGCTCGATATCCGCCCGCGACTTGGCCACCAGCGCGAACGCATCCGCCAAAATGTCCAGCCCCTTCTTGTAGTGCAGGCGGCTCAAAAACAGCACGAACGGACGATCGCCCAGCGCCGGGTGCTTGGCACGGAAGCTCCCGGGTGCCGGCAGCGGGGTCATCTCCTCAATGAACACGCCGTTAGGCATGATCTCGCACGGCGTGCGCAGCCCCAGCGGGCGGGCCTGCCGCACCTCAGCGGTGTTGAGCATGTGCAAGAACCGTGCGCCGCTCAGCGCCCCGCGCCAGCCCAGCACCTCTAGCGCTACACGCTTTTTAAGCCGACGCTGCGCCATGCCCCACGTGTTGAGGCTCGAGTGCGGCGTGACGCAGTAGCTGCGTCTCGCACGCGAGCACGCCCGCGCCGACAGCGGCACGATCACCGGCCAAACCTCATGGACGTGCACAAAGTCACTCGCGCTTACGGCCGCGTCCAGCGCCGCGATGCCCGGATGCCCCGACAGTTGCCCAAACAGCAGCGTCTTGATCGACTCTGGCAGCGCGACGGTCTGGAGACGGACCTGCGTCATGTGCGGGATCGGCGCGAGGCTCTTGTTGATCGCGGCCTGCGTGCCGAGCACCTCGCCGGCAAAGATCGTGACCTCGTGCCCCGCCGCCGCCTGCGCCGCCGCCAGCCGCGCAACCACCGCCGGTGGGCCGCCTCGGGCCGGGTCCATGCTGTGGGTGACGTGCAGGATCTTCATAAGCTGGTTCGATAACACTGAGCCAACGGTCCAGCCCGCGGCAGGGCGTCGGCCGAGAATCTGCCGCCAAATCCCGAACCGCCGCAAGCCCGCGAGCGTTCAGGTCATCGGGCCGATTATTCTCCCGCTTCAGGGCCCGAGCATCCCGCATGCCCACCAATGCTTCAGCTCACCCGTCACCTCTCCCTCGCCCAATTCTTAGACCCGACCTGACCTGCCCGGCCCCGAGCCAACACCATGCACATCCTTGTCACCGGCGGCGCTGGCTACATCGGTTCTCACGCGGCCCTGCGCCTGCTGCGCGACGGGCACCGCGTGGTGATCGTTGACAACCTCTACCGCGGGCACGCCGGCGCGGTTAATGCGATCGCACGAGCCGCCGGCCGCAATGCGAGCAACCTCAACTTTCACCGCCTTGACCTGCTGGATACGCAGGCCCTTGAGCACATGATGCGGGCCCACGCCGTGCACGCCGTGATGCACTTTGCGGCCCTGACGTACGTCGGCGAGAGTGTCAACCGCCCGCTTGATTACTGGCGCGCCAACACCGCTGGTGCGCTCTCGCTACTGACCGCCGCCGACGCCGCTGGCGTCACGCGCCTGATCTTCTCCTCTACCGCCGCGACCTACGGCGAGCCTGGCCCGCAGGACGTCCCGATCCGCGAGGACCTGGTCCAGCGACCGATCAACCCCTATGGCGCCAGCAAGCTCGCCTTCGAGCGCATCCTCACTGAGCACACCCACGCGTGCAAGGCCAGCGGGAAGGACTTCGCCTGCGCGTTCCTGCGTTACTTCAACGTCTGCGGCAGCGACCGATCCGGCGCGCTCGGTGAGCACCACGACCCCGAGACGCACCTGATCCCCATCGTGCTGCACTGCCTGCTGGGCCGCCGCCCACAGAGCAGCAACACGCTGAGCATCTTTGGGCACGACTATCCGACGCCCGACGGCACCGCCGTGCGCGACTACGTAAACGTTGAAGACCTGGTCGACGCGCACGTCCACACCCTCGCGGCGCTCAAAGCCGGCGATGTGCGGTCGTACAACATCGGCACCGGCACCGGGCTGAGCGTCCGGCAGATCGTTGACGCCGCCGAGCGCGTCACGGGCCTGAAGCTCAAGACCGCCGATGCCCCGCGCCGCGCCGGCGACCCCGCAACCCTCTACGCCGACCCTGGCAAGATCGCGCGTGAGATCGGCTGGAAGGCGGCCACGCGCGAGGTTGAGCCGATGATCGAGCACGCCTGGGCGTGGATGAAGGCCAACCCCAGGGGCTACGCAAACTGAGGACGGCTGGTGGCCACTGGTGGCCGCTGCCGGCCGGCCTTGTAGCACCAAGTTCCTCCACCGGCGAGGTCTTCGCCTTTAGAAGGCACCTTCTCCACCCGCCATTTCTAACTGCATCGCGTGGGGCAGGATCTCATCCTGCCGTCGGGCGTTCGTGCTCTCTGTGGCCCTCGAACTCATCCCCGCTTCGCCACCAACCGCGCCGCCCTCACATCCCAGCCCGAACCCGCTTGGACACGATGACCTGCTTCCGCGGGCCGCTCGCCGAGCTCGTGTTCACCGTCAGCTCCAGCGTCTGCGCATCCACGCGCCGGTACGTCACGCTGAGAGCATTCCTCGTGTGCTCCACGGCGTCGAACGTCGCGCTGCTGCCATCCAAACTCGCGGCGTCACGCAGCTTGTAGACCTGCGCCTCAGCCTCGCTGGGCTTGACGATCATCTCAGCCCCATGCACGTGCCGCATCCGCAGGAAGACGCCCGCTGGCTCGACGTTGATGCTCGTGAGCTCTTGAAACTCCATCGTTCCGTCGGGCTCGGCAAGGCGGAACATGCCCACCATCGTCCTGCCGCGCGGCGCCATCCAGTGCTCTTCGCCAAAGCCTTTGCCCGTCTGCGTGGTCTCAGGCACCCACCCGCCAGCCATGAACGCCAGCTTGTCCAAGGGCGACTCGGCCGCGGGCGTCCGCGACAGCACCTCCGTGCTGATCCCGCCATCCGCCTCGCCCGCACCCTGGCAGCCCACCATCAGGCCCGCTCCGACGGCCATTGCCGCCGCCAGGAAAGAAGAAGGGGTTCGCAGCCGCCGACGCGTTGAAAGGTGCCTCATGCGGCAAGCATAACCAGCGCGCTTACCCTTGCGATCAATGCCCGCGCGAACTTCTGTGCCTGCGCCTTCACCGCCAACCCCAAGCACCCCCGCGACCGCGCCGGCGCAGAGCCTCAGCGCTAACCCCGGCCCCAGCCCCGGCCCCAGCCCCGGCCCCGACGCCAGCTCAAACCTTTGGTCATCCCTAACACTCGCCGCGGCGGACATCAAGCTGAGCCACTCGATCTTCGCGCTGCCCTTCGCAGTCCTCGGCGCCTTCGCCGCGCGTGATGCCGCCGGCCCTTGGCCGCGTTTCGCCGCACAGCTCGCCCTGATAGTCGCCTGCATGGTCATGGCGCGCACGTGGGCGATGCTCTTTAACCGCCTGGCCGACGCGGGCTTTGACGCCGCCAACCCGCGCACCACCCGCCGCGCCATCGCCTCAGGCCGCTTGAGCCGTGCCCGAGGCTGGGCGCTGGCGCTGACCGCCGCCGCTGGTTTCGTGCTCTGCTGCGCGCTGTTCTTGATGCTTTATGGCAACCCGTGGCCACTTACGCTCAGCCTACCCGTGCTCGCGTGGCTGGCCTTCTACTCACTTGCCAAGCGCTTCACCGCGCTGTGCCACCTGCTGCTCGGCACGGCACTGGCCATCAGCCCGATCGCCGCGGGCCTCGCCGTCGACCCATCCCGCGCGCTCACAACAACCCACCTGCTGCTGGCCGGCTTCGTCACGCTCTGGGTCGCGGGCTTTGACGTGCTCTATGCGCTTCAAGACGAGAGCTTTGACCGCCAGCGCGGGCTGCACTCAATCCCCGCGCTGCTGGGCCCGCGCGCCAGCGCCTGGTGCGCGCGCCTGATGCACCTTGGTGCCAGCTGTGCGCTGCTGCTGCTGGGCCTTGGGCTATCAGGCCCGCTGGGCCCGCACGCCGACGCGCGGTTGGGCACGCTGACGCTCATCGCCTGGGCTCTGGCCACCGCCCTGCTTATCGCTGAGCACGCCGTGCTCGTGCGGCGCGGGCTCGCCGGCCTGCCGATGGCCTTCTTCACAATCAACGGCGTGCTGAGCCTCGTCGTCGGCGCTCTGGGCGTGACAGACCTGCTGGTCAACTGAACCGCCGCGCACCCGGTCAGCACGCGCCGGTCAGTCCTTGCCGGTCAGTGCGCGCCGCACATGTCGGGCGCGCAACGCCGTCCATCACCTCTTAATGAGCTGCTCGACGATCTCGACGGCCTCTTTGGTCTCGGGCGCGCCAAGCTCGTGGTCCAGGCTTCGCAAATGCTCAATCCGCAGGCGGATCTGCCCGTCGCGATGCCGCGTCTGGTTGTCCGCCGCCAGCACGCCCAGCATGTCGGCCCAGGCCATGAAGTATTCGGGTCGCTTGGTCGGCTCTTCTTCCAACATGTCCGTCAGCCCGCGGTACGTCTGAAAGGCCCCGACCACATCCCCGCTGGCCCGCTGCGCACGCGCTAGCCCGATGGTCATCAGCATCGGGCTCTCCGGCGGAGGCTCGATGCTCAGCAGCTCGCGATAAACCTCTATCGCCCGCGCATCGCCAGAGGCCACCAGCGCTTCGGCCAGCGCCACCCGGCACCGCGCCGCCTGCGCCCGCTCACCAGCGCGCAAGCCGTGCCAATCAGACCCAAGCTGCGCAACCCGCGCAAGCTGGCCAGCGCTCGTGGCCGTCGGCAGCCGAACCAGGTCCCTGCGGGCCCGCACCAGCGCCGCCTCGATTGCCGACGCCGCCAGCTCGCCGGCGATCTGCGCCTCGGGCGTCCCGGGCGTGACCGCCGCCAGCGCCCCCAGCGCCGTCGCAAGCTGCGGCGCGTCGGGACTCGGGCTTGTCTTCAGCAGTGCTTGCGCGATCGACAAGCCACCCTGGGCCGCCCGCCCAGAGAGCTTCAGCGCCCGCAGCCGCACCTCGCCTGCCTTCAGCCGCGTCGCCGCGCTCTGGCTGGCCTCTGCATCAATCGCCCGCGCCGCCTCGCCCGCAAGCTGCGGCAAAGCCGCCAAGATCGCCCCGCGCCGCGGCTCACGTAGCCCGCCGTCCAGCGCGTCGCAGAGCTTCTCCACCGCGCGCAGCTTGCCCTCGGCCCCCGGCCCCGCGCTCAGCGCCAGCGCCGCGTGCGTCAGCGCGTCAGGCCGCGCCTCGCCCACATCGCTCCGCGAGAGCGCCAGCTCAGCCAGCTCAACCGCCCGCGCCTGTGAGCCCGCCTCACGCGCCAGCACGCCCGAGGCGTTCACCAGTGCCACCGTCGGCAGCTCTTGCTCACGCCCACCCGCGCTCAGCACCGCCAGCGCCGCGCGCCCCGTCAGCTCCTCTCGCACCGCGCGGCACTGCTCAACGCTCAGCCCGACGCGCGCCGGCACCACCGTGGTCTCTATCGGCGCAACCACCGCCGCAAACCCCGCCGCCCGACCCGCCGTCGCCCACACGCTCGCCATCGCCGCCGCACGCACCTGCGCGTGCCTGATCGCCAGCCCAGGCTCGGCCGCCTGCGCACCGCCCACAAACGGCGGGCGCGACTCCGCCTCAACCGCTTTGGCCTGCGCCCACACCAGCGACCCCTGACGGTGCGTCAGCAAACGCACCGCCGCGAACCACGCCTCCGCCGAGACCAGCGGCGGCACCTGCCGCGACGCATCCGGCCCCAGCTCCCACTCGCTCATCTGCGCAATCAGCCGCACGGCCCGGTCAAGCTCCGCGCTCTCTTGCCCCGGCGCAACCCCCATCAAGAGCGCGCGGTGATACAGCGCCAGCGCCAGGTTCACACGCCGCAGCGCCGCGGGCCCAACCGCGATGGGGTCAAGCGCCTCAAGCTGATCAATCACCCCGCCCAGCCGCGCAAGGTCGCCCTCAGCCACGCCCAGCAGCAGCACTGCGCGGGCGCGATACAGCGGCACGCGCAACCGCAGATCAAACTCGCGCAGCCGCTTGGCCCGCTGCGGGTCGATGGTTTGCAGCGCTACCGCCCGCCCCGAAAGCTCAACCTCTGCCTGGCTCAGCTTTTCGAGCGCCTCGCGCCCGGCCGCCGCCGCCCGCGCTCGCTCGCCGGGGGTTGCCAGCCCAACCAGCACTGCCGTCTCAACACCCTCGGCCGCGAGCCGGTCAATCAGCCGCGTGGCCCGCGTGATCGCGTCACCCTCGCCCACCTGAGCGCCACCCACCGCTGGCGTGGCACTCACAGGTTGGTTCGCAACGCTCACGCCGCCAATCTGTCCCGACGCGCGCCCTGACGTCGCCAACCCCGCCGCCAGCAGCAGCGCCGCGCACGTCAGACCACGCACCCACACACCCGCAACTGGACGCGCACCTCGCACACTCATGGGCGACGCAACTCCTCGCGCCGCAGCACGCGGTACGGCAATGCTGACCGCTCGCTGCCGCCGTGCAAACGCCCGATCCGCTCCATCACGCCAGTTGGGTCCGGCTCTAAAAACTGCACCGTCTTGACGACCGTCAAACGCCGCCCGCCCAGCCCCGCCGGGTTCAGCGCCTCAAGCTCCGTCATCGTCGTGTCACTCCCGACATCCCACGGGTTGCCCGGCCCGCGCGGGATCGACCGCGAGAGCAAGAACAGCGCCTGCGGCCGCAGGCTCAGCCCCGTCCGCAGCCCGTCCATCGGGTTTGACCGCCCAGCCGCGTTCACGCTCGTCAGCCAACCGCGCAGTGCCGTGCGGTTCGAGGGCGTCGCGTCACGAAGCTGACCGGCGAACAGCGCGTGCGTGCTCACGCCGTTGTCGCGGAACAGCACCACTCCAAACTGCTGCGTCGGCTGCAACGCGTCGACCGACCGCATCAGCTCGCCGAACACCTCCGGCAGCGTTGAGACCATCGGCCCCGACGCATCAACCACGTACACAATCGACTTGGCCTGCTCGCCGGTGGCCTCAAGGCCCGCGAACGCCACACTCAGCGTGCCCCCGCCAGCGCCCGCATTGTTTGCGCCCGCGCCCCCAATGCTCGCGCCGCCGGTGGATGTCGCACCCAGCGCAGCGCTGACGGCGTCGAGGGCCGTCCCGCTGCTGTTGGCCCCAACCTCGCCCAGCGCGCTTGTGCCCACCGTTCGCGTCCGCAAGGTGTCAAGCACCTCAGAGAGGCTCGGCCCACGCGCCGCGCTCGCGTCCTCGCCCGAGGCCAAGAGCCCGGCCCGCGCAAGCGCCTCGTTCAGCGGGGTAACAATGTTCGCCGGCGACGCCACAAACCGCTCCGCCCCGCCAGACCGCAGGCTCATCACCACGTCTGACAGCGCCCGCGGCCGCTCGGGCGCGCCCGCAACCTGGTAGACCACCCCCGCCAGCAGGCCCACGCCCGCCGCGTGCAGCAGTACCGACAGCGCTACAGACGCGCCCCAACGCCGCCCGTGCCCCGCGTCATCAAATGGCTCTGCCGATCGGCCCATAGCTGGTCTGGTCGCTCCCGTTCTGGCGGTCCTCAGCATGCCCCTGAGCACAAACCCAGGCCCGCCGCCGACGCTCGAGAGGTCCGCCAACGGGCCTAAAACTTTAGACCCCGCCCACCCTTGAATCAGCCCTCAGCCGCCACCGACCCGGCACTTAACCGCCCCCAGCGGCCCCATCCAGCGTCAGGTCGAAACCCTGAGTCCGCTCGCTCACTCGTCCTCCGCGCCCGCCTTGCTCTTGGCACCCCGCGCGCCCAATGCACGGTCCAGCGAGAGCGCCCCGGGCCCCGCGAACGCCAGCGCCAGCGCCCCGCACAGCAGGCTCAGTTGCCACAGCAGCACGGCGTACTCCTTGGGGTCCCACCATGTTCGCGCGGGGATGAACCCCAGCACCGTCGCCCCGCTCTGCGCCGCCGGGCCAACCTGCGTCAGCCACAGCGCCCCAAGCATCACGCTCGCCAGCACGCTCGCCCCCGTGCGCGTAAACAGCCCCGCCAGCACGCAAAAACCCGCCAGCAGCTCGGTGACGGCCGCCACCAGCGGCACCACCCGCACCATCGGGTCCAGCCCCATGCTCTTGGGCCAAAGCCCCATCAACGCCCGCCCATCGGGCCCAGGCGCAGGGTGCGACGCGCGCACCAGCAGCAGCGTCAACTCGTGCAGCCGGCGGACCTGCGCGCCCGACGGAAAGTCACCCGGCCCATACTTGCCCTGCGGCAGGTGCAGCGGGTAACGCGCCGCCTCGGGCCGCACCACTCGGCGCTGGCCACCCTTCTCTACCGCTGGTGCTGCGCCTTGACGCACAGTCGCCGCCGCGAAGAGCACTTGTCCCTGATCTAGCGCGCTCGCCCCGTCGCCGTCGGCTGGCTGTTCGTACGTCGGCGTCCCGGCGCGCTCGCGCATGCTGGCTAGGCCCTCACGACCACCCCCGCCCCGCGCTGGCCGCGGCCCAGGCTTGCTCGGACGTCCCGGCCCCGGCCCGGGCTCGACCTCCGGCGTCTTGCCCTCAGGAGTTTGCGCCGGATCCGCAGGTTCCGCCGGTGCGTCAAGCTTTGGCTCGGGCAACGTGCGTTTCGGCGGAACCACCGGGTCCGGCAGCGGCGCTGGAGTTCCTTCTGGAGCGAGACGCGCCCCGTCGCCGGGGCTTTGGCCAGGCACCTGCGCCGCCGGTGGCGGTCTTGTCGCGCCCGCCGGCGTCAGCGCGCCCACATTCGCCAAGATCGCCGCGTTCAGCGGGTCAACACTCACCGTCGGCACCAGCTTGCCCAGCCCCGCCCACACGAACGTCACGCCCAGCGCCACGCGCAAGAACATCGGCGAGACCGTGCTCGCGAGCCCGCCGCCACCGCTGCCTTCACCTGCGCCCATACATGCGGCGTATCGGCCCACGCGGCCCCGACGGTCTACATTCCGTCGTCGGTCCGCCCAAGGTACAGAGCTAGCCGGCTGACACGCGCGGGTGTGGCGAAATTGGCAGACGCACAAGATTTAGGTTCTTGTGGCCGAAAGGTCGTGCAGGTTCAAGTCCTGTCACCCGCATTCGCTCGAACAACCGGCGCAGCAGCGCCGCCCGCCTCATGGCGCGCGCCTCACACGCCAGCCGCACCGCACCTCACGGCGCGCCCTTGCCCCGCGTCTCAGCCGTCGCGCTCGGGTCGATGCCCGCGGCCGGATCAATCGGGATCACCACCTCGAACATCGCCCCCTTGCCCAGCTCGCTGCTGACGGTGATCGTCCCGCCGTGCTGCTCCACGATCCGCCGCGTCACCACCAGCCCAAGCCCCGTCCCGCGGATCCCCTTGGTGGTAAAGAACGGCTCGAAGATCCGGCGCTGATGCTCGGGCGCAACCCCCGGCCCGTTGTCGATCACCGTGATCCGCACCGCCCCGCGCGTCGTGCCGCCGGCGCGGTGCTTGGCCTCCTGCCCCGGGGCGGGCTCGAACGCCGCGCCCGCCGTCACCGCCCCCGTCCGTGCATCGACCGCCTCCACCGCGTTGGTCATCAGGTTCATTACCGCCTGATGGATCAGCGCCGCGTCCAGCGGCACCGGCGGCATGTCCGGGTCCGCGTCCAGAATCAGCGCCACCCCACGCAGCTTGCACAAGTCACCCATCAACTGCGCGCAGTCGTCCAAGATCGCCGAGACGCTCGTCAGCTCAAGGTCCAGCGCCCGCGGACGCGAGTACGCCAGCATGTTCATCGTCAGCCCGATGATCCGGTCAAGGTTCCGCTTGACGATCGGCCAGCCGCCGCGCGCCAGCTTCAAATCCTCATTGCGCAGGCCCATCTCGACCACATCAGCCCCGCCACGCAGGCCCTGCAAGATGTTCTTGATCGAGTGGCTCAGCATCGCCACCGTCTGGCCCATCGTCGCCAGCCGCTCGGTGCTAAGCCGCTGCTCCAGCAGCTCATCGTGCACCAGCGCCAAGCCCGTCTGCTGGCCGATGGCGTTGAGCAGTTGCAGCCGCTCGGCCGTGAACTGCCCTGAGCCCGCCGAGCTGTCCAGGTAGATCGCCCCCAGCGCACGCGACCCGCTGCGAATCGGCGCGCACATCGCGCTGCGCACGCTCAGCCGCTGCACGCTGTCGCCCTTGCGGAACCGCGGGTCCGTCATCGCGTTGGTGCTCAGCACGCCCTCGGCCTTGTCCAGCGCGTGCTGCAAGATCGTCCGCGGCACATCAAACCGCTCCGAGGCATCGCCTCCACCACCACCACTTCCACCCGCCCGGCCCTTTCCCGCCAGCCGCAGCGCCGCCGCCCGCGGCTCACCATGATCCAGCAGCACCACGCACCCGCGCTCGGGCCCAATCTCACTGAACACCACGTCCAGCACGCCCTCCAGCAGCGCCTGCCGCTCAGGCAGTGAGCTGATCAGCGTCGTCACGCGATACAGCGCCCGCAATGACCCCGCCGCCACCCCGCCATAGACGGTCCCGCCCGGCCCGCCGATGCCGTGCCCCGTGCCCCCAGCGCCACCGAAGCCCACGCCGCCCAACCCCGTCCCCCCGGGCCCGGGCACCGGCGCGTCCAGCTCCAGCGCCAAAATCACCGAGTCTTCGCTGCTGGCAATCGCCCGCTCAATAGACGTGCTAACCCGGTCCGGGCCCGTCAGCCGCACCGGCAGCGTCACCACACTGGCGACCTCTGCCCCGGTGCTGAACGACATCAGCGTCATCCCGATCCGAAGCTGATCGCCCGGCGCCAGCCGCCGCCGCTGCTCAACCCGCGCGCCGTTGATAAACGTCCCGTTCTGGCTCCCAAGGTCGCGCACGAACCACTCACCGCCGTCGGGCGTCAGCTCCGCGTGCCGGCGCGAGACCGTGTTGTCGCTCAGCTCCAACGCCTCGCTCGAGCGCCCCAGAAGCTGCGGCACGCCCCCCGGCAGCTCAAAGCTCTTGCCCTTGTCCGGCCCCTGGATCACCCGCAGAACCGCCATGGCCAAACCTTAGTGCCGCGCCGTCACGCCCGCCCCGCCCCGGCCCCCGAGATCCCCACTGCTCCTGCGCCGCGCGCCGCGCAAGTCGCCTCGCCGCGAACCTCCACCCCCTGCACGCTCCCGCGCAGCGCGGCCTCGCGCAACATCCGCCGCCCGCGCGCAATCCGCGTCTCCACCGTTGATTCAGGCAGCCCCATGATCGTCCCGATCTGCCGATAGCTCAGCCCCTGCACCGCACGCAGCAGCAAGGGCTCGGCGTACTCCGCAGGCAGGCCCCGCGCTAACTCAAGCACCTGCAAGGCCGTCCGCTCTGCTCCATCGCTAGTCACCACCGCGCGCTCAGCCGCCCCAGCCGTTCCCCCGCGTGCCGCAATACCCGCGCCCGCATCGGCCCCTGCGCTGTCTCGGGCCGATCGAGCCAGCGCCACATCGACTACCGCCCGCGCATGCCGCTCACGCACCTCGTGTCGTCGCCCGGCCCACCGCGCGGTGTTGACCGCCGTGGACTTCAGCCACCCCACCAGCGCCGATGGCTCGCTGATTGTGCTCAGCTTGCCCACAAGCTGCGTCGCCACGTCCTGCAGCAGGTCTTCCAGCTCCACGCTTGCGGGCTTGTGCTGCAAGATCACCGCCGAGAGCCACCCGCGATGCCGCTCCCACAGTGCGCACAGCGCGTCACGATCACCGGCCTGGGCCGCGCGAACCAAGGGCCCGTCTTCGTCGGTCCATCGCTCCACGCGTTCCCCATCCCACACGCACGCCCCGCGCCCAGCCACACAAGCGCACCGCGCCCAGCCCGCCGCACGTCGGCTCAACTAGTAACTGCTCAGACGCGCCCGGATGCTCACGCCGTCACCGCGGCGCTGACTTTTCGCGAGCTTCCACAACACCCCCGCAGTGCCGCTTACCAGACTTGCCACCACTCACCGCCCCCGCGCACCGCCCCCGCGCACCGCCCCCACTCAACGCACCCACGCGCCGCCCTCCCACCGCCAACCACGCACACCGCCGCCATCGATCAACTCCGCCCGCCACGCGCGATCAGCACCCTCATCATGCACGGGCGACAGCGAGAGCCACCCCGCCCCCACACGCCCCGCCCCCGCACGCTCCGCACCCCCCGCCACGCGCACACGCGCCGCCCCACGCCCCGGCACCATCACCTCCAGCAAACCAATCCGCGTCGGCCCGTCCCGCGACAGCTCACGAACCTCCACACCCTTGCCTGCCAGCAGCGTGAGCAGCTCTGCCTGCGGCCCGCTCGGCCGTTCACGCGCCAGCCCCAGCACATCACAGCTCACCCACGCACGCGCCACGCTCACCCGCGCCAGCACCTCACGCGTGTGCGCAAACCGCGCCACTGACGCCCCCGTCACCACAAGCTCCGCGGCCCCCGGCCCGCACGCCAGATCCACCCACCGGCCCGCCCGTGCCCCGCCACGCCACACCGCCGAGCCCGGATCAACGATCAACTGCGGCCCCTCAAGTGCAGGCCCCTGTCCATCCGAACGCACCCGCACCACCGTGCCGTGCGACCCACTCAGCGTCAGCCCCTGCGCACGGACCACCACTTCGCGTGGCAGCGCCGCACGCGTGCGCTGCATCGCAGCCGCCGCCACCACCAGCACCACCAGCGCGCCCGCGCATACCGCCAGCCCCACCCTCCGCCAGCGCCGCGTCAGCCAACCGCGCACGACAGCCCGCCCGCGCGCGCTCACACACCACATGCCTAAGAGCACCACGACGCTCAGCGCCAAGCCCCACCACAAGGGCACCGGGCCCACCGCCGCCGCGCTCCCGGGCGCATCACCAATCGCGCCCGCCCACAGCACAACCCGACCGCACAGCCAGACCCCCACATCACCAAGCGCCCGCGAAAGTGTGCCCACCGCCCCCACCACCCCCAGCACATCCCACGGCATCAGCATCATCACCGCGCTCGCCAGCAAGCCCAGCAGCAGCGCGAGCACGCCAAGCACCAGCCCCGCCGCCGCCAACGGCCCCAGCACCGCTCCCGCCAGCACGCCCCACCCCGGTGCGATGCCCGCGTGCACCATCACCAGCGGCGCGCTCGCCAGCGTCGCCAGCACCGCGCACGCCACCAGCGTCACAACCTGCGCAAAGCACCAGTTAACGCCCCGCGCCCACGACGCCACACGCCTTGATCGCGCCCTCCCGAGCACGCCGGGCAGTCCTAGCAGCCCGGTGCTGCCCAGGCCGCGCATCAGCACACCGCTCGCCCACGCCCCGCGCCACAGCAGCACGCCGGTGGTTAAAAAGCTGAGCTGAAACCCCGGCGTAAGCACGTCCGCCGGCCGCCACAGCAGAAGCACAAACCCCGCAAAGCCAAGCGTGCTGAGCCGATCGTGCCGCCGCCCCAGCGCCTCGCCCGCCAGCAGCGCCAGCAGCATGATCCCTGAGCGCAGCACCGCCGCCTCACCCGGCACCATCAGCAAGTACGCGCCCACCGCCAGCGCCGCGATGGCCCACTCCCACGCGCCGCGATCGCCACTTAGCCGAACCAGCATCGGCACCACCCACGCCACCAGCGCCAGATGAAACCCGCTGATCGAGAGCACATGCACCAGCCCCAGCGGGGCCAGCACCGCCGCGGCCTCAGACAGCTCCGCATCGCCCTCGCCCAGCAGCATGGCCCGAAGCATCGCCGCCGCCGGCCCACGCGGCGCCGCCCGGTCATCTTCCGCAGAGCCATCTCCCGCAGAGTTAATACCTGCGCGTCCTCCGCCCCCATCACCAGCGGGCACCACGCTGTCAAGCAACCCAGACGCGCTGCGTCGCAGCCAGGCCAGCGCCCCCCACCACCGCGCACCAGCCGCGCCAACCACGCCGAGTGTTGACTCACCTTCCGCCACGCGCATCAGCGCATCACCCCCCAAATCGCCCCCCACTGCGCCGCTCGCCCGCTCAACGCGGATCGACCCGACCCGCCCATCTTGCGCCGCCAGCGCCCGTGTGTCGATCTGCTCAGGGCCCAGCGGCCCGACCACCCCGCGATACCACCCCGCAACCTCCAGCTCATCACCCGCCGCCGGCGCGCGGCCCACGCCCCCCGCGCCCAGATCTTCTCGTCCGCCGGCCAGTTCCATCACCCGCGCGCCCGCCGGCAGCAGCACCGTCACCACGCCGTCTGAGCCCACCCAAAGCTCACCCGCGCGCACCGCCAGCACGCGCCCGCGGGCCATCTGCATCGGCCGCGACCACCACGCACGCCCGCTCCAACCCGCCGGCTCAGGCCCAAACCGAGGCTGCTCCATCAGCAGGAGCCGCAGCCGCAGCGGCGCGCCCTCGCCGCCCTCGGCAACCCCGCGCACGCCCGCTTCCGCCAGCAGCACGTCAAGGCGCGCGGGGCTCGCCCGCTCAATCCGAACTCCCCACCACGCCAGCCCCAGCAGAACCGACCCAACCCACAAGACCAGCCCGGGGCTCAGCCAAGACACGCCCCGCGCGCTAGATCGAACCGCCCAACCCACCAATAGCGCCAACATCGCGCACAGCACACCCGCGCCCGCCAGTGCGCTCAGCACCCAGTCTTCACCAAGCGCGGCCCGCCGCTCAGGCCCAAGGGCCCACGCCGCCAATAGGCCACAACACAGCGCCGCCAGCGCGTGCAGACCCCGCCCGCGCCCCACCCCGGCCGCCCTCTGCCCGCCTCGCGCTGAACCGACTGCGCTCACGCCCGCACTTTACCACCAACCTGCCGACCGCCCGCCCTGAACCGTCAGCGCTGCCGCCGAGGCGCTCAGCAGGGTCACAATCAGCACCCGCACCGCCCACAGCGGAAGCTTGTGCGTCAGCGTCGCGCCGACAATCGCCCCGACCACCGCCCCCGGGGCCATCGCCCCCGCCAGCGTCAGCGCCCGCGCCACCGCGCCCGGCTCACTGACCAGCCCGGGCAATGAGACCAGCTTCAGCACCGCCCCGACCGCCGCCGTCAGGCAGATCACCGCGCTACTGGTCGCAATCGCCTGCCGCAAGGGCGTTCGGCACAGCACCTGCAACAGCGGCACCTGCAGCACACCGCCGCCCAACCCCAGCAAACCCGACGTGAGCCCTGTTGCCCCGGCACTCACCGCCAGCCGCGGCTTCGTAACCCGCTCCTGCTCTTTGGTGAAGTCCGCCCGCTGGCTGAAAACCTGCCAAAGTGACCAGGTGCAGTAGAGAATCTGAAAGCCTGCGAGCATCAGCACCAACACCCACCCATTGAGCCGGTTAGAGAGATAGACGCCAACCGCCAGGCTCGCCGCGGTCATTGGGATCAAGCTGGGCAGCAGATCTGTCCTGACGGCCCCGGCCCGCCAGTGCCGCCACGCCGAAGGGATCGCCACGAGCACGTTGGTGGTCATGGCGGCGGCCATATAGAGGTGTTGCGACCCGCGCGGGTCCGGGTAGCCGAAGATCAGCCCGAGGGCGGGCAGGATCAGTAGTGAACCGCCAACGCCCGCAAGCCCGCCCAGCAGCCCCGCACCGAGGCCGACACCCGCCACCTCGATGACTTCGACAAGCGTCATTGGCGATTATGGCCACCTAAGGGCTGCCGCCGGGGCCCATAGTGGTGGTCATTCTGCGGGGGCGCTCCGATCCAGGTTGCCCAGATTACCCCAAACTCGTCATTGGGGGTGCCGCAACGCGCAAAGGTTGCCCGGAAGAGTGCTGGATAGGAGCTTCTAAGGGTCAAGTTGAACCCCAGATGCGTCGGAACGGTAAATGTTCGGCATCCGGCAACTTGATCGCCCCGAAGGCGGTTGATGGTGGCTAGGCTTTCCCCTGCAGGCGACCCTCTGGGTTTCGGTCTGAGCGGAGGGCTGGCTGGCCGGACGACCGCGGATCGGGCGAGTGTTGGACAACCACAGAACCGCCCGCATTATGCCCAAGAACATTGCACAAACCCGTTTGTCTGCTCGCATTCCTCGCCCGTGGCTGGTGCGTTCCGCGATGCCGGTGTGGACGGTCGCGGCCATGGCGCTTACGGCGGCGACGGGGATGGTCGCCAAGGAGTACGCCGCCCGTCTGGGCGTGCTGGACCCGTTGGCGGCGGTTGATCTGAGCATTCAGGGACAGTTGCCCGGATCGGGCCTGGCGCGCGAGCTGGCTCTGGCCAGCGACCTGACGCCGATGGATGGATTGGCGGAGGTTGCCGGTGAGATCGCGCCGATTGAGGCCGCGATCACCTCAACCGACAGTCACGAGAGCGGCCCGGTTGGAGCGACGGTTGGCAGCATGGCTGACGTTCCGGTGACGGTGACGGCCGAGATCGTGGCGGATGAGCCGGTGGTGCCGCTGCCGGCGTTCGAGAGCAACCTTCGGGTGCGTTGGTTCAATGGGCGGCCGGTTCGTCCGGCGCGAACGCTGACGATGGTGGTGACGGCGTACACGCCCAGCGAGAACTGCTGCCCGGGAACCGCCGACGACCTGACGGCGAGCATGCACCATGTGCGGACCAACGCCCACCGGCTGGTGGCGGCGGACACGCGGCTGCTGCCGCTGGGCAGCATGATCACCGTGCCGGGGTACGACCAGGACCAGATCGTCCCGGTGCTGGACCGTGGCGGTGCGATCAAGGGTCACCGGTTGGACGTGCTGTTCCCGTCGATGCGCGAGGCGCGGGCGTGGGGCGTGAAGCGTCTGAAGGTGACGGTTTGGGAGTTTGCCGACGGCAAGGCGCGGGACAACTACCGGACGATGCGCGACGGGCGCGACGGGCGCTAAGCGGGCGCGACGGGCGCGACGGGCGCGGAGCGGAAGTCTTTGGCTTTGGTGCCGCGGTCCCTACGCTTGTAGGCACAAGCAACGGAGCCAAGATGCTGCCCTCAAGAAACAAGACTTTATTGATCGCGCTGGGTTTGGCCGCTGGCGGCGTGGCGGCGCTCGGGGTGTTGGCTGGTCAGGGCGGGACGCCCAGAAGCGGCGGCGTTGCCAGCCCGCCCGCGGGTGGGCCCGGCGCGCCGACGAGTTCCGGCGGTGGCCAAGGTGGCGGTCAGCGGGTGACGCGGCCCGGGCGTGACGCGGCGAGCGCTGACCTGGCGATCGCGACGGTCATGGGCTTTGACATCACCACGTTGGCGACCGGCGAGCTTGAGGCGGCCCGGCAGATTGACATCCGCAACCAGCTTGAGCAGCCTACGACGATCACCGAGCTGGTCAAGGAGGGCACGCGCGTCAAGGCGGGCGAGGTGCTGGTGCGGCTCAACAGCGAGCAGATTGAGCGGTCAATCAGCGAGGAGCAGCTGCGGGTTGAGCAAGCGCGGGCGGATGTGGCGGTGGGGCAGAACGCCGTGGACATTCGGGTCAGCGACAACGAGTCGGCGTTGCGGAAGTCGGCGCTGGACCTTGAGGTGGCGCGGCTGGAGCTTCGGCAGTGGCTTGAGGGCGACGACAAGAGCCGTCGGCAGGCGCTGGACTTGGCACTGGACAAGTCACGGCGTGAGCTGACGCGGCTGGCGGAGCGGTTTGAGCGGGCGAAGAGCCTGGCGAAGGAGGGCTTCCTTTCGACCGACGAGCTCAAGCGCGACGAGCTGGCGTATTTGGAGGCGGAGGCGAGCCTGAAGACGGCGGAGCTGAACAAGCGGGTCTACGACGACATTGAGTTCAGCAAGGATCAGAAGATCAAGCAGAGCGCGGTCGAGGAAGCAGTTGCGGCGCTGGACCGGACGCGCCGGACCAATGAAAGCAACCTGGCGAGCCGTCAGGCCGAGCTAGCGAACCGGCGCGAGACGATGCGGCTGCGCGAGGAGAGCTTGGCGAAGCTGAGGGTGCAGCTTGATGCCGCGGTGCTGCGTGCGCCGGCGGATGGACTGGTGGTCTACGCCACGAGCCTCAACCGCGAGCGTGGCGGCGGCGACGTGGCGCTGGACGTGGGGCGCCAGGTGTCGCGGAATCAGCAGCTCATTGTGCTGCCGGACGTCAGCGAGATGGTCGCGGCGGTGCGGGTGCATGAGAGCCTGGCGGGTCGGATTCGGGCGGGGATGAAGGCGACGGTGCGGGTGGATGCACTCGGCGGGCGCGCAGTGCCGGGCGAGGTGCTGAGCGTGGGCGTGCTGGCTGAGAGCGGCGGTTGGCGTGACCCGAACCTGCGTGAGTACACGGTGAAGGTTCGGCTGGACTATCCGGAGGCGAGCAGCGTGCTGAAGCCGAGCATGCGCGCGGAGGCGGAGATTTTGCTGGACAGCGTCTCGCCGACGCTGGCGGTGCCGATCCAGTCGGTGTTCAACGATGGGCTTGTGCGGTTCTCGTATGTGCCGCGGGGCGATCAGTTTGTGCGGGTGCCGGTGCGGCTTGGACGTCGGAGTGACCGGTTTGTCGAGATTGTCGGGGGTTTGACGGAGGGCCAGCGCGTGCTGGTGCGTCGCCCGCTGGATGGCGAGGTGGCTCAGAGCGCGTGGGACGCGGCGCAGCTCGCGGCGGTGGGGCTGAAGATGGACGAGCAAGGCCGGGTTGTGCCAGTTGCTGGCAATGGTCGGCCGGGTGGACCTGGCAATGGCGGGCCGGGTGGGCGTCGTGGTGGACGGCCTGAAGGTGGTGGTCCTAGCAGTGGAGCGCCAGAGAGTCCGCCGGCGCGCCCGAGTGCGGGCTAAGGCGGGTAGCGGTGTGTTGCAAGGGCTGGGCGGGGCGTTGACCCGGCGGAGCCTCAAGCGATTGCCATAAAGATCACTCGGCGGCCAACGCGCGCAGGTGTGTGCTCGTTGGGCTGTGGTTTAGATGGTCGCGGACCGGCGGCGGCGCGTGCTGGCCAGTGCGCCCAAGGCCAGGAGCCCGGCGGCGCCGGGGGTTGGGACGTTGAAAAAGACCGACGAGTTGCCGTAGTTGAGGTCCGCGAGCTGCAGGTTGCTGGGGCTGGCGGCGTTGGGGTAGGCGGAGCCGGGGTCGTTGATGCCCCACATAACCGGGTCATCCTGGAAGAACGAGGCGACGCGGATGTCGTTGCTGCGGGCGATAAGCAGGTCGCCGCTGGGGGTTGGCGGGATCATGGCCGCGTTGATGCCGTTGTAGAACATGAAGGTAAGTGTGCGGGTGACGGTCTGCCCGACATTGATGTTGCCAAAGTCCCAGGCCGCGACCTGGTAGTCGCCCTGAGGTTGGCCGGAGTTGTTGGGGTCGTTGACGCTCCAGCAGTACCAGGCCGTGGCGTCGGTGTTGACGGCATAGGTGTTGCTGGTGCCGGGGTTGGCCGCGCCGCCAGCGGTGATGGTGCTGGGGATGTGCGGGCCACCGGCCTGGAACTGCCCGGGGCCGAAGGTGCTGGCCCAGTGCGAGACGAAGCGGACGTCCTCCATGACACCGCTGTACGGGGCCCACGGGGTGATGCGGCGTTCGCCGTGCTGGGTGCTTTGCATGGCGAAGGGGGTGCCGGCCCAGATGTTGCTGTTGTTGGTGATCGAGACGTCCATGGTGTAGCCGACGATGCCGGGCCCACCGGGGATCCAGTTGCCGAAGGAGCCCCGGATGGCGAGGCTGCCCGAGTTGCCGTTGGCCAGGTTGCCGCCGCCAGCGGTGGCGATATTGTCATGGAACTCGTGAGTGCGGAAGTCATCGACGGCGAGGCCGCTGGTGCCGATGGAGCGGAACCACTGGCCGTTGTTGGCGTTGGGATCTGACGGTGGCCCGGGGGTGAAGGGTGCGGGGAGGCCGATGATCGGTCCGCCGCCGCCGATGCTGCGGACATCGAGCGCGACCGAGGCCGAGGCGGTGCCAGCCAGCATGGCCAGCAGCGATGCGGAGATGAGGGCGTGTTGGATGTTCATTGTTTCTCTCTCTCTTTCAGAAGGGCCGGACCTTTCAGCCGCGGCGGGTTTCGGACCCGATACGCCCGCGCACGTGCGTGGGCAAACCGGGCCGCTGGGCTTTCGCCCGGCGGCTCGATGAGACATTGCCAAGAAGACTTGCGGGATCGCGGTGGTTGCTTAGCGCGTCGCGCGGCGGCGGCGAGTGCTGGCCAGTGCGCCCAGGGCGAGGAGCCCGGCGGCGCCGGGGGTGGGGATCGAGGCGATGTTGAGGCCCACGCCGTCGCCCGGAAGCTGGCTGAGGTTCACAGTCAGCGTGCTGATGGCGTCATCGATGCGGACGACGCCGAGGGCGGTGTTCCACCAGGGATCAGAGCCGCCTGGGCCAGTGACGCTGTTGTTCATGGTGAAGTTGCCGACGGTGGGGATGAAGGTGGTAGCGCCGTAGTTGCCAGTGCTGGTCCAATCGCCCATGAAGGTGCCGTGCTGGTTGACGCTGGCGACGCTCTGCTGGCCGCCGTTGTTGTTGGTGCGTCCAAGGCCCGCGACGCCGAGGAAGATGGAGCCCGCGGGCTGGAGCGAGGGGAAGGTGTAGGTGATGCGCCAGTTACTGGGCAGGATCGTCCCGCTGCCGAGGTTCGTGGCGCCGAAAGTCTCGTGAGCGCCCCAGGATGTTGAGCTGGCGGTGCCGTTCTGGAACAGCGGGTTGATTCCACGGCCGTTGGAGAAGTTGCCGGTGAAGGTGTAGGTGATGTTGACGAGGCCAACGTTGGGCAGGAAGATCGAGGAGTTGTTGGGGACCGATGAGCCGATGGCGGTGGGGGCCATGTTGAGCCACGTCAGCGCCTGAGCGCTGGCGGTGGTCGCGGTGCCGAGTGCGGCGGCCACGGCTGTGGCGAGGGCCACGGTCCGAAGTAGGCCAGGGGCGGTACGGGTCGTGGTGGTCGTGCGGATGCTCATTCCTCTCTCCAAGTATTGCGTGCCGCCCGGCGTTAGCTTGGCGGTGGACGCGTCCGCCGGTGCACGCCCACGAGGGCATGCATCGGTCGGTAAGGCGACGGGCTCGGTGAACGTGGCGCAGGTCGGGGGCGATCCGGAGATCGACCTTGGACCAGTCGCACACGCCGAAGAGCGGCGTAGCAGAGTTGAGGAGAGGGTGGCAGGCTTTCGCCCGGCCGACTTTAAGAGTATACACAAATCAGGAAGTCAAGCAAACAAAGACGAAGGAATTTTTAAAGCTGTGTATAAGCGGTTGATAACCATTGGGCAATTACTCAATGGGGTGATTTTTAATGGCTTTCGGACGTGCGTCGTGTGAGTTCGGGGCCGGCGAGCAGGGGCGCGCGGTGCGGCGGGATCTAGTGCGGGATGTGGCGGCGCGCGCGTGGCGGTGCGGGGTGTGGTGCCGAGGCAACGCGCCAGCATGATCGTCACAGCTTGCCGCCAATCTCACCGCGATGGGTGGCACGTGCGGCGTGTGGATTGGAGTTTGAGTGTTCAGGAGGCACACGCCACGAGCATGAGCGGAACGTCGTCGGTTGGACAGTTGATCTTGCAGAGTCAGCGCGGGGCGGCAAAGGGCGCAGCCGAAGGCGGTGCGGCGCTGAACGCGCTGAGTGCTGGTGGGGCACGGCTGTTTGCGCAGGCTGGCGGCGCAGGGTTTGGCGATGGCAACCTTCGCGGGCTGTATGGGCAGCTGGCGCAGAAGTTCCTCTCGGCCCGTGGTTCGCGAGGCGTCAATGACGAGCAGGTAAGTCAGGCCAGCAAGGCGCTGGAGCAGGCGGCGGCGGCAGCGAAGAAGGCGGCTGAGAAGAGTGTCGCGGCGGTTGGTGACACGGTGACGCTCAGCGCGGTCTCAACAAGGACGCTGGCCCCGACGCTGCGGGGCGGGTCTGTCACGGGCGGCGGCGGCGCGGCGGGTGGTGGTGGCCAGAGCTCGCAGAGCACGTCTAATGGGCCTACGGGCGGGACGGCGAACGGTGAAGGGTCCAGCGTAGTTGCGACGGCGCCGGCGGCGGTTGTGCCCGCAGCGCCTACGGCGAACACGACGCCCGCGGCACCGACAGCTCCGGCTGCGACCACACCCACCAACGCGGCTCCTGCCGCTGCGGTGGTGCCGAGTCAGAGTGCGCCGGCGGCGGTTGTGCCCGCAGCGCCTACTGCCAACGTGCAGGCCGCGGCACTGGTGACCACTGCGGACGTGCAGGATCAGTCGGCGTTGGCAAGGACGCGGGCGGTATTGGCGGAGGTGATCGCGTCGGGCGGGCAGGTGAACAGGGTGTCGAACGGGCGGTATGAGTTTGTGCTTGGCAACACGAGGGGCGAGCTTCGGGCCAAAGAGACCAACCCGCGCCTGGACCTGACGTTCACCAACGCAAGCACGGGGCAGACGAGCACAGCGCGGGCGACGCTCTCGTCAAGTGGGTACACGATCGTGAACAGTTCGAACACGACGGCGCGTGGGCTGGCGACGAACTTCTTGAACCGCGTCAACGACCGGGTTGGTACGACAGCGAGTGGAAGTGGCGGTGCGCTCGGCGCAGTGGGGAACTTGGTGAACGTGGTGGTGTGAATGGGGTGCGGGCCGGGCGGGCTTGCCAAGGGGCCGCACAGAGCGGGCTTGGAGGCTCGGGGCGCACCGGGTGGTGGGTGTGTGGCTGGTTTGGGTCGGGGTCGCCCGGCGGGTGAACGAGAGTGCGCTAGCAGCGCGGACGTGGGGCCCCGGCGAGAGCTGGGGCGGCGTCATTTTTGTGAGCGGCAAGCTCTGTGAGGCTGAGGTCAAGCTGGCTCGTGCTCAAGTCCGTCAGGCTTGGTCGCGTCGCCAGCAGACCCAGTAGTGGACGGCGGCGGCGTGCCAGGTGATGTGCTGGAGCATGACGCTGACCATTTCAAGGAAGCTGTGCGAGCGGCCGTAGATGACTGGGCGGTCGAAGAAGGCGTGGTCCTGCTGCGTGAGCCAGGCATCGAGGGTGTTGATGTCGGCCAGGAGCAGATCGCGGAGTGCGCGGGGATCGGTGGGGAGCGCGTCGGGGCTGGGCGGCGTGGTGCCGCGGAGCGTGGCGCTATGGAGCTGGAAGATCTCGGTGATGTGGCGCAGGTGCCAATGGGCGGTGCCGGGGGTGGTTGCGTCGCCGAGGATGGCGCCGGCGTCAACGTGCTGTTTGAGGGCCTGGTCGAGCGACTCCCACGGCAGTGTGACGGCATGGCGCAGAAGGGTGATGGCGGGTGGATGGTTGGGGTGGGGCTGGTGCATGTGTGCAGATGTGGTGTGGCTGGAGGGGCAGGCTGGCTGGGCGGTGGGCGTGTGGTGGTGCGTTCGGCGTGCGTGGGCGGGTGAATCTATCATCGCGGCCTGTCATCTGGAGCCTGCCATGTTGAGTGAAGCGGTGGTTTCTGCGTCCGGTCTGCCGGCGCCCAAGTCCATGGACGCGATCATGTCGCTGTGCAAGCGGCGCGGTTTTGTGTACCAGGCGAGCGAGATCTACGGGGGCATCAACGGTTTTTGGGACTACGGCCCGCTGGGGACGCTGCTGAAGCGGAACCTGCGTGAGGCGTGGTGGCAGGACGTGGTGATGGTGCCGTGCTGGGGCCGGCGCGGGCCTGACGGCGAAACGGTGAGCATCGTGCCGGTGGACACGCGGATCATCCAGCATCCGAAGGTGTGGGAGGCGAGCGGGCACGTCGCGGGATTCAACGACCCGATGGTGGACTGCCGCGAGACGCGCGGTCGCTATCGCTACGACCACGTGCAGGTGTTTGTTCCTCAGAACGATCAGCCGGGTGACAAGCCGGTGTTCGCTTATGTTGGCGATCAGCCGAGCGAGGCGAAGCAGCGCAAGAGAGCGGAGAAGACCTTCGGCGCGGTCAAGCCTGTGGCGCTTTCGAGCCTTGCGCAGCCGTGGGCGCGGGTGATTGCGCCGGACGCTGAGCAGCCCGGGACGCTGACTGAGCCGCGGATGTTCAACCTGATGTTCGACACGGTCCCCGGTGCGATCCGCGATGAGGCCAACAAGGCGTACCTGCGGCCTGAGACCGCGCAGGGGATCTTTGTACAGGCCAAGAACGTGTGGGACACGAACCGGGTGCGTGTGCCGTTCGGGATTGCGCAGGCGGGCACGAGCTTCCGCAACGAGGTGACCCCGCGGAACTTCACGTTCCGTTCGCGTGAGTTTGAGCAGATGGAGATCGAGTTTTTCGTGGTGCCGCCGGAGTTTCTGGAGGGCGACGAGAAGACGACGGCCGACCCGCTGGCGTGGTACAAGTTCTTCCGCGATTGGCGGATGGAGTGGTGGAAGTCTGTTGGCCTTGGCGGCGAGAACCTGATCTTGCGGGATCACGCGACCGACGAGCTGGCGCATTACAGCACGGCGACGAGTGACATTGAGTACCGCTTCCCGTTCACGTCGCCGGGCTTTGGCGAGCTTGAGGGCATCGCGTACCGCGGCAACTACGACCTGACGCAGCACCAGAAGCACTCTGGCACGAAGCTTGAGTACCGCGACACGGGGCGTGGCGAGGTGCTTCCCAATGGCTCGCGGCGGGGGGTGTCTTATCTGCCACACGTGATTGAACCGAGCGCGGGGCTTGACCGAGGGGTGCTGGCGCTGCTGTGCGAGGCGTATACCAAGGACGAGAGCCGCCCGAGCCCTGAGTTCATGAAGTTCCACCCGCGGGTGGCGCCGATCAAGGCGGCGGTCTTCCCGCTGATGGACAAGGACGGGCTGCCCGAGGTTGCCACGAAGCTGCACGCGGAGCTGGCGAAGAGGTTTGCGCGGCTTGGGATGATCGAGACGGACGCGAAGGGCTCGATCGGCAAGCGGTATGCCCGGATGGACGAGGCGGGCTGCCCGTTCTGCTTTACCGTTGATGCCGAGAGCCTCAAGGGCCAGAGCGTGACGTGCCGTGATCGTGATACGGGTGTGCAGACGCGGATGGCGATTGACTCGGTGGTCGGGTTTGTGGGCGAGAAACTGGGGGCTTGACGAGCGATGAGTGGGGAGTGGGGAGTGGGGAGTGGGGAGTGGGGAGTGAGGTTCGGAGCGTTGATCCGATGGCGGGTTAGAAACTCGCCGCTCGGAAGGCAAGGTAAGGCGGGATGAAATCCTGCCCCGCGCGACGCAATAAAGTATGGCTGGTTAGAAACTCGCCGCCCGGAAGGCAAGGTAAGGCGGGATGAAATCCTGCCCCGCGCGCTCGCGGTTACGAGCCGCGCTTGGCCTCGGGGTGTGGCGTGATTGTGTCGTCGTCTCTAAGCTTGCCGAGCACGCCGGGGAGCTCAACGCCGGCCTGCCGGGCCAGCTCGTGCACGGGGGGGAGCGAGCCGATGAGCCCAGCGAGGAAGTCGGCGGTGCCGCCCTTGCTGCCGGGCTTGTGCGAGCCGCCATCCCAAACGGTGATCTTGTCGATCTTGAGGTTCTGAATGGCCTTGACCTGCTGGGCGACGAGCTCTGGCAGGCGCTCGATCATCAGCAGCGTTGGGGCGAGCTGCGGGTTGTCGCTGCACGCGGCCAGAAGCTTGCGGTATCCGTCGGCCTTGGCTTCAAGCACCTGGCGGATGCCGGCGGCCTCGGCCTCGTATCTCGCGCGTATGGCGTCGGCCTCGCCATTGGCCTCACGGCGGACGCGCTCGGCCTCGGCCTCTGCGGCGAGGGCGATGCGGGCCTTCTCGATCTCTTGGGGGACGAGCTGCTCCTTGCCGAGCCTGGCGACTTCCTGCTCGCGCTGGGCGACAAGGATCTTCTGTGAGGCTTCGGCGGCGGCGACCTCGGAGCGGCGCCGCGACTCGGCCTGAATCTCGAGCAGGCGGGCGTTGCTCTCGGCGATCTTGGCGCGGGCCTCGTTCTCGCCGCGGGTTGCCTCGGCCTCGGCCTGCGAGATCTTGATGCGCTGCTCTTGCTCGGCGAGCTTGCGTGCGGCGGCGACCTCGGCGTCGCGCTGGGCCACGGCGATCTCGCGCTGCTGGGCCGACATCGCCTCGCCCTTGACCGCCTCGGTCTCGTACGCCGCGAGGGCGACGCGCTGCTTCTGCTCGGCGAGCTTCTGACCCTCGACGGCCTGGGCCTGCTCGGCGGCGACGCGGACGGTGCGCTCGCGCACGGCGGTCGCTTCGCCCATCGCGCCCTCGCGGTCTTGCTGGGCGACCTCGACCTTGGCGCGGTTGATGGCCTCGGCGGCGGCGCGCTTGCCGATGGCCTCGATGTACCCGCTCTCGTCGGTGATGTCGCGGATGTTCACGTTGATCAGGGCGAGGCCGATCTTGTTGATCTCCTGCCCGACGTTCTCGTTGATGAGCGTCATGAACTTCTCGCGGTCGCGGTTGATCTCTTCGATGGTCAGTGTCGCGATCACCAGGCGGAGCTGGCCCAGGATGATGTCCTGCGCCTGCTCGCGGATCTGCTCTTCACGCAGGCCCAGCAGGCGTTCGGCGGCGTTGTTCATCAGCACCGGGTCGGTCGAGATGCCGACAGTGAACGTTGACGGGACGTTGACGCGGATGTTGTTCTGGCTCAGTGCGCCGCTGAGGGGGATGTCGATTACCAGCGGCTCGAGCGAGAGGTACGCGTAGTCCTGCACCAGCGGGAGCACGAAGGTGCCGCCGCCGTGGACGCACTTGGCGGCCTTCTGCCCCGCGATCTTGCCGAAGACCACCAGGATGCGGTTGGACGGGCAGCGCTTGTACTGCTTGACGACAATGACCGTGGCGAACAGGAAGATCAGCAGCGCCGCGCCGACGAGTCCAAGCCAGACCAGGTTCGAAGTTTCGTTGACAGGCATGCTCAGTTCCCCTCTTTAATGATGCGATTGAAACACCGCAAGGTTCTAGTGTAGAGCGTGGCGTGACGTTGCCCGCGGCTAGATCGGCTCGACCGTGACGGTATTGTCGGCGTTGACCGCGGCGACGCGCACGCGGGTCTTGGTTGGCAGCGGGCCAGCGGCGCTGATGGCGTCGCAACGTTTTTCGCGGTCACCCAGGATGAGGCGGACCTCGCCGCGCCCGGTACCAGCGGCGGGGACGGTCAGCGTCACCTCGCCGAACTTGCCCGCGGTGCGTGAGAGCTCGATGTTCCCGCTGGCGTTCATCCGGCGCAGTGACTGCATGGCCAGAACATAGAGCGCCACCAGCGCAAGCCCACCGGTGATGCCCAGCAGCGACGCGCCCAGCGCGCCCCAGCCGAGGGCGACAATTGCGCCGAGCCCGGCCCAGCCAAGGCCCATGATGAACACCAGCACAGCGCCGATGGAGAACACCTCGGCCGCGGGGCCGCTCCCGGTTTGAGCGGCGTCCATGGCCCCTGGATCATCGGCGTCGCCAAGGAGCATGAGCATCGCGAGCTTGAGGCTGAACAGCAGCGTGCCGACAAATGCGGGCACGGTGAACCACACGGCGGGCGATGACAACAGCGTGTCCCACATCGAGCGACGACCCCTTCCCGGCGGGCGAACGGCCCGTCAGGTTGCGGGGATCGTATCGAACTTTCGGCAGACGTGTGTACGCGGCACGGCACTTTGCAGGATTTTCTGGCCCCGGGGTGCTTCAATGGCCCGACGATGCGTGAGTTCTTCCAGTTTGCACGCGGGATGCTGGCCCACCGCGGGACGCTGATCGCCGCGGTGCTCGCGGCGTTGCTATCGGCGGCGGGGCTCGGCGTCGGGCTGCTGGGCCTGGTGCCGGTGCTGCAGAACATCTTCGGGACCTTCACCGTCAACGGGCAGGTGCAGACGGCGAAGGACCTGCCGGCGCTGGCGATTGCGCTAAACGCGTACATCGGTGGTGCGATCCCGGCGGGGGTGATCGCGGCGCTCCCGGCGGGCCGGTTCAACGCGCTGCTGTACTCGATGGCCGGGCTGGGGCTGCTGACGGTGCTTGGTGCAACGGCGAACTTCTTTCACGCCTATTGGTCGCAGACGATCGCGACACGGACCGTCACGGACCTGCGCCGGCGGACCTTTGACCGCGCGGTGCGACTGCCGGCAGGAACCGTTAGCAGCCTTGGGCCCACGACGGTGCTGACGAACATCACCGGTGACACGGGCCAGCTTGCCGGCGGGTTCATCATCTTGACCAGCAAGATCGTCGGGCAGTTGCCCAAGGGCGTGGTCGCGCTTGGCGCGGCGTTCTTCCACGACTGGCGGCTAGCGCTGGGCGCGGTGGCGCTTGGCGCGGTGCTGCTGGTGGTGATCCGCAAGCTGGGGACCAGGATCCGCCGCGCCGGGCGGAAGGGCCTGGACGCGGGGGCCGACTTGATGCGGACCACCGGCGAGGCGATGGTGAACCTGCGGGTGGTCAAGACCAACAACGCCGAGGGCCGCTCGGCCCAGGCGTTTGGGCGCGTACTTGAAGAGTGCGTCAAGCAGGAGATGCGGGTCCGCACGGCTCGTTCGCTCTCGAGCCCGCTGGTGGAGGCGCTGACGTTTGTGGGCCTGGGGGTGATGGTCGTGATCGTCGGCAAGGCGATCATCGATCAGGCGCTGGACCCATCAGAGTTCATCGGCACGATGATCGCGCTGGGTATCGCCAGCGCGACCCTGCGGCCGCTGACGGGGGTCTACAACGATCTGCAGTTGGCCGCCGCCGCCGCGGTGCGTCTGGCGGGTTTCTATCGCCTGGCCCCTGAGCCGGGGCGCGAGCCCGGGCTGCCGGCGCTGGCGCGGCACACGCGCTCGATCAGCTTCCAGAACGTCAGCTTCACTTACCCGGGCGCGCCGACGCCGGCGGTGCACGGCGTATCGCTGGAGGTCAGGCACGGGCAGACCGTCGCGTTCGTCGGCCCCAACGGCTGCGGCAAAACGACGCTGCTCTCACTGCTGACGCGGCTATACGTGCCCAGCGAGGGGCGCATCTTGATCGATGGGGTTGATGCCGCGGGCGTCAACGTTGACTCATTGCGTGCGCAGGTGGGCGTGGTGACGCAGGACGTGGTGCTGTTTAAGGGCACGCTGCGGTGGAACCTAACGTATGGGGTTGAGGGCTCGTCGGAAGCGCAGGTCGTGGCGGCGGCCAGGCAAGCCAGGGCCGAGGAGTTCATCCTCTCAAAGCCCGGCGGGTACGGGGCGAACCTGGGCGAGATTGGCGCCGGGCTCTCGGGGGGGCAGAAGCAGCGGCTGGCGATTGCGCGCGCGATCTTGCGTGACCCGGCGATCTTGATCCTGGACGAGGCAACCAGCATGATCGACGCGGACAGCGAGCGGAAGATCGCCGACGCACTGGCGGAGTTCAGCAAGGGGCGGACGTGCCTGGTGGTGGCGCACCGGCTCTCGACGGTGGTGCACGCGGACATGATCGTGGTGATGAACGCCGGGGGCATCGAGGCCGTGGGCAAGCACCGCGAGCTGCTGGAACGGTCGGAGACGTACCGGCTGATCGCGGCGAACCAGTTGATCAAGCATGAGCCGGCACCGGCGGGGTGATCTCGGGGCTAGACCGAACGAGCAAGTGCATGTCGGAAGCCCGGGTTCCTAGCTCGGCCGCGCGACCACCGCTCCGCGCAGGCGCGTGCAGTCGGTCGTCCAACGTTGCGACCGCCAGTACGGCATGGCGCGTGGTTTTAAATCCCGCGCTTCGCGGACGCTCCACCTTCGACGCCGATTGTCGGCGATCAACCACCCTGCACTTAGACTACCTGCAGCGCGGCCTTGACCTCGGAGACGATATCGCCGCTGGTCAGCCCGCACATCTTGAGGACCTCGGCGGGGGTTTTGGCGCTCTTGGGGATACGGCGGACGTGCATCTGCCGCAGGGTGAAGGCGTCGCCGCTGTTGGTCAGCGCCTCGGCCACCGAGCTGCCGATGCCACCGCCGTAGTTGTCCTCGACTGTCAGGATCATCCCGTTGTTCTGGTTGGCGATATCCAGCAACTTGTCGGTGTCGAACGGCAGGCTGTACAGGTCAACCAGCGTGGCGCTGATGCCGAGCTTGTCGAGCTCATCAAGGGCCTTGTTGGCCTCGTGGACCATGTAGCCCGCGGCGCAGATCAGTATGTCGCGGCCCTCGGCCAGGACCTCGAAGCCGCCGAGGTTGAACAGGGTCTGATCGCTGTAGATGAACTCGGTCTCCTCGCGCAGCGTCCGCATGTAGCAGACGCCCTCGTACTCGGCCATGACGTGCGTTAGCGCATAGGCGGCGTACGCGTCAGAGGGCTGGAGCACGTACACGCCCGGGTTGCCACGGTGGTCGCGCATAGTACTGAAGCTGCGGAACCACGCGACGTCGGGCAGGCTCATCTGGCTGGGCCCATCGGCGGCCAGGGTGATGCCGGCGTGGCTGCCGACGATCTTGAGGTTGGCCCCGCTGTTGATGGCCATCTCGATCTGGTCATACCCGCGCGTGACGAACTTGGCGAAGGTGCTGCAGAACGGGACCTTGCCCGCGGCGCTCAGGCCCGCGCCGACGCTGAACATGTTCTGCTCGGCGATCTTGCACTCAAAGAACCGCGCGGTCAGGGCCGGGTCCTTGCGGAACATGTCGGCCCGGGTGCTGTTGGAGACGTCGCAATCAAGGGCCACGACGCGGTCGTTGATGTGGCCCAGGGCCCGCAGCGCGATGCCGTAGGCCTGGCGCGTGGCCATCTTGCCGCTCTGGATGGCGCTGACCATGTCGAACTTTTTGGCCATCTCGCCCATCGCGATCATCTCGCCCTGGCGGATCTCGCGTTCCTTGGGCGGCGCGGGCGGGTTGATCTCGAAGCTGTCGCTGCTAACCAGCGCGCTGGTCATCTGCACGCGCTTCTCGTCCAGCTCGGTCAGGGCCTTCTTGAGCACCTCGCCCTCGGCGGGCTTGCCGTGCCAGCCGGCGCCGGTCAGCACGGTGGTCCCCCAGCCCTTGACGGTCCGCGCGACCACGGCCATCGGCATCGCGTCGGTCCCGGCAAGCTTGGCGAACTCGTCCATCGCGGCCTTGATCTCGCTGGGGCTGTGCCCGTCGATCTCAACGACCTTGAAGTTGGCCGCCGTCAGCTTGGCGGCGATGGTCTTGGCGCTCTGCTGCTTGCTGACGCGGTCGGCCTGCCCGTACTCATTACAGTTGAAGATCGGGAGCACCGCCGTCAGCTTGCGGTCGATGATGTAGTCGAGCGCCTCGGTGATCTGGCCCTCGCGGCTCTCGCCGTCACCAATGATGCAGTAGATCCGCCGGTCGATCCCGTCCAGGCGGGCGGCCTCGGCCAGCCCCGCGGCGACGCTCAAGCCCTGGCCCAGGCTGCCGGTGGCGGCGTCAAAGAAGGGGAAGCCCTCCATCGGGTTTGGGTGCCCGTCGATCTCGCTGGCGGCCTCGCGCAGGTTCATCGCGTCCTTGACGGTCATCGGGCGCCGGTTCTCGGGGTCCTTGCCGATCATCACGCCCAGCTTCGCGCAAGCGGCGTACACGATCGGTACCGCGTGCCCTTCGCTGAGCACCAGGCGGTCGCTGGTCGGGTAGTCGGGGTACTCGGGGCTCCAGCGCATCTGGCTGAACATCAGCACGGTGATGATGTGGCCGAGGCTCGTCGAGGTGCTGGGGTGCCCGCTCTTGGCGGCGGCGCACATCTCAAGGCTTAGCCGATTGATCTCGATGGCTTGGGCATGGACGGCGGCTTCAAAGGACATGCTCCGACTCCTTCTTGTGCAAGGCCCGCACGCGACGCTCAGACTACCGAGTCTTCGCCGCCTGGGCCAGCCCATAGTTTCCTCGGCCTGCGTTCACTGCGCAAAGGCCGATTGTGACACACCACACCCGCCGCGCCACCCGGGCGCCGTCGGCTTTGCCGCTGGCCTTTCCGCGATCGGCACGGCTCGACCCCCAAACCGCCCACCGGGCAGCTTAAGAGTCAGCACTAGCACGCCCGGCCCGCGCGGCAAGCCGCGCCCCGGTCCGGACGATTGTCCGCCGCCCAACCCCCCCGGGCAAGCCCGTGGCGGAGGTTTTGCAAGATTCACGGGGCGGTACCCCACGCCCGCCCGCAGGGGCTCAATGGCCCCCTACCGCGCCGGCCAGATCCGCAGTCGTTGAGCGTCATGCTCGCTTATGCCCGGGTCCAGCAGCTCATAGCCCTCGCAGGCCCAGCGCGGGCTGACCAGCGCGTGGTCGATGTGCAGCAGGCTCCACCGGCGTGGCCAGGTCGCCAGCACGCCCAGCCCTGCCGTGACGCTCGCGGGTTGGTACCCGGGGGCGAGCAGGTCAAGGCTTGCTGAGCCGCGCGGGGTGTTGAAGTCACCGACGATCAAGCTGGCCTCGGGGATCGGCGGGCTGTCGGGCCCGCCAGCGCGCAACTTGTCAAGGTGTGCCCGCACGATCCGCGCCACCTTGGCCCGGTGCGCGACTGGGTTGGAGGGGTAGTCGACAAAGTACATCGTCGTGACGCATCCGAGGTGCGCGGTGGTATCGAGCTCGATGACCATCACACTGGCGGGGTCCAGGCGGTTGGAGTCGCGCGGGTAGACGCCCACGCCTGAGAAGACCCGGCGGAGCGCGCGCTCAAGCCCCGCGGGGATCGTTGGTGCCACGCGCGAGCCGTCAGACTCAGCAAAGACCGGGATCAAGAACATCCGCTGGCTCATGATCGGGTAGCGTGAAAAGACCTTCTGCATCCCCGAGAACTCAAAGTAGATCTCCTCGCCCTCGACGCTGCGCATCACCGCCTTGATCGCGTCCCACTGCTCGTGGTAGTTCTGCATGCTCGTGAGCACCACGTCAGGACGCCCCGTCCGCCCCAGCCGCGCCGCGATGCCCGCCGCGTCGGGCACCTCGCCCACCGATGAGTTCCAGTGCACGACCAGCAGCGACGCCGGCGGCACGCGCCGCACCGGTGCCACCAGGCTTGCCATGTTCAGCCCGTGCCAGCACTCGCCGCCGACCATCACCAGCCCCAGCACCAAGCACCCCCAGCGCGACCAGCCCCGCGGGCGGTCTCGGCCACGACCCAGCACTTGACGCGACGCGCGACCTGCGCGCAGGCCGGGCCACGCCGCCCAACCCAGCGCGATCAGCACGATCGAGAGCGCCGCCACCGGCAACGACGCCCACCAGAGCACCTGCCCCAGCAGCGTGAGATCTGTCACCATCCACCCGTAGACCCAGCCCACCGCCAGGACCAAGCCGAGGGCCCAGAGCAACCGCGCAAGCCCCGACCGGGCCGCACGCATCGCACCACCTTTGACCGTCACGCCGGGCATCACCCCAGAAAGTAGCCGCGGCGCGAACGCCGGGCCCGGGCTCGCTCCCAGCGTGCCGGCGGCCAGCAAGTCGGCCCTACCGCGCCAGCTCGACACGCGTGACCTGCTGCATCAGCACATGCACGCTCAGGCGTTGGCCCGCCTCGGGCCGCCCGCTCGGCAGCCCCGCGCACACGTGCCCGGCGATCCGCACCCGCGCCGATGCCGCACCACTATCGCTCCCGCCGCCGCCACCTCCGGGCGCGTTACCAGGCACTTCGATCAGCACGCTAATGTCGTAGTAGACGTCGCCGTGGATGGCTACCGGTGCGACCTCCAGCACCCGGGCGACAAACGTCCCGATCAGCGGCACGCCGCTCACTGCCCGCCCTCCTGCATCGGTCCCTTCTCAGGAACACCCGCGGGATCGAGCTTGTCAGGCTTCTTGAGCGCCTTGGCCGCCGCCGCATCGACTTGCCGCTGAATCTCAGCGCGCCACAGCGCATCTACCTCTCGCCAAGGTTTGCCAAGGCCCTTCTCACTGGCGGCCTCAATGCTCTCGCCCTGGCACATCGCTACCAGCAGCGCGCGGTAGCCGTCTGCCCCGAACCGGTCGCGCACAAACGCCAGCAGGTGCTCGCCCTGCGTGTACACGTGCGCGTTGAACCGCGCGTGCTCAGGCTTGAGCGGGAAGGGCGTGATGTCGGCCCACGGCGCAAGTTCGCCGCGCTTGAGCCACCCGGCCACGCGCGCGTCGCGCTTGGCCTTGGCGTCGGTGCGGAAGCCCTCGCTGGCCAGCTCAGCGCAGCCCTCCAGCGCCCACCAGGGCGCGCCGGTGGCCTTGGGCCCCAGCTCAAAGCTGGCAACGTGCCCGTACTCGTGGGCGACAATGCCCAGTATCCGCCGCGCTGTCGAGTCCGTGACCAGGATCTTGATCGACTCGCCCGGCTCGTTCCATCCGCCCAGGCTGTCGGTGTAGTTCAGCCAGACCGAGCCCTGCAGGTGCGCCTTGGAGCGGTAGAGCTTGACCTCTTGCACGCCTTTGACCCTGACCCCGAAGTGCTCGTCAACCTCGCGCCGCACGCGCGGTAGCTGGGCCGCGATCAGTGACGCCTCCTTGGCTAGCACCTTGTCACCCGCCGCAAACCGCACCAGCGCGCCGGCGAAGCCGGTGCTCGCGTCCGCGTCGCGCACGTGCCGCTGCCAGCGCTCACCGGCGTACAACCACGCCGCGCCCGCGTCGGCCCGCACAAACGCCACCGGCAGCACCAGGTTCCGCGGCTTGCTCGCGCCCGCGGGCGTCCACGACATGCTCGCGCGCAACTCAAGACGCGTCGGGGTATTGACCGCCGCCGGCGTGGGCCAAAGGTCCCTCGGCGTAATTCCCTGCTCTCTGATCGTCACTTCGCCGGCCTCAAGCGTCCACGCAAAGTCCGGCACAGGACGCTTGGCAAAGTCACCCGCAAGCCCGACTTGCTCTTGGCGGAAGCACGTGTCGCCCAGCGCCCCACCGGCGGGCACGACGTGCTTGAGATAGGCCGCGGCGTCACCGGCGTGAATCGCCGCCTGCATGCTCGCGGCAACAGCCTGCGCCTCGGTCAACCACGCAGCCAGCGCGCCATCCAGCGCAGCCGCGCCAGCCAAGGGCGGTACCTCGCGCGTGGCGGGCGCGTCGTTGGCCATTTGACCCGCGGCGACGCCGCCGAAGACCAGCAACCACCCGCCGCCCAAGATCAGCCCGGCCGTGGCCCGTTTTGCAGTGCGCATCTGCGAGCGTAGCGACGCGTTCGCGCCGGAGCAGCAACTTGTCCGCGCGCACATCCGAGTGTGGCCTCGCGCTGGCCTCTGCCCTCGCTCGCGGCTACGCCTGCGCCTCTGGCCGCATCAGCGGGAAGAGCACCACATCGCGGATCGTCCGCTGCCCGGTCAGCAGCATCGTCAGGCGATCAATGCCCAGGCCCATGCCGCCCGCGGGGGGCATGCCCACCTTCAGCGCGTGGATGAAGTCGGCGTCAAAGGTACGGAACGTCGCCTCTTCCTTGGCCTTCTCCGTATCGGCGCTGGCGAGCTGCTCGCGAAACTTGGCCGCCTGCACGTCCGGATCGTTCAGCTCGGTGTAGTGCGGCGCGATCTCCATGCCCCCGATGAACAAGTCGGCCCGGTCGGCCAGCACCGGGTCACTGGGCTTCGGGCGCGTCAGCGGCGAGATCGCCGCCGGATAGTCGGTAATGAACGTCGGGCGCGTGGGGTCAACGGTCTTCTCGGCGAAGGCCTCGAACAGCGCGTTGACGACCAGGATCGGGTCCATGCCCTGCGTTTTCACGCCGCGCTCACGCGCCACCCGCAGCACCGCGTCCGTGTCGGTCATCTTGCAACCCAGGTTCTTCTCGAACAGCTCGGGGTACGGCGCCAGCAAGAACGGCGCGCCGTAGTCGATCAGCAGCTCGCCGAACGGCAGCTTCAGCTCCGTCGGCAGCGCGCCCTCGGGCAACGCGCCCTCCTTCCCGCCCCCACGCGCCGCGTCCTCAAGCCCAACCGCCACCAGCGTTGCCGCCTCGCGAATCAGCGACTCGGTCAGGTCCATCACCGTCCGCACATCACCGAAGGCGCAGTACGCCTCCAGCATCGTAAACTCAGGGTTGTGCTGCTTGTCCAGCCCCTCGTTGCGGAAGTTGCGGTTGATCTCGTACACCCGCGGCATCCCCCCCACCAGCAGCCGCTTCAGGTACAGCTCGGGCGCAATCCGCATGAACAGCTCTATCCCCAGCGCGTTCATGTGCGTGACAAACGGCCGCGCCGCCGCGCCCCCCGCCAGCGTCTGCAGCATCGGCGTCTCAACCTCAAGGTACCCGCGCTGGTCCAGCACGCGCCTTAGCCGTGCCACGATCCGCGACCGTAGCAAAAACACCCGCGCCGTCTCAGGGTTCGCCCACATGTCTACGTACCGCTGGCGATAGCGGAGCTCAACATCAGCCAGGCCCGCGTGCTTCTCCGGCGGCTGCACCAGGCTTTTGCACGCCAGATCAAGCCCCGTCGCCCACACCGTCAGCTCGCCGGTCTTGGTCTTCATCAGCCGGCCCTGCACCACCACGATGTCAGACAGATCAATCAGCTTGCCCAGCGCAAACTGTACATCAGGTACGTCTCGCGCCGAGACCGCCACCTGCAAGTCGCCGCTCTGGTCGCGCAGCGTCATCCAGATCAGCTTGCCGTTATCACGGCTCAGCATCACCCGCCCCGCGACCTTGACCTCAGGCCTGCCGTCAACGACAGCCGTTCCCCCGGCCGTTCCCCCGGCCGTCCCCCCGGCTGAGCCCCCACTGGAGCCCCCACTGGAGCTTGGATTGGCCTTCGCGCGCGCCGTCGCCTCGTTGAATGCCGTGTTCGCCGCGTCGTCATACTTCGCCCGCGACTCGGCCAGGCTCAGCAGCCCATCGACACGCTCGCCATAAGGCCGGAAGCCCAGCTTCGCCGCCCCGTCGCGATTAGCGCGGCGTTGCTGCTCCAGCGGGTGTACCCCCGCGCCGTGCCCGTGCGAACCGTCACCCGCCTGCTCTTGCTGACCCATAGGGCCGATGGTAGATTGAGCCCGGCGCCCAGAACAGACCAACACGTGCCAACGCTCACCAAGCCGCCACAACACGGGCCCCCGCTTAACCCCACCGCCCAAGGCTGGCATGGCCTCATCCCGCGCTACCATGCCGTCCCCCTCACGCCGCACACACCTACTCGTCCATCCACGCGCGCGACCAAACCCACGCGCGCGACAAAAACATGACCAACCCCAAGCGTGTCGTCGTCGGGATCTCCGGGGCCTCCGGCGCCAAGTACGCCACCCGATTGCTCGAAACCCTTCTGCTCGGCGGGCACGAGGTCCACCTCGTCGCCACCGAATACGGCCGCCAGCTATTACACGACGAGCTCGGCGTCACCAAGCTCAACCTCAGCCAGCTCACGCCCGTGCTCGCCAGCCGCGAGGCCGAGCTGACCAACACCCGCTTCTTCGTCCACCCGCACAAAGACGTCGGTGCCGTCATCGCCAGCGGCAGCTTCCTGCACGACGGCATGGTCGTCGTCCCATGCTCCTCGACCGCCCTTGGTTACATCGCCACCGGTAGCGGCAGCAACCTGCTGGGCCGCGCGGCCATGGTCACGCTCAAAGAGCGCCGCACACTCGTTCTCGTCCACCGTGAAAGCCCGCTGAGCCTCATTGACATTCGCAATATGGAGGCCGTCACGCTCGCCGGCGGCATCATCGCGCCGGCCAACCCCGGCTTCTACCTGCTGCCGCAGACGCTCGATGAAATTATTGACTTTGTCGTCGCCAAGTGCCTTGATTTGCTGAATATCGAGCACACGCTCAAGAGCCGCTGGGCCGACCGTAAAGCCGAGATGCACCGCGACCCACACGCAGACCCGGGCTGAGAGCCAAGAGGGTGAGCGATGCCGATGCCCGGCGTCGTCGCTCAGGTCTCCGGCTTCTGCACCTCGCTGTCTCGCGTTTGCGTGAAAAGCGTTCCGCCGCGCCGAACCCCTCACCGCCTCGCCAACCCGCTCACGCGTGGCCGCCGTACATAAACTCTTCCTGCACGATCTTTCCGTTCTTGACGGTGTAAACGCCGACCTCGCTCATCCGCGTCTCGTTGCCCGAGGCGCGATCCTTCACATGCATCGTAAACCGCACCGCAAAGCCCGTCGCGCCCACGTACGGGCCCTCAGCCGCGCTGCCCAGCACGAGGGACGTGGAATCCCACCACGCCCACTTGCCCATGATCGCCTTGGGCCCCACGTGCAGGTCGCCGCTTCCCTCGATCGACCGCACCTGCTTGTCCCAAACGCTCAAGATCCACTCGCTCTTATGATCCTTATTAAATGTCTCAACCAGCTTGGCACCCAGCTCGCCCGGCGTCGCGCCCTTGCCGCTATTAACCTTCAGCGGCTTCGCTAGGGCTTTGCCCGCCGCCTTGCCCACCACCTTGCTTCCCGCCTTGCTCGCGCCCTTCCCCGCCGGCTTGCTCGCGATCTTCTTGCCCACCGCCTGCTTCGAGTCCTTCTTAGCTGCTGCCTTCTTCGCCATGACCCTGCTCCTGTGTGTGCTCACCACCCAAGCCACGCGACCGACCGTCGCGCCCGCCCGGCTGCCGCAATATACCACGAGACGTCGCACGCGTCGAGAGCGCCGCCACACCATCCCCAAAAACGCGATTTGCCCTGCCTTGGCTTACTTCCCGTCCGCCGGCCCGCCCGACGCCCCACCCAGCACGCGCAGCACACGCGCGTGCAGGCCCGCCGGCGCGCCCAGCACCCCACTGGTACGGCTCAGCACCGGCTCACGCCAATCAAGGCCGCGCCCACGCACATCCGTCACCACGCAGCCCGCACGCTCCAAGATCAAGCACCCCGCCGCGTGGTCCCAAACCTTCTCGCTGTTCCGCCGTGGCGGGCGGTAATAGACGTCGGCATCGCCGCGCGCCACCAGCGCGTACTTCGCCTGGCTATCACAACTTAGCGGCATGCCCAGCCCGGTTGGAGCGCCCAGTCCACTTAACGCGTCAAGCCCACCACGCCCGCCTGACCCACCAAGCTCAATCAGCCCCGCACCAATTCGCGCCAGGTCCAACACACGCCCCTCGCTGGGCTCAACCGCGAAGGTAAACACCGCCGGCCTGCCGACCTCCGCAACTCGCACGCCCACCGCTTGCCACCCGCGCTCATCGCCCGCAGACCCATCGCACGCGCACTGCACCACAGGGCCGTCCGCCACGCAGCCAATCGTCGTGCCGCCGCCGACAGGGCTCATTCCACCGCCGAGTCCAGCTTCTTCGCCGGCTCCAGTCAGCAGCGCCGCCGCGCCGGCCAGCGGCAAGTTCGGGCACGCCAGTACCGCTAGCACCGCACGCCCATTCTCGATCAGCGCCACACACACCGCAAACTGCCGCCCCGTGGCGTAGCCCTTGGTCCCATCAATCGGATCAATCGTCCAGTATCGCCCACGCTCGCCCGCACCCGCCGCCCCGCGCCCATCCCAAGCCCGAAACAGCAGCGCCTCAAGCACATCTTCAGCACTCGCATTCTTCCACAGCCCGCTGCGCTCCAACGCGCCAGTAACGGCCGCCAGCAAGTCCGGCCGCGCCGCCAGCGCCGCCGCAGATTCCTCCGCCACCACGCACGGCATCTCCACCCGTGACGCCAGCAAGTGCACCAGCAGCGCCTGCGAGGCGTAGTCCGCCACCGTCACATCGCTCCCGTCGGCCTTGTGCTCGCCGCCGCCAGCGCGCACGCCCGTGACGATCCCAGCCTGCATCTCGCGGCACAGCCCCCCGGCCACGCTCGTCGCCCACATCGCTACCCGCAACATCGCTTGAAGTTCAGCGCTCACGCGCGCAGCATAGCTGCGCCGTCAGCGCCCCCGCGCGTGCGCTACTCGCGCCGGTCTCAAGCCCCCCGCTTGACGCCCTTGAGCAGCTCCAGCACCGCCGATGCTCGCTGTTCTTCCGCCATTTGCTTGACGAACCGCGCAATCTCTTCCAGCGTCTGCCCGCGCACGAGCCTCCCCGTCTCCTCCGCGTAGTCGGCGTCCTCAATCAGCGACCGTGCGCTGTCGATGTTCAGCCGCTCAGTCTCTAGCGCGCCCCGCAGCGCGTCCATCTGCACCAGCCGCCCGCCCACACTCGCGCGGTCGCTGCTCACCGTCCGCGAGGCCGCCTCGATAACCTTCTGGGCCCTATTCAGATCACCCGTCAGCAGGTTCAGCGCCCCGCCGCTCTTGAGGTCCGCCAGGCCCAGCGTCGCCCCGTTTGCGTCCGTCGCGGCGCCGCGCCCGAGGTTCGTCGTGTTGTAGCCCGTCAGCAGCTGGATGCCCTTGAACCGCGACGTCTGACTTACAAAGTAATCGCGTCCAGCAGCCCATCCAGCTCGAGCTGCAATCCCGCGCGCTCATCAAAAGAGAGCGCATCGCGGTTGGCCCCGCTGACCAGCAGCCCGCGCACCCTCACAAGGATGTCAGATAGCGCGCTGGTCGCGCCCTCGCGCGCGCCCAGCATCGCCTCTTCCTGGACCATGCCCTTTAGCTCGCCCCCAATCTCCGCCATGCGCGACTTGAACTTCGTGACTGCGACCATCCCCGCCGGGTCGTCCTCGGCACGGTTGATCCGCTTGCCCGTCGAGAGCCGCTCAAGCGACCGCTAAACGTCACGACCCGCCGACCCCACCGCCGTGTTCGCCCACAGCGACGAAATGTTGGTCAGCGCCGAGATCATCCCCGGGCTATCGGATTGTGCGGCGGCCCGCTCAAGGCGAAACAGCCGCGGGCGCCCTCGCTTTGCCACCCTCTCTACCCCCCACTACCCTCTGCTCATGCAACCACTCGCAGTCGGCGACTCTGCGCCCGACTTTACAGGCACCGACCAGCTCGGCAGCGCCTTCCGCCTCGGCGACCACCGCGGCCGGTTCGTCGTCGTCTTCTTCTACCCCAAAGACTTTACCCCCGCCTGCACCGCCCAATCCTGCGCCTTCCGCGACGCCTTTGTCGAACTCACCGCCGCCGGCGCGATCCTGCTGGGCGTCTCGGGTGATACCCACGCCAGCCACGTGAGCTTCGCCCAGAAGCACAAGCTGCCGTACCCGCTCTTGAGCGACGCCGACGGCGCGATCCGCCGCGCCTGGCGCGTACCGCGCTCGCTGCTGGGTTTGGTCCCGGGCCGTGTGACGTACGTCGTCAACCCCCAGGGCTTGATCTCGATGGTCTTCTCCTCACAGCTTCGCGCATCAGAGCACGCTCAGCGCGCCCTCGCCGCCGTGACCGCACCGAACAGCCCAAATCCATGAGCGCCCGCCGTGCGGGTAACCTCCTAGTACTTCACGGTTGGCTGAGCGGTTATCGGGGCGACGGCCCAATGTTGAATCTCGCGGCCGCCAGCACCGCAAGGATTGCACCAAGTCCACCCTCCTCAGCTGCGTCGGGGTTGACATCCTTGGCAAGCGCTGTAGCTTGTACCTGCGGCGCCCCAGCGTTACACCTTCCCCAGCGCCACACCCCAGCGCCCCCCACAGCGCCACACCCCAGCGCCACCAACCTTTAGACCAGAGGCACCCTTGACTACCGCCATCAACGCTCCCCAGCCCGCGGTCGCCGCCGTCCCCGGCACGGTGACCTGCCCCGCCTGCCGCGCAAAAGTGACCTCGGCACCAATCGAACGCTGGACAGCCGCTGAAGCCGCCAACTTCTTCGTCGTCCCCTCGCGCAACGCCGACCGCAACGCCCGATGCAGCGCCGCGCTCGCCAAGCTCTGGAACGACCGGCCCTGCGAGGTCTACGAGTGCAACGCCTGCGGGCTGGGCTTCGGCTGGCCCCACCTCAGCGGCAGCAATGAGTTCTACGCCATCACCCATGAGCAGGCCGACTATCCGCCCTTCCGCTGGGAGTATCCGCAGGCCGCCCAGCACGCCATCGCACAGTTCCCCGCTGGCGGACTGGTTCTTGACGTCGGCGCGGGCCACGGCAACTTCTCCAAGCAGCTCCCCGCAGGCTGGAGCTACTACGCCGTCGAGTCCACCGAAGTCATGCGCCAGCGCATCGAGCAGCGCGGGCACAAGACCTTCACCTCGCTCGAACATGCCGCCGACGCACACCCAAACGCGTTTTCATTCATCGTCCTCTTCCAGGTCCTCGAGCATGTCGCTGACTTTGACGGGATGCTCGCCATCTTGCGCCGTCTGGCCGCCCCCGGCGCGGTGCTGGCGATGAGCATGCCTTACGGGCCGGAGATCGCGCGCCGCGTCGCCGTCGCCACCTGCCCCGACATGCCCCCCAACCACATTAACCGCTGGACGCCCCCGGCAGTCGCCGCCGCCGTCGCCCGCGCGGGCTTCAAACTCGAATCGCACCGCGTGCAGCCGCCTCAAGTCAGGAACGTGCTCTACACCGCCTATCTGCGCACGATCGCACAGGCCGCTCGCCAGCCGCGCTCGCTCGCGGGGCGCTGGTACTCGGTGCAGAACAAGAAGGCCCGCATCGCCCTCGCCCCGCCGCTGGGCGTGCTCCAGCTCCTGCGCATGGCACCACGCCTGAGGTCCGCCGCGCTCAGCGCCAACTTCCTGACCTTCTCACGCGCGGTCTAGCACGAAGGTTCACTGGCTCTCGTGCAATTGCGTACTCCACCCCCGGCGTGGGCGCGGGCGAAGCACCCATGCTTCGCTTATACCTCATCCCTCATTCCTCATCCCTCATCCCTCGCGTGACCCTCACGCCGCAAGGCGCGCAACGCGCCCCGCGTGATTGCGCACCGCCGTACCCACCGCCGCAACCAGCCGCTCGCGCGGACAGGGCTTGGGCAGCGTCCCCGTGCAACCCGCGGCCTCGGCCCTCGCCCGAGGCTCATCCTCGCCGTCCGCCGACATCAGCAAGATTGGCCCGACATACCCCAGCGAACGCGCCGACTCGGCCAGCACCAACCCGTCCATCCCCGGCATGTGCAGGTCCGTGATAATCACATCGACCGCCGCTCCGAGCGCTATCGAGCCTTCCACCAGCCGCAGCGCCGCCAGGCCGTCGTCGGCCAGGAGCACCTCGTACCCCGCCTTGCTTAACCACAGCCCGATCAGTCTCTGCAGAGGCGGGCTGTCGTCCACAAACAGCACGCGCGTCCCCGCCACGGGCCGATCAGCGAAGCCTCCTGCCGCCGTTCTAGCGTTCGTGTCCTTCGCCAGCGTGTGTGACAGCGCGTCTACTGACGCCCCGCCATGAACTTCCACGCTTACCCCCACGCCAACCCCACCAGAGATCTCATCGGGCGCAACCTCCGCCGCGATGCGGACTGTGAACGTCGTGCCCTCGCCGGGCGCGCTGCGCACCTTGATGTCACCGCCCATCCGCTCCGCCAGCCGCTTGCTGATCGACAGCCCAAGCCCCGTCCCGCCGAACCGCCGAGCGGTCGATACCTCTGCCTGCCGGTAGGCCTTGAACAGCCCCGCGACCTGCTCGGGCGTCATGCCGATGCCCGTGTCGCTCACGCTCAACGTCAGCACGCCACCACTCGCGCCGCCAAGCGCATCACCCGTGGCCCCGGCCTCGTACGCCGCGCTCATCCGCACCGAGCCCGTGTGCGTGAACTTGAGCGCGTTGCCCACCAGGTTCGTCAACACCTGCACCACGCGCGTCGGGTCTACCAGCAACCGCCCGGGAACGCCGACCTCGACCGATGTCGCCAAGCTCAGCCCGCGCAAAGACGCCCGCTGCCCCAGCAGCGCCTCCACGCCCGACATCAGCTCGCGAACGTCCGTCGCCGACACCTCAAGCTCAACCCCGCCCGCCTCAAGACGGCTGTCCTCCAGCACGTCATTCACCACCGCCAGCAGATGCTCGCCGCAACGCCGAATCGTCCCCGCATAGTGCGCCCGCTGCGCTTCATCGCCCTCGTCAAGCTCGATCAGCTCCGCGAAGCCAACAATCGCGCTCACCGGCGTCCGCACCTCGTGGGTCATCTGCGCCAGCACCTCGGCCCGACGCTCCACCGAGCACCGCGCCTCCGCCAGTGACGCGTCTAGCGCTGACATCGCCGCACTCAGCGTCGCACCCTGCGCCACGATAAGCTCGCGAGCTTCAATTAGGCGGCACCCGCCCGCGCCATCCATTACCGGCACCGGATCAAAGCACGACGCGCCCGCACGCGACATCGCCCACGCCGCCGCCTCGCTCACCGCCGTTTCCGCCGCCAGCGGCACCACCGCCGACAGCCGCCCCAGCAGCCCTTCCCCCACCGTCTTACCAGCCAGCGCCTCCGCCGTCGCCGGCTGGCGCAACTCCTCGAACAACCAGCGCCGCGAGATCACCCACACCCGCTCACGCTCTCGCACGCTTTCCCGCTCCACGCCCGGCTCATCCTCACTACCGACCGACACCCCCGAGAGCCCGGCGTCAACCGTGAACATCCGCACCACCTCGTCGATCCGCGTGTGCGTGCCGACCACCGCTCTCCAAGAGAGAAGGCTTCCCACCACAGTCTGGCCGCCCGCAAAGCTCATGCAGTTCCCGCCTCATACCCATCGTCCCACGTTTCCAAACATCGGCACCCCACCCCCGCATACTCACTCGCCCACCCGCCCGCGCGAACACATTCAGCCATTCCACCGCCCTTAAGCATCTCTTCACTGACTTGCCAGGCACCGGCCAGCTCGATTATCGACCCCAACGAAATTAGGGCCAGCCCATAAGGCCGGCCCCGCTCAAAGTTCAGTGTCCAATCGTTCTAATCGACCTTACTTGTCAGAACCAGGGCGGTCGTCGTCAAGGCTCTTGTCCCGCACAACCTGCGGCATCCGCGTCAACACCTTGTCAATCAGCCCATACTCAAGCATCTCGCCGTCGTCCAGCCACTTGTTACGGTCGCAGTCCGCCTTGATCCGCTCCTGCGTCTGGCCAGTTGCGTCCGCGTAAATCTTGTAGAGCCGATCACGCAGCCGCAGCATCTCGCGCGCCTCGATCTCAAGGTCTGTCGCCTGACCCTCCATCACCCCGCCAATCAGCGGCTGGTGCATCAGGTTCCGCGCGTTGGGCAGCGCAAACCGCTTGCCCTTGGTACCGCTCGCCGCGATCAGGCTCCCCATGCTCGCGGCCTGCCCGATCACGTACGTGCTCACGTCGCACTGCAAAAACCGCATCGTGTCGATGATCCCGAGCCCCGCCGTCACGCTGCCGCCGGGGCTGTTGACGTACATGTGGATGTCCGCCTTTGGGTCCTCGTTGGCCAAGAACAGCAGCTGCGCCACCACCAGGCTCGCCACCTCGTCGCCAATCGGCGAGCCCACCATGATGATCCGGTCTCGCAACAGACGCGAGTAGATGTCGTACGCACGCTCGCCACGCCCGGACTTCTCGATCACAATCGGAACCATATAACCCGACATGTTGGTGCTCACTGAAACAAGGAACCACCGGACCGAAACCGCTACCACGCCGACATGAACCCACAGCCAAGCAAAGCCACGCGCTCAACGCCCAACCTCCCACACCCCACATCAGCCACACGCTACTTCTTCTGCGACAAGCTGATCTCATCCACCAGCCCGTACGCCTTCGCCTCATCGGCCGTGAAGTACTTGTCACGCTCGCCGTCGGCACGAACACGCTCGGGCGTCTGCCCCGTGTGCCGCGACAGGATCTCGATAAGACCGTTCTTCATCTTGATGATCTGCTCGGCCTGGATCCGAATGTCCTCGGCCTGACCACCCACGCCGCCAAACGGCTGGTGGATCATCACCTTCGCGTGCGGCAATATGTACCGCTTGCCCTTGTCACCAGCCGCCAAAAGCACCGCCGCGCCCGAGTACGCACGCCCGATGCAGTACGTGCTCACCGGCGAGCTTACGAACCGCATCGTGTCGTAGATCGCCAGTGTGTCGTCCACCACACCCCCCGGGCTGTTGATGTAGAAGTGGATCTCCTTGCCGCGCCCCTGGTTCTCAAGGTACAGCATCTGCATCGTTACCCGAGCCGCCGACGACTGGTTGATCTCACCGATCAAGAACACCACCCGATTCTCCAACAGGAGCTCGTCGATGGTCATCTCACGTGTGCGCTGGTAGGAGACTGACAAGGTTGGCCCTTTCTGCTGCTGGTCATCCAAGGCCCACGCCCGCGACGGATGGTCGTACCACCCCGCCCGACGCCCAAGGCCCCGATCACCCCCCAACTCATGATCGGCAATCCGCGTGCCCAAGTCTCCATCAACACCAACCCCGCCCACGGCCACGCCACAAAGCCCGGACTTTACCCCGCCTGCCATCCTGGCAGATCAGCCCACCGGCCCGCCTGCCTCTTAAGTACCCCGACCCTACACCCACGCCATCGCGCGGGTTCTGCGCTCCCCGCCCCCCCGCGCCCGCACTCTCCCCGTGCCCGGCATCACCCCCACCGCCCGCTACTATCCCGACCACCACGTCCACACCCGCAACAACCACCGAAGCCCAAGCCCCGCAACCGTCCCCCACAGAGCCACGCGTGCCGACCACCGCGATCATCAGCGACGTCCACGGCAACCTCGAAGCGCTCCAGGCCGTCCTGGCCGACATCCAATCCAAAGATATCACCCGCATCATCTGCCTCGGTGACATCATCGGCTACGGCGCCAACCCCTGCGAGTGCGTTGACCTCGTCCGCGCACGCTGCGATTGGTCGCTCATGGGCAACCATGACTTCGGCGTCCTCTATGAGCCCACCAACTTCAACCCCGCCGCCGAGAGCAGCGCCTACTGGACGCGCGACCGTCTGGACCAAGAGCCCGACGACGAGAAACGTCGCCAACGCTACGAGTTCCTCGGCCGCCTCCGCGTCCGCGTCGTCGAGACCTGCCCCGACGGCCGCACGCCGCTGCTTGCCGTCCACGGCTCGCCACGCCGCCCCATCAACGAGTACATCTTCCCTGACGATGTCGCCAGCGGGCCAGACAAGCTCGCCACCATCTTCGAACGCGTTCCCAAGGTCTGCGTCGTCGGGCACACACACGTCCCCGGCGTCTTCACCGATGAGCCCGACTTCTACCCGCCCAGCGAACTGACCGACCAAACCTACCTCTTTAACGACCGCGAAAAAGCCATCATCAACGTCGGCAGCGTCGGGCAGCCGCGAGACCTTGACCCGCGCGCCAGCTACGTCATCCTCCACGAGCGCGGCATCACTTTCGTTCGCGTCCCCTATGACGTCGAGAAAGCCGCCGAGCGAATCCGCACCACCCCCGCCCTCGTTGACTGGCTCGCCGACCGCCTCCTCGAAGGCCGCTAAACCTTGCCAACCTTTTCTCGCCTTCTCCCCACTCTCTTTTTCCCTCCGCGTTCCTGCCTGCGTTAATCACGCCGCAGCCGCACGCCCATGCGTTGCAACAGCCCCTCAAAGTGAGCCTCGCCGTAGAACGTCAGCTCCAGCGTGCCGCCGTCCTTGCCGCGCTTCTGCAGCACACGCACGCGTGTGCCAAGCTGTTCGCCAAGCTGCCGCTCGATGTCGCGCAGCTCAGGCCGCCCGCCCTCAAGCATCGCCGCCCCGCCGACCTTCCGCTTCGCACCACTCGTCGCAAACCGCTCATTCTTCCTGCCCGCTGACCCCCCGCCCGCCGGCCCCCCACTACCGCCCGCAGCCTGTTGATCACCCGCGCCCACCCCCGCGCCGTCAGACGCCACCAGCCCCGCGCGTACCGCGGCCTCATCCACCGGGCAGCCCGCCTTGACCAGCTCCGTCAGACGCTCCGCCGCCCGCACGCTGTGACCGCCCGCCGCGATAACGCCCGCCAACGCCTCGCGCGCCGCCCCACCCTCCATGCTCAGCAGCACCTTTGCGTGCCCAAAGCTCAGCTGCCCAACCTCGATCAGCCCCTGCACGCCCGGCTCAAGCTCCGCCAGCCGCACATAGTTTGTCACCATCGTCCGCTGCTCTCCCACGGCCTCGGCCACCTGCTGGTGCGTCATCAAAAACTGCACAACAAGCCGCCGATACCCGCGCGCCTTCTCCATCGCGCCAAGCTCAACCCGCTGCACGTTCTCCACCAGCGCCCACGCCGCGGCCTCGCGGTCGTCAATCGCCACCACCACCGCCGGCACCCGCACCACACCCGCCAACTGCGCCGCCCGCAACCGACGCTCACCCGCCACCAGCTCGTACCCGATACCAGCACCCGCGCCCGAACCCTCGGCGCGCAGACCGGGTACGCTCCGCACAACAATCGGCTGCATCAACCCCTGCCGACGGATCGACGTCGCCAACGACTCAAGCTCGGAAGCATCAAACCGTTGGCGAGGCTGAAATGGGCTCGCCGCCACCTGGCCCACCTCAACCTCCACCAGCCGCCGCCCACCACCTGAAGGGCCCGCACCGGTTACGCCCTCGGCAGCCAAGCCATCACTTACCAGTATCTTGCGAATATCTTGCGTATTGCCGACCAGTGGTCCAGCCGCCGGGCCCAGCCCCGGCCCCACCTCAACTTGCACCGGCGCGCCAATCAGCGCACTCAGCCCTCGGCCCAGCCGCCTAGTGCCAGTCAACTCTCCACTACTCGACGCGCCCCCACCGCCCCCACCGCCCCCACTACCGCCGTCCCCACCGCCGCCCCCACCGCCCCCACCTCCCCCGCCGCCATTGAAGCCCGCCGCTTTGCCCGCACCCTGCTCTGCGTCCATAGAGAACCTCCACAAGTCGTTGAGAATCACCAGATACCGAACTATACCCGAATGTTCCACGTGGAACATTGCCAGCCTAACCCGCCGAAGCTCAATCTGCAACCCCCACACCGTCACGCCATGTATTACCAGCCGCTCCGGAGCCCCCATGCCTCGCTCAACCAAGCCCGCCCCCCCCACTATCATCGAGGTCATCGCGCGGGCCGCGCTCTTCCGCCACGACCGGCTGCTGGTCTGCTGGAACCTTTCCGGAAACTATGGCTATCTGCCCGGTGGCCACGTGGAACCCAATGAATCGGCCGCCGCCGCCCTCGCACGTGAACTGATCGAGGAAGCCCGCCAACCCATCAAAGTCGGCCAGCTTCTTTGTTTGCACCAAAACCGATTCAGCACTGCCAAGCGGGTCCATCATGAGCTGAACCTGGTCTATGCCGCCGGGCTAAGCGGCCCGGGCGCCAAGGCCAAACTCCCCGCGATCACAGCGGCTGAGGACGACCTTGACTTTCGCTGGCTGAGCCGTGCCGAGCTCAAAGCCGCGGACTTCCGCCCTGAGCCGGCCCGGCTCTGGCTCTTGAAGAATTGGCGAGCCCTCGGTGGTGCCAAGTGGCCAACCCAACGCGTTGACACACTGGAAACACTGAATTGACCGCTATCGGCCCAAAGTCGGCCGCGGCGAGCGCCGATGTTCCACGTGGAACATTCGGGTTTTGCACGCTCCCGCCACGCCGGTGGGGGGCCAGCCCTTGTTCCGCACGATGCCGCGCCGATCTGCGATCAAACTCAGCAGCTTTGAGCCCGCCAAGGGCCCCCAGGGTCAGCCGCTGCGCGCCACGGCCCGGACCAGTACCTCTGCCCGCTTGGCCGACGCCGCGATCGAGCAGATCGATGAGCTCAGTAAGCTCGCCACGCTTGGTGAAGTCACGGCTCTGTTGGCCCACGAACTGAACAACCTTCTTACGCCCCTGCTGGCGTACGCGCAGGCGGGGCTTGCCGCGGGCGACGATCCGGCCTTTCGCGAAAAGGCACTCACCAAATGCTTGGTGCATGCTGAGCAGGCGACGCGCGTTTCACAGGCCATCTTGGGCCTGGCGAAACATGAGCCGCGTCGTGCGATGGCATCGGCAGCCGGGGCGGCGGCGGGCCGCGATTCGTGCCGAGTCGCCACGGCCGTGGAGGCTTCGCTGGCCAGCCTGGCGCGAGATCTCAGCAAAGACGGCATCGAGCTCAACCTTGATTGGAAGAGCGATGTTGAAGTCGCCATGCCGCTGGCAGAGCTGCAGCAGGTGCTGCTGAACTTGATCCTGAACGCTCGGCGCGCCCTGCTCAACGCACCCGAACGAACACTAACGATCAAAGTTCGGCGGCGTGAACGCGAAGGTGATGGCCCGACGCCAGTCGCAGGCGAGATGAGCGCCCGCGGAGATGGCCCGATTGCGCTTGAGCCCGGAACGGACGGTGGTGGGGGCAGTGGGGGCAGTGGAGGCAGTGGCAACGCTAGCGGAGCGGAGCCTTGGGTGGTGATCAAAGTTATCGACTCTGGGCCTGGGATGGACGTCAGCGGCCTGTTGACGGCGATGGGCCCGCGGGCGTACGTGCGATCGCGCGATGTGAACGCTGGGATAACTGAGGTCGCGCTGAGGTCGGCCTGGACCAGCGGCCCGTGGGGCACCAATCGTGACGGCGAGCCGGAGGCGGGCAGTGGGGGCGGCAGTGGGGGCGGGAGTGTGGGCGGCGGGCTGGGTTTAGTCCTGTGCCGCCGTCTGGTTGAGGCCTGCGGCGGCACGCTGTGGGCCCGCTCGACGCTCGGTGCCGGCACGACGATCGCAGCGATTGTGCCAGGAAAGTAAGATAAGAGTACATATAAGGTATGCTAACCGAGTGGCCCGGTCTGGTGCGGTATTATACTGAAGTAGATTCGCCGTTGCGATGGTGCAGCGCGGCGGTCTTGTTGCGGGCTGATGACGTATCTGACAGCGGCCCTGGCGCGGCCCCGGCGTGGCCCCGGCTTGGTCCCTGGAAGCTCAGACCGACACCCAGCCTGGCCCCAGCCTGGCCCTAGGCTGGCCCTAGCGTCGTCGCGGCCTGGCCTTGGCGTGGCCCCGGCGCGGCCCCGGCGCTCTAAGCTTCCCTCCTTATGGCCATTGACCTGCGGGTGATCTCGATTGGCACGATGGCCGCGAACCCGTTGTGGGGCGAGCGGGCACCGGTGCGGACCGGGCACGCGACCACGACGCTGATCCGCTCGGGCGATGTGGTGCTGCTGATTGATCCGGGCCTGCCTGAGCAAGCGATCGCGGCCCGCCTGCTGGAGCGCACCGGCATCACGCCCGACGCCGTCACACACGTGATGCTCACGAGCTTTCATGCCGACACGCACCGTGGGATCACGGCGTTTCCGCGGGCGGCGTGGCTGGTGAGCCGTGAGGAGCGCGAGGGCGTGGGCATCCCGCTGGTGCGTGAGCTGCGGTATGCCAGCGAGCGGAACCAGCCTGAGCTTGCCGAGCGGCTCAAGCATCAGGTGGCGGTGCTGCAGCGGTGCGTCGAGGCGCCCGACGAGCTTGCGCTCGGGGTTGATCTGTTCCCGCTGCCGGGGCTGACGCCGGGGCTGTGCGGGGTGGTGGTTGAGCAGGACGAGCAGACCACGGTCATCTGCGGCGACGCGATTGCGACGGTGGAGCATCTGCGGCAGAAGCTGGTGCTCAACAGCGCGGACAACGCGATCAGGGCGCGCGAGAGCTTTGCGGAGGCGGTGCAGATCGCGGACTGGCTGGTTCTCGGGCGTGATAACGCCGTGGTGAACCCGTTTGATGGGAGCGGAAAACCCGGGCAGGATGAGTAGTGGGGGGTGGGCGGCACCAGCGGCGAGCGAGGCTGCGGGTCGTAAGGTATGCTGGATACGCTTGGGCCCTTGTGTTCAGGCCGAGGCGTTGGCCGGGTCGCGGGCCTCAGGCACAGTGCGTGACGGCATGCGGATCGGGCGTTGTAGCGGCGTTGAGCGACCTGGTCGAGCGCTGCAATGAGTTGTGGTGAGTCTTCGGATCTGCTCTCGGTGGTTGGGTAAGGTTGGTTTGACTTGGAACTCGGCGGAGAGAGCGGGGCCCATGGCGCGAGAGCGCTGCGGCCCGGGAAGGTGCCGGGAAAGCGCGATGGACTCACCGTTTCGACTGCAACTTGAGCTGGCGCGGCAGGGCAAGCACCCGCTGCACGTGGCGGACCTGAAACGCACGAGCGTGTTTTTATCAGAGAACCAAGGCCTTCCGGGCTGGTGCGTGCTGATCCATAAGACGCCGGTGCTGCACCTGTCAGACCTTTCGCTGGACGAGCAGATGAGCCTGTTTCGTGAGGTAGCGCTGGTAGCGGGGGCGATCCGCGCGCGGTTCAGCCCGGTGCGGATCAACTACGAGTGCCTGTGCAACCAGGTACACCACCTGCACTGGCACGTGATCCCGCGGTACCCCACTGACCCGGACCCGACCAAGCCGGTATGGGGGTTTCCAGAGGCGTTTTTGCGTGGGAGCATGCCGCCTGAGGCGATCCAGCAGTCGGTGATCTCGCTGCGTGCCGCGCTGGGGAAGTAGAAGCTGGCAATCGGCACCGACGAAAAGGATATGGGCAAGAGGGCCTAGGCAAGAGGGTGCAGGCAATCGGCAGCAGGCGCGTGAGTGCCAGCGGGTCGTCATGCTGCACATGAGCACATGAGCACCATGGGAGCCAGCAATTCCTTCTGGCCATTGCCTATTACTGGTTCGCGAGTGCCGTTCCGACCGCTGGCCAATCTTCACTTACGTACAGCTCATGGTGAAGGCGCGGTCGGCCGAGCCGCCGGGGCCGATGGCGAAGCGGACGGGCTTGCCACAGGCGGGGCAGCGGGCGTCGTAGGCGTCGCCCTTGGCGTTCTTGTAGGCGCGGGTGTACTGGGCAGAGCAGCGGAAGTAGATGCTCAGGAACGGGCGTGAGGTGCCGGGGGCCTTGGGCCTGAGGGCGTTTGGCCCGGCGGCGTTTGGCCCGGCGTCACTGGCGTGCGCGGCGCGAGAGGGGCCCATGGCGCTTGGTTCTGGCGTCACCAGCGGCAATCCGCCGATCTCCACACGGTCAATGTCGCGGGCCGGGGGGCTCATCGTCACAGGTCATCGGCACGCCCGGGGGCCTGAACTTGCACGATTTTACCTCCGAGTACATCGATCTGGTGGGCTGATGCAAAAATTGCTGCTAACCTTGTGACCACTAACTTGGCCTCACAGATCGACTCTTGGCCTCGAAGCAAGCCTTGCTCCGAACCAGGGACAAGTTCGGGGCTCCAAACCCTCGCACCGTTCTGCAACCGTCCGCCACTAACCTTCCGCCCTGCAGATCCTCACTCTTGACCAGCGCTGCACTGACCATCTTGGCCGACCCACCGCCACCCGGGACGCCCATCGGGCTGATCGCCGGCGGCGGGAGATTGCCTGTGCTGGTGGCCGAGGGGCTGCGGGCGCAGGGGCATCCGATCCATGGCCTTGGGCTTTCCAATCAGTACGACCCGCAGTTGCCGCCGATGTGCGCGAGCTTTCAGCAAGTCGGGGTGCTGCGTGTGGGGTCTTGGGGACGGGTGCTGCGTGGGCGCGGGGTGCACCACGCGATCATGGTTGGCAGGGTTGATAAAGCCAAGCTGATGTTCGACCCGTGGAAGCTGCTGCGGCACCTTCCTGACGCGACGACGCTCGTCGGCTGGTATCGTGAGCTTCGGCATGACCGGCGCTCGCACGTGCTGCTGAACTTTGTCGCCCGCCAGCTTGAGATCGCCGGCGTCCAACTGTTGGACTCGACGGCGCCGATCAACGACCACATGGCCAGCGAGGGCGTGATGACCACGCGCCAGCCCACCGGCGAAGAACGCGGCGACTACGAGTTTGCCTGGGGTCTGCTGGGCGAGCTGCTCCGGCTCGACATCGGTCAGGCACTGGCGGTCAAGGACCGTGACGTGGTGGCGGTGGAGGGCATCGAGGGGACTGATCGGATGATCGAGCGGGCCGGAAGCCTGGCGCGGCGCGGCGGCTGGACGCTGTGCAAGGGCGCGCGGTCCGGGCATGACCGGCGCTCGGATGTGCCGACGGTGGGCGTGCGGACGATCGAGAACCTGGCAGCCGCGGGCGGCACGTGCCTGGCGCTGGCGGCCGGCAGCGTGATCATGATTGACAAGGTCACGACGCTTGAGTCGGCGGACCAGCTCGGGGTATCGATCGTCGGCGTCCCGATGGCGCGGACGTGATTGGCACTGGACCTGGCTGGCGCTAGACCTGGCGGGCACTAGACCTGGCGGGCACTAGGCGCGACTTGTTCAGGCCGGCCCGTGGCCGTTGTGCCCCGCTCGCTGGCGCACCGTACAGTTCTGTCATGGGCGGGCTCGGCAACTACATCCAGGTCATCGTGGTGCTGATCATGGTCCTCGGCCCGGCGCTGAGCTGGGTGATCAAGAAGGCGCGGGTCAAGGCGACGGAAAAGAAGCAGCTCGACGCGCAGCGCCGCTTTCAAGAAGATTCTCTGCGGACGGGGCGGAACCCCACGGTCGAGACCGGTGCCCAGGCGCAGGCTCAAGCTCAATCAAAGATGCAGGCCCAGCTCGAGGCGCAGCGCGCGGCCGAGCGTCAGCAGGCTGAAGACATGTCACGCCGGCAAGAGCAACTTCGCCGCCTGCGTGAGAAGCGTCAGCGTGAGCAGGGCGGCGGCGCGGGTTTGCCCGCGAGTTCGTCGTCAACTTCGCAGCAAGCTCCGTCGCTCAGCCCAACTGGCGGCGGCGGCGCGGGCACCAGCGTTGGCGGCACCACGACCCGCGAGCTCTGGCCCGGCGGACCGGTGGTCGTGGTGACGCGTGGCGGCGAGGGTGCGAGCCCGGCCGGATCCAGTTCTTCGGCTTCCTCTGCGGCCAGCCCAACATCGACCCGTACGCCCAACACCAGGTCACCCGCCACGCCCACCGTTGATCCGCGCCTGACCGGGCGTGCGAATCAGGGTCAGCAGCTGGCCCAGAGCACGCAGCGTGATTACGACGCAGAGGCCGTCCGCCAGCGTGACGTCGCCGCCAAGCGCGACGTTGCCAAGCGAGCAGAGGTTGAGGCGGCCGACGAGTCTTCCGTGCAGCGCAAGGCCGCGATCGAGCGCCTAAGCCGCCCGAGCGCCGAAGACCAAGCGCGGGCTCGTCGAGCGGTACAAGCCGCGGCGCAGCTGGCCCGTCAGCGGGCCCTGCCCACCACCCCGCAGGACTGGCGCCGCGCGTTCATCATGGCCGAGGTTCTTCGCGAGCCGGTGGCGCTGCGTGGCGACGAGCAGGCCCAATTCTAAACGCGAGCTTCGAACGCGATTTCTAAACGCGCAGTCCGAACGCGAAGCTTGCCACGACCTGCGCCGCACGCGCGCACGGCCCCGCGCCGCTACGCTGCCTGTATGCGGATCTTGCTGTGTAATGACGACGGCATCCACGCCCCGGGCATCGTTGCGCTCTATGACGCGCTGCGTGGCATCACTGAGCCCGGCACGCCAGAGCCACGCGAGGCGATGAACGCCGCGCACCCGCCGGGCACGATCGCCGGGCCAATCGGGGCGTTCATGGGCGCGCTCATCGGTGGGCCCGCCAGCGAGGTGATGGTCGTCGCGCCGCTGACGGTGCAGTCTGCCACGGGGCACGGCATCACCTTTCGTGAGCCGCTGATGACCAAACACATCGACATCAACCCGCGCATGAGCGGCATCGCCGTCGACGGCCGCCCGGCCGACTGCATCAAGCTGGCGCTGTGCGAGCTCTGGCCACGGCGCTTCGGCGCCGGCTCGCGCCCAGACCTTGTCATCAGCGGGATGAACATGGGCGCCAACGTCGGGATCAACGTGCTCTACTCGGGCACCGTCGCCGCGGCGCTCGAGGCGGCGTTCCTCGGCGTGCCGTCAGTTGCCGTCAGCCTGCACCACGGCCGTGAACGCCCACGGTTTGACGTTGCCGCCTGGCACGCGCGAGCGGTGATCGAGCGTTTGCTGCGTAAGGGCCCGCTCAAGCCGCACGCGTGCGTCAACATCAACATCCCCATCACCGAGCACGACGGCCCCATGCCGCCCACGGCGGTGTGCCCGATGAACACGCACGGCACGCTTGACGCCTTCGTCCACAACACCAACCCGATGGGCGAGGAGTACTACTGGTCCAGCGGGCAGCCGATGGCCTTCCACGCCACCGAGCCCGGCAGCGATGTCCAGAGCCTCTTTAGCCGGCACATCACGCTCACGCCGCTAAGCTTTGACCTGACCGATCACGTCAGGCTCGATGAATTGCGCGGGCGAGTAGGGTAAGAAGCGCAGGAAACATCGGCACATCAGCACATCAGCACATCCCGCCTCCACACGCCCATTGCCGATTACCTTTTGACCAATCTGGTCTTCTCGCTACTCATCTTCGCTGATTGACTTGGGCCCTTCAGTGCCCGCCACGCGCTCCATATAGCCCTTGCCCTTGCGCTCGTACTTGGTAAAGCCCAGACGCGTCAGGTTGTCGTTGCTCAGGCGGGTCTTGTTCAGCGGCGAGTAGTTGCCCGCGATCGCCGGGGCACTGATCGCCCGTCGGCACGCGCGGCCGGTGCCCGGCTGCTTAGTCAGCGCGTCTTCGCTCATGCGTTGCACCAATTCGAAGCGCTCGCCCGTGGGCTTGCCGTGCGCGTCAAGCAGCTCATAGTCGTAGGTGGGCATGGCTGATCATTCGCACCGCTAGAACCGCAGGCGCTGCCCGGTGCCGGTATCAAGCATCGTCCAGCGGTTCATCTGGCAGGCCCGCACCAGCACCGGGAAGGCGAAGTCCTCGTCGGTCATCGTGACCATGATCTGGCGAACCTCATCGCCCCCAACCATCTCCAGGTGCATGCCCGGCCCGTAGAGCTTGACTAGGCCCAGCGCCACCGAGTCCTCACCCGGCGTGCCGCCGTCGGGCGCGGTGTTGAACGGCGCAAGCGCCTCCAAAACCTCCTCGGTCTCGCCCAGCGCCGGCAGCGCGCCGTCGTCCTCGTCCTGCGCGGGGTTCACGGTCTTCACGATGACCAGTTGACGCTTCGCCATGCACCATCACCACCAGCAGCAAACCCTTTGACCCTACCACTCACCACTCACCGCTCACCGCTCACCGCTCACCGCTCACCGCTCACCGCTCACCACTACTTCTTGGGCTTCTTTACGCCCTTGTTCGCCACGTCGTTCGCCACCTCGTCCGCCGCACGCGCGTCGGCCAGCTCGCGCAGCGTGTCGATCAGCTTCTCCATCGGTGCCGGCTTAAGCAGGTATCTATCCACGCCCAAGCTTCCGGCGTAGGCCTGATGCCGCTTGCCCTCGTTGGCCGTCAGCATCACCACGCTGGGTGAGCCCTCCTCGCCCTTGATCTTCTCAAGCACCAAAAACCCCGAGCGTCCCGGCAGCATCATGTCCAGCACCACAAGCTGCGGCTTGTGCTGCGCCACCGCCTCGACCGCCGCGTTCCCGTCGTGAACCACGTGGGTGGTTGCACCCTCGGCGCTCAGCACCTCGTCCATCGCCTCGGCGATATCGATGTCGTCATCGACAATCACGATCGTCAGCCCGTCGAGCCGCCCGGCCATTGGTCACTCCTGAAGTCCTCGGTTCAAATCATCGTACGCCCCCAGCCGTGCCCTCCCCCAGCCCCCGCGCGATACTCAGCCCAGGCCGCCCACGGCTCTGGTCACGCTTACCGCCGGATAGATCGCCGCGATGTCTTCACGCGCCAAGACGCGCTCGCCGTACGCCGGGTTCAGCGCCACCAGCCGCACGTGCGTAACGCGCTGGCTCCACGCCGCAAGGTCGTGGTCCGCCTTGCCCGCGCCCGCTGCGTCTTCTGCGCTCGAATCTCGCCACGCGTAAGCGCTGCCGCCCTCGCCCACGCTCTCTGCTGGCGGCTCAGGCATGAAGAAGACCCGCTTGAAGGTCGTCCGCTCATCCCTCTCGAGGCGCACAAAGCAGTCTGCCCCATGCCGCGCCACCCGCGATGGCCAGAACACCACCACGTCACCGGCGACGTACCCCGGCACCATGCTGTCACCCACAACCCTGCACGCAAACGCGTCCGGGTCGCCCGCGCCCTCCACCGGGTGGTACGCGTCGGCCACACGGGCCTGATAGCCAAGGTCGCCGAACTCACGCGGCAGCCCCGCCGCCAAGCGGTTCACAATCGGCACTCGCCCAGCCAGCCGCACCGGCTCAAGCGCATCGCTGCTCCAAACCTGCGAGTCCAGAGCCCGCGCGACGCGAGCCCGCAAGCCCAGAGCCCGCGCGCCCAGAGCCTGCGCCTGGCTCGGCAACCCGCGCGCGCTCAACATGCTCGCTCTGGCGCCCCCACCCGCACTCGCGCCTTCTGGTGCGGCCTGCCCTGCCAGCGCGTGCAACGCACCGCTCTTGTACAGCGAATCAAGGCTCACGCCCCCGCCGCGAAGGCTCACGCGCGCAAGCTGCGCCTGGGCCGCGGCCCGCTGCTGACGTTCACGCTCGAGCGCATCACGCACGCTGGGCCCGGCGTGCGCGAGCTCGCTGGTGCCCACCAGCGCGCCAGCCGCAAGCCCCAGCGCAAGCTCCGCCCGCGCCAGCAGCTCAGAGCTGACCTGCCCCGCGTTGCGCCCGTGCTCAATCTGCGAGAGATAGCTCTTGCCGCACCCCACCGCCGCTGCGAGCGCTTGCAGCGTCAGCCCGCGCGCCAGTCGGGCCGCCCGCAGCCGCTGGCACAAGCCCGCACTCGGCGGCGACTGGCACTCCGACCGCGACGGCTCATCACGATCCGCAAGCAGAGGGCGTTGAAGCACCAAAGAAGTCTCGTCCACCGCGCAAGCTCCTTGCTGGATCTGGGTGGTGGTGTCGGGGTGATCTGGCCCAGACCCCGCCGCCCAGCTCGCCCAAACCGAACCCCAACCCCGCGACCACACCCATCCAAACGCGCCCACTGCCCGTGAACGCCGCGGCTGTGCACAATCTTGGTGACATACCGAACAAACCCCTTGCTTGTTCGTTCATTGTCTGGTAAACATACCGCACAAAGACCATTCAGACAAGCGAAAGACAGCCCGCGCACCAAACTTTGACCAAATTCAGATCAGGAGCCCCGACCATGCGTGCCACGCCCTTGCCCACCCAAGCGACCTTCACCGCCACGACCGCAACCCCCAACTCAAGCGCCAGCCAAACCACAAATCCCACGAGCACCCGCGCGCACGCGGTAGCCGTCACGCGGGCCACAGTCGGGGCTGCCCAGGCGTCGCCAACGCGACGCGGTCGGCTGGTGCCGCAGGCGGTCAGTGACCTGCGCAAGCCTGTCTCTGACCACGCGCGAGAGGTCATCGCGGCGCGTGCCGAATTCTTGCCCGAGGGCGACCGCGCGCTGCTGCAGGCTGTTTACGCCCAAGGCCAGACACTCCGTCACGTCGCGCTGCTGCAAAGCGCCCGGCCCACGGCGGTCTCGCGCCGCGTCCGCGTGCTGGTCAAGCGCGTGCTGCACCCGGCCTTCGCCGTCGTCGTTGCGCGCTCTGGCGCCTGGCCGCGCAGCCTGCGCGCGGTGGGCGACGCGATCTTTGTGCGCGGGATGACCATCCGCGCAGCCGCCGCCACGTGCAAGCTGACTTTCGCGCAGGCCCGGGCGGGCAAGGACGCGATCGCGGCGATCGTGACCGACGCGCCGCAGCCGAGCCCGGCAGACGTCCGCGTCATGGCCCGCACGCTGCGCAAGTCGCGCTTGGCAGCACTGGGCACCGCCACCAACAGCACCACCAGCGCCAACAGCGCCAACAGCGCCAACAGCGCCAACAGCGCCACCAGCGCCGCCATCATCACCAACCTGGAGGCCGCCTGATGTGCGTGCCGCGATCAAACCCTCGGACGCGCCGGGCAGCCAGCGCAGTGGGGCTGTGCTTAGCCCGCGCGCAGACCGACCATGCCGCGATAATCGAAGGTCTGCGGCCGGCCGCTCGGGCGCTGGCGCGGTGGCTGTGCGAGCCGGGCGATGCCGATGGCCGCGTCCGCGTGGCGCTCATCACCGGGCCCAGCGGGTCGGGCAAGTCAACACTGCTAAGGCTGGTGCGGCGTGAGCTTGCGTGCGAGGGCGCGGCGCGGCCGCGCGTCAGCACCCTGCAGCCCGATGCGCGCTTAGCGCGCGGGCGGCTGGCGGTCGCCAGCATGGACGCCGGGCCGCTGGATCGCTGGCTTGCACACCTGGCGCGCCTGGGCCTTGGTGAGGCGCGCCTGTGGCTCGCGCCGGCCTCCGTGCTCTCTGCTGGTCAACGCTTCAGACTTGCGCTGGCCCTGGCGACGAGACCAAAAGTGAGCGTGCGAGCGGGCGCACGTGACGTAGCGCAGAGCGGTTGGCAGCAGGCCCCGCGCGTGCTGATCGCCGACGAGTTTGCCGCAACGCTTGATCGCTTCACCGCCAAGGCGCTGTGCCTTGGCGTAGGGCAGATTCGCAGTGCAGACCCGCTGAGCCTGCTGCTGGCCACCAGCCATGACGATCTGCACGCGGCCCTGCGCCCGGGGCTGCTGGTGACCGTGGGCCTTGACGGGCGGGCGGGCGTTCAAGCGCCAGGGGCTGACGCGTGCTGAGCACGCACACCGAGTGGGCGAGTGCGGCTGAGGCCTCGACGGCGTGCGCGGCGCTGGCGCGGTGGCATTATGTTGGGGGCGTGCCGCGGTGTGTGGCGGGCGGCGTGCTGGCGCTGTGCGATGGGCTCGATGGCGTCGCGGGCGTGCTGGTGGTCACGCACCCGACGCTCAACGGGCGCTGGCGTGAGCGGGCGTGGCCCGGGTGGCTTGATGGCCGCTCGCCACGCGCGCGGGCGGCGGTGCTCAACGCGGAGCTTCGTCGGATTGCGCGGGTCGTGGTTGATCCTCGTGCGCGCGGGCTGGGCGTAGGGTCGATGCTGGTGCGCGAGTACCTGGCGCGGCCGCTGACACCATGGACCGAGACGCTCGCGGCGATGGCGCACTGGTGCGGAATGTTCTCTCGGGCCGGGATGCGCCGCGTCGAGGTGCCTCTGTGCCCGGCGTCGGCGCGGCTGCTGGCGGCGCTGCGCGAGGCGGGGCTGGGCGGACCTGGCGGGGTTGACCTGTGCGAGCCGCGGGTCAGGGCGCGCGTAGCGCGTGACGCGCGGCTGGCGCAGGCGTGGCGCGTGTGGGCGGGTGCCTCACGCGCGACGCGCCCGAGGCGCGGGCAAGAAAGTGCGTGTGGCATCGTGCCGGGCGAACTGGAGCTGATTGATGCGACGTGGGCGAGGCTGGTGGCGCGTCCGTTGGCGCTGGTTCATGAGGTTTTGGGCTTCTACAGCAAGGGGGGCTGAGTGATGGGCAAGCGAGTAGCGAAGGCTTCGGGCGGTGCCGTGGGCAAGCGGGCGGGCGGGCGCGCCGGCACGCGCGTCAAGAAGGCGAGCACGGCGGTTGAGGCGGCGGTGCCTGAGGAACTGATCGATCCGCCGCGAAATCCAGACGAGCTGCTGGTGCGTCTTGAGCGGCTCTTGGAGGTGAAGTTTGGGCGGCGCGCGCTATTGGCGGGTAGCGATGCGCCGCTGGCGTACTTGGTGCACTCGTTCTTCGAGGGCGCGTTTGTGCTCTTGCCCGACGGGTCATTCGCGCGTCGTGATGGCGAGAGTGCGCTGCCGGCGGACTGCGTGGTGTGGGCGGCGCGAGGCGGGGGCAAGACGTTTCTTGGTGCGGTCGCGACGCTGCTGGACCTGCTGTACAAGCCGGGGATTGAGGTGCGTGTGCTGGGCGGGAGCCTGGAGCAGTCGCGCCGGATGCACGAGCATCTGCGCCGGTTCTTTGACCGGCCCGAGCTGGCGGCCCTTCTCGACGGCAGGCCGACCGAGAAGCGCGTGAGGCTTCGCAATGGCTCTCGTGTCGAGGTGCTTGCGCAGAGCGAGGCGAGCGTGCGGGGCACGCGTGTGCAGAAGCTGCGGTGCGACGAGGCGGACTTGTTTGACCGGGCCGTGTGGGACGCGGCGCAGCTGACGACGCGGCAGATGCGGACCAGCGGCCCGTGGGGTGCTGTGGTGCAGGGCTCGGTGCACACGCTGAGCACGATGCACGTGCCGCTGGGCTTGATGTGGGAGCTGGTCGAGCGATCAACCCCGCTGCGTGAGCTTGCGGCGCCTGCGGCGCAGGGTGTTGGCGCTGACAGCGCTGCGCCGGCGCGCTCGCGCGAGCGCGTGCTGATGAAGTGGACGGTCGTTGACGCGCTGGAAACCTGCGGCATCGGTGAGGACTGCCCGAGCTGCGCACTGCACGCAGACTGCGGCGGCGCGGCGAAGCGCGCTGGCGCGGCGGCGGCGACGGGTGAGGGCGGTGGTGGCGCTATGGGTGATGGCGGGCATGTCAGCGTGAGCGATGCGCGGCGGCTGAAAGGACGCGTGAGCCTGAGCGTGTGGAACAGCGAGATGATGTGCGTGGCTCCTCGCGGCAGCGCGTGCGTATTTCCTGAGTTTGATCGCGCGCTGCACATACGGCGCGCAGATGAGCTGCCCGGGCCCGAAGACGTTCGGCGGCAGTGCGGGGCGATGAACTTTGGGATGATGAACGTCGGGGTGATGCACGGCGGGGCGGGGGCGATGCTGGTGGCGGGGATGGACTTTGGCGTGCGGGCGCCCACGGTGGTGCTGTGGGCGCTGGTCCGCGGGCCTGAGCATGGCGCGGGCGCGGCTGACATGAGCACGGCGCTGGGCGTGGGCGCGGAGGTCATAGCGGTTGATGACGGCGCGGCGGCGGGACCTGATCTCTCGGCCTGGCACGTGACGGTGCTGGCTGAGTACATGGAGCAGGGGCGGACGCTGGGCGAGCACATCGAGGCGGTGAAGCGGAGCATGTGGGGCGAGACGTCGTGGATCGGATGCGACCCGGCGGGGCACGCGCGGAACGATCAGACCGGCGTGAGCGCGATCGCGGCGATGCAGCGGGCCGGGCTGCGGGCGCGGGCGTGGCGGACCGGGGTGGTGGGCGGGCTGGAGCTGATCAGGGCTCGGCTAAGCCCGGCGAGCGGCCCGCCCAGCCTGATGATCTCTGACTCGTGTCCGCGGCTGATCAGGAGCTTGACGCGGTACCGGTACGCGAGTGAAGACGGGGGCGACGCGGTGCCGCTGAAGGATGGATCGGACCACGCGGTAGATGCGCTGCGGTACTTGCTGGTGGTGCTGCAGCGTGGGCACGAGCGGGCGCGTCGGTACGCGTGAGACGCTAGAGAAAGCGTGGTTTTGTCGGGACAAAGGAGGGAATGGCGACGTTCGACTGGCGGATGATGCGAGCGATGGATCGTCAAAGTGTTGTAATGGCGGGCCGCGCGGAGTGTGCGGCGGAGTGGAGAGGAACTCGGAGGGCGCGAAGAACTCGAACGACACCGAGGGGCAAAGCCCGCTTGATGTGCCGCCCTCCGAGGAAGTTGTTGGGGGTGGTGCGAGGCGGAGCGTGACGGCCGCAAGGCGGTTTGGGCAGGATGAAATCCTGCCCCACGCGATCTTGTAGACAAGGCAGTTAGAAGCCCGCCCTCCAAACACAGAGGTAGAAGTACAACTATCACCGCGGCGTGGGCAGCGGGATCGGGAAGGGGAAGGGCGAGCGCGGCTTGTCTTCTTTCTTGGGCTCTGGCTTCTTGGGCTCGTCATGTTTGGGCTGAGGCTGGGGCTGAGGCTTGGGTTCGGGCTGGGGCTTGGGCTCGGGCTTGGGGCCAAAGAGGTTGCCGATGGTGCCCAGGATGTTCTCGGGGTTGAGCAGTTTGCTGCCGAACTCGCGGACGAATAGCTCGATGTCGATGGTGGTGGATGGGTTGGCGGAGGGCCCGCTGGTGCGGACGGGGATCATGGTGGCGTCGGTGAGGTCTTTGGGAAGGATCTTGCCGAAGCCTTTGCCGAGCTTTTCGTTGATGCCTGAGAGAATGCCGGGCGCGAGCGCCAGCGTGGGGACGTAGGTGACGATGTCGAGGCGCTGGTTGGGGAGGTCAACGGTGCCGGTGGTGCGAAAGGTGTAGCTGCCGATGGGCAGCTCGACGTTGCTGTAGCGGGCGATGCCCCTTTCGATGTTGACGGCGAACGGCGGCACGGCGCGCTGCTGCGCGTTGGCGACGCGGTCAACGGCGCGGTTGAGTGCGGCGATGTCGAGGAGCTGGAGAAAGTTCTGCTCCATCTTGATGTTGACGCGGCCGAGGTCGATGTTGATGGTGCCGCTGAGCTTGGTCAGGTCGCCGTCGATGGGGATGGCCAGGTCTGGCGAGGCGATCATCGAGGGCTTGGTGTTGACGTCATCGCGCAGGCGTTCGATGCCGGCGACGAAGCCGAGGTAGCCCAGTGGGTTGAGGGCGGAGGTCGGCCCGGCGGCGACGGTCTTGCTGGAGCGGAACTCGGAGAGCTGGGCGGTGAGCGGGGTGCCAGCGGGCGCGCGGGTGGCCATGACGCCGTTGGCGATGGGCCCGCCGAGGACGATGCTGGCGTTGGGTGCTTTGAGGTCGATACGTGCTGTACCGCCGGTGCCAGCCTTTGAAACGTTGTCGAGTTTGGCGATCAGGGTGAGCTCTGGTCCGAGGAGTTGCTGCAGCGAGCCGGGCTCGCCGGTGAAGGCCTCGACCAGCGCGGTGGGAAGCTTGCCGGTGGTGAGCGCGGCGGTGACGGTGGCGCTGTCTGGGCTGAGGTTGCCGCGGCTGTCGGCGAGGTTGCGGATGGTGGCGGTGAGCTTGACGGGCTCGGGGGACTGGTTGGTGCCTGAGCGGATGGAGGTGATGGCGGCATCGATGGCGAGGCCGGGGCCTTCTTGCGTGCCCGGCGTGTTGCTTTGTGGGGCGTCAAGGTGTTTGAGGGCGGCTTCGAGGCCTGAGATGGCGACGGCGGTCTGGCGCGGGCCGGTGAGGAGGTTGGCGCTGTCGATGCGGGCGGTGGCGTCCAGGGCGAAGAGCCCCGGGCGTAGCGGGCCGGTGGTGGCGGTGGTTGATGTGCCGTTGGTGTTGGCGGTGTTCTTGGGCGGAAGTGCAAAGGAGAGCTGGCGGACTTCGGCCTGGATGGTCGCGATGCCTTGGAGGGTGGCGGGCGCGGGCTTGGCGGGCGTGCGTGAGGTTGCGGGCGTGGGCGCGAGGGCGTAGCGGGCGAGCCAGGCGCCGTCAACATCCCAGCGGAGCTTGAGCGGCTGAGCGAGGCGGACGGCGTCGTCGGTAAGGGCGAGCTTGATGCCGCCGGCGCTGAGGCGCGGGGTGTTGATGTCGGCGGAGAGATCGAGCGGGGTGGCGGCGGACTCGCGGCTGGCGCGGAGGGCGACAGCGGCGCGGTCACCCACGGCGCCGGAGATGAGCCCGGGCTTGCCAACGAGCTGGTCGGCGCGTGCGGTGGCGACATCGCTGATGGTGGCCTGGGCGGTGAGCTTGCCGGTGGCGCGGTCGAGGGTCGCGTCGGCCTTGGCGCGGGCGATGATGGTGGTGGTGTTCTCGCCGATGAGCTCGGCGGTGAAGCCGACTTGGAGGATGCCCGTGGGCGCGGGGCCCTTGGCTGTGGTGGTGGATGAAGTGGTGGGTGTTGTGGTGGGGCGTGGGGGTGCGATGGCGGCAAGCGGCGCGCCGATATTGGCGTTGACGTTGGCGATGCCGAAGCTTTGGGGCTGGCCCTGGACCATCACGTTGTCGGCGATGATGGGTTTGTCAAGGGTGATGGTGGCGGCCAGTGCGCGGTCGGTGGCGCGGGCCCAGTCGATCTCCGGCCGGGCGGTCTTGAGCGGAAGGTTAATGGGGCTGAGGTTGAAGCCCAGGCGTGCCGGTTCGCGGAGCGAGAGGTTGGCGAGGGATTGTGCGTCTTGGCCTGAGAGGGCGAGGGCGGCCTTGGCGGCGGCGGGGGTGACGTTGACGCCGCCGACAGCGCGGTCGATGGTGAGGGCGTCTTCGGCAAGGACCAGGGCGAGCTCGGCGCTGAGCGAGGGGCCGGTGAGGGCGAACTTCATGGGTGCCAGCGAGGGTGGCTGGCCGCGGGTGAAGGTGGCGGTGAGGTTGACGCTGGTGCCGACGAGTTCTGCGAGCAGTGCGCGGAGGTTGGGATCGGTGTTGGAGTCGAGCGCGGCCTTCTGGATGGCGGAGGCCGGGACGCCGGTGAGGGCGACGGTGCCGACGAGGCGTTTGTCGCCCAGGGCGGCGATGGTCGGCTGGCCTGAGGGGAGCAGGAGCCCGTCGGCTTCGAGGTCGGCGTTGAGGGTGGCCGGTTGGTTGTCGATGGTCAGCTGCGAGCGGAGCTTGAGGGCGGTGGGCTTGCGGGGCTGGATGTCGGCGTCGAGGGTAAGGGTTGTGATGCCAGCGTCAAGCGGCTCGGCGGTGGGGAGCGACGCGGAGACCTGGCCAACGGTGAGGGTGGCGAGCGCGCGGGCGTCTTTAGGCTGGATCTTGAAGCCGGGCATGGGGATGGTCAGGTCTGTGATGGTGACCTGCACGGGCATGTCGCCGGTGATGCGCAGCGCGGGCGGCGTGTTGGTGGTGGTGGTGGTGGTGGTGGGCTGGGGGTTGGCCGGCTGGGGGTTGGCCGGCTGGGTGAGGCGCGCGACCAGCGGGCCGGCGCGGCGGATGGTGAGGGTGGTGGGCTCGGCGGTGCGGGAGCGCAGGCTGCCCGAGGAGATGTCCAGCGCTGAGCGGAGGTTGATGTTGTCGCTGGTGAGCGCGAGGGTAATAAGCGTGTCAGGGATGGCGCTGGGGGTTGCGTTGGGCTGCGGGCGCGCCTGCGCGCTGAGGGCGAGATCGAGGCGCGGCCCCAGGTCAGTCGGCAGATCGATGGGCTGCTTGAGGGCGGCGACAAAGGGCGCGAGCAGCGCGGTGTCAAGGGCAGTGATCTTGACGTCGGCGTTAATGGAAGTCGGAACGCCGGCGGAGAAGATCACGGGCTGGCCCTGGCGGTCAAGAAGGCCTGCGAGGTTGATGGTGGCGGCGAGGTCGCCGGCGGACTGGTTGTCGATGGTGGCGCTGGTGGCGGCGGTGAGGTCTATGCCGACGGCGAAGTCTGTGCTCTTGAGGTTGAGTGTGGCGGGGCGGATGTTGACGCGCTGGACGGTGGGCGATGCGTTGGGCGTGGTGGCTGGGCGCGTAAGTGTGGCGGTGGTTGGGCCAAGGTCGATGGCGAGGTCAATGGAGGCGCCGGCGTAGGGGGTGGCCTTGTCGGCGGGCAGGTTGAGCGCGGCGAGGGTGAGCTTGAGGTTGGGCCAGTCGCCCTTGGCGATGGTGAGATTGGCCTGAGCGAGCGCGTCGCGCACGGCGGGGATTGTGGCGGCAAAGTCGAGGGATTCGAGGGTGAGTGTGCCGGGGCGCGGGGCGGTCAGGCGGCCGCGGTCACGGAGGATGGCAAGGTCAGCGATGGCGCGCGGGCTGGTGAGTTTGATGTCGGCGTCGGCGCGGTCGCCAACGCTGACGAGCTTGATGTTGGTGGAGAGGGTTTGGCCGAGGGCGGCGGCGATGATGCCGTTCTGCCCGGCGAGGGCGTCCAGAAGGTTGGTAGGGGCATTGGTGAGTGCGAGGGTGGCGTTGATCTGCGCGCGATCGAGGCTGAGTGTGCCGTTGGCGTCGGTCAGGTCGGTGGCGTCGGCATCAACCGCGAGCGAGCCGGGGGCGGGGTTTGGTGTGGCGGTGTTGGCGGCGGGCGCGAGGGCGGTGAAGCCGGCCTTGAGGGTGACGTTGGCGGCGGCCTTGCCGGTACGCGGGTGGTCAAAGTTGATGGAGCCGGTCAGGTCGGTCATGGCGGCGTTGGTGGTGCCAGCGGGCTCGATCTGTGTGTAGTTGACGCGCAGGGCGCTGAGGTCAAGCTTGGCCTTTAGACCAAGGGGGAGCTTGGCGGGGCCGGCGGGCACGGCTGTGGTGGTCGTTGTGCCGGGGCGTGGCGCGAGCGATTGCTGGAGGTTGGTAGTGATGTTGCCTTGTACGTCGGTGGTGCGGAGGAGATCTAGCTGGCCAGTGAGGGTGGTGGTGCCGAGGTTTACCCGGTCAGCCAGGAAGCCCAGCAGGCCCTTTGAGAGCGTGGCGTTGAGCTTGGCGACGGGTTTGCCCTGCGGGTCAGTCAGGGTGAGGCCTGTGAGCTGGATGGGGCCGGTCCACGAAACGCTGGCGCTGTCGAGGGCGAGGGTGCCGGCGAAGGCGTCTTTGGTGTTGTCACGAACCAGGCCCGGCGCGAGGCGCGCGGCAACGACGGGGATGAGCAGCGCGCCGGCGACGATGAGCACGGCAAGGGCCGCGGCGGCGATGACGAGCACCTTCCGCAGCAGCGCGCGGGGGCGCTTGCGGGCGGCAACGGGGGCGTTGGGCGAAGCGGTGGTGTCAGAGGGCATAGGAGAGTTTAGGTGCAGTGTGCTGGGGGGTTTTCGCGTAGAGTTGCGTGATGCAGTGGGATGCGGTATTCGCGGCGACGGCGGTCGTGCTAGGGGTGGGCGCGGGCCTGCTGCTGGCAGCGGTGACGCTGCCGGGGGTGTGGCTCATGCTGCTGGTGGCGGTTGGCGTGAAGCTCTGGCAGCCCGAGATGCTGAGCTGGTGGACGATCGGCGTGGGGCTTGGGCTGGCGCTGCTGGGCGAGGTGATCGAGGCCGTGGCGTCAGCGGTGGGCGCAAGGAAGTTTGGCGCGAGCGCGTGGGGCGCGGGCGGGTCGATCGTCGGTGCGATCGTGGGGGCGGTGCTGGGGACGTTTGTGCCGGTGCCGGTGGTGGGCACGCTGGTGGGCGCGGTGGTTGGCGCGGGGCTTGGGGCGTTGGCGGCAGAGCGGCTGATCAAGAAGCGGTCGATTCAGGAAGCGGGCAAGGCGGCGGCGGGCGCGGCGATTGGTCGGGTGGTTGCGACGGCAATCAAGGTGGCGATCGCGGCGGCGGTGGGGCTGATGCTGGTGGTGGGGGTGTTGTTGGCGGGGGTTTGATGAAGCGTGTGTGAACGTTGGGCAAAGCGGGTTGGGTGCGGGTACGCTGGGACGTGCGGCGGCGTGGCGTGGCGCGGCCGTAACGCAGATGAGAGTGGGCGGGTTGTGGGTGCCCGGCGCGTGTCGCTTGGCACGGTCCAACAAGGAACGGAATCTTCTGATGGCCAAGGCACCGCGAGAGAACAGCAGCGAGGGTTCTTCGTTTAGGTCAGGCGGTGGCGGTGGCGGTGGCGGTGGCGGTGGCGGTGGCGGTGGCGGTGATCGCGGAGGTGGTGGCGGTAGTGGGGGTGGTGGAGGCGGTCAGGACCGCGCGCGGCTGCCGCGGCTGACCAAGCGCGATTTGGCGTTGCTGAGCGGCGAGGCCAAGCCCGCGCGCACGGCGCGCGATGTCGTGCGTGAAAGCGGTCGTGAGCAGGTTCGCGAGTCTGGGCGCGAGGTGCCTCGGCCCGAGGGCAGGGCGACGGCCAAAGGGGCTGGCGCGAGCAAGGATTCTGGCGCGAGCAAGGAATCTGGCGTGGCGAGGGCGTCTGGCGCGGGCAGGGGGCCGGCGGTCGAGGTTCGCGCGTCCAAGCCCCGGCGCGTCGCGGGCAAGATCAAGCACTTCGTGGTTGACACCAACGTGCTGCTGCACGACCCGGCGGCGCTGTTTGTCTTCGAGGAGCACGAGGTCATCATCCCGGTGACGGTGATCGAGGAGCTGGACCGCTTCAAGCGTGACGAGGGCGACCGCGGCCGAAACGCGCGGCAGTGCATCCGGCACCTTGATCGCCTGCGCAACCTGGGCAAGCTGACCGAGGGCGTGCGTTGGGGCGACGCGTGCGCGCTGGACCCGCAGGACTGGCCCGTGCGCGTGGAGGATGGTGCGCTCACGGGCGTGGTGCGGATTGAGATCAACGACTTTGAGCGGCCTTCGGTGGTGCGCGAGGACAAGGCGGACAACCGGATCATCGCGGTGGCGTGGGGCCTGCAGCAGCGGTTTTTGCCCGCGGGCGAGGCCGTGGTGTTTGTGAGTAAGGACCTGAACGCGCGGTTGAAGGCCGACGTCTTGGGCATCCCGGCGGAGGACTTTGAGAACAAGAAGGTTGACGCGGACAAGCTGTACGCGGGGTTTGTGACCCTTGAGGTCGACGGCGAGCTGATCGACGAGCTGTACCGGGATCGGATGCTGCCGCTGGCGCGGCTGGGGCCGATACCGGTCACCGGCAGCGACGGGCGGTCGTCGCGCGGGCTGCACGCCAACGAGTTTGTGGTGCTGCGTGACGGGGGCGACGAGAACCACACGGGCATCGGGCGTCGGCTGGGTGACACTGAGCACTTGATACCGGTGACGGCGCCGCGGAAGGCGACGTTCGGGATCTTGCCGCGCAACATCCAGCAGACGATGGCGATAGACCTGTTGCTGGACGATGAGGTGCGGATGGTGACGCTGATGGGCGGCGCCGGCACGGGCAAGACGCTGGTGGCGGTGGCGGCGGGGATGGCGAAGGTCTTCAACGAGGAGCGCTACGACAAGCTGCTGGTGGCGCGGCCGATCATGCCGATGGGGCGTGACATTGGCTATCTGCCCGGGAGCAAGGACGACAAGCTGAGCGCGTGGATGCAGCCGATCTTTGACAACGTGGGGTACCTGCTGAGCAACCGCAGCGGGCCGATGCAGCACGCCGAGAGCAAGAGCACCGAGCAGCGTGTGCAGAGCCTGATGGACACGGGCAAGATGGTGATGGAGCCTTTGACGTACATCCGCGGGCGCAGCATTCCGCACCAGTACATGATCGTGGACGAGGCGCAGAACCTGACGCCGCACGAGATCAAGACGATTGTGAGCCGGATTGGCGAGGGGACCAAGATCGTGCTGACCGGCGACGTGCAGCAGATCGACAACCCGTACCTTGACGCGGCGAGCAACGGCCTGGCGTACGCGATCGAGCGGATGAAGGGCCTGCGGATTGTGGGGCACGTGACGCTGGCCAAGAGCGAGCGCAGCGAGCTGGCCAGCCTGGCGGCGCAGCTTCTCTAGGCCGCGGGGTCCGGGCGGCGGCGGGTGTGGCTGAGGGTGTGGCGGCGGGTGTGATCGCGGCGGTCGCTCGGCCCGTATAGTGGATTGAAGCTGGGCGCAAGGTTGCGCCCGGGTGTGTGTGCGCGGGGCGTGTTTGACCAGGGGTGTGCGATGGAAACGTTCGAGCAGCTCAAGCGTCTGGTGGCCGAGTCGGAGATGGACGTGCTGAAGGGCGCGGGCGGGAACAAGGCCGCCAAGACCCGGGCACGCAAGAAGATGCAGGAGATCAAGGCGGCGGCGCAGGAGGTGCGCGTTGGCCTGCTGGACGCGGGCGAGGCGGACGGCGAGGGCGAGCCGAAGGCGTCGTAACGCCGTGCGCGGGCGGGTGTGGGTTGCACGAGGATTGAGAGCATGAGCAACGCAGCAGGTGGGGCAAACTCGGGCGGCACCAGCGCGGCGGTGGTTCACGCGGCGGTGGGCGGCGCGGCGGCAGTTGGCCCGGCGGTGGGGGTGAGGGCGGGCGGCGAGAGCCTGGTGACGAGCACGCGGGGGGTGATCTATGACCTCTCGACGATGGACCTGACCAAGCTGGTGCTAAGTAAGGACGATATTGGCAAGGTCAGCGCGCACCGTCATGAGATGGCGCTGCTGGAGGGGATCGTCTGGCACAGCGCGGACTTCAAGCAGGGCGTGGCGGTGTGGCACGTGCGAAACGATGAGTTCTGGGTGCGCGGGCACTTTCCTGACAAGGCGCTGCTCCCGGGCGTGCTGCAGGTTGAGGCCGGGGCGCAGCTCGGGGCGTTCCTGGTCGGCGCGCGTCTACCTGAGAAGCGGATCATTGCCTTCACGCACATTCACGAGTGCGCGTTCCGCCAGCCGGTGGTGCCGGGCGATACGTATTACATTCTTTGCCACGAGCTGAAGAACACCGGTCGCCGGTTTACCAGCCAGATTCAGGGCGTGGTGGGTGGCAAGCTGGCGTACGACGCGCACATCAGCGGGATGGTGCTTTGAGCGCGACAAGCGGCGCTGTTCGCTCGTCGGTCAGCGGCCGTCTCGGCCTTTAGACAAGCTCAGGCGAACTCTGGCACGGTCTTTGAACCTTAAAAAAATCGCTTCATTCTGCCCACGCGGAGCGCGTGGAGCTAGTCGTGTTTGGCTCACCCCGCGTACCACTCGTCAAGCACGTGTTTCCAGCTATCAAGGGCTGAGACGGCGATGAAGGCGTGCTGGACCTGCTCGCGCTGCGGGTGGTGCTGAGCAAACTTGATCCCGAACTTGCGCATCATCCGCCCGGCGTTCTGCTCGCCGTTGAGCGCGACGCTGAGGGCGAAGTGCTCGTGCAGCACGGCGCGCTGCTGAGCGATCGTCGGCAGGGTGGGCGCATCGCCCGCCAGCATCTGGCGAGCCTGGTGGAAGATCCACGGGTTGCCAATGCACCCGCGCGCCACGCTCACGGCGCTCACGCCCGTGTACGCGATCATGCGGAAGATGTCGTGAACATTCCAGACGTCACCTGAGCCGAAGACCGGCTTGTCGCCGTGGCGCTCGCACAGGTCCTTGAGGAACGTCCAGCGCGAAGGGCCGATGTACTTTTGCTCGACCGTCCGCGCGTGCACGGTAGCAAACGCGTAGCCCAGCTCATAGGCGCCAACGAAGATGACCTCGAAGTTGCGGGCCATCTCCGGTGTGTCGTCATAGGCCCGGCGCAGCTTCACGGTGCACGGGACGTGCGCCGGTACGGCCTGACGCACGGCCTTGAGGATTTCCAGCGCGCCCTGCGGCTCGCGCAGCCAGTGGCCGCCGCGGCTCTTGCGGTCGATCTTCTTGACCGGGCAGGCCAGGTTGACGTCGATGCTCGCATAGGTCAGGCCGGGGCCATTGTTTGTGGCGGTGGCCGGGCTTGCGCTCGCGGTTTGCAGCGCATTGACGGTGGCACCGGCGGAGCTGATGGCGTTGGCGGAGTGGGTGCCGCGCGGTGCTCCCGAGCGGGCTGAGGGCCGGGCGGGAAGCGTGACGGCGCGCGGGTCGTACTGCTCAGGGGGCTGCTGGTTGGCGAGCGCGAGCAGTGCCGCGGGCGTGCAGTCGTCTTCACACGCGTCGGCGGCGTCGGCAATATCGGCGGCACCGCTAGAGCCAGCTGAGTCCGTCGCGTGGCCCTTCCAGCGCGGGTCTGTGCTGGTTGGGCCCTGACCCTCGGGGTAGGCCATGGCGCGGTAAACCTTATCGCCCCGCGCGGCCTGCTCGATCATCTTCAAGGCGGCGGCGGCCATCTCGTCGGGGTCACTGCCGATGATCTGGCCCAGCAGCGGCTGGTCTTCGCTCGAGCTGGGTATGGCCTCGGCCAGGAGCTGGAGGTCGGCCTTGTCAAACCCGCGTCCGCCCCCGAGCAGCATGCGGTCGAGCAGCGCCTCGGTGACGGCCAGCGGGCAGCCGTGGCGGCGGGCGATGATGCGCATGGCCGCGTCGCTGTAGCCGGCGAGCCCGGCCTGGAAGTACGGGGCGTCCATGGCGGGGATGTGGCGTGTGACGCGCGGGTCAAGGCCGCGGGCGCGCAGCTCCTGGCCCAGCTCTTTGGCGAAGGCGGCGACGTTGATCTCGTCGGCGCCGGGCGCAATCGCGGGGGAAGCGGCCGTCGCGTTGTTGCCATGGACGCTCACGCGGCACATAGTAGAGGAACCCCCGCACGCCGGAGCCGACCGTGAACCCGCAGCCCGCCAGCCGATCGTTGAGCGCCCGCCCTTTTACCCGGCTCGCTGCTGCGCGCGGCTGGGGGCTCGGCGCGAGGAGGATCTTGCTAAGGGTGGGCGCGCTGAGCGTGGGTTCGCTGAGTATTGCCATGGTGGGCGCCGCGGTGGGCCTGAGCGGTTGTGCCGCGTCGTCGATGCTCGTGGCGACTGGGCCGGTCTACCCGCAAGACGCCGTGCAGCAGGGCGTGCTGGATGTGCAGGTGCTCCGGCGTGGCACGGGCATCGAGCTGAGCAACACGACCGGTGCGACGCTGAGCGGGACGCTGTGGGTCAACCGCTGGTGGGCGATGACGCTGGAACCGATCGCGCCGGGGCGAACCGTCACGATCCCATTAGCGCGGTTTGTTGATCGCTATGACGAGGCATTCCGGGCCGGCGGCTTCTTTGCCACGCAGCAACCCACGCGGTTGGTCCATGCGCAGCTTCAGCCCAGCACCGAGCTGCGCCTTGGCGGCGGCGACGGCGTGACGGTGCCCGCGGGCGCGCTGGTCGGGCTGGTGGTGATTGCTGAACCCGAGTGACGTGGCAGGCGTGCGTATAAGTATGTGTGTTTGATCGTTCTGAGTTGTGTCTTTCTGTGGATCAATCCCTTTCTTTCTCTCTCTCACTCTCTCTCTATCGCTCTGTTTTACGCTCTCTCTATCGCCCTGTCTCTCCGTCAATGCGATTCTCCACCTCGCTGTTTCTCTGCCTCCGAGTGGCCATATGCCAATCTACCCATGTGCAAGTGTGCAAGTGTGCAAGTGTGCAAGTGTGCGAATGATCTTTGTTCACCCGAGCCCTTCTTATGCCGACGGTTCAACCTCCCAACGGGACGCGCGACTTCTACCCCACCGAGCTGGCACGCCGCCGTTACATCGAGCGCGCGTGGCGTGAGGTCAGCGTGCAGCACGGGTTTGATGAGATCGACGGGCCGACTTTCGAGCACAGCGAGCTGTACGCGGTCAAGAGCGGCGAGGGGATCCTCTCCGAGCTGTTCATGGCCTTCAGCGGCAAGGACAAGGACGAGAAATTGCGCGCCAGCCTGGCCGAGGGCCGTGCGCCTCTCGCACTACGACCAGAGTTCACGCCCACGCTGGCGCGGATGTTCGCGGCACGTGCCGGTGAGCTGGCGCGCCCGACGCGCTGGTTCTGGCAGAACTCGTGCTTCCGCGCCGAGCGTCCGCAGCGCGGGAGATTGCGCGAGTTTCTGCAGTGGAACTGCGACATTCTGGGCGACGCAAGCCCGCAGGCCGACGTCGAGGCGATCGCCTGCTGCGTTGGGCTGCTCGAGCGCCTCGGGCTCACGCCGGCGGACGTCAAGGTCCGTTACAGCCACCGCACGGCCCTTGGCGCGCTGATCACCGAGCTGGGCGTGGATGAGACGCACCAGGACGCGGCGTTTGTGCTGCTAGACCGGCGCGACAAGCTTGACAACGCCGACATCGAGGCGATGGCCTTCGAGTTTGGCGTGCACTCGGTGGCGTTTCTAAACTTCCTCAAGCGGCCGCGCGGGCGCGACAGCGGGACCATCGACGCGGCACTGGACAGCACGCCGCTGGAGGTGCGCGCGCTGGCGACCCTACTACTCGCCCCGCTCGAAGCCGTGGGAGGTGAGCTGGCCAGCGCGGGGCTTGAGGCTTGGTGCGAGGTTGATCTGAACGTCGCGCGCGGGCTGGCCTATTACACGGGTATGGTGTTTGAAGTTCACGAGACCGGCGGCGCGATGCGAGCGGTTGCCGGGGGCGGGCGTTATGACAAGCTGATCGAGACCTTTGGCGGGCCCGCGACGCCGGCGGTGGGCTTCGGCATGGGCGACGTGGTGCTGGGTCTGGTGCTGGCAGATCGTGGGCTGCTGCCCGATGATAAGTCCGTGCGTGCGGCGCTAGGCCTGCGCCCGGGCGCGTTTGTTATAAGCAACGGGACGCCCGAGGCCGACGCTCTGCTGACGCCAACGGTCTCGGCGCTGCGTCGCGCAGGGGTACACGCACGTCGAAGCGGGAAGTCCACCAAGAACGTAGGCAAGCTGCTCAAGGACGCCGGCGACGCGAACGCGCGGTTTGCGCTGATTATCGAAGGCGCGGACGAGGCGACACTCAAGGACCTTGACATTGGCGTGCAGACCAAGGGCCCGCGCGGTGCGCAGATCGACGCTCTGAAGGCCGCGCTGGGCGCGTAACTTTCCGCGGGCATAATCATTATTGTCAGAGGGAGTCTCACTTAGCCCTGTGCTTTCGAAGGGAATCGAAGGCGTAAACAGGCAGTAGCCACATGGAGCGTGAACTTCCCAAACGCACGAGATCCTGCGAGGATGGTTTGAAGGCGCAGCTCGTGGGAAGCGTGAAGGCTCAGGAATCTGCCCCGACTGGGTCGAAGGAGTTGCCCTGAGCGGTGATGCCGGGGGCGGCTGCGACGGCGTTCGCTACTCATCCCACAAAGACCTGTAGGCAGCGCAGCGGGAATCGGATTCGAGTCTCCGCGTCGACGCGGTCGTAGAACTCGAGCAACAGCGCAACACAACGCTCTCCGTCGATGAGCACCAAGTCGGCATCGTTCTGCTGAACATGCTTGGAGTCGTTCGAAAAGCCCCCGACAGAAACGAGTACGCCCTTCTCGCCCTGGTCGAGAAGCCCACGAAGTTCCGTTACTTCCTTTGCGCCGACCTTCCCGGTCCCGCTCTTGGCCTGAATCTTCAACAGGGGCGGCTGCACGCCAAGAGGGTCTGGGTGTGCGATGACATCGACTCCGAGATCGTGCGTGCCTTGCTGTACACGGGCGGTGAAACCCATCGCTCGGAAGACTGCCGCGACCAAATGCTCGAACTGCTGCGAAGTCCGCGTCCACTGACGCAGCAGGTAATCCTCTGTTTCGTCGACCGCCCGCTCAGCGAGGTTGACTTTGCGCTCGCCGATCTCGGGCTCGGCTGCTGCAATTTTGGGTGCTTCGTCGCGTTTGGCGGCAGAGGTCGCCGAGTTCTCGTTTTAACCCAACCCCTCATGACTCATCCCCCACGCTCTCACCCCTCACCTCTCACCCCAGCCCCTGCGCCCAGGCCCACTGCCTCTCTACGCCCGGCTCAAAGCGCGTCACAGGTTCGTAGCCCAGCTCCGCGCGTGCGCGCGTCAGATCGGCGAACGTCAGTTGCACGTCACCGGCCTGAAGCGGCGCGGGCTCAAGCTTGGCCGCCTTGCCCACCACCCGCGCGCACGTCGCGATCATCTCATTGACCGTGACGGGACGGCTGTTGCCAAGGTTCCAAACCCGGAAACCAAACCGATCAATCCGGTCGTGGGCCGCCAGCACGCCGCTGACCGCATCATCTACATAGGTGCAGTCGCGGGCCATCGTCCCATCGCCAAAGAGCTTGATGATCTGGCCCGTGCTGATCCGCTCAAGGAACAGGCTGACGCCAAGGTCAGGCCGCTGACCGGGCCCAAACACCGTAAAGAACCGCAGCATCGCTACGTTCGCGCCCGTGAGGTGATGGTGCGCGTAGCCCAGCAACTCGCAGGCCCGCTTACTGGCGGCATAGGGGCTGATCGGCGCGCTCGCGTCCATCTCTTCGCTGAACGGCGCCGTCGGCAGGTTGCCGTAGACCGATGAGCTTGACGCGATCACGATGCGATCGACGCCGCGCAGGCCAAGCTCGTGCAGCAGCGCGCTGGTGCCGGTGACGTTGGCGTGCATGTACGCCGCGGCATGCTGCACGCTCAGGCGCGGGTTGGCCTTGGCCGCCAGATGGATCACGCTGCTCGGGCCGTGCGCGTCAAGGAACGAACCCAGCGCTGGCGCGTCGTTGATATCAAGCTCGGCGAAGGTCAGCAGCGCGTGCTGGCTTGCGCTGAGCCCGCGCGTGACGCCGTCGATGTTCGCCTGCTTGCGGGCCCGCGAGTAGAAGGGGTCAAAGTTGTCCAGCGCCAGCACGCGACACCCGCGCAGCAGCAGCGCGCGGCACGTGTGGCTCCCGATAAACCCGGCCGCCCCCGTCACAAGCACTGGGCCGCCCGTGCCCGCATCGCTCGTCCGTCCAGTTGCATCGTTCAAGGCCCGCTCCAGAAGCTCGCGTCAGTCGTCCCCGGCACACTTCAACCACGACCCAAATCACGCTCCAACTCACGGCCTAGCCACGCCCTGGCCACGCCGCCATCCACTCTTGATCTGCGTTTCATCCGCGCTTCGTCCGCGCTTCATTTTGGGCCAGTCAGCGAGCCTTGGCTACATGCCGCGGCACAATCCTCATAGACCGACAGCCACGGCGGCCAAAGTCCAGTCATGGTGTCATCGATCTGGGTAATTGAACACGCGTTCAGGTGGCACCATCCAGCGCAAAGACCCCAGTTTTACGCGCCTGACCCATAAAGACCCCTACGGGCGCGTAAAGGTTTCCCCAAGGGTCCAGATTCTCCGACGTACCAGGAGATAATGCTGGAAAGTTGGATCCGGCTTGGTAAACTACTCGTCCTGGTAGAGCTGATGGAGGAGAGAACTGCCAGGATTGTGCGAGCGCGAGCTGCGCGGCCTGCGGGCGTAAAGGGTGTTTGTCCCTTGCCGTCTTCGGTCCCCGCCTCCGAAGGGAGGCAGAGCTCACGCTACTTTTGGGGGTCGTCGCAGTAGCTGGCCACGCCGGTCCAAAGATCCTGGCGGATGTTCTTTGGCATCCTGGAAGAACTGCGCAAATTGTGCGCGTTTGGACCGTCCCTGATTGTGAAATCTGACGAGCATGGCCCCGCCAGCTCGCCCTCAGATGTGGATAACTACCCCAAACTACCAAATGAGGCCCTTCGGCGATTGTGTGCGGTGTTGGCCGGGCTGGGCCAAGCCGGCCTCATCTGTGCCGAAGTGTGGGGCTCGGGCTCGGGTGATGTGCTTAGTCGTTGGCCTTTGTGGGCTGGCCACAGCGCGCGACGGCCCGGTAAAGGTATTGATTGTCAAGGAGCCCAGGCTCAGCACTCAGGTTCACAGATCGCGGGCGAAGCACGCACATTCGGTCATATTCGATTAGATATCGGCGGAGTATGAGAGGGCCACCCGCCGCTCGCATTAGGCGAAGACTGGTCAACGAGGCTTGGAGAGAAAGAGTGTTTTCGGATTCCGAGAGGAAACCAAAAACAAAGCAGGGCGCCATCGTTAGACAGCGCCCCGCTGGAGGAGAGAGAGATCGTTTACAGTTTACCAGGCTTCACATGCGGCCGTCGAGCAGTTCAGTGTGTACGTTGAAGATTCCGTGAAGCGTCCGGTCGGACCGGTCTCCTCAGCTTCATGGACTCTCAACTTGCTCGCCGACCCTCCTGATAAACCGAAGTATTCGGTTTCCGAGCCGCAGGCCCGAGGGGGGTGCTGCGACAACTCCACTACGAGTGTACATCAGTGTCGGATCGATGCAAGCGAAGAAACCAATTTTTTGCGCGCAATATGTGCCAAAGTGGTACAGCCCAGGCCCGGGGGGTCCGGTATGCACCGGCTCTCCACTAAGAAGCACCATCTGATCGGGAGAACCGCTGCGTTTGTGGCCATTTCAGAGCCTTGCGGTCGGTGACCGTTCAAGGAAACTTCCCGGGCGGTGGCGTCCGGACGGGCAGCGTTTGGTGATGGCGTGCGTGACGGCCGCTAACATGTGCTATGGCCATGAAGGTGGAGTCGGCCGCACCGTCGGCAACGCCCAACCAACGATCGGTGCCGAGCTTCGGCGTAGAACCGGTAGGAAAGATGGCGTTGCTTTTGGCTCCGCGGTCGCAGCTCATCGGCGCGTCGGTCGCCGGGGCGTTGCTGCTGGTGGCGTTTGCGGCCCGGTTGATGGGGCTTGCACCGGCAACGGAGGCGGGCCCGGCACTTTGGCCGCTGGCGCTGGACTGGCTCGCGCTACTGATTGGGCTGGTCTACGGCGGGCGGGCGGCGGCGGAGGCCGTCCGTGCCAACTTGGTCGACATCGACGTGCTGATGGTCGTGGCGGCGTTGCTGGCGGCGTGGATCGGCGCGGTGGCCGAGGGCGCGCTGCTGCTGTTCTTGTTCACGCTCGCTGGCGCGCTTGAGGACCTGGCCACGGCCCGGACCAAGGCCGCCGTCGCGGCCCTGCACACGCTGATGCCCACGCGGGCGATGGTGCTGATTGATGGCGCGTGGCTTGAGCGTGCGCCCGAGGCGCTGGAGGTGGACGCGCGCGTGCGCGTGCCCACGGGCGAGCGCGTGCCGGCGGATGCGCGCGTGGTGCTGGGCAGTTCGAGCCTTGACCAGTCGAGCCTGACGGGCGAGAGCATGCCGCGTGATGTCGGGCCCGGCGCCGAGGTCTTTGCGGGCACGATCAACGTGGGCGACCCGTTTGAGGCCACGGTGCTGCGGCTGGCCAGCGACAGCAGCCTGCAGAAGGTGCTGCGTCTGGTGATCGAGGCGCAGAGCACCAAAGAGCCGGTGCAGCGGGTGATTGACCGTCTGAGCCGCCCGTTCGCGCTGGCGGTCTTCGGGCTGTCTCTGACGGTGTTCTTGCTCTGGTGGCTTGGGCCCGCGCCGCTGTTTGGCCGCCCCATGAAGGACGCGGCGTACACAGCTATCGGGCTGCTGATTGTGCTGAGCCCGTGCGCGCTGGTCATCAGCACGCCTACTGCGAGCCTCGCGGGCATCAGCCGGGGCGCGCGCGGGGGCGTGCTGTTCAAGGGCGGGCAGGCCATTGAGCGGCTCGCGGGCCTGGGCGCGGTGGCCTTTGACAAGACCGGCACGCTCACCGTCGGCAAGCCCGAGCTGCGCGATCTGCTGGCCGTGGGCTGGAGCGACGGGCGCGAGATGCTGGCGGTGGCGGCGGGGCTTGAGATGCACAGCACACACCCCATTGCGCAGGCGATTGTGCGGGCCGCCGCCGCCCAGAGCGTTACGCCGGCGGACGTGCAGCAGGTGCGGACGGTGGTTGGGCGCGGGGTCAGCGGCGAGCTGGACGGTCAGCAGGCGCACCTTGGCAACCTGGCGCACACGCGCGAGTCGCTCCCGGCGTGCTTTGTCAATCACGTGCGCGCAGAGCTGGCCAAGGTGCAGCATCAGGGGCAGATCGCGGTGGTCTGCACGCACGGGCAGCAGGCCGGGGTCTTTATTCTGGCTGACAGCGCCCGCCCGGGTGCAGACTGTTTGGTCGAGCGTTTGCACGCGCTGGGCGTGCGCCCGGTGGTCATGCTGACGGGTGACAACGCGCTGACGGCCACGACGATCGCCACGGCCCTCAAGCTTGACGAGTTTCACGCCGAGCTTCTGCCCGCGGGCAAGGTCGAGCACGTCCGCGCGCTCAAGGCCAAGCTCAGCACCAGCGCGCCGCGCGGGCGAAGGCACGTCGGTGTCATCGGTGATGGCGTCAATGACGCGCCGGCGCTGGCAATGGCGGACGTCTCGCTCGGGATCGGCAGCATCGGGAGTGACGCGGCCCTGGAGAATGCTGACATCGTGCTTTTGAGCGATGATCTAAGCACCGTGCCCTGGGCGGTGGGGCTGGCAAGGCGGACGCGCCGGACGATCACGATCAACCTGTGCTTTGCGATTGGCGCGATGGCGGTGATGGCCGTGGGCGTGATCGTGGGCAGCCTGTTCGGTTGGCGGATGCCGCTGTGGATGGGCGTAGTTGGGCATGAGGGCGGCACGCTGCTGGTGGTGGGCCACTCGCTGCTGCTGCTGGGTTATCGGGGCATTGAGGTCTGCACGTGCGGTGCGATCGCGAAACCCGGCCCCGGCCCGGGCCAACTTGACAGCGGCGGCATGAGCGAGCATGGGTCCTTGGCCACCGTGCCAAGCGTGGTGTAAACTATCACCGTCTGGCCTGTGCGCGGCGTGTGTTCTTCGCCCGTGCGGCCACAGGAGCGTGTGCTATGCGTGCAATCGGTGCTCTTGGTCGTTGTCAGCAACACTGTGCGCCCGGCGCCGAGTATGGCCTGCACGCGCAGCATCTGGCACGGCAAGCGGCACGGCAAGCGGTCCAGCACAGAATCAAGGCCGCGGCAGCGCTGGCTGGCCTCGCGATTGTCGCGCCAGCGCTCGCGGCCCCGCAGCTTCAGCGTGACGTGACCGGGCCCATCAGCGTGTACAGCGAAACGGGCACGAGCAACCCGCTGAACACGACGACGAGCGTGACGTGGCCGGCGGCGGGCTTTGCCGTGCGAGGGCTGCGGATTTCGGCTACCGCGCAGTCGATCGCGTTGGGCACGTACGGGCAAGACCTGCTGGTGCGCGTAACGCCCCCGAGCGGCCCGGCGTTTGACGTGCAACTGCTGCCGCTGGTTGAGGGCTACGCGACCGTCACCGGCGCGCAGCGCCTTGTCGCCCTGCCCGCGGCCATTGTGGCGGGCACCACGGCGGGCACGTGGAGCTTCCGATTTAGTGACACCTTTGCCGACGGCTCGGCCAGCACGGCGCCCGAGGCGCGGATCGTTTCGGCGAGCTTCTGGCTCGAGGATCAGGCACCCACGCCGCCGAGCCCGGGCGAGACGCTGAGCCTTTCCGAGACGCAGACGCTGACGCGCAGCGGGACGCTGAGCGCCGGGCAGCAGGCGTGGTACCAGCTCGACCTCGCCAGCGCACCCACGGTTGATGCGGCGCGGTTCTTAGAGGTTGTCAGCTCAGGCGCGCTTGACAGCGCCGTTGCGCTGTACAACGCGAGTGGGATGCTGCGCGGGTCAGACGATCAGAACGGGCCGGCTGACGGCGCGGCGCTGAGCTTTGGCGCCGGCTCGGGCACGCAGCTTGGTGACGCGGCGGACGAACAGCCGCGCGGCCAGGGGCAAGCTGGCGATTTGGCGAGCGGCGCACACTACGTGCTCATCACGCCGGCGGTCCCGAGTTTGGATGAGAACTTTGTCACGCAGGGCGGGCGGTTTTCGGGCGGGGCGTTCAGCCTCAGCGTGCGGACGGGCGCAGCGCCGGTGCCGGTGCCAACGCTCGCGGGGCCCGCGGCGGCGCTGGGCGTGCTTGGCGCAGCGGGCGGCGCGCCGGGCGTGCGGACGGCCACTGGCGCCGTGACCGCAACCGGTGCCGCGGGCGTTGCGTGGTTCAGCTTTGCTCTGGGCTCGGCAGTCAGTGACGCGGCGAGCGCGTGGGTTGATCTTGACACGCTGGGCAGCACGCTGCCCGCGCCGCCGCTGGGCACGCCCAATGACACGGTGCTGGCGCTCTACCGCTCGAGCGGGCGACTTGTGGCGGTGAACGATGAAGGTGATGCTCTCGCGGCGCTGGGCGTCTCGGCGCTGAGCTTTGGTGATACCACGCCGGCGCGGTCATCGCCCGGCGCGGGCGTCGCGCCCGGTGATGGGCGTGACGGGACTCTTGTCGCGGGGACGTACTACGCGGGCGTTACGGGCTATCCGGGCGTTGTGGGCCAGGGGCGATTCGGCATGGCCGCGGGCGGCGGAGCTTCAGGCACGGCCCGCCTGAACGCGCGGTTCGGTGGCCTGAGCGCCGGGTGCGGCGCCAGTGACGTCGCGGGCGCGGGCCAGAGCATCGGGGCCGACGGCGAAGTGACCGCGGACGACATCATCGTGTTCATCGGGTGGTTTGTCACCGCTGACGCGCGGGCCGACGTAAGCCGGGCGGGCCAGCAGGCCGGTAGTGATGGCGAGTTCACGGCCGACGACATCATCGTGTTCATCTCGCGGTTCATTGCCGGTTGCTGATCGGCGTGCCGAGCGGCGTCTACGGGAAGGTTGCCCTGCGCTTCAGACGCTGAGCTGAACGCAGTCGCGTACGCTCTTGGAGTGCCGACGCATGACTGGCAGTTCTGGGTTGTGACGGGCTTGGCGGCGCTTGCCGGGCTCTACCTGCTGCGCGCGGTGTTGCCCCAGCGCGTGCTGGCGAAGCTGCCGAGCTTTCTGGCGGGCAAGCGTGGCAAGGCCGGTCGGCAGACCCGCGCCACGCTGACTGTCGGCGGTCGCGCGATGGGTCCAAAGGCCAAGGCCTGAATAAAAGTGCGAGTGGCGGCGAGGGCCCGGCGAGCAGCAGGGCCGCGCTGTGGCACGTCTTAGCCGCGCTTGCGGCGGGACATCGCCAGCAGCCCGAGCCCGAAGAGGCCGACGGCACCGGGGGTCGGGATCAGCTGGCTGGTCAGGGTTGTTGTTGGGACGGGCTCGCCGAGCTTGGGGGGCACAATCGCCTCGGGGGTGATGATCGAGCGCGGCGCGGTCGGGTCAGCCATGGGGGCCGTGGAAGTGCTAGGGGCCGTGGCGGTGACGAGGGCGGGCTGCGTGGCCAGGTCGCCCTGGTTGTTCAGGGCGGGCACAGCAACCAGCAGCAGTAAGATGAAAGCCGTGGTCATGATCTCTGCTCTCGAAACGTCCAGCGGGGCTGCGCCGGCTTCACGACCGGCGACGGGCCAAAGATGGCATACTCCCGGGGCGGAGGCAAGCCCGTAAATACAAGTTTGTGCGATCTTCCTCGATCCTTCATCAACGTGCCGCGATACCGAGGGCATGTACCGCCCCCAAACCCATGAGACGGGGTTTGTGTGGAAGCCAGATTGCGGGGTTGCACGCCCCAGAACTGTGGGCTAGCCGATGGTCGTGCTTGGCAGAGTTAAAGCGCGGCGTTTGGGTGCGATCGCCGTGCTGATGCCGTGCTGCTGGCCGAGCGGGCGGGCGGGGCCGAGCAGGATCATCCGCTCGCTGGCACGGCGTGCGTTGTCGCGCGAGAACTCAGTGCCCAGGTATCGACGCCCGAGGTTGAGGGCGACGGTCCCGGTCGTGCCGCTGCCGGTGAACGGGTCCATGACCAGATCACCCGGGTTGCTGGCGCATCGGATGACGCGCTCGAGATAGACCTCGGGGAGCTGGTTGTCGTGCCCGTGGCGCCGCTCGGCGTTGTTGCCCTGGATGCGGCCCCAGTACGGCCCGTACCAGACGTCCAGCGGGACGCGCATGCCCGCGGGCATGCCGTCCTTTTTGGTGAGGGTGCGTTTGTCGGCGTAGGTGCTTGCGCGGTCGGTCAGCTCGAGCACTTCGCGCGGGTTCCAGGTCCGCTTGGCGCGGTCTTTGGCGAAGTAGAGCGTGTGAACCTTGGAGTTGATGAACGCCCCTTCCTGATTCTGCCCGAAGCGGTAGTGCCAGATGCACCAGTTGACCATGTGCAGCACCTGCGTTGGCTTGCGGCCGAGATGACCCTTGAGATAGCAGACGATCTCGGCGCAGGTGTCGTCGGGGATGTTGACAAACAGCGTACCGGTCGGCTTGAGGGCTTGGATGCACCGGTCCAGCCAATCGAAGGTGAAGGTCAGGTAGTCCTCGCGCGGCATCTTGTCGTCCCACTGGTCGTACGCGCGGTTCCAGTTAAACGGCGGGTCCGCAAAGACCAGGTCAACCTCGCCCGCGAGGACCGAGGGGTGTTTCGCCAGCACCTCGCGGCAGTCGCCCACCAGCACCTCGCAGTCGCCAGTCGATGAGCGAAAGCCCGCGGGGCTTTCGACCAGCGCGCGAGCTTGGGGGGCTTTGCCACGCCCACCGGCGACGGGCTTGAGCTTCGATGCAGCGCGGCGGGGCTTTGGGTGGTGGGGCATGTCCTGCGAGGTTAGCCGCGGCGGGTGCGGAGCGCCACCCCTAAGGGTTCGACAGCGAACTTTGCTGCTCTTTCACCGGCGAAACTGAGAGTATCGATGAATCCGCGCGCCCCGCGCATCAGTACACATAGTGCAGTGTCTCGCGGTTTGTGGGACGACTCGAAACCCGGGCGGGCGTGTGCCAGGAGGTGCTTTGTGAACAGCGAGCAAAACAGCCAGAGCAGCAGCCGATTTAGCGGGCGCGGCGCAATTGCCGCGGGCGCGCTGGCGGTGCTGGCGGGCAGCAGCGTGGCGAGTGCGGGGTTGGATCTTTCGATCTCGCTGAACTTTTCCTGGTGCGAGCCGGCGTGGAACTGCTTGGACGTGCACGAGCCTTACGCGCCGTTGTACGTTGAGCCTTGCGCGCCAGTGGTGCTGGTGCCGGTAGATCCGTGGTACGACGACGGCTACGGCTCGTACCGCACGGTGTCGCGCGGCTATTCGACGTTTGATCGCTGGTGCGGCCCGAGCTTCACTGCGGTGACCACGTACCGGTCGTACGGGTCTTACGGCTCGTATCGCTCGTACGGCTCGTCGTACGACTGCTGGCCGCGGCGCAGCGGGTTCTTCTTCGGCTTCACCGGTGATGGTGTGAGCGTCTCGATCGGTCGCGGCTTTGGCCATGGCTATGGCTACGGCAACGGGTACCGGTCTGGCTGGAGCGGCTGGGGGTCGCGCTGGCGTGACGATTGGTGCCGCCCGCGGTACGTGTACCCCTCGGTGGTGATTGTTCAGCAGCCGATTGTGATCGTGCAACAGCCTGTGGTGATCGTGCAGCAACCGATCGTGGTTGTGCCGCCGCACCGCTTTGGTTGTAGCAGCGGAGGCCTGACCGGCGGCGTGGGTGGTGGTGTGGGCGTTGGTGACGGCGTTGGTCCTTCGCGCGATCCGTACGCGAGCGAAACGGGCGCGTTCGCGCCGGGTCAGGAAGGTTGGCCGGCGCAGGCAGGCGAGCCGCGGAGCAAGCCGCGGACTTTGACCCGCGGTGCGCCGACTGCGGGCAGCTTGGACATGATCGGTGGCCCGAAGGTTCCCTCGGACATCAAGCCGCTGGCGGTGGCCGACAAGCCCCAGCTTGAGAAGCCCCAGTTTGGAAAGCCTCAGTTTGGGAAGCCTCAGTTTGAGAAGCCGATCGCGCAGTTGCAAGCGCCGGTGGTGGTGCGGCCTGTTGAGGGCTTGAGCCCGAGCAAGCCTTCGCGCAACGCGTTCAAGCCCGGGATGATGCGTGAGCCCCAGCCGCGTGTTCCGCAGGCTCGCACGCCCGAGGCGCGGTCGCCGCGGTTTGAGTTTGATGGCAAGCCGTGGGGTCGCGGCCCGGGGGAGGTCAAGCCCGCCGAGCCCGTGATGCCCGCGGAAGCTGTGAAACCTGGTGGGTTCGTCAAGCCCGCTGAGTTCGTCAAGCCCGCTGAGTTCATCAAGCCCGCTGGGTTCGTCAAGCCTGCTGAGTTCATCAAGCCCGCTGGGTTCATCAAGCCCGCTGGGGCCGCGAGTCCTGCTGACGCTGTGAAGCCTGCGGGCGCTGATGAGTTCACGCGGCGTGACCGTGCTGGCGGCGTCAATCGGCCAGCGAGTGCGCGGCCCAATGGGTTCAACACCTCGCCGATGGGCGAGCGCACGCCATCACGTGGCGCGCGGCCGGCACAGTCTTCTATGCGGCCCGAAATTCAGCCTGCAGTTCAGCCTGCGGCGAAGGTGCCGATGGTTCAGTCGCCAGCGGTTCAGGTGCCGGTGCAAGGCAGGCAGCAGGGGCTGCGCGGGCCGTCGTCCAAGCCCGCGGCCAGGCCCACGCAGAGTGCGCAGCCGACGCGGCAGCGAAACTTTGGTGGTGGCTTCAGTGCGCCTGAGCCAACGGCGAAGCCCGCGGTGCGTTCGGCCCCGCAGCCGCAGCCCGCGCCGCGCGTTGCGGCAGCGCCCACGCCAGTCCGAGCGCCAGCGCCAAGACCTGCGGCGGCCCCAGCGGCGGCCCCGGCAACGGGTGGGGGCTCAGGCAAAGATAAGAAGTAGTAATACCGAGTTTCGCTGACACACGTCCTCGCGGACCGAACCAAAGTCGAAAGAAGCTAGACCCGAGCGGAGCGTGGAAACATCCGCAGCGCAGTTCGACGCGCGCGGGCGTTTGGGTGCCAGGAGCGAAGTCCGCCCACGCGATTACTTCATCTGCTCGATGAGCTTGGGCATCATGGGCTGCGAGCCGTTGAACTCAGTGGAGCTTGGCGTGCAGCTTGGCCAGGCAGGGTCCCAGTTGACGCGTGAGTAGTTGGCGATGACCCTCAGCGGGCAGAGCTGGGCGTTGACGTCTGCGTGGCGGGGTTTGAGGCCCATGACGTGTAGCAGGCCGTGGAGGCGCGCGTCCCAGGTATGGTCGCGCTGAGCGCGGAGGCGGCCTGCGCTGGCGATGGCCTCGCGCTGCTGCGGGTGACTGAGGTACCAGCGGACCTTTTCGCACAGGTCGGGGATGCTGGTCCAGGTCTCGATCTCTTCGCCCGGGCGGTAGAAGCTGGTGACGTCGGGGAAGTACTGAACGAGGTAGAAGGCGCCTGAGAGCGGCGCTTCAAAGTCACGCAAGCGGCTGTCGGCGATGCCAAAGCGTTCGCCGACCTTGCCGGTACGCTGGTTGATGCCCAGGCAGATCTTCGCGCGGTTCATCAGGCGTGGGACTTCTTCGTCGCGGGCGACGCCGCGGAGCGTGGCCTTCTTGATGCCCTCAAGAACCTCGGGGCCTTGGGCGGCGGCGTGGTCTCTGAAGCGGTTAAAGAACCAGGTGCCTTCGGCGAGCAGGCGCGGGAGGATGTAGGGGACGTCAAAGCGTCGGCGCCTGAGGCGGTTGGAGGGGTGGACGCTGATGCCCTGCGGCCTGCTGCTGGGGCCGAGCTTGACGAACTTCTCCCAGCCCCAGCCGAAGATATCAACGTGGAGGCCGGCGCTGGTGAGCCCGGCGATGGTCTCGAGCCGTGCGCTGTTGAGCGAGCCGAGGAAGAGTGTTTCACAGGCGGGGACGCTGCTGGTTTCGCTCACGATGTATCGGTCTGGCGAGGCGGCCATGGGCATGTAGTGGATGGGCACGCCGCGGCGCATGAGCGGCTCGAGGTGCTGCATGTGCGAGACGGCGAGCATGTCAAGCTTGGGTGCTTGGCGCAGGATGCGGTACCACTGGCTGTTCATGTCTACGTGGTACTGGACGACGGGGGCGCCCAGCGCGCGGAGCTGGTCGAGCTGCGCAGGGCGCAGGGCGTCGTCGTAGAGCATCGAGATGACCAGGTCGAACGGGCGCGTTGCACTGAAGGCGCGCAGGTCCGAGATCGCGCGGTCCCAGGCCCTGGGCTGCAGGTCGTGCCAGCGTGGGAGCTCGAGGTTGGACATGGTGTTGCCGAAGGGCAGCGTGTAGACCTCGCTGCAGAGGCGGCGCAGCGAGGGGGTGAGGTTCTGGAAGATCCACTCCGTAAGCGGGGCCAGCAGCAGCACGCGCGGGCCTGAGGGCGCGGAGCCGGTGAGGACCGCGGCGGCCGGAGCAACGGGATGGGTCGGTGGGACGGCGGTCGTCATGGTTGAGTAATGAACGTTGTGGACGCCCGAGCCTTGCATGGGCAAGGCGTGGTCAAGGTCGCGGAGCGCGAACCGAGGAGTTCATCGTACCGGCGAGGGTTCGGGGTTCAACAGGTGGGGATGATCTTCGTGCGTGCTGGCCTGAACCGGCGGCGTCGAACGTCCGATCTCACTACGATCCGTGTGATTTGGTGGGCCTGAAACCCCGCAAATAGAGGCCAAATCGGGCTAGTTGTCCACGAACGAGTTCGGCGTGCTTGGTCCGGCCCGTGGACAGACCTTTGGTGAACGAAGTTTGAGAGTACCCATGACCGACCTGACCAACAAGCGGATCATCGTCACCGGCGGAGCCGGGTTTCTGGGCAAGAGCGTGCTGGCGGCGCTGAAGCAGCGCGGCGTGAGCGACGCGCACGTGTTTGTCCCGCGCCGGCGCGACTTCGAGCTGACCGAGAAGGACTCGGTGGTCAAGCTGTACAAGGAAGCCTTCAAGGGCGCGCCGGTGGACGTGGTGATCCATCTGGCGGCGGAGGTCGGTGGCATCGGGGCCAACTTGCTGAACCCGGGACGGTACTTCTACGCGAACATGGCCATGGCCCTGCACCTGATCGAGCAGGCCCGCGCCACAGGGATGGTCGAGCGCGGCGGGAAGTTCGTGCAGGTCGGGACGATCTGCGCGTACCCGAAGTTCACGCCCGTGCCGTTCCGTGAGGAAGAGATCTGGAACGGGTACCCCGAAGAGACCAACGCGCCGTACGGGGTGGCGAAGAAGGCCGCGTGGCAGATGCTTGACGCGTACGCGCTGCAGTACAAGCTCAAGAGCAGCTACCTGCTGCCGGTGAACCTCTACGGCCCGCACGACAACTTCGACCTGACCACCAGCCACGTGATCCCGGCGCTGATCCGCAAGTGCGTGGAGGCGCAGCAGCGCGGCGACGGCAAGATCGTGTGCTGGGGCACGGGCAGCGCGTCGCGCGAGTTCTTGTTCTCTGACGACGCGGCGGAGGGGATCGTGCGGGCGGCGGAGGTGATGGACGACCCGACGCCGATCAACCTGGGCGCGAGCTTTGAGATCACGATCAAGGACCTGGTCGAGCTGATCGTCAGGCTCACGGGCTTTGACGGGCGCATTGAGTGGGACCCAACCAAGCCCGACGGGCAGCCGCGGCGGTGCCTGGCGACCGAGCGCGCCCAGAAGCTGCTGGGCTGGAAGGCCAAGGTTGGCTTCGAGGAAGGCCTGAAGCGGACGATCGAGTGGTACCGTGCCAACCCGAGCAAGTGAGCGCTGAGCATGTCCGCGCTTGGCAGAGCGCGTGGTGTTGATCACGACGCAAGCTTGAAGGCGAGCCACGCCCCGACGTAGGCCAGCGTGGTCATCCACGCAAACTGCAGCAGGGCCCAGCGGACGTCACCGGCCTCGCGTGCGGTGACCACCAGCGTGGGCAGGCACTGCATGGCGAGCACGTAGAAGACCAGCATCGCCCAGCTTGCCGCGGGCGTGAACAGCAGCGAGCCATCGGCGCGCTTGGCCTCGCCCAGCGCGGCGCGGATGCGGGTGTTCTCGCCTTCATCGTCGCCCACTTCGGCCCCGGCGATGACCACGCTCATGGTGCCGACGAAGACCTCTCGGGCCGCGAAGCTGGCCAGGATGCCCACGCTGAGCTGCCAGTCGGCCCCAATTGGCGCAAAGATTGGCTCGGCGGCGTGGCCCAATCGGCCCAGATAGCTTGAAGCCTTGGCGGCCCGCGCGTCGGCGTGCGCGGCCTCGTTGCGCAGTTGTTCGGCGCTGGCAGTATTGGCGGGCCCAGCACGCTCTGGCTCAGCCGTCGCCACTTGCGCCGCCTGCGCGCGGAGCGCTTCACCTTGGGGCGACGGGCCCGCGTGCGGGAAGCTTCCGAGCCACCACAGCAGGATTGAGACGGCAAGGATCGCGGTCCCGGCCTTTTTGATAAAGATCACCGCGCGGTCCACGGCGGTGATCAACGCCGTACGCACGCTCGGGCGTTTGTAGCTTGGCAGCTCGATGGCCATCGGGCGTGCCGCACCACGCAGGATCGTGCGGCGGGCCAGCAGCGCACTGAGCACGCCAGCGACGATGCCCAGCGCATAGCAGCCCACGAAGGCGAGCCCGGCCAGCAGTGGCCGCCCGGCAAAGAGCAGGCCCGTAAGAAGCACATAGACCGGCAGGCGCGCCGAGCAGGTCATAAACGGCGCGGCCAGGATCGTCGCGAGCCGCTCGCGCCGGTCGGGGATCGTCCGCGTTGCGATGATCCCAGGCAGCGCGCAGGCGTGGCTGCTCAGCAGCGGGACGAAGCTGTGCCCGGGCAGGCCAAACGGCCGCAGCAGGCGGTCCATCAGCAGCGCGGCGCGGGCCAGGTAGCCGGTGTCTTCGAGCAGGCTGATGAGGAAGAACAGCAGCGCGATCTGCGGCACAAAGACCACCGTTGCGCCTACGCCCGCCGCGACGCCGTTGATCAGCAGCTCGCGCAGCAACCCGGGGCCCAGCACCTGGCGCAGGGCGTCGCCGGCGGTGGCGAAGATCCACTCGATCCAGTCCATCGGGAACTGCGCGAGCCAGAAGATCGCGCCGAACAGGCCGCTCATCACGCACGCAAAGACCAGCAGGCCCAGCACCGGGTGGGTCAGCACGCGGTCGGCGCGGTCGGTGCGGCGCTGGTGCGCCAGCAGCGGGCCCGGGCCCAGGGCGGCGGCGCACGCGGCAGTGAACAGCTCCTCGGCCCACGCGCGCAGGCCCTGCTCATCACCCGGTGGCGTGTGCGTGGGCACCGCGCCGCTGTCAACCACCCACACTGCGGCCCGCAGCGCGGCGTCAACACCCTCGCCCGTGCGGGCGCTGACGAGCACCACCGGGCAGCCCAGGCGCGCGCTGAGCACGCCCGCGTCGATCCGCAGCCCCTGCGCGCGGGCCAGGTCGATCATGTTGACCGCGACGACTGTCGGCAAGCGCCGGCGCAGCGCTTCACCCGCGAGCATCAGGTTGCGGGCCATGTTGGTTGCGTCAAGCACCACCAGAATGCCGTCGGGCTCGGCGACCGGCACGCCCGAGGGCCCGCGCGTTCCGGCCAGCACCTCACGCGCGACGCGAGATTCAAGCTGCTCCAGCTCAAGCGAGTAGACGCCGGGCAGGTCGATGAGCTCTACGTGGCGAGCGGGCCCGTTATGGGTTGCGCCGCGCGCGGGGCTTGTGGGCGCGGCGGCAGAGAGCGGCGTGAACGCGGGTTGGGGCGTGGGCGTAAGCGCGGCCGGGATCAAACCCGCCAGCGTGGCGCGTCCGGTCCGCGCATCGAGTGTCGTGCCAGCGAAGTTGCTGGTCTTGTGCCGCAGACCTGTCAGGCGGTTAAAGAGCGTCGTCTTGCCCGTGTTGGGGTTGCCCACCAGCGCCAGGCGCGGCACGCTTACCGCCGGCGGGCTGATTGGCGGGGCACTTTGAACCTGCTCGCTCATCGCTGGCCTGTTCCTTTGTTCATTGAACTTCAGCCTCAGCCCATCGGCAGCGACCGGACAAACAGACGCTTGGCCAGGTCATACGCCAGCCCGATCCGGCTGCCGCCGCACGCGCACGCCGAGCACGACGGCTCGCCCGAAGTGCCCGCAGGTGTGCTGGCACCACCCGCGGCGTCGGCGGGCGTGGTCATCCGCATGGTGGTGCTGACGACCGCGACGATGCACGGCGAGCCCTGGCGGCAGACGCGCAGAGTCGCGCCGGGCACAAGCCCCATGGCCCGGAGCATGGCCGCGTCATCGGCACCGACGGCAGAAGTGCCAGGTCCGGCGTCGATGATGCCGAGTGCGCCGACGGCGAGCGAGGTGACCGGTACGGATGCTTGGAGAAGCACCGCGGCGGCTTTACCAGTGATCGCTGTGACGGGCACTGAAATAGCTGCGCCGATCCCGGAGCGCGGGTCACCCGCGTTTACCGGTGTCCTGGTGTGTGGAGCCGTCGCCATCGAGAACATTCTAGCACGGGTCGCGGGCTAGTTGAGATTGGGTCTCAGTACTGGGCGATGGGACCCGAACGTGAGCGTCCGGTCGGCAAAGGGGCAAGTGCCGCCGCGCCTGCTTTCGCGGGCACGGGGCGAGAGAGAGAAAATTCACTCGCGGGGCCGCACGGGCCTCCGTTGAATAGACGTGCGGTTGGGGAACGACGCCCAGAAAGGCCGCCGCGCCTGCTTTCGCGGGCGCGGGGCGAAGAGAGAAATTCCTTCCACGGGGTTTGTCGGGCGTCTGGCCAGGTGCCTCTTAGCGCCGGCCCCGTGGTAACAAATGCGTTTCAGTTCCGGCGGCGGCGACCGGCGAAGATCGCGCCCAGGCCCAGCACCGCGGCAGCGCCGGGGGCGGGGATGACCTCAAAGTTGTACGTCACGGGCGCGGCACCGACGAAGCCGACGGTGACATTGTCAACGGCGCCGTTGAACGTCCCGCCCCAGCCCGAGCCGATGCCCAGCGAGAGACCCAGCACCGCGCTGCTGGCACCGATCGTCCCTGCACCGGCCTGCCAGCCTGCGAGTGTGATCCCGTAGCCGAGCTGAGCGAAGG
>JAJOLK010000020.1 GCA_021173225.1 Phycisphaerales bacterium PN19_bin_20 | reverse complement strand
CGCTCCGGCGGCGGCGGCGGTTGGGGCGGCGGCGGTGGTGGCGGCGGTGGCGGTCGCTCCAGCGGTGGCAGCGGCGGCGGCGGTGGCCGCGGCAGCTGGTAATCAGCGGCCATGACCCGACGGCGGGTCAAGCACATACAAGACGCAGGGGCCCTGGTTCGCCAGGGCCCTTGTCATTTTTGGGTAGCCATGATCCATGAGCCACGTGCGACGAGGGCCGGCGCTGCGGACCGATGGCAGGATGAAATCCTGCGCCACACGAGGCAGAGTGGCCGCTACGGAACCTGGGCGTACTTGGTCATGCGTTCCGAGCCTTCGAGTTCTACCAGCAGGATGCGGACGCGGCGGCCGGTAAGGGGCTTGGCGGCGTCACGCAGGATGAACCGCCGGACGGCGGACTCACCGGGGCCGAGGTCAACGATGGGCTGGGTTTGGGTGGCGATGCCGGGCGCGAGAGATGTGAGCTGGAGCGTGCGGGTCAGGCGGCCGGTGTTGGCGACGGTGGTGGTCAAGACGACGTCGGGGCCCTCGGCGGTTGGGGCGTTCTGGGCCGTGACGGTAAGGTCAAGGTCTTCGAGGCCGACGGTGAAGGGCTCAATGAGGCGCATGGGCGGGTACGCGCGGTCAGCGGCGAGGCGAACGACCAGCGCGATGTTCTTGATGCCGGCTTCTTCTGCGGCGGCGAAGAGGACGTTGAAGGGGATGCGTGTGGAGCCATCGGCGGGCATGGTGAAGGGGATCGGTGCGCTGGGTGAGATGGCCCAGGTAGGGTCGCGGCGTAGCCCGGTGTGTGAGTCGGGGACCTGGAGGGTGATCTCGCCGCTGACGCGGGTGGTCCAAGGGTTGGTGAGGATGAGCTCACAATCGTGGCTGCCGACGCCGGCGGGGACGAAGCTGGGGTTGACGCGGATGTCGGCAAGGAAGCGGACGAGCGAGGGGTCAACGCCTTGGATGAAGCTGGGGGTGGTGCCGACGGCGATAGTGTGCTGGCCCGACTTGGGGTTGGCGTTGAGTGAGGTTTGATTGCCGAAGGGGTCTGTGATGGAGAGGGTGCCGCCGCCGAAGTAGCCGGTGAGGTTGGCGGTGGGCCCGAGCTCGCCGGTGGCCCAGACGATCATGGTGCCTGCGCCGATGTTGAGCGAGCCGATGGCGGAGCCGGCCTCTGGCGCGAGGACGTAGCCGCGGACGCCGGGGGCGGCTTGGACGGGCGAGACGGCGAGCATGCCCTCGGTCATTCTGGCGAGAGTGCTCAGCGGGCCTAGGAGTGGGTCTGGTCGGAGCAGGCCGTCGGCGCTGGTACGGAGGCCGGGCCAGAGGGCGACGCGAGCGATAGGGAGGGCGCGGTCTGCGCGGTGAGACTGGGCCCAGGTCTCGACGGCGCGGGTGAGCCAGTGGTCAATGACGTCACGGCGTGAGAAGCGGGCGCGGTCGAGGGGTTCGATGACGTAGGTGAGCTCTGTGCCGGCGCGGGCCTGCGGCGCGGCGGTGGCAAGCATTTCGGCGATGGCTTCAAGGTGGAATGAGGCGGGGAGGGTGACGGCGGCGGCGGGCGGGGGCGCGGCTTGGAAGTCTGGCCAGGCGCTGTCGGCGCGCCAGGGGAGGGAGACGCGCGGGCCGGGGCTGACGCGCGAGAGGCCCTTGATGACGTTGAGCAGTTGGCCCGGTACGGCGGCGTGATTCAGCGGCGCTTCAGAGAGGACCGGCCCGGCCTGCCAGCTGTTGACGCGGTGCCCGAGCCCACCGATCCACGCGGCGAGATCACTCTCCCAGTCGGCGCGGTCAACGCTGCCCAGCGCGAGCACGGAGGGGGTCTGCGTGCGCAGACGGTCGGTGATACTTTGGGGGAGTTTTTCGATGGCGATAGTCAGCTCGGCGGGGTGAACCGCGAGCGCGGCGAGCAGAGCCTCGATGGTGGGCTGCAGGGTGGGGCTGCGGGCCTGCGTGCCGGGCCCGAGGCCGACGGTCAGGCGAGGGACGCCGACGGCCTGGGCGATAGCCGGAAGCTGCGCGATGGTGGGCTCTGGCAGCCCGGTGGCGATGAGGGCGAAGGGGCGGAGCGGCGAGACAAGTGTGGAGCCCTGAGCTTCGCCGGCGGGGCCCTCGATGATGAGCAGCGAGGTGGTGGCGAGGGTGGGGCCGGTGCTGGTTTTCTCATCGGGGGACAGGACGCGGAGGGTGACGCGGAACCAGCCGAGCTGCTTGATATCGAGTGTGGTGCGGAGCTTTGAGCCGCCGCGCGGGATGACCACGCGTTTGGACTGGACGGTGCGGTCGTCGAGGTCGGTGACGTCAAGGACGGCGATGAGCTCCTGGCCCGAAAGGTCTCGAACGTCGAGGATGATCGCCGGGGTGCTTGGGCGGAGGAAGATGTTGCCGGGAGCCTCGGTGGTGATCGAGACGCGCGGGAGCTGGAGGACGGCGACGTCATCGAAGTACGCGGCACCGTCGATGTCCTGTGCGGAGCTGTTGGTTGTTCGGGGCGCGCCGGTGGTGAGTTTGACGAGCTGATCTGGCTGGAGCAGGAGCAGTTCGAGCTGGAGGAAGCGTGCGGAGGGGATGCCGCCGGGCAGGTCGATGCTGATGGGCGTCCAGGCGTTGTCGGTGATGGTGGGGTCGCTGAAGACCTCGGTGCTGGTGATGGGCACCTTGGCTTCGTCAAGCATGGTGGCGCGCAGGACGGCGCGGGCGGCCCTGAGCCCGGCGGTGCGGACGTTGGCGGTGACGCGGTACTGCGCGTCGGGGAAGACCAGGATCGCGCCGGCGGCAAGGCGGAGGCTGGTGGAGCCGCCACGGGTGGGGAGCTTGACACTGGTGGTGCCTGAGGCGGCGATCTGCTCGTCAAAGACGGCGCGGTTGAAGGCGGGGAAGCCCAGGCGCGGGCGGTCTGGCGGTAGGTGCTGGGCGCGGAACCAGTTGAGCGGTACGTCTTCTGGGTTGACGTCACGCTCTTCAAAGTTGAAGAGGCGGAGGACGCGCTGGTTGAACATGGAGGCGGTGACGGGCGCGGCGCGCGGCCTGGGCGGCAGCGGTGCCATGTAGATGATGGTCGGCTGGTCTGATGTGAGTGTGAGGGTGGCGGCGGGTTGCTGTGCGTCGGCGGTGGGCGCGAGCAGGGAGCAGCAGGCCAGCGCGAACGCCGGCAGCACCGCCCGCAACCGCTGGCGAAGTGACCGCATGGAGTTGATATCGGTCGGAGCGGGGCGGGGGTGAAGGGGGCAGAGGTGGCGGAGAAGAGCCATGGGCGATGAGAGTCGCGCCTGCGGCCCGGTGGCAGGATGGAATTTTGCCCCACGCGAGGCAAAGAGGCCGGTTGGGAATCCGCCCGCCGGAAGGCAGAGACCAAGGCAAAGGCAGAGGCACGCGGGGTTATCGGGCAGTTAGATGGTGACTTTGCGGTTGTAAACGTACCACTCAAGCAGTAGCACCGCGATGGCGAGCATGACCAGCCAGGGCCAGAGCGCGCGGGTGGCCAGTGCGTCTTGGCCGCTGGAGGCGCCAAGCAGACTGGCGGAGATCGCCTCGGGCGGCGCGGTGGCGAGGTCACTCTCGAAGCTGTCGGCGAGGTTGACCGAGATGGCGCGGCGGGTGCGGCCTTCGACTAGCACATCACTGGCCCCTTGCGGACCCAGCCAACTGAAGGTGTACACGCCGGCGCTCACGGCGGGGCCGAAGACGGCGCGGCCGTCGGGCGCGACGAGCAGCGGGGTGCGGCTGCCGTCGGGGAGTGCGACGCGCGCGTCGGTGGCGGTGGGTGGGAGGATCAGCTCGACGTCGCCGCCCGGTGCGGCCTGGAGTGACCCGGCGTCACTACCTGCATCGGCGACGGCGCGGAGGCCCTGGCTGACGTAAAGGAAGAAGCTGAGGTCGAGCATCCAGTTGCCGCTGTTGAGAAGATCGAAGGTGACGACCAGTGCGCGGCGTGAGGGGTCTGAGCACTCGACGATGAGCGGTCCGCTGATGCCCTCGGCCAGGACGCGCGCGGAGCCGCGGTCTGGGAGTTCGATTCTGCGTGAGGGCGCGACGGCGAGGGCGTCGAGGTTGAGGCCGCGGAGGCTTGGGTGGTCGCGTTCCCACTTGAGGACGACGGTGGGCTCACCCGGGCCTTTGTCGACGACGCCGATGCGGCCTGGGGGCGCGACGTTGAAGGCGAGAACGCGTGCGGCGGGGAGGCCCGGGCCGCTGGCGGCGGAGGGGCTGCTGGTGGGCGCGGTGGTCGGCCCGATGTTGGGCTCGCTGCTGGCAACATTGGGGAGCCATGAGTCAAGGACATAGACGTCGTAGGGCTGCGTGGGCCTGCCGTCGGTAAAGAGCGTGGCGGCTTGCTCGGGCGTGTAGACGTCGAGCTTGGCGAGGGTCTGCGCTTCGAGGGCCTTGCGCAAGAAGAGGTTGCCAGAAGTAACCAGCGCGACGGCGAGGCGACGCGCGGGCGGCACGACGAGGTAGCCGAAGTCATCGGTGGCGAGGACGTCTCGGCCTGCGGGATCATCTTGCGCGTTGGGGTGGCGGAGCTGGAGGGTGAGGACGCCGCCGTCGGGCCGGTCGAGCGTGAAGACGACGCCAGCGAGGCCCGGGAGACGCTGGCTATTGACGGCCTGCGGTTCGGTCTCGACGCGCGCGGCGGGAACGGACACTTCTCGAACGGCGACAACGCGTCCGTCGGCGGCGAGCTGGACGTCAACGGTTCGTGGGCGGGTGTCGGAGTTTTGCAGGCTGATGAAGATAGAGAGGCTGTTGGGATCGTCTAGGCCGCGCTCGGCGCGGAGGCCGACGATGCCAACGTTCCAGCTTTTGGGGTTGCCCACTGGGTAGTAGATGAGGCGGTCGTCGGCGGTGGGGGCGAGGTCTGCGAGGTCGGGTAGTCGGCCATCGCTGAAGAGGTGGATGGCGGCGCCGCCGCCAGGGGTGACGATGCCGCGGCCCTCGACTGCGACAGGCTGTGCGAAGGCGCGTGCGGTGGCGAAGGCTGGTGCGAAGCGTGTAGTGGCGTCGGTGGGCGTAAGGGCGTTGATGGCACCCTTGAGCTCTTGCTTGTTGGCGGTGAAGTTCAGGACGCGCTGGGCGGTGGTGTCAAAGACCACGAGCATGGCCTCATCGCCGGAGGCGTCCAAAAGCCCGGGCTCGCGGAGGGTCTCGACGAGTTCGAGTGCGCGGGCTTTGGCTTGATCGAAGCGGGTGCGTGCGGTGTCTTTGGCGTCCGGGTCGCCGTCGGTAGCCTTCATGCTGGCGGAGCGGTCAATGACGATGACGTGCCGCTGGCCTGAGGCGGGCCCGCGGCGGAGCTCTGGCTGCGCAAGGGCGAGCAATGCGGCGATGAGGGCGATGAGCTGGAGGATGAGCAGGATGTTGTTGCGGAGGCGCTGGAAGGGCGCGTTGGCCTGAAGGTCTTGGATGGCCTTCTTCCACAGCAGGGTGCTGGAGACCTCGACCTGGCGGCGTTTAAGCTTGAGGAAGTAGAGGATGATCAGGGCCGGGACGGCGATGGCCGCGGCGATGAGGGAGAGGGATGGCGAGAGGAAGGTCATGTGGTTGGAGGGGCGTTGTTACGGAGAGCTGGGTGAGGCTGTCATGCGAGTAGAAGGCGGGCGTGGGCGGAACCTCTTGCGGCGTGGTGTAAGAGCAACCCGAGGGCTGGTCCTGCGCTCGGGGTTGCTTGTAAGATACTTACCCCCGGGCGTGGATCGTGAGTTGGGTCATCTAACGAACGAGGCCCTTGCGGCGGAGATAGTCGAGGACCAGCACGTCAACGGGCGTGCTGCTGGGGACGGTTTGGGTGACGATGGAGCGCTGGGCGCAGAACTCACGAAGGCGGGCGACGTAGGCGGCGAGGGTGGCCTGGTAATGCTTCATGAGCGGGGCGGAGATGGTCAGCTCGGCGAGGTCGGCGTCTTCGCAGTCTTTGAGCGTGAGGTCGCCGCCGAAGTTGGGGTCGGTGGTGGGGTCAAGCTCTTGCGGGCTGAGGACCTGGAGCGCGTAGAGCTCGTAGCCGCCGCCGAGCAGGAGGCGGAGGCCATCGTCGTAACCTTCTTTAATAAGAAAGTCTGAGAGGACGATCATGACGGCGCGGCCTCGGCGTGAGAGCGCGACGCGTTTGCAACCCTCGGTGAAGGCGCCGGGCCCGCCGGGCTCGAGCTGGCAGAGGAAGCGGACAAGCTCGGCGAGGCTGCGTCGGCCGCGGAGGTCTTTGATCGAAGCGGCGAGCTGTGGATTGCCGGCGGAATCGAGCCCGCCGAGGGTGGTGACGTGAACGCGGTGGAGGTTGGCGAGGCCGACGTAGCCGAGGGCGGCGGTGAGCTTCTGCATGAGCAGGAACTTGCTGGGGGTGCCGGCGTCGTGGCTTGCGGAGGCGTCGATGACTATGTGCAGCGAGAGGTCTTCCTCTTCGAGGAAGAGCTTGAGAAAGAGGCGGTCAAGGCGGCCGAAGATGTTCCAATCGATATGGCGGAGGTCGTCGCCGATGGCGTAGGGGCGGTGGTCTGCGAATTCGACGGACTCGCCGCGTCGTTTGCTACGGCGTTCGCCCTTGAGCTTGCCGGTGAGGATCTTGCGCGCGGTGATATCGAGGGCGGAGAGTCGCGCGACGAGCTGCGGGTCGAGCAGGTCGTCGATGGTCGCGGGGCGGGGTGGGTCTGGGAGCTTGAGCATGTGGGGCAGGTGAGTCACGCTTAGGCGCGGGGCGGACGCGGAGGTTACAGAGGGGAGAGAGAGGGGGAGAGCGGTGCGGGGGTGAGGGCTCGATGGTGGACGCCGTCAACCATGCGCGGGACGTGGAATCTCAACAGCAGGCCGATAGAGGTCTCGGCGGCGCGGAGGTAAGAAACGAGCCGGGCGAGGTGGACGCACAGGGCGGACTTGATCGCCTTGACTTCAATGATGAGCGTGCAATCAGCGACAACTTCGAGCCGAGGACCTTCGAGCGCGGCGACCTTGTAGGAGAGGCTTCAAAGGTCCTTATAAGTGATGTGGAGGCTCTGGAGGGATGGTTCGCGGCAGGGCGCGTCCTCGTAAAGACGTTCGACGAGCCCTGGGCCAAGGTGCTTGTGGACTTCGATTGCGCACTCGAAATCCGGCCGAAGGGCTGGTTCCACCCGGCCCTGATCCATTGCTCAGGGCCTCGATCAGCAGCGTTAAAGTGGGTGTCGGCCACGGTCTTGCTCGCTCAACTCAACTTCACTCTGCGTTGCTCGGCGCCGCTCAGCGGGCTCTGCGTTGATGCCCCTGGGTCTTGCGTTGCGGGCGCTCAGCCCTTGACCGGCTCAGTCGGGGTTGTTTCGACGATCTTGGCGACGATTGCGTCGGGGTCGACGCGGTCGGCCTCGGCCTCGAAGTTCAGGATGAGGCGGTGGCGGAGCACGGCGCGTGCGCCGGCCTGGACGTCCTTGTTGCTGACGTGGAAGCGCCCGTCGATCAACGCGCGGACCTTGGCGGCCAGCACCAGCGCCTGCGCGCCGCGCGGGCTGGCACCGCAGCGGACGTACTTCGAGACCATCTCGGGAGCGAAGCGGCCCTGCGGGTGCGTGCCAAGCACGAGGCGAGCCGCGTACTGCTGGACGGCGGGGCTGACGACCACGTCACGCACGAGGCGCTGCATGGCGAGGATGCGCGGCGCGCCAAGCACGGGCTTGATCTCGGGGCTGATGCCGCTGGTGGTGCGGTCAAGGATTGTCATCAAATCTTCAAGCTGGCTGTAGCCGACGACCAGCTTGAGCATGAAGCGGTCGAGCTGGGCCTCTGGCAGCGGGTAAGTACCCTCTTGCTCGATAGGGTTCTGCGTGGCGAGGACCAGGAACGGGAGCTCGAGTTTGTAGGTTTGGCCCGCGACGGTGACGCTGCGTTCCTGCATGGCTTCAAGCAGCGCGCTCTGGGTTTTGGGCGTGGCGCGGTTGATCTCGTCGGCGAGGACGAGCTGCGCGAAGATCGGACCGCGCTGGAAGGCGAAGCCGCGGCGGCCGGTGGCGGGGTCCTCGGTGACGATGTTGGTGCCGATGACGTCGGCGGGCATGAGGTCCGGCGTGAACTGCACGCGTCCGAAGGGCAGGCTGAGGGCTTGAGCGAGGGTGCGGACCAGTAGCGTTTTGCCCAGGCCCGGGACGCCTTCGAGCAGGACGTTGCCGCCGGCGAAGAGGGCGATGAGCACGCCCTGAACGACCTCGGTGTGCCCAACGATGACCTTGCCAACCTCGGCCTGAAGCTGGTTGAAGCTGGCGCGGAAGGCCTCGCACTGGGCCTTGACCTCGGCGCTGGTGGCGGGTGTGTCGGCGGCGTCGACGCTGGAGATGCTGGACATGGCGTACCCCTGTTGCTCATCGCGCGGGGGTGTTCGCGCCGGCGACGGCTGGGGCAACTCTACCCGGGTGCGCGCCACCGCGTGGTGGCCGGTTGGTCAGTGGCCACGCCGCGGGTGGTCAGTGGGCATGCCGCGGGTGGTCAGTGGGCTTCAAGCTCTTGCCAGCGCTTATAGAGGGTGGCGACGCGGGCCTGCGCATCGGCGAGGGCCTGGGTGAGGGCCGCGAGTTTCTTATGATCGGTCAGCGTGGCGGCGTCGGGGGTCGCCAGCTTGGCCTCGGCGGCGTGGACGGCGTGCTCAGCCTGCTCGATGGCCTTCTCCATCCCCGCGAGCTCTTGCTGCAGCTTGTAGGCGAGCTTCTTCCTGGGCGGTGCGGCGGGCGGCGCGGCGGGTGGCGGGGCCTTGCTGGCGGCGAGGGCTTCGCGCTCGACGATCTTGTGCAAGCGCTGCCACTGGGGGTAGTCGGCGTAATAGCGTGCGCCGCCGCGGCCGTCAAGGGCGAGCACGCGTGTGGCGAGGCGGTCGAGCATCGCGCGGTCGTGGGTGACGAGCACCACAGCGCCGGGAAACTCTTCGAGGCTCTCTTCGAGGACGTCAAGGCTGGCAAGGTCAAGGTCGTTGGTCGGCTCGTCAAGGATGAGCACGTCGGCGGGTTCGAGCATCAGGCGCGCGATGTGGACGCGGGCCTGCTCGCCGCCTGAGAGCGAGCGGACCCGCCCGCGAAGCTGGTCCTTGCTGAACAGGAACATCTGCGCCCAGGTGGCGATGTGCAGGGTCTGCCCGCGGTAGATCACCGCGTCAGTCGGGCTAAGGGCCTCGCCCAGAGTTGCGTCTGGGTCAAGCTCTGTGCGGTGCTGGCTAAAGAGCACGACGCGGAGCTTCTCGGCGCGTTTGATGGTGCCCAGCGGCGGGATGCCGTGGGGGAGCTGGTCGGCGATTGATCGCTCTTCGTCGAGCATGGCCTGCGTGGGCGGGTCGCTGTCGAGCTCGCCGGTGAGGAGCTTGATGAGCGTGGTTTTTCCGGCACCGTTGGGGCCCATCAGGCCCAGCTTGGAGCCGGGGGTGAGCAGGATGTCAAGGTTGGTGAACAGCGCGCGGCTGCCGAAGGACTTGCAGAGCCCGCGCCCGAACAGGAGCTTGAGGGTCTGGCGGTCGGTGGCGGTAAAGTCGATCTGCGCGGCGCGGTTGGGGGCGTTGCGGGCCTTGAGGGCCGCGAGCTCATCCATGCGTTCGTAGCTAGCGTCGATGCGGCTCTTGCTCTTGGTGCGGCGCGCTTTGGCCCCGCGCCCGAGCCAGCGGAGGTCTTCTTTGACCTGCGCGCTGAGAGCCTGCTCTTGACGGGCCTGGCCGTCGAGGAACTCGGTCTTGCGGCGGAGGAACTCGGCGTACCCGCCCGAGACGCTGAAGGTGCCCTGCGGATACGCACGGCTGAGCTCAACGATGCGGGTGGCGGTCTGCTCAAGGAACGCGCGGTCGTGGGTCACGACAATCGACGCGAAGGCGTTGCTCGAGAGGGTCTCTTCAAGCCAGTCGATGCCCTCGACATCAAGGTGGTTGGTGGGCTCGTCAAGCAGGACCAGGTCCGGCTCTTGAGCGAGCGCGCGGGCGATAGAGACGCGCTTGCGCTGACCGCCGCTGAGGCGCTCGCACGGGGTTTCAAGGAGCGCGTCGAGGTCATCAAAGCCGACACGGGCGAGGGTCATCTCGCAGGCGAGCTCGAGCTCGTGGTGGTCGTGCAGGTGCGGGAGCTTGCCGGCGGCGCTGAGCGCTTCAAGCTCGCCGACGATCGCGGACTTGACGGTTGCACCCTCGGGGAAGGTGTCGGCCTGTGCGACGTAGGCGACGCGCATGCCGCGGCCGCGTGAGAGGATGCCGCCGTCGGTTTCTTCAAAGCCCGCGAGGATCTTGAGCAGCGTGCTTTTGCCGGCACCGTTGGGCCCGATGAGCGCGAGGCGTTCGCGCGGCTCAATGCTGAGGCTGACGCCCTCGAAAAGCGTGCGGTCGGCGAAGTGCTTCTCGATGTCGCGGACAGTCAGGATCGCGGGCATGGGCTCGTTTCAGGGCTGGCGGTGCGAGGGTGGTGTGAAGTCAAAGGCGGCGTTGCGCGTGGCCCGGTGCGGTGGCGCGGCGCAGGACCGACAAGGTAGGTCACGCGTGGGCCGGGCAGGGGCGCGGGGGGCGCGTGGCCCGATGGCAGGATGAAATCCTGCACCACGCGAGGCAGAGAGGCCACGTGAAATCCTGCACCACGCGCGGCAAAGGCAAGCAGGCAAAGTGAAACCCTTCAGCCGCCCGCGGCCTTGGCGGGGTAACCCAGGGCTTTAAGGTGCGTGACCAGCGCGTCGCGGTGATCGCCCTGGAGCTCGATCTCGCCGTCTTTGACGCTGCCGCCGGTAGCGAACTTTTTGCGGAGCGTCTGTGCGAGGGCGGGCAGGTCTGTGGCGACGGGGTCAAGCCCCATGACCACGGTGGCCCACTTGCCACGGCGGCGTTCGCGCTGGACGCGCGCAGGCTGCGCGGCAGGGGGCGTAACGACGCCGCGCTGGTCGCGCGGGCATGCGCACTGGGCCATGGCCTTGCCGCAGGTGGCGCAGGTCACCGGCCTTTGCAGGGGCGTGCCGTCGAAGAGTCCTGGCATGGGTGACGTTACGCGTGGGCCGGCGGGGCGGGCGCGCGGTCATATCGGCGCGAGCGCCGCCGCTGGTGTTCGTCAAGCGCTGTCGGCCATGCCTGCCTCACCGCCGCTCGATCAAGTCCAGCAAGGCTGGAACGCCGGTGCCCATTGTTGCGACCGTCTCGACAACCGGGCGTTTGCCCGCTACGTCGCGCAGGTTGCGGACCAGCTCGTTCTGGCCCGGGTAGTCGGCCTTGTTGCACACGAAAACGTCGGCGATCTCGAGGATCCCGGCCTTGTCCATCTGCACGGCATCGCCCATGCCCGGCGTGAGCACGACCAGCGTTTGATCGACGTGGCGGCGGATTGCCGTCTCGTTCTGGCCCGCGCCAACGGTCTCAACAAACACGGTGTCGAACATCGGTGCGCCCGCGGCGTCCTGCACGCCGCCGACGAGGGTGAGGATGTCGTCGAGCGTGCGGTAGTCCTCGCTGGTGATGGCGAGGCTGCGGTAGAAGATCGCGTCGTCCATGGCGTTGAAGTCAACCCGCAGGCGATCGCCCAGCAGTGCGCCGCTGGTCAGCGGGCTCATGGGGTCAAAGGCGACGACCGCCGCGCGGCCTGTGCGGCCTTGGCTCTTGGATCGGCGCGTGTACTCACCGGCCAGTGAGGCGACCAGCGTGCTCTTGCCGGCGCCGGGCGAGCCGGTGACGCCGACGACGCGGCGCGGGCGTGCGCGGCGCGTTGCGGGTGCGACGGGCTTGCCAGCGTGAACTAGCGAGATGTCGCGCGCGAGGTGCGCGGCGGCATCAGCCGAGGGGACGGTGCGCGTCAGCGGGCGGACGCTGTCACGCACGGCGGCGACGATGTCCATGAGGCCCGTGGCGGTGGTAAAGCAGCGCGCGACGCCGGCGGCGATGAGCTGGGGGATGTCTTCTGCTGGCAGGATGCCGCCCATATAGACCGGGACGTCAGGGCGGCCTAGGACGCGCAGCTCTGTGAGCAGGCGCGGGCCCAGGACCAGGTGGCTGTTGCTCATCATGCTGGCGGCGATGACGTCTACATCTTCTTGCACGGCGCTAATGGCCAGGCTGCGGGGGGTCTGCCACAGGCCTGAGTAGATGACGTGGACGCCGCTGTCGCGCAGCGCGCGGGCGATGACCTTGACGCCGCGGTCGTGCCCGTCCAGGCCCATCTTGCCCAGCAGAACGCGTGGTCGGTGGTCAAGGTCTGCGCAGCGGTCGAGCTTCTCGAACTCGGTGGTTGCGGCGCTGAGGGTGGTGTTGTGGCCGGCGGCGTGCAGGTGCGCGTGGGCCGCGTCGGTCGGGAGTGCGGGCTGGTTGGCGGCGGTGGAAAGAGGCTGGCTCATCGGTCGGATGGTAGAGAGCCATGCGCGGGGCGGGCGGGGCGGGCGGGGCGGGCGATTGGAAGCAGGGGCACGCATGGCAGGACGGAATCCTGCCCATGCGGTGCAACAAAACAAGGCGGGTTGAAACTCCGCCCTCCCGAAGCCAAAGGGAAGGTGAAGCAGTTGGAATGCTGCCCCGCGCGGACATGACGGCGCTAGACGCGGGCCTTCTTGAGCTTGGGGTCAATCGCGTCGCGCAGGGCCTCGCCCAGCAGGTTGTAGGCCAGCACGGTCAGGAAGATCGCGCCGCCGGGGAAGACCGCGAGCCACCACTTGAACTGGCCCTCGCTGCTGACGGCGCTGCTGAGCAGCTTGCCCCAGCTTGCGCTGTCGGCCGGGCCCAGGCCCAGGTAGCTGAGGGTGGCCTCAACGCTGATGGCCGCGGCAATAGCGAAGCTGGTATCAACCAGCACCGGCGCGACGCCGTTGGGCAGCATGTGGCGGAACAGGATGCTCCAGAGCGGCAGCCCGGTGGCCTGGGCGGCCTGGACGAAGTCCTGATTGCGGAGCTTCATGAACTCGGCGCGCGTAAAGCGGGCCATGCCCGTCCACGTGAAGCACCCGATGATCGCCATCATCACGTAGGTCGTCCGCGCTTCTTCAGGCAGCACCGCGACGGCGACGATCAGCAGGAACAGAACAGGCACGGCCATAAAGACCTCGACGATGCGCATGAGCAGCAGGTCTACCCAGCCGCCGAAGTAGCCCATCAGGGCCCCGAGTGTGACGCCGATGATCAGGGCGATACCGGTGCTGACCACGCCGATAGAGATGGCCAGGCGCGAGGCGTGCATGAGCTGGCTGAGCACGTCTTGCCCGAAGACGTCTGTGCCCAGCAGGAAGGCAAAGCCGTAGCCGGGGGTTGAGGTGTCGGTGAGATTCTGTGCGGTTCCAAAGAGCGTGCCGGGGGGCTGGCGTTCACGGCCGCTGTCACGCTGAAGGGGCGACCACGGGACCAGGGTGTAGGTGGCGCTGGTGACCAGCCCGGCGCGCTCGCGCTCAAGATAGTCGAAGCGTTCAAGGGGCTTGATGAACCGCGCCTGCACGGCCCACGCGCCGAGCACGCACGCGAAGATCGCGACGACGGCACGCGTTTGCAGCTTGCCGATCGGCACCGCCAGCACGCCCAGCAGCACGATGGCGGCGGTCACCAGCGCGACAACTGACCCCGCGCCGGGTGTGCGCACAAAGGGCGTGATGAACGCCGGCGCCTCGGTGCCAGCGCGGGCGGCCTGCGCGGCGACGGTGCGGGCCCGGCCGGCGGCATCATCGGCCAGGCCGGTTAAGTAGTTCTGCGCGATCTGTGCGAGGGCGACAACGAGCACGGCGACAACGAGTGCGCCGAAGGCCGTGCGAAGCCGCGAGCCGCGCGAGCCGATGGGGATGGCCAGGGTGTACGCGGTGGCCAGCGGGACGCCGGTGAGCAGAACAAGGTCAAGCCCGGTGAGCGCGCGCCAGAGCGGTGAGAAGGAAGAGCTGCTGCCGTCGGCGGCTTTGAGGGTCATCCACAGCGGGTGCCCGCTGGCCAGCATCGGGGCAAAGACGGCAAGGAACGCGATGACCCCGAGCCACGCGAGGGCGGCGACGGCGGTTGGGCGTTTGATGACGGTGGACCATGCGTCGGCCCAGAAGCCGACCGCCGGGCGGACGCCGATGCCCTGCATGAGCTGCACGCCGGTGACGACGGCGGGTTCGTTGGCGATGTTGGCGTTGGCGGTCGTCATGGGAAGGGGTTTGCTTGGCGTGGGCGCTGGTTGGCGTTGCGCGGGGCGGCGAAAGAGCGCGGGTTACTTGTACGCGATGCGCGGGTCGGCCATGGCGTAGAGGATGTCGGCCAGCAGCAGGGCCAGCAGGTTGACCACCGCGATGATCGTGGTGTTGGCCAGGATCAGCTCGCGGTCGCGCTGGCTGATGGCGTCAAGCAGCAGATAGCCCATGCCCGGGACGCTGAAGATGCGCTCGATGATGACGCTGCCAGCGAGCATGGCCGGGAAGATCGTAACGAACATGGTGATGAGCGGGAGCAGGCTGTTGCGGAAGACGTGGACGAAGATCACGTCGTTGTTCGAGACGCCCTTGGCCTTGGCGGTGCGGACGTAGTCGGCGTTGAGGTTTTCGAGCATCGCGGCGCGGGTCTGCTTGCTGAGCACGGCGAACCCGGTGTAGACGATGCAGAGCACGGGCAGGAACAGGTGCCAGGCGCGGTCAAGCAGCCAGCCGGTCTGCCACCCGGCCTCGTCGTGCGAGGGCAGGAAAGTCATGCCCTCTGAGGCGGCGCTAGAGAGCCCGGCGGTGGGGAACAAGTTGGCGTACTCGGGCGTTGCGAGAAAGCCCAGGGCCAGCGCGCCGGCGAGGACCACGGGGATCGAGTACAGCCCGATGTAGATCCCGCCCAGGCCCACGTCGGCCCATGACCCGCGCCGGACGGCCGCGAGCATGCCCGAGGGGATCGCAACCATGTAGATGATCGGGAACGCGAGCAGGTTCATCAGCAGCGTGATGGGCAGATGCTCGATGATCAGGTCGATCACGGGGCGCTGACGGCTGAAGGCGATGCCCAGGTCAGGCCACGCGATGCTGACCACGCCAGAGACGCCAAAGCCCGCCTCGGGATAGGGCCCGGTGGCCATGCCCGCGAGCAGCACCTCACGGGCCGCCGCGGCATCACCCCAGGCCTTGGCGGCCTGCTGGGCCAGGGCCTTGGCCTCGGCCAGCTCACGGACGCCCTCTTGCGGCGGGCGGGCGGTGATGCGCCCGACGCGCGGCTTTTCTTTGTCAAGGAAGCGGGACCACTGGTCGCTGGGCTCGGTGGCCTCAACGTACTGCTTGAGCTTGTCACGCAGGGTTGCGTCGATGCTGGTGAAGCTGGCGCGGGCCTCAACGTACGCGCGCTGCACGTCTTTGAATGCCGCGGTCCGGGCGGCGGCGGCCTGCGTGGTGTCGCCGGGTGGGAACTTGGCGTCACGCTCGCGGTCGGTAAAGTCTGGTACGGCGGGGAGGGAGGCGCCGAGCCACTTCCAGGCCGTGGGTTGGGGGACTGCGCGCGGGCGGGGGATGAGCTCGCCGGTGGTGGCGACGAGGTCTCGCTGGCCAAATTTGATGGGGCTGATGCGGCCGAGCCAGCGCCAGTACTGGACCATGACGGGCTCGTTGAGCCCGTAGCGGTCTTCGAGCTTGGCGCGCTGGATGGCGATTGAGTTGCTGGACTGCATGGCCCCGCCCGAGCCGCCAGCGAGCATCCCGGCACCGATGCCGCCGGGCGAGAGCGCGAGCATCATGAAGACCAGCAGCGTGATGCCCACGAGGGTGGGCACCATGAGCAGGACGCGGCGGATGAGGAAGTTGACCATGTGGTTGCGTGGCGCTGAGTGGTTGCGTCGGGAAACTTGGCGATGTACGGGGCGGATTAATTCATCGGCGCGGGGGTCGAGGCGCTGCCACGGAAGTACTCGGTGGGCTCAAGGCCCTTGGGATAAGCCACGACGTTGCCCAGGTCGGTGGCGGCGAAGCGCAGCCACGGCGGGACGCGGACGAAGGTGTACGGCTGCTCGCGGTGGATGACCGCCTCAAGCTCGCGCCAGATCGCCATGCGCTTGTCAAAGTTCAGTTCGCGGCGGCCAGCGTCGATCAGGCGGTCGGCGTCGGGGCTGTTCCACTGAGCGAAGTTGTCGCCCTGATTCTTGATGCTCGAAGAGTGGAAGATCTGGATCGGGTCGGACTCTGGCGCGCTGGCGCCCCAGCCCAGGGTGATGGCGTCAAAGTCGCGGGTCTTGAGCAGGTCGGTGTAGACGGCCCACTCGACGGGCCTGATCTCGACCTCGATGCCGATGGCGAGATAGGCGTCTTTGACAAAGCGAGCGACGCGTTCGGCGATCTCGCCGCCGCTGGCGTAGGTGTACTGGAACTTCATGGGGCTGCCGAACTTGTCTTCGAGCTTGCCGTCGCCGTCGCGGTCCTCCCAGCCGGCCTCTTTGAGCAGGGCCTCGGCCTTGGCGGGGTCGAAGGGCCAGGGCTCGATGTCCTTATTGGCCCCGGGGCTGGCAAGGGGCATGTTGCCCTTGGCGACCTGCCCGATGCCCTTCCAGATGTCCTTGATCATCTTCTGGCGGTCGAGGGCGTGGGTCATGGCACGGCGGACGCGCGGGTCGGCAAAGGGCGTGAGCTTGCCGTTGCGCTCGCCGCAGTTCCAGGCGATGAAGCTGTAGCCGCTGCGCATGTTGACCCACTCGAGGTAGCGGGTCTGTTCGCGCCAGACCGGGTCGGTGCCGGGCTTGGATGAGTCTTCACGCTTGGCGACAAATTGGACGGCGGTGGGCGTGACGAGCTGCGCGTCGCCTTTGGCGTAGCTGTTGATGCGGGCGAGCTCTTCGCTGATGCCCTTGATGCGGATGGTGTTGACAGCGGGCTTTGGGCCCCAGTACTGCTCGTTGCGCTCTAAGACGATGTCGTCCGGGGGGCCCCACTGCCCGGTGGCAGAGACGCCGCGGACGCGGAAGGGGCCCGAGCCCATGGTTAGTCCGGTGCCACGGTTGACCTGCGCTGGGCTGAACTTGCTGTAGAAGGCCTTGGACATGACGCTGAGGCTCAGAGCGTTGGAGACGTTGGAGAACAGCACACCCTTGAAGGTGAACTCGACGGTGCGGTCGTCGATGGCCTCGACCTTGGCGATTGAGTCACGCAGGACCGAACGTGACCGCTCGGCCTCGATCTGCTCGTTCATGACGAACTCGTGGAAGGTCCAGCGGAAGTCCTCGGCGGTCATGGGCGAGCCGTCGCTGAAGCGCAGGCCCGGGCGAAGGCGCGCGCGAAGCCAGAGTCCTTCGGGGTCGATTTGCCAGGCCTCGGCGAGCACGCCAACATGGGTCAGGGTTTTGGGGTCGTACTTGGCGAGGCTCTCCATGACGAGGTCTTCGATGCGGCGCGAGTAGGTATCGGTGGCGATGTAGGGGGTGATGATTTTGGTCTGGGCCTCCCAAATCTCGGTCAGCTCGCCGCCGTCACGGAAGCCTTTGACGGTGCGCGGGTCGGTGGCGAAGTTCAGCGGTGGCTGGCGCTCGATCGTGACGCCGAGCTTGGCCCAGGAGGAATCGGTGGTGCCGGCGGGTTGGGCGTTGGGCTGGCCTGGCCGGGCTTGGGCGGCGGTTTGGGCGGTAGTTTCGCCGGGCGCGGTCGATGACGTGGGTGAGAGGGCCGTCGCAGAGCCGGTCACCTTGACGCCCTGGGCGATGGTCTCTTTCAGGGTGCCGACCTGGTTGGCGAGGGAGCCAACGCCGGTGCTGAGCTGGCCGACCTGACCTTCGAGGGTTTTAAGTCGTTCGACGGCGTCCTTGGTCTGCTTGAACGCACGGTCGTTTTGGAAGGAATGGAGGAAGCCCAGCGCGAGTACGCCGAGGATCAGGACGATGAGGAGGAGGTCTTTGAGGCCAAAGCGGTTCTGCATCGGGGCCCTCGGTGGGTTTGTCGCGGGGCGAAGGTGCCGCGGCGGGTGATGTGATTCGGACTGGGCTAGACGGGTCTGGAATGAGCACGTTTCGGAATGCCCGGCACGGGCGGTGCACCGGTATCACGCGGGCGTGGGGGCGGAGATTGGTGTGGAGATCGGGGAGGAGATTGGAGTGGAGATGGGGGTGAGGCGTTCAGAGGAGAGTTTAGCACGGATGCTGACTTGATTGATGGACGCTTGGGGCGTGTGGCGGGTTCGGGGGTTCTTGGCGAGGTGCGGAGGATTGCGCACGGGCGCGGCGTTTACGGGCGGGTGGGTGAGCGCGGAGCTACGGGCTGAGTCTGAGTCTCAATGAGGCTCGATTGTGCAGAACCCCTGCTATCATGGTGGCGTAGTAGGGGTGGCGTAGTCAGGTCAAGGCGACGAACGTGCGTTTGGCGCTGACCTTGAGGGGTCTTTGGTTCTCGGGCGCGGGAATGCAGGAGCAGACGATGGCACTGAAGCTTCCGATCTATATGGATAACGCGGCGACGACGCCCTGCGACCCGCGGGTGGTCGAGGCGATGCTGCCGTATTTCACGGAGATGTTTGGCAACGCTGGCTCGCGGAACCACAGCTATGGGTGGGCGGCGGAGACGGCGGCGGACACGGCGCGTGGGCAGGTGGCCAAGCTGCTGGGTTGCACCGACAAGGAGGTGCTGTTTACCAGCGGGGCGACCGAGAGCAACAACCTGGCGATCAAGGGCGTGGCGTACATGTACCAGAAGGCTCCGGCGGGCCAGTCTGGGCGTGGGCACATCGTGACGTGCACGATCGAGCACAAGGCGGTGCTCGACCCGTGCAAGCGTCTGCAGAAGGAGGGGTTTGATGTGACGTTCATCGAGCCGCCAGCGGACGGGGTGGTGACGGCGGAGATGGTCAAGGCGGCGATGCGCGCGGACACGATCCTTGTGACGATCATGTGGGCGAACAACGAGCTTGGGACGATCAACCAGGTGCGTGAGATCGGGGCGTTGTGCAAGGAGCGCGGGGTGATCTTCCACACCGACGCGACGCAGTGGGTCGGGAAGATGCCGACGAATGTGGAGCAGGACAACGTGGACCTGCTGAGCCTGAGCGCGCACAAGCTGTTTGGCCCCAAGGGCGTGGGCGCGCTGTACGTGCGGCGGCACCGCCCGCGGGTGCGTTTGCAGGCGCTGCAGGAGGGCGGGGGTCAGGAGCGTGGGTTCCGGTCGGGCACGCACAACATCACGGGGATCGTCGGGCTGGGCAAGGCGTGCGAGATCGCGATGGCCGAGATGGAGCGTGACGCGCTTCGGCTGGCGAAGCTCAAGAGCAAGCTTGAGGCGGGCGTGCTGGCGCAGCTGGATTCGTGCGTGGTGAACGGGAACGCGGAGAAGCGTCTGCCGCACATCAGCAACATCAGCTTCGGGTTTGTGGAGGGCGAGGGGCTGATGATGGCGGTGAAGGACATCGCGTGCAGCAGCGGCAGCGCGTGCACGAGCGCGAGCCTTGAGCCGAGCTATGTGCTCAAGGGCATCGGCGTTGGCGACGAGCTTGCGCACAGCTCTTTGCGGCTAAGCCTTGGCAAGTGGACGACGGAGGCGGAGGTGGACTTCGCGATCGAGCAGGTGGTGCAGGGTGTGAAGAAGCTGCGGGTGATGAGCCCGCTGTACGACATGCACAAGGAGGGGATCGATCTGTCGAGTGTGCAGTGGGCGCACCACTAAACTGCAAAGACCCAAAGCGAGACAGGGCCGAGTGGACGAATCGGCGGTGCCGCAGGAGATCGAGCTAACGGTCGGGTCAATCCCGACTGGCACGTTGAAAACAGATGCCGCGAGAGCGCGGCCGAGGGATTCGAAGATACAGATCTGACTTGGCAACTTGGACATTTTTCCAGTTGGCCCTATAGGAGATTCCCATGCCGTACGGCCCCAAGGTGATTGACCATTATGAGAACCCGCGCAACGTGGGGAACTTTGGCACGCAGGAGCAGATGAAGTCTGACAAGCGCGTGGGGGTTGGGCTGGTCGGCGCACCTGAGTGCGGCGACGTGATGCAGCTTTGCATCAAGGTCAATGAGCAGACCGGGAAGATCGAGGACGCCAAGTTCAAGACCTTCGGGTGCGGCAGCGCGATCGCCAGCAGCAGTCTGGCGACGGAGTGGATCAAGGGGATGAGCGTGGAGGAGGCCGCGGAGTTGCGGAACACCCAGTTGGTGCAGGAGCTGAGCCTGCCGCCGGTGAAGATCCACTGCTCGGTGCTCGCGGAGGACGCGGTGAAGGCGGCGATCAACGATTATCGGAAGAAGAACGGCCTGCCCGACATGGCCGAGGACCACGACCACGCGAAGGCGGGTTGAGTGTGACGGCCTGCGGTGGCGTTGGGCGGCGCTTTGCAAGCGTGGCCTGCGGCGGCCAGCGATGACCCGGGCCCCGGGCGATCCGGGGGCCCGCTTGGTGCGTATGTTGAGCGGTCAGGCGGGCCTTGATGGCCCACCTGCGAGGACTGGTAGAGCAAGGATTGATAGAACAGACAGCGAGGATCAACCATGGCGACAACGATCAGCAACCCCCCCACTTCTCCGGCCTCGACGGGCGCGGCGCCCGTGAACCTGTCGGAGTCGGCGGCGCGGGAGGTCAAGAACATTATCCAGCAGCAGGAGCTTGACGGCGACAAGATCCGTCTGCGCGTGGGCGTAAAGGGCGGCGGTTGCTCGGGCTTTAGCTACCTGCTGGACCTGACCGAGACGCAGAAGGAGACCGACGAGGTCTTTGAGATCCACGGCGTGAAGCTGATCGTGGACCCCAAGAGCCTGCTGTACTTGGGCGGCGTGACGATTGACTTCAAGGACGAGATCATGGGCCGCGGGTTTGTGTTCAACAACCCCAACGCTTCGAGCACCTGCGGGTGCGGCAGCAGCTTCAGCGCGTGATGGCTGGGGCTACTGAGTAGACTCGCTTCTCTCGTGGGTTTGCCCTGGCCTGTGCGCGCGAGCCCGGTTCTTAGCACCCCTGGCCTTCGATGGTCGGGGGTGTTTTTCTTGATGGGGAAGGAGCTGGTTAGCGTTGCGCTGGCGGCGCGGAACCGGCGGCTGGGCCAGCCCTGGGATGTGAGTCGAAGGGTTGGACGGGGGGTTCCCCAAAGCGGTGCTTGCTGATAGACTGGGCGATATATGTCGCAAGCGCCAACACCCGTCGAGACCTCGCGCGGGTATACCAACCCGACGGTCACGCAGTTCTCGATCTTCCTGGCGAATCGGGTTGGGAGGCTGCACGAGATGACGCGCGGGTTTGACGAGAGCCATGTGCGGATATGCGCGATGGCGGTGCATGAGGCGAGCGACCACGCGGTGATCAGGATTGTGCCGAACATGGCGGCGGCGGCGCGGCAGATCTTGCTGGACCAGAAGCTGCCGTTTATGGAGAGCGAGGTGCTGGTGGTGTGCCTTGACCAGGGGCACTCGCTGACGGGGATGTGCGAGCACCTGCTGCGGGCCGAGCTGTCGATCCGGTTTGCGTACCCGCTGATGGGCTGGCACCTTGGGGTGTCGTGCATCGTGCTGGCGGTGGACGACTTGACGCTGGCGGGGCAGATCCTGCGGCGCAAGGAGTATCGCCTGCTGGGTGAGGCCGAGCTGCCCAAGCACAGTGAGTGAGTTTCGCTGGCGAGTGGGCGAGTGGGTGGGGGGCTTCGCGTGGCGGGTTGGAGTAACAAGCGGCTCGCTCAGGGCCTTGCGGGCGGGCTGCCGGGGGCGGCTGGCGCGGGTGGGATGGACGCCGCGCGAGCGACGGTCCATTGAACAATTGTGCTGAGCGCTTCGGGATCGATGGTGGTCTCGATGGCTGCGTATTCATCTGGTGCGCCGCTGACGGCCGGCTGGAGCAGGTGGTTGAGTGCAGGCAGGAGTCGGACGGTGACATCCGGGACGGGAGTGCCAATGCGCGGCTGCAGCAGCGCACGGGTGATGGCGGGGAGGTTGACCTCGGCGACGACCTGACAGTCAAGCCCGCCTTGCAGTACGAGCACGGGGACGGAGACTTGGCGGAGCGCGAGGGCGGGGTCGAGCTTGACGAAGCTGCGGAGCCACGGTGAGATAGTGGTGGGGTCGAGTAGCGCGGTTCGCTGTGGGTGGTTGAAGCGCAGCGTGTCGGTGCCGCCGTCGGCCGCAAGCTTGGCGAGGGTGGCCTTGAGCTGTTCGTCGGAAAGGTCTGAGGCGAGCAGTTCCAACAGCCAGGCTTGGAACGCTGCGCCCTGATGGGCCTCTTGCATTGGCGTCTTGCTTGCTCGGTCGAGTGCGGCGAGTTGCGAGACCAGGACCTCGCGCCCGTTGACGCCGGTGCCGGCGAGCATGACGATGAAGGCGACGTCCTTGGAGCGGACGGCGGCCATGGGAGCGATGACGCCGCCCTCGCTATGGCCGATCAGGCCGATGCGGGCGGGGTCGATGCGTGGCTGTTCCTTCAGGAATGCGACGGCGGCGAGGGCGTCGGTGACAAAGACGTCTGTGGTGGGCGGCAGCTTGCTGCCATGACTCGTGTAGGGGTTGGTGCTCGCGCCAACGCCGGGGTCATCAACCCGAAGGACGGCGATGCCTGCGCGGGTCAGCGCGTCGGCCAGGACATAGAAGGGCTTGTGGCCCAGGATTGTGCCGTCGCGGTCTTGGGGGCCGCTGCCGCTGATGAGGACGACGGCGGTGAGTTTGCCGCGCGTGTTCGCGTCGGCGCGCGGGAAGGTGAGGGTGCCAGCGAGGGTGCCGCCGGTGTCGGGGTTGGGGAAGGTGACGTCGGTGGCTTCGTAAGGGAATGGTGCCTTGGGGTGCTGCGGACGGTTGAGGACGGCGGCGGCCTGGCCGGACTCAAGGCGTTTGAGGGTGATCGGGAGGCGAGCGCCGCCCTGGGTCATGGTGCCCTCGGCGGTACGGCCGTCGAGGCTGATCTTGAGCGCGAAGTCAGCGGCGGCGGCGGCGGGCATCGGGGGCACGAGCAGGCGGAAGCTCATCTGCGTGTCGGTGATCTGGACGGCCTTGAGCGGCGCGTCAGCGAGGTTCTGCTCGATGATCGAGAGCGTGGCCTCGGTGGGTGAGGTGACGCGAAGGTCGACCGTCAATGTTTGGGGCCCCGCGTGCAGCGGGCCGCTCCAACGCGAAGGAAATTCCGCAACGGGTGTTGCGGCGGTTGGTGCCGTGGGGGCGGGCTGTGCGGGGGCGGGCTCGGTTGCCAGCGGCGCGTCAGTCGGGGCGGCGTGTGCGGGGGCCAGCGTGCACGCCAGCAGCAAGACCCCGAGATAGAGCGAGCAGCGGGCGGGCTGAGGGTTTGCGGATCGCTTCATGGCGAAAGTCTACCGGAGGCAGCGTCACTGCCCGAAGAGCTTGCCCTGATCTTTGACGTCCTTAGGGCGGTTAAGGAGCGTGGCGAGCTCATTGGCCAGCTCGGTGACGTCACGGAACTGGTGGTAGACGCTGGCGAAGCGGATGTAGGCGACCTCATCGACGACCTTGAGTTTTTCGCAGACGCGCTTGCCGATCTCGACGCTGTCAACCTCGCGGTCAAAGTCGCGGTAGAGGGATTCTTCAACGTCGGTGACGACGCGGAGCTTGGTTTCTTCGCTGACGGGGCGTTTGCCGAAGGCGGAGCGGATGCCGCGCATGAGCTTGTCGCGGTCGAAGGTCTCTCGGCGGAGGTCTTTTTTGACGACGGTGATGCGGGCGAGCTCTTCGGCGCGTTCGTAGGTGGTGAAGCGTTTAGCGCACTTGAGGCACTCGCGTCGGCGGCGGATGACAGCGCCGCCGTCGGTGCTGCGGCTGTCGATGACCTTGTCGTCGTTGAGCTTGCAGAAGGGGCAGATCACGCGGTGTGAGGGTACGCGTGGGCGGAGAGCGGGTGGGACGCGGGGGGCTAGAGGCGGGCGACGTGCTGCTCGTCGAGGATCTCTTGCACGCTGATGAGCTTGATGACGCGCCCGGTGCGTTTGTGGAAGGCGGCGGCCTCGGACTCGGCGTCGGAGGTGTAGCCGAAGGCGACGACGAAGCCGCGCTGGCGGTCTTCACGCGCCATGACGGCCTCAAACTGGTCTATATCGGGACGGCCGACGCGGTCGGTCTGCTTGACCTGGACGGGGAACCAGTCGCCGGCGAACATGCTGTGCTTGTCCTCGGGCTTGGTGCCGACGGGGAAGATGCGGCCGTCGATGCCCATGTCGCCAACTTGGACCTTGTTGGGGATGCCGCCGAGGGCGATGACGGCCCAGTTTTCGAACTCGAAGGGCGGGATGGCCTTGAGCTTGGCGATGGTCCAGGGCAGGTCGCGGACGATGAAGTTTTTGGGGTCGCGGGCGCGGTGGCCGGGCTCGCTCTCGCGCATCTTGCAGACATCGCGCAGGCGTTTGGCCATGACGCGGCAGGCGGTGGGCGAGATGTCGATGCCGATCCACTGACGGCCGAGGTTCTGGGCGGCGACGAGGGCGGTGCCGCAGCCGCAGAAGGCGTCGAGGACGATGTCGTTGGGGTTGCTGCTGGCGTTGACGATGCGTTCGAGAAGAGCGAGGGGCTTTTGGGTGGGGTAGCCGAGGCGTTCCATCGCCTGCGAGTTGATGGGCGCGACGTCGGTCCAGACGCTTCCCATCGGGATGCCCTGCATTTCCGCAAGGTATCGCTTCAGCTGCGGTCGCTTGGACTTGTCCTTCGGATACCAGATGCGACCCTCGGCGTCGAGCTCGGCCATCGTCTCTTTGGAATAGCGCCATCCCTTGTCGGGCGAAGCGTGCCCGTTCCACTCGTACATCATATTCGGTCGCGGATTCGGGCTCGTCATGTTGTCTAGGCGGTACTTCCGGCCGTCCCCGTCGTCGTAACGATACTTCGTCTCAAGATACTCGTCGCTATACTCCTCAAACTGCCGGTGGAAGGTGAACTCGGCAGATTTGCTGTAAAGAAATAGCGTGTCGTGCAACTGATTCCACGCAAAGCCGTCGCCGCGCGCGCCCGTGCGCTTCCACGCGATCTCGTTCTGGAAGTACTGGTGCCCGAACAATTGATCCAGCATCACCTTGACGTAGTGCGAAGCGTGATCGTCGCAGTGGTAGTAGAACGAGCCGGTCTTCTTGAGCACCCGCGCGAGCTGCTGGCAGCGCGGGCGCATGTAGTCGATGTAGGCCTGGGTGCTGGCGTGGCGGTCGTCGAATGACCGCTTCTCCTTGCTCTCGCCCCAGAAGACCTCGTAGTTGCGGTTGGAGTTGAACGGCGGGTCGATATAGACCAGGTCTATGCAGGCGTCGGGGAGTTTGGCGAGTTGTTCGAGGTTGTCGCCGCAGTAGATCACGCGGGTATCAATGAGGGCGGACGGGCGGCCTGACTTTGCGGGCGGTGTGGCACGCGGGGCGGCGGGCGCGGCGGTGGCACTCTCGCCGGGCGCGGCGCGGGGCTTGCGCTTGACTTTGGCGGGTTGAGCGTTGTTTGTGGCCGATGAGCCGTCGGGCTGGGGTGGAACGGGCTGGGGCGAAACGGGCGTCGGCTCTGGCGGCTGGGGCGTTTTGGCCATGGGCCGAGTGTACCGGGCCTGGGGGGCGCGTGGGGCGCGGGGGAAGCGGCGGTTGAGCGGTGGTGCGCGGTGCGCGAGTCGTTATGCCGCGGCTGGAGCGCGAGCTGGCGGCATGCTGTGGGCATGTTGGCCGCTGGAATGTGGGCGGGTGTGGCGGCGGGTATGGCGGCGGGTATCGCGGCGAGGAAGAGTGCTGTGGCGACGACGGCAGAAGTTGCTCGCGAACCGGGCGTGCCGAGGGCTCGTAGAATCGGCGGGTGATGTTGCGGCGGTCGGGTTGGAGTGTCGGACGGACGCCGCGGTGGGCCCACTTCAAGAACAGGATGGCGAGCATGTCCGGCACGAGCAATCAGCAGGGTGGCGGGAGCGGTGGCATGGGTCGGTCCGGGCCTACGGGCGGCATGAGTGGGAAGAAGGAGAGGTCACCGACGAGCAATCCGCATGGCGGCAGCCGGGCTGAGCCCTCGCACATCAACGGTGCCCGGCAGGAGATTGACGCGCAGTCGGCGGCACGCGCGAGCGCGGCACGGGCCAGCGCGGGGATGGCCAAGGCGAGCGCCGAAGCGAAGCGGCGGGCAGCCAAGACGTTGCCGCGGAACCTGAGCCGCAAGGGCTGAGCGGGCGTGGGGGTCGAAGCTGAAGGCCGGGGCGGGGTGGCTGGGGGCGTATCCTCTGGCCCTATGTTGCAGCCAGTGAACAAGCCGGTCACGATCACCCTTCCCGACGGCAAACAGATTCCGTTTGACGGGCCGGTGACGGGCCTGCAGGTGGCCGAGAAGATCGGCAGCCGCCTGGCCAAGGACGCGCTGGGGGTCAAGGTCAATGGCGAGCTGCGCGATCTGGGCACGGTGATCCAGGGCGATGCGAGCGTGAGTGTCGTGACGTACAAGGCGCGTGACGGCGGCGTGAGCGCCGACGCGCTGTACCTGGTGCGGCACTCGGCGGCGCACATCATGGCGGAGGCGATCCAGCGGGTGGTGCCTGAGGCGCAGCTTGTCTACGGACCGCCGCTGGAAGACAAGTTTTACTACGACATCAGGTTCCCCGAGAGCCGTCCGCTACGCGAGGGCGACTTTGCGGCGATCGAGGCGGAGATGAAGAGCATCGTGGAGGAGGATCGGAAGTTCACGCGGTATGAGCAGGCACGCGAGGCGTGCTTGGCGCGGCTGGCGGGCGAGGGCAACAAGTACAAGGTGGATAATGCGCAGCGCGCGATCAAGGCCGATGCGAACGCCGCGCTGACGTTCTATGCCACGGGCGAACCGGGGAAGAACTTCGAGGACCTTTGCCGCGGGCCGCACGTGCCGAGCACGGGGCGCGTTGGCGCGATCAAGGTGCTGTCGCTGGCGTCGTCGTTCTGGCATGGCGATGAGAACAGCGACCGGCTGACGCGGGTCTACGGCACGGCGTTCGCCACGCAGGCGGAGATGGACGCGTACTTCGCTTTGAAGGAAGAGGCGGCCAAGCGCGACCACCGCGTGCTGGGCAAGCAGTTGCATCTGTTTCATATTGATGAGGCGGTGGGGCAGGGGTTGATCCTTTGGACGCCCAACGGCGGCGTTCTGCGCGATCAGCTTCAGAAGTTCATCAGCGAGGAGCTGGTGAAGCAGGGGTATTCTCAGGTCTTTACGCCGCACATCGGCAGGCTTGAGCTGTACAAGACCAGCGGGCACTTTCCGTACTACAAAGAGAGTCAGTTTGCGCCGGTGATCGAGCGCGAGGCGCTGGAGGAGCTGGCCAAGACCGGGTGTTCGTGCAGCGATATGATGCACCGGGTGGAGGGTGTGAGCGCACGGCTGGCGGCGACGATCAACGAGCGGACGCAGAAGCAGACGATCACGCCCGACCGCGTGGTAGCTGATGACAAGCTCATCGAGGGCTTCATGCTCAAGCCGATGAACTGCCCGCATCACATCAAGATCTTTGCGAGCCGTGCGTACTCGTACCGAGACCTGCCGGTTCGTTTGGCGGAGTTTGGCACGGTTTATCGCTGGGAGCAGTCTGGCGAGCTGAACGGCCTGACGCGTGTGCGCGGCTTCACGCAGGACGATGCGCACCTGTTCTGCACGGAAGATCAGGTTGCGCAGGAGGTGCTCGGCTGCTTGAGTTTGGTCAAGATCGTGCTGGGCACGCTGAAGATGGACAACTATCGCGTGCGCGTGGGCCTGCGCAACGCGGACGGCAAGAAGTACACCGGCGCGCCGGAGGCGTGGGACAAGGCGGAGAACGCGTGTCGCAACGCGGCAAAGAGCCTGGGCGTGGCGTTTAGTGAGGAGCCGGGCGAGGCGGCGTTTTACGGGCCGAAGATCGACTTTGTGGTCAAGGACGTGATCGGTCGGGAGTGGCAGCTTGGGACGGTGCAGGTGGACTATCAGTTGCCGGTGCGGTTTGGCCTGAGCTACACGGGGGCGGACAACAAGCCGCACACGCCGGTGATGATCCATCGTGCGCCGTTTGGCAGCATGGAGCGTTTCACGGGCGTGCTGATCGAGCACTTTGCGGGCGCGTTCCCGACGTGGCTGAGCCCCGAGCAGGTTCGGGTGCTGCCGATCAGCGAGAAGACCAACGAGTACGCGCAGAAGGTGGTCGCGGCGCTGAAGGCCAAGGGCGTGCGCGCGACGCTGGACGACGGCAACGACCGCGTGCAGGGCAAGATCAAGGTGGCGGCGGAGATGAAGATCCCGTACATGGCGATTGTCGGCCCGCGCGACGCGGAGCAAGGCATGATCAGCCTGCGGGTGCGTGGTGTAGAGAAGGACGCGGGCGCGATGCCGCTGGAGAGGTTTGTGGACGCGTTGACGGCGGAGATCGAGGCGCGGAGCGCGGTGCTGGGCGTGAAGCCGTAGGGTTTGGGGAGTTGTGACGCCATGAGCGGTGCGCAAGTTGCAACACCAATTATCGGGCTGGGATCGCCCGCTTTGCGTTCTGCAAGCGGCGGGACGGCGTGAGATAAAGAACGGATGGATTGTCGGGTGACGGCCTTGCCTTCAAACGCTGATATATTTGGCTCCTCGGTCGCGGGTGAAGAGGCCCGACGGCCCGGGCAACGTCTTGACGCGGAAGCTCTTCGATGAGATATCAAGCTCGCTGGTCCATCGTGGTCGTCGGCGTCGCGCTGCTGGGGCTGTGCCTGGTGGGCTTGCTCGATTGGTGGGTCGGGCAGAGCCTCAAGCGTGACTTGTCGGTGCTGCCGCTCTATCTTGGGCCGATCGGGCTCGCGGCGTGGCTGCTGCGGGGGCGGGCGTGGGTTGGGATCGTGTTCGTGGCCGCGCTTATGTGGTTCATGGCCCAGGTGCTGGACCCGTCGCTCAAGGAACGTGACGGCCTGGCGGTGCTGGCGTTCAACGGTGCCGGTCGAATGTTGGTGTTTGCGACCTTCGGGTGGATGACCGCGCGGCTGCGGTCGCACCAGACGAGCGTGGAAGACGATGAGCCACAGGACGCCATCGAGCTTTTGAGCCGCGAGGACCTGTATTTGGCGATGAGCGATCCTGGGCGGCTGAGCGACAGTTCGACGCCGCCCTCGGCGATGCTGCTGATCGACATTGAGAGGCCGCTGACGAGCGCGAAGGGGGGCGGGCGTGAGCATGGCGTGCTGGTCACGGCGCTGGTGGTCAGCACAATGCGCGAGTGCGCCCGGGCGGGCGACTTTTGTGCCCGGCTGAATGACGAGCAGTTCATCATCGTGATGCCTCGAACGCACGCGGCGGCGGCCCAAGGGGTCGCGGATGCGTTGCGCGTTGAGCTGCCGCGGCTTCGTGACTCGCTCAAGCGGCCGTTCACGCTGACGACGCTGCTGTGCACGAGCGCGACGCTGAGTGTGGACACGCCCGAGCTGCTCCGGCACGCGGAAGCATCGCTGATGGGCTCGAAGGCCTCGGCGCCCGGGGGGCACTCGCAGACAACGCTTGAGCGGAGCACCTGCAGGACCGGCGGCGTGTTGGGCATGCCTGCGCGGACCTGAGCGGCAACGCTTAGAGCTGGCGGAGGAACCGCAGGTCGTTGGCGAAGAGCATGCGGATGTCGGGGATGGCGTACTTGCCCATGGCCAGGCGTTCGATGCCGAAGCCGAAGGCGAAGCCAGACCACGCTTCGGGGTCGATGCCGCTGGCGGCGAGCACACGTGGGTGGACCATCCCGCAGCCGCCGAGCTCCATCCAGCGCACGGGCTGCTCGGGGCGGAGGCGGACCTTGAGGTCAAGCTCGGCGGAGGGCTCGGTGAACGGGAAGAAGGTTGGGCGCAGGCGGATCTCGGCCTCGGGCCCGAAGTAGGCCCGTGCGAAGTGCAGCAACGTGGCCTTGAGCTCGACCATCGTGACGTGGCGATCGATGCAGAGGCCTTCGATCTGGTGGAACATGAAGCTGTGCGTGGCGTCCACGGCGTCGGGGCGGTAGACGCGCCCAGGACTGACGACCTTGATGGGCTCGCGGAGCTGCCCGCCGCCGGCGGCGACGCGCTGCTCCATGACGCGGACCTGCACGGTGCTGGTCTGGCTGCGCATCATTCGGGGCTGGGTTGCTTTGGCGGGGTCGTCAACGTAGAAGTTGTCGCTCGGCTCGCGCGCTGGGTGGTGCGGGGGGATGTTGAGCTTGATGAAGTTGTGCGTGTCGTCCTCGAGCTCTGGCCCCTGCGCGACGGCGAAGCCCATGCGGGCGAAGACCTCGACCAGCTCGTCACGCACGCGGGTGATAATGTGCCCGCGCCCGAGCGACTCGGCGTACACCCGCCCGGGCTCGGTGACGTCTACCTGCGGTCCGGCGACGGACTTGGAGGCACCGCCGTGTGCCAGCGCCGCGGCGTCGTAGGCCTCTTGCACAAGCTTGGAGACGGCGTTGAGCCTGGCGCCGAAGGCGGGTTTGTCAGCCGGGGCGACGTCCTTGATGCCGCCCATCGCGGCCTTGAGCTGGCCCTTGGTGCCTAGATAGGCGACTCGCCAGGCCTCGAGGCCCGCGGCGCTGTTGACCTGGGCGAGCTTTGCGAGTGCGTCGGCCTGCAGCTGATCGAGCGGGTGGCTCATGGGGGCGAAGGTTAGGTCAACAGGTTGCAGCGCTGGGCCAAAAACGACCGACGCCGACCTTAAGGCCGGCGCCGGAAGAACGATCAATGTTCAACGCAGAACGATTACTTCTGGCAGGAGCCGCAGCACTTGCCGCCGCTGGCTTCCTTGCTGGCCTTGGCCTCGGCGCTACCGCCGCAGCAGCCCGCCTTGGCCTCGCCCTTGTCACCGCAGGACTTGGCCTCGCCGGCCTCGCCGCAGGAACCGGACTTGGCCTCGCCCTTCTCGCCACATGAGCCGGACTTTGCATCGCTGCCGCAGGCCTTGCCTTCGGTGCAGGTCTTAGCCTCGCCGTTCATGGTCTTGGCCTCAGCGGAGGGGCTGCTCTGGCAAGCGCCCAGAGCGCAACAGGCGGCAAGAGCGGCGACGGCGAACAGCTTCTTCATGCTCAACTCCCGATAAAAGTGTAAGGTGAACGTACCCACCGTACAGTAGGCTGTTGGTCGCATGGCGGTTCGGTACTGACGGTCAAAGAGATAAAAAAACCGCCCAATGATCGGGCGGTCGGGTCGACAGATCGGACGTTGTCAGGGAGCTGTAACCGAAGAGGCGGCGATGAAGCCTTAGACCTTGGCGCCGGGGGCGACCTTCTTGGCGAAGGCGGTGCGGCGTTCGGCGATTCGGCGACGGTTGCTCTTGGTGGGGGCGACCTCGGGGCCGGCCTCGGCGCCGACGAACTGCAGGACGACCAGCTCGCCGCCGTCACCGATGCGGTGCTTGCCGAGCTTGACGATGCGGGTGTAGCCGCCGGCGCGTTCCTTGAACTTGGGCGCGACGTGGTCGAAGATGTGCTTGACGAGCTTGGGGGCCTTGCGCAGCTCGCCGTAGCGGTTGCGCTCGACGCCCTCTGAGGCGGGGACGGGGAAGAACTTCTCGGCGCGGCCGCGCAGGTCGGCGACCTGTAACTTCTCGTCATCGGTGGCCTGCTTGGCGAGGTAGAGCCACTCGAAGGCCGTGCGATCCCAGCCCATGGTGCTGATGATTTGGCGGCGTGCGTGGAGGGTGCCGAGCTTGGCCTTGGTGACGATCTTCTCAACCATGGGCTGGACGGCCTTGGCGCGAGGAAGGGTCGTGACGATTTGGCCGTGCTCGAACAGCGACGCCGCAAGGTTGCGGAGCGTCGCGGTGCGGTGGCTGGTGGTACGGCCGAGCTTGGAGCCGGACTTGCGGTGACGCATGGGAGGGTCCCTGTGTTTCGAGCGTTACGGCCAGTGTTGCCGCTTGCGCTGTTAGAGGTCAGTGTCTTGTCAATGCATAGGGCGTAGGGCGTAAGGCATAGGGCGTGAGGCAGGAGACCTGTTGGCGACTAGGCAGGTGTGCCGACGCCCACGGAGGTCTGGACGCCCTCGGGCAACTGCATGCCAAGGGTGAGGTTGATATCAGTGAGCTTCTTCTGGACCTCACGCAGGCTGGTGCGGCCGAAGGAGCGGATCTTGAGCAAGTCGTTCTCGGTGCGCGTGGCCAGGTCGGCGACGGTCTGGATCTTGAACGACTCAAGACAGTTGCTGGCGCGGACGGAGAGGTCCAGCTCGCTTATCGGCATGTTGAGCTTGCGGATGAGCTCTTCGTCAACGCTGGCGGCGGCGGCGGCCTCGGTGCTGACGCGAGCGGCGCCGAGCTCGAAGTACTGCACGAAGGCGTTGAGGTGCTTGCGGAGAATCTTGGCGGCCTCGACCAGGGCCATGTCGGGCGAGACGGTGCCGTTGGTCCAGATGTCCAATACGAGCTTGTCGTAGTTGGTCTTCTGGCCGACGCGGGTCTCTTCGATGGAGTAGCGGACGCGTTGGACGGGGCTGAAGGCCGAGTCGAGCGGGATGAGCCCGATCTCCTGGTCCGCCTCGGCGTTGTAGCGCTCGTTGGCGGGGACGTAGCCGCGGCCCTTCTCGACGCGCAGCTCCATCTCGAAGTCGACGCGGTCGGTCAGGGTGGCGATGACCACGTCACGGTTGATAATGGTGACCGAGGAGTCGGCCTCGATCATCTCGGCGGTGACCTCACCGGGCCCGCGGGCGGCGAGCTTGATGGTCTTGGGCTCGTCGCCCTCCATGCGGACGATGAGGCTCTTGACGTTCAGGACGATGTCGGTGACATCTTCCATGACGCCGGGGATGGAGCTGAACTCGTGGGTGACGCCCTTGATCTTGATGCTGGTCAGGGCCGCGCCCTGGAGCGAAGAGAGCAGCACGCGCCGGAGCGAGTTGCCCACGGTGACACCGAAGCCCTGCTCGAAGGGCTCAACGATGAAGCGCCCGAAGGTGCTGGACTTGAACTTGGGGTCGGGGACGACCTTGCTGGGCAGCTCCAGCCCGCGCCACTTGATCCGCATAAGAGACACCTCTGCTTTGACGGGACCTGCGTTGGCCTGAGCACCCTGGTGCGGACCGGCCCGGGGATCGTCCCCTGGCGCGGGCCGCGGTGCTCGCGGGCCTGAACCGACCGGCTGTCGGCCCATTGCCGCCCGTCAAAAACGGCGGGGCCTGCTCTCCGGCGGTGCTGAAGCGTCGGCTCGGGCGGTGGCCCGGGCCGGCGTGATGATGAAACAAAGCGATCAGACGCGGCGGCGCTTGGTGGGGCGGCAGCCGTTGTGCGGGACGGGAGTGTGGTCTTCAACGGCGGTGATGCGGAGGCCGGAGGCGGCCAAGCCGTTGCAGGCGGACTCGCGCCCGGCACCGGCACCCTTGATGCGAACCTCGATCTCGGTGACGCCCATCTTGCGGGCCTTGTTGCCGCAGCTTTCGCCCGCGCGGGTGGCGGCGAAAGGTGTGCTCTTGCGGGTGCCCTTAAAGCCCATGGTGCCCGAGCTGTCCCAGCAGAGAGCCTCACCGTTTGAGTCGGTGATGGTAACCATCGTGTTGTTCTGGCTGGCGCGGATGTGGGCGATGCCACGAACCACGTTCTTACGGACCTTTTTGACCTTCTTGGCCATGGATATCTCTTTCTGCTGCTGCCGATGAACTGAGATGCGCGAGTGAGGAGCTAAGGTGTAGGAAGGGGGAGGCTAGAGCCGCCGGCCCGAAGAGCGTGACCGCGGGGCCGCCGGGCTTCTTAACCCTTCACGCCCTTCTTACCTGCGACAGTCTTGCGCTTGCCCTTACGTGTGCGGCTATTGCTGCGGGTGCGCTGCCCACGGGTGGGCAGGCCCTTGCGATGACGGTCGCCGCGGTAGCTCTTGATATCCTTCAGACGCTGGACGTTCTGCCCGACCTGGCGGCGGAGGGCACCCTCGACGAGGTAGGTCGCGTCGATGATGCCGCTGATGCGGGCTGAGGCTTGATCGTCCACGTCGCGGGCGCGCTGGTCAGGATCAACCTTGGCCTCGAGCAGGATGTCCATGGCGAACTTCGCGCCGATGCCGTGGATGTACTGCAGGGCGTAGTAGATCTTCTTGTTTTCGGGGATGTCGATACCAGCGATACGCGGCATATTGATCTTCCGTTTCTTCGCGGGCGGGGGCCCGTGGCTGTGGCGGACGGCGAACGATTCAGTACGGGCCGAAGCGGGCTGATTAGCCCTGGACCTGCTTGTGCTTGGGGTCGGTCTTGCAGATCACCCGCACCTTACCCTTGCGGCGGACGATCTGGCAACTGTTGCACATCTTACGGACGGAAGCTCGAACCTTCATGGCTCATCCTCTGATTGGCTCCGGGCTAGGGCTTGGGGCCCAAGACCGGTGGAGTCGCCGCTCGAACGCACGGCGTGCGAGGCGACGGCAACGCGCAAAGCCGGTGCGAACAATTCGCACCGGGCCACGAGTCTAGCGCCCAGTCAACGAAAGTCGAGCGCCCTCAGTGACCCGCGCTTGAAAAATCGCGGGGGCTGGGGTCTGACGGACGCTTGAATCTGCCTATTTACGTTCGGAACTCGGTAGGGCGGCAAGCCCAGAGGCGTGCGCGCGTTCAATTGTTGAGGCCGCGGGCCGAGTCGCGGACCGCCGCAGGCTAGCTCGGGTAGTCGCGGCGAGCAATCAGTGGCGGAACGTGATGCGGGCCTTGGTCAGGTCGTAGGGGGACATCTCGACGGTGACGCGGTCGCCCGGGAGGATGCGGATGTAGTTCATCCGCATCTTGCCCGAGACGTAGCCGAGCACGAGCACGTTGTTGGGCAGCTTGACGCGGAACATCGCGTTGGGCAGGCTCTCTACCACTTCGGCTTCCATCGTGAGTTTATCGTCTTCCTTGGGCATAGGGGCTCTTTGGTTCCGCGGAGTCGGCCCGTGCCCGAGAGCGGGCCGGGAGGTTGAGGTTTGGGGGAAGAGAAAGAGAGCGGTTACTGCACGGCCGTACGGCCACGGATACGCGGACCCTTGTCGCCCCCAGCACCCAGGAAGCCCTGGTAGTTCCGCATCAGCAAGTTGGCCTCGACGCGCTGCATGAAGTCAAGCACGACCGAGACGACGATGAGCAGGCCGGTGCCGCCGAGGAACTGCGCGACGTTGAACGGCACGCCAAACTGGTTCGAGACGATCATGGGCAAGATGGCGATGGCGGCCAGGAACGCCGCGCCGACGTAGGTGATGCGGCTCATGACGGCTTCGAGGTACTCGGCCGTGCGTGGGCCGGGGCGGATGCCGGGGATGAAGCTGCCGGTATCGCGCAGGTGCTTGGACATTTCCTCAGGGTTGAACTGGACGGTGATCCAGAAGTAGCTGAAGAAGTAGATCAGCGCGACCTCGCCGATGATGTACGGGAAGTGGCCCATGCTGAAGTTGTCGGTGAGCCACTGGGCCGTCGGCCCCAGCCAGCCCAGCCACGTGGGCAGGACGTTGGCACCGCCCTGTGCGCCGGCGGCGTTGGCGATCATGCCAAAGAGGATCGCCGGGAAGATCATGAGGCTGGTGGCAAAGATCACCGGCATGACGCCCGAGTGATTGACACGCAGCGGGAGGAACGACCGCTGGCCCTCCATCGCGGCGCGCCCACCACCGCCGCCTCCCCCACCGCCGCCATCGCCACCGCCTGGGGGCGTGGCGCCCGGGGCGCCGCGTGAGTGCTTCGCGAGCTGGACCGGGATGCGGCGCTGCGCGATGGTCAGTAGCACCGAGCCGGCGACGACGACGGCGAAGCCTGAGAGCAGCAGCGCGACGGCGACAGGGCCGATCTTGCCGTCTTGGCCCGGCGCGTAGTTGGTGACGACCCATGTGATCGCGCCGGGCATCTGCGAGAGGATGCCGGCGGCGATGATCATCGAGATGCCGTTGCCGATGCCGTGCTTATCGATCTGTTCACCGGCCCACATGAGGAAGCAGGTGCCAGCGGTGAGGCAGAGCACGGCCATGACCCACCAGGCCGGCTGTGCGGACCACTGGGGGTAGATGAGCCGCTCATTGTTGATGTATTGCAGCCAGCCGATGCCCTGAACCACGCAGAGGAAGAGCGTGAAGTAGCGGGTCCACTCCTGAATCTTCTGGCGGCCGGTCGGCCCGTCTTCCTGGATCTTTTTCAGGCGCGGCCAGACGGCCATCAAGAGCTGAAAGACGATGCTTGCGGTGATGTAGGGCATCACGCCGAGGCCGAAGATTGTCGAGTGGCTGATGGTGCCGCCGCTGAACATCGCGACAGTCGAGGCCAAACGCCCGAAGACCGAGTCGGTATCGGCGGCGGCGCGGGCGAAGCTCTCTGCCATCTTCTCGGCATCGACGCCGGGGATCGGGATCCAGTGCCCGATGCGGAAGACCACCAGCATGCCCAGGGTGAAGAGCACCTTGCTGCGAAGCTCGGCAATCTTGAAGACGTTGGCGATCGCGTTCAGCATACGGAGAGTTCTCGCAGTCCAAGCACCCAAGCATGCCGCTCAGAGGCGGCGTGGCACCGAATACGGCCCGATCAACGGGGGCTGAGGGCTTCGCGGCAAACGGCCGCGCGGTCAGCGGGCATGGTAGGCTCAGCCGCTGAAAAGGTCGCCCCGCGCGCCAGTTCAAGTCGAGAAGACCGATGCGCTGCGCGTGTCGGGTGCTGGGCGGATCGGTCTCGCGCGAGGTTGGGGAAGTGACGCGGGGAGCTCTAGCAACAGGCCCCGTGGTGAGCGGGGCCTGCGAGTGGAATCAGCGTGATGTATGCGGCCGGAAGATCAGGCCTTCGGCTTGCCCTTGCCCTCGGACTTGCCCTCGGACTTGCCCTCGCCCTCGCCCTTGGGGGCCTTGGTCTCGGCGGACTTGCCCTCACCCTTGGCGGCGGGCTTGCCTTCAGGCTTGGCTGCACCCTTATCAGCGCTCTTGTCGGCCTTGGCTGCGCTCTTGTCGGCCTTGGCGGCGGCGAGCGTCTTGCTCTTGGCGGCCATGTCAACTTCCTTCTTGGCGGCGTCTGAGCGGCGCTTGGCCTTCTTGGTCAGGTTGGTCGCAGACCGCTCGGTGCTGTTGCGATCGATGCCGCGGGTCATGTCCTTGCGAGTGCCGGTCTCAGTGACCGAGCCGCCAGCATCAACGACCATCTTGCGGACCGACTCGCTGACGCGGTTGGCGGTGATGTTGAGCTTGGCGGTGATCTTGGCGCCCTTATCGAGACCGCCGAGAACCTTTAGCGGGCGCGAGGCGTCACGCAGGAGGCCAACCTTGATGAGGGACTCGATATTGACGATTCCGCCGTTCTTAAACCCAGGGAGCGCGACGATCTGACCGAGGTTGACGGTCCAGAACTCGGTGCGGAACTTGGCGTTGCTGAAGCCGTACTTGCGGATGCGGCGGAACAGCGGCATCTGGCCACCCTCGAACGCCGCGCGGCGTGTGGTGCCCGAGCGCGAGCCTGCGCCCTTGTTACCGCGGCCCGACTGCTTGCCGCGGCCGCCACCCTCGCCGCGACCGACGCGCAGGCGCTTCTTGTAGCGGCCGGCCTTGACGGTGATGTCGTGGATCATCATTGCTGGTTCGTCCTTCGAGTCTGCGTCTGGCGCTCTGGGCCCGACGCGTGAGATGCTGGCGTGTCTTCGATGGTGCCCAGGGACCCGGCGTGTGCGGGCGTGAAGGCGTGGTCTTAATCTCGGGCGGGTTCGACTTCGGTGCCGTCGGCACCGCGTGGTTCAAGCAAGGATCAAGCCTTGGGTGCGGCAGAAGGTGCCGCGAGGGGTGCGGGGGCGTCGCCGCTGGTCCGCTCGGCCTGACGATCACGCCGGCTGCGCGGGCCGCCGCGGCCTCGACGCTCGGAGCCCAGGGTGTTGACGGGGCCCTTGGCGTGCTTATCGCCGGACTTGATCATGGGCATGAAGGCCTTGCCCTTTTCGATCTTCTCTTCGATGATCGTCACGCCCAGGTCCAGCCCGCGCAGCTCTTTGACGAGGCTGGGGGGGCGGACGGCCTGAAGGGCGACCATGGTGGCCTTGAGGATGTTTTCAGGGTTGGTGCTGCCGTAGCACTTGGTAAGGCAGTCACGGATGCCCGCGAGCTCAAGCACCGCGCGGACGACGGTGCCCGCGACGACGCCGGTACCGGGGGCGGCGGGGATCAGACGGACCTTGCTTGCCCCAAAGGAACCCTCGACTTCGTGGTGGATAGTGGTGCCAACGCGCGAGACGTTGACCATCGCGCGCTGCCCGTACTTCTGGGCCTTCTGCACGGCCTGGGGCACCTCGTTGCCCTTGGCGTAGCCGTAGCCGACACGCCCGTTGCGGTCGCCAACGACGACCAGGCCGCCGAAGCTGAAGCGACGACCGCCCTTGACCGTTGCGGACGTGCGGTAGACCCCGATGGTCGTGGACTCGATGGACTGTTTTTCGTCGAGAATCTCGGGCATTGGGTTCGCCTTGCGGTCGCGGCTCGATCAATCGGTCGCGGTGGTGCCTTGCTGTGCTGAGTGCTGGTGCCGGGGTCTGAGGCTGGTGGTGCAGGTTGCCGAGAGGCAGCCGGGGGTTAGAACTTCAGGCCTTCCTTGCGGGCCGCATCGGCCAGGGCCTTGACGCGGCCGTGGTACTTGAACCCGCCGCGGTCGAACGCGACGGCCTCAACCTTGGCGGCCTTGGCCCGCTTGCCCAGCAGGGCGCCGACGGCGGCCGCGGCCTCGCTGTTGCCGGTCTTGGCGAGCTTGAGCTCGTCATCTTGAGTGCTGGCGGCGCAGATAGTCTTTCCGGCCAGATCGTCGATGATCTGGGCGTACATGTGGTTGAGGGACTTGTAAACGCTCAGGCGAAGCTTGCCGGGCGCGCCCATGACGCGCTTGCGGATGCCGATGTGCCGGCGGGTGCGACGCGTGACTTTGTGCTTGGCCTTGTCCATGGGTGAATCTCGAAAGAGCTCTTGAGCGTGCTTTAGGTGCGGTCTTGAGTCGAGGCCGGTTGCGGCCTGCGGCCTGTGGGTCTGGAGGGGTGAAATCTGGAAGCGTTGACGTCTGAATCTCTGCGTAACGGGCCGGGCCCGCGAATGAACCGATGCGGGCAAGCCGCGGGTGAAGCCGAGCCTTAGGCCGAGCCGAACGCCTTGCCGGCCTTCTTCTTGATGACCTCGGTGGTGTACTTGACGCCCTTGCCGTTGTACGGCTCGGGCTTGCGGGAGGCCCGCATGTTGCTGGCGAACATGCCGACGGCCTGCTTGTCCGGCCCGGCGACCTTGACAAACTGCTTCTCGACGGTGACCTTGACGCCCTTGGGGATCTCGAGCATGATGGGGTTTGCGAACCCGACGATGAGCTTGAGCTTGTCGCCCATGACGCTGGCCTGCCAGCCGACGCCGACAACCTCCATGGTCTTCTCGTAGCCCGTAGTCACGCCCAGAACGGCGCTGGCGATCAGCGCGCGGGTCGTGCCCCACATCGCGCGGATGAAGCGGTCCTCGCCGTGCTTGGCGGCGTCGATCGCAACCTTGATGGCCTTCTCGCTCTCGACGTGGGTGACCAGCACCTCAACCTTGAAGGGGACCTTGAGGGTCCCGAGCGGGCCGGTGACCTCGACCACGTGGTCCTTGATCACGACCTTGACGTTCGCGGGAATGGTGATGGGCTTAGCGCCGATGCGGGACATGGGTTCGTACCTCGGAAAGCTGCTGGGGTCTGTAAGTCGCCAGGAACGGGGCTCTTCTTCGCACGCCGACGGCCCGCTTGGGCTGGCGGCAGGGTGGACAATCAAACCGACCGCTGCTCGATCACTCGATGATGCAGAGCAGCTCGCCTCCGACGCGCTCGACGCGGGCCTTGCGGTCGCTCATCACGCCGCGCGAGGTGCTGACCACGGCGATGCCCAGGCCCTGGACGGGGCGGGGCAGCTCTTCAACGCGGGAGTAAACGCGGCGGCCGGGCTTGCTCTGACGGCGAAGGCTGGTCATCAGTCGCTCGCCGCGCGGGCCGTACTTGAGCTTGACCTTGATCTTGCCCTGACGGCCGTCCTCGGCGACGTCAAAGCTATCGATGTAGCCCTCGTCCTTGAGCACCTGCGCGATGCCCCGGCAGACGCCGGAGTTGAGCACGTCAACGCTCTTGGCCTTGTTGATAAGGGCGTTGCGGATGCGGGTCAACATGTCGGCGATCGGGTCGATGACGGACATTCGTTCTTCTCTTTCGCTGGTCGGGCCGCGGGAATGGTTGGTGCCGGCCGTGCCTGTCGATTCGTGGTCTTGTCAGGGACTGTTCTAGAAATAGTCTCTTGCTCGTCGTTGATTCGTTGCCGTGATGGGTCCAACTGGGGATCCATCAGTAGGCGTGGTTGCTTACCACGAGGCCTTGCGCATGCCGGGGATCTTGCCCTCAAGCGCGAGCTTGCGGAGCATGATGCGGGAGATGCGGAACTTGCGATAGACGCCCTTGCTGCGGCCCGTGATCTGGCAGCGGCGCACGATGCGCGAGCTGAACTTCGGGGGGCGCTGTGACTTGGCCGTCTGAGCCTTGGTTGCCATGTCTCAAGTCCTGTTCGAGTCTCGGTCTAGTCGGGGGTCGGTCGTGAGGGATCGTGGTGATGTGCGCTGGACGGTTTGGGGTAGGGGCGCTATGGCTTCAGCTTGAGCGACGCTTGGGCGCGTCCTCAGGCTTGCGGAAGGGCATACCCAGCTCGCCGAGGACGGCCTTGGAGAGTTCGGGCGAGCTGTTGCGGAAGCAGAAGTTGATGTTCATTCCGTGCGTGAAGGTCACGTCGGCCATATTGATCTCGGGGAAGACGCCCTGCTCGGTCAGGCCGATGGCGTAGTTGCCCTGCTTGTCGAAGGCCGCGTCGTTCAGGCCGCGGAAGTCCTTGATACGCGGGCATGCCAGGTTGATCAGGCGGTCAAGAAAGTGCCACATGCGGTCGCGCCGGAGCGTGACCATCGCCGCGGTCTCCAGGCCCTCACGAACCTTGAAGTTCGAGACGCTCTTCTTGGCCTTCAGGACCACGCCCTTCTGACCGGTGACCTTCATGATCGTGTCGAGCACGGTCTGGCGCTTGTCGGCGGGGATCTTGGTCCCCTCGATGTGACGCCCGAGGTTGATGTTGATGACGATCTTCTCCAGCTTGGGCTGGAGCATCGGGTTCGCCATGCCGTGCTTGTCGGCAAGCACCTTGCGGACATGCGACTTAAACCGCGACTGCAGGCGGGGCTCGCTGCGATCGCCCTCGGCCTTGTACGCGCCGTCGACGACCTTCACGGAGCTGCTCGCGCCCTTGCGCCTTTGGCCCTCGACCTTGGCATCGCCCTTGGGCTTACCACCCTCGGCGGACGCGGGTTTGGCGGCGGGCTGCTTGGATTCCTTCTCGGCCATGGTTCTGCTCAGTTCAAGAGGCGAGTTTCAAGAGACGAAACGGTGGGGGCGGGACGGAGGGGGCGAGACGGAGGGGGCGAGACTAGAGTGTTACTTGGCCTTGGACGTCTTTGACGAGGCCTTGGATTCGGGCTTGCTCGAAGCCATATCGGCGGGCTTGCTCGGAGCCTTGTCTGCGGCCTTGTTCGCGGGCTTGTTCGCGGGCTTGGCGGCGGGCTTGGCGGCACCGTCGGCCTTGCCCTTGCGGACCACGCTCAGCTCCTTGCCACCGCGGGCCGCAACGCGAACCTTGGTTCCGTCAGCCTTGGTGGTGAAGCGGACGCGGGTGGCCTTGCCGTCAACCATCGGCGAGACTTTGCTCATGTGCATCGGGGCCTCGCGCGTCACCTGACCGCCCTGGGGCTGGGCCTTGGTGGGCTTGATGCTCCGCGTGACCATGTTCACGCCCTTGACGATAACGTGGCTGTGCTTTGGGATGACCCGGACGATCTCGCCGGACCGGCCCTTGTTGTCGCCGCTGGTCACGACGACGAGATCACCCTTGCGAACGTGGCTGCTGGACATAATTCAGATCACCTCCGGAGCGAGCGAAACGATCTTCATGTAGTTCTTATCACGCAGCTCACGGGCGACGGGCCCGAAGATGCGGGTACCCTTGGGGTTGCCATCGTCCTGGATCAGAACGACCGCGTTGCTATCGAACTTGACGTACGAGCCGTCGGCGCGGCGCGTCGCCTTGGTGCAGCGAACGACCACGGCCTTGGCCTTGTCGCCCGGCTTGACCTCGCCGCCCGGGAGCGCCTTTTTGATCGACACGAAGACGCGATCGCCCACCGTCGCCGTGCGACGGGTGAACTTGCCGCTCGCGGTCGACCCGCCGTACACGCGGATCACGTAGGCGATCTTCGCCCCGCTGTTGTCCGCAACTTCACACCTGGTTTCCTGCTGTAGCATGTCGGTCTCGCGCTCTTAACCGGCCCTTGCCGGAGTCGAATTTCAGTCGATTCTCAAAGCCACCGTTCGTTCAAACCCGTCCCAACTCAACGCTTCCAATCTCAACACTTCAAACCGCGACACTTCAAACCTCAACCCTCACGACCCGCCCAATCAAGCCCGGCGGGTGGGTCTTTGCAAGGCTTACTCAGGCCTTGGTCACCGGCGTCTCGAGGCCCGTGAACTCAAGGCCGACCTCGCGCTGGATCACCTTGGAGAGCTTCCAACGCTTGCTCTTGCTGACCGGGCGACAGGCGCTGATCTCAACCAGGTCGCCCAGCTTGGCCAGGTTCTTCTCATCGTGCACATGCAAGACCGTGCGCGAACGCAGGATCTTGCCGTACTTCGGGTGCGTCGAGAGGTTCTCGACCGCCACGCGGCGCGTCTTGTCGCGCACATCGCTCTGCACGATGCCAGTGCGGGTCGCGATCTTCTTCGCCACCAGTTCGCCCTTGGACCCGGAGGTCTGCGTGGCGGCGGCGGTCTTGCTCGTGCTGGTCGTGCCCTTGGCCATGGTGGGTCTCGTCTGCTTCCGTCGTACCGACGCTTGCTGCGTCGGCGGGTTCTGCGTGCGTGCCTCGCTCGGCAACGTCACGCGGGGTCATCGTCCATCTCGGCCCCACCCGCGACATTCTCGTGTCGCACTGGCCGGTTTCACACGTCAGGCCTTCCTACTCAGGCCTTCTTGGCGGCCTCGGCGTGACGGCGGGCATTCACCTCAGTCAGCAGCCGCGCAACCTGCTTGCGCGACTTGCCGAAGGTGCTGTTGTCCTCAACCTTCTCGGTCGAAGCCTTCATCCGAAGGTTGAACAGCTCGATGCGAGCCTCCTTCAGATTGCTCTTGAGCACGTCGGTGTTCAGCTTGCGAACTTCTGCGCCGGTCATGATCGTTGTCCTCAGTCGCGCCCATGTGCCGGGCGAGTGTCTTTTCTGCGTGCCGGGCTTCACCGGCCGATGTTCACTGCCAATCGCGATCCTCACACAGTCCGAAACTCAAACCAACCCCGCACTGACGCCGGCCAAATCAGACCGCCACGCGGCGAGTCACCATCCGGCACCGCACGGGCATCTTCATCGCCACGCGAGAGAACGCGGCCCGGGCCGTCATCTCCGTCACGCCCGCCAGCTCGAACAGGATCGTGCCCGGCTTGATCCGGCACGCCCAGTAATCCACGTCAGCCTTGCCGGTGCCCATTCGCGTCTCCAGCGGCTTCTTGCTGATGGGCTTGTCCGGGAAGACACGGATGAACAGCTTGCCTTCGCGCTTCAGCAGGTGCATGCTGGCGATACGGCCGGTCTCGACGACCTTGCCGGGCAGCCAGCAGCCCTCGAGCGCCTGGAGCCCGTAGTCACCGAAGGCAACGTAGTTGCCCTTGGTGGCCTTGCGGTCCCGGACACGCCGGAACTCTTTGCGGAACTTCACTCGTTTGGGCATCAGGGCCATACATCACACTCCAGCAAACTTTCCGACCCGCACGCGGCCGGCTCATGACTGTTCGAACCACCAGCAACCCAACCACTCTCAACGACCGGCTCCTAGCCACCCGCAATCACGCAGCGTCAGCAAACCGGGGCCCGCTCTCGGGCCGCCGCATCAGCGACGCCCGCGGCCCTTCAGGCGCGTCCCGACCGAATCGGGCACGCCGACCTCGGCCTGCTTGGTGTAGTAACCCTTGAAGATCCAGCACTTCACGCCGATGGCCCCGTAGCTCATGTGCGCCTCAGCCGTGCCGTAGTCGATCTCGGCCTGCAGCGTCGTCAGCGGCAGCGAGCCCAGACGCATCTTCAGCACGCGGCTCATCTCGGCCCCACCCAGGCGGCCGCTGACCACGATCCAGACGCCCTTGGCGCCCGCCATCATGACCTGCTCGCACTTCATCTTGACCGCACGGCGGAAGGCCACGCGCTTGCGGAGCTGTTCAGCAACGGCCTCGGCCGCCAAGACTGAGTTGAGGTCCGGGTTCTTGATCTCCATGATCGAGATCCCAACCTTGCGCCCGGTCATGTACTGCAACTCTTCGGTCAGTCGCTCGACCTCGGCACCCTTGGGGCCGATGACCAGGCCCGGGCGCGCCGAGCTGATGATCACCTTCAGCTCCTCGCGCGTCCGCTCGATGTCAACGCCTGCCACCGCCGCGTACGGCGGCTTGCGGTTGAGGCGCTTGTCGATGAACTCGCGAATCTTATAGTCCTCCACCAGCAGCTCGCCGTACAACGCCTTGGGCGCGTACCAGCGGCTCTTGTGGGGCTCAGTTACGCCAACTCGCAGTCCGTATGGATGGGTCTTCTGTCCCATGGTTGCTCTTCTTCAATCTTGCCGACTCGGGCCGCGGTGTACGCCGCCCGGTCCAAACTTTCGATCCCGAACCGATCCCACTTGATTCACGCTTGCCCGCCGCCGGGCCCGACTTAGTCTTTCTGCACGAGCGAAACCTTGATATGCGTCATCCGCTTAAGGATGCGGTGGGCGCGCCCACGGTCCTTGGGCTGGAACCGCTTCATCCGCGGGCCGTCGTCGGCCGAGCTCTCGACGACCACCAGCTTGGAGAGGTCCGCATTGGCGGCCTCCGCGTCAGCCAGTGCCGCCTGCAGCGCGGTCCGGACGTCCACCGCCGCACGGCGCGGAGTAAACGTCACTAGGTTCAGGGCCGTCTCGTACTTCTTGCCACGGATCATGTCCACGATGAGCCCGACCTTGCGTGGGCTGCCGCGGTGGAAGAAGAAGTCGGCCTGGAACTTGACGATCTGATGAAGCTCAACGCCCAGCGCGCCGGCCAGCTTGCGGATGTCGCCCGGCTTGCACTTGGGCTGGTCGCGACCGGCCATCCAGTTGCCAACCGCCGAGACCGCGTCACGGTTGTCGCGCCCCTTCAAGCCCGGGCGAGCGACCACCGAGGCGAGCTGCTCGACGGTCATGCCGCGGGCTTGAACGAGCTTCTTAAATCGCTTGGATTCGATCCGCACGGGGTCATCCTCATCTGGGCCCGCCCAGGCCACAGGCCCATGCGGGAAAAGTTTCGTACCGTCCTCGACCTTCGCGGCAGGCTCAGGGCCCTGACGCCGGCAACGCTGCTTTCGATCACTTCTTCGGGCCGGACGACGAGGCTTTCGAGCCCTCGGCGATGCCTTCCTTCTTGTTGGTGTGGCCCTTGAACGTGCGTGTTGGGCTAAACTCGCCCAGCTTGTGGCCCACCATGTCCTCGGTCACGAACACATCGATGAACGCGCGGCCGTTATGCACCTTGAACGTGTGCCCCACAAACTCGGGCACGATCGTGCACGCGCGACGCCACGTCTTAAGCGGCTCACGCTTCTGCGTCTGGTTCAGACGCTCCACGCGCCGGTACAGACGCTCGTCAACATACGGACCCTTCTTCAGACTGCGGCTCATGGTGTGCTTCCCGATGCGCTGACCGACATCAACCCTGCTCTCGTCACTTCACCGTTCCAACCAGACCAACCTCTACCAACTATCACTTCACTTGACCGTAACGCTGGCTCATTCGCCGACGGATGATCAGCTTGCTGCTGGCCTTCCGTGCGTTCCGCGTCCGGCCACCCTTCGCCAGCACGCCAGTTGGCGAGCACGGCGGACGGTTACCCTTGCTGCGACCCGAGCCACCACCCAGCGGGTGGGCGTTGTGGCTCTTGGCCACGCCACGCGTGATCGGGCGACGCCCGAGGTGACGCATGCGGCCGGCCTTGCCCCAACGAACGTTCTGCTGATCGGCGTTGCCGACCTCGCCGATGGTCGCACGGCACTCAATGCTCACCATCCGCTGCTCGCCCGAGGGGAAGACCAGCGTGGCGTACTTGCCTTCTCTGTTGCTCAGGCGAGCGTACATGCCGGCGCTGCGGCAGATCTGCCCGCCCTTGCCAGCAGTCAGCTCGACGCAGTGCACCGAAAGACCGGTGGGGATGAACTTCAGCGGCATCGAGTTGCCGACCTTTGGCTCAACCGCCGCGTCACCGTTGCTGATGAGCTTCACGCCCGCTTGCAGTCCCATCGGGGCAAGAATGTAGCGCTTGACGCCGTCAGTGTATTGCAGCAGCGCGATGTGGGCCGTGCGGTTGGGATCGTACTCGATGCCGACCACCGTGGCCTCAATCCCGTCGCGATCAAGACGGCGGAAGTCGATCACGCGGTAGCGCTGCTTGGCACCACCGCCGCGCCCGCGCATCGTTGTCTTGCCGCTGTGGTTACGCCCGCCCTTCTTGGGCTTCGGACGCAGCAGGCTCTTTTCCGGCTCAAACTTCGTGACCTCAGTATTCAGGTTCACCGAGCTGAAGCGGCGCCCGGCGCTGGTCTTATCGTAAATCCGGATCGGCATAGGTCACTCACACTTGCTCGCGGTCAGAACCCGCGGAAACTCGCCAAACACGTTGCCCCAAGACGCACAGTCCTGTCCACTCAGTCTTGTCAACCCAGTCCTGTCAACTCAGTCCTGTCAACTCAGTCCTGTCAACCCAGTCCACTCAAACCACCCCGCCGTTAGCGGCGCTTAACAGGCGGCTCAGAACAGCTCGATCTTGTCGCCGTCCTTGAGCTTGACAATCGCCTTCTTGGTCAGCGCGCCGCCGATGATTCCGAACTTCGTCGGGCGGATACGGGCCTTATGAACCATCGTGTTCACTTTGATCACGCTCACCTTGTACAGCTTCTCAACCGCGGCCTTGATGTCGTCCTTGCTGGCCGTGCGGTCAACCACGAACTGGTAGCGGCCCAGCTCGCTGCTCTCGCCCGTCGCCTTCTCGGTCAGCACCGGGCGCTTGATCACGTAAGTAAGGTCCATGGGTTACTCGCTCCCCTTCGTCGCCGCGGGGGCCAAGGCCTTCACGCCCATGGCCTTCGCAGACTTGTTCTTCGCGGACTTGGTCTTCGCGGACTTGTCCTTCTTCGGGGCCGCGGCGGCCTCCTCGCGGCGCGCCTTGGCACGCTCGGCCTTGCGGTCAACCCCGCCCTCGTGCGAGACCGGCTCGGCCTTGGACGCGCCCAGAGGCGCGACCTTGGCGATCTTCCCAGTCTGTGACGATGGGCCGGACAGCCACGCCTCGAGCTCGGCCTGCCCGATGATCAGGTAGTGGCTGTTGAGCATCTCGAAGCAGTTGAGGCTCTCGGCCTTGCACATCTCGACGCCCTCAAGGTTGCGGGCCGCCAGACGCGTGTTCTCTTCGCTCGAGGAGAGCGCCAGCAGCGCGGTCTTGTCGACCTTGATGGCCGAGAGGAAGTCGGCAAACGCGTTGGTCTTGGGCGCCGCCATCGAAAGCTTGTCGATCACCTTCACCTCGCCGTCGACCAGCTTGGCCAGCAGCGCGTTTCGGTTGGCCTTGCGGCGCATCTTCTTGGGCATGTCCAGGCGGTAGTCCTCGCGCGTCCGCTTCTTGCTGTGCGCGTGGCCGCCACCCTTGAACTGCGGCACCTTCTTGTCGCCGTGACGGGCGTTGCCGGTGCCCTTCTGCTTGTACATCTTCTTGGTCGTGCCCTCAACCTGGTGCCGGTTCTTCGTGCGTGAAGAGCCCTGCCGCAGGTTCGCGTGGTAGCGCACATAGGCCTGCTTGATCAACGCGTAGTTGATCACGCCGCCGAGGGTCTGCTCGTCGATGGAGATCGTCCCGACCTCGGAGCCGCTCATGTTCAAGACGGGGACTTGCATAAGTCTTCCTTCGTCGGACACCTGCACCCGCCGGCTCTCACGCTGGAACTCTCCAGCGATCAACGCCCGGCCGGGCCTTGCCCTCTCCGCGGCCTTCGCTAGCTGCCTGGGCAGCGTGACGGGGCTCGGGGTTCGGACTTGGCATCTGCCCTGCCCGTGAGTTCGGGCAAGGCCACTGTTTGTTGTCGCCTGGTGGTTGTCTTCCGACCCTGCCAGGCTCGCCGGTGGCTTACTCACGCCACCGACGATTCACTCGAAACTACCAAAACTTGGTCCAACTACAACAACGTCGCCGGCACACACCGGCGGCGATTGATCACTTCTTTGCGAGCAGCTTCTTGGCCTTGCTCTTGTACAGACGCGTGGCCACTCGGATCATCACCATCCCACGCGCAGCGCCCGGAACCCCACCCTTGACCAGCATAACGCCCTTCTCGACGTCCATCCCGATCACATCAAGGCTGCGGCACGTGGTCCGCTCGTTGCCCATCCGCCCAGGCATGCGCTTGCCCTTCTTCAGACCGCCGCCGTAGCCGCGGTTCGAGCACAGCGAGCTGATCGAGCCCGGGCTGCGGTGCTTACGTTCGGTGCCGTGGCTGGCGAACATGCCCTTAAAGTGGTGGCGCTTCATAACGCCCTGGAAGCCCTTGCCCTTGGAGGTGCCAGTCACGTCCACGTACTTGGTGCCTTCAAAGTCCTTCACCGTCAGCGTCTGGCCCGCGGCAAACTTGGCCTCGTCGCCCTCGGCAACGCGGAACTCACGGTGGTAACGCTTGGGGGTCGTGCCGGCCTTGGCGTCGTGCTGGATGACCGGGATCGTCGAGCGGCTGGCCTTCGCCTCGCCGTAGCCGAGCTGAATCGCCGTGTACCCGTCCTTGGCCTTGGTCCGCACCTGGGTGACAACGCAGGGGCCCAGAGCAATGACAGTCACCGGCACGCTGACACCCTCGGGGGTGTAGGTGCGAGTCATGCCCAACTTGGTGCCCAACATCATCAGTGCCATACGTTCTCGTCCTTGCTTGTCGTTGTGCCTGAGGGTCGGTCGGGATCAGGCCACAAACAGGTCTTACACTCTTGAAACCATTACCTTGAAACTACTACTCTTGAATCGAACCCGGCTCTAACCGAGAGGCCTATCAGGCCTTAATCTTGATGAATACGCCCGCTGGTACCACCAGCCGATTCAACGCCTCGACGGTCCGGGCGTTCGGGTCGATGATGTCGATGATCCGCTTGTACGTGCGGATCTCGAACTGCTCGCGGCTCTTCTTGTCGATGAACGGGCTGCGCAGGACCGTGTACCGCTCGATCCGCGTCGGCAGCGGGATCGGGCCCGCAACCTTGGCGTTGGTACGCTTGGCATTGTCGACGATTTCCTTCGCGGAAGCGTCAAGGGCCACGTGGTCGTAGGCTTCCATCCGAATGCGAATCTTGCCGCCTGTCATGCGCTGCTTTCCACTTTCAGTGCCACCCGTGTCGCCCCGTCGCTCTCAGGGGCCGTCACACGCATGGCTGGTTGGTCCGATCGTGATCTGACCTTCGTACCCCCCGGCACTACCCCGGAAGGCCCACCCGCCCAAACCCCCGCTGGTCCGACAAGGTGCGCGTGCACGCCTGCCGTTGAAGTGGGGAAGGGAAGCGTTGGCGCGATCCCCCGCAAAGTCAACCTCCCGCATGAGTTTTACCCATCCTCCCCGCCAACTGTTGCCGCCGGCGGCCGAACTCGCCTCGCTGGCGGCCTAGGTCTTGGCCCTGCATATGGCTTAGGCCCGATACTATTGTCCATGCCCCGCCCCGCCTCCAATCACCCCGCGCGTCGCTCCCTTCTGCTGTTGGCCATCTTGTTGACTTCCGCCGCGGTCGCTCAGCCGATTGTCGTGCCCCGGAACGTGCCGACGCGCAGTCCGCCATCGGGTGAAATACCGAGTAATCAGCCGGTCGTCCCTGCAACGTCCGAACCCACCACCGGTGGTGGTGCGCTGCCCAGTGATTGGTCAGACGGGCCTCGTCTTCCACCCGCGCAAATAGTTACGAAGCTGACCGACGCGCTACTGAGAATTGAATCGATCGGCCTGAGCATGGCTCTTCCTGAAGGAACCCGCCTGACGCAGACCAGCTTCGGGGGTGAGGGCCTGGGCTACGAGGTCGCGGCCGAGGATCGGTCGTGGACCATGAGCGTGCAGGTTCGCACGACCAAGTCCGCCGAGGCGACGATCTTCGATACTGCCAAGATCATTATGGAGCAGGCGATGGCGCTGCGGCCTCTGCTCGACCCAAGGACCGGGCAGATGACCCACACCGCCGTCCAGCTTGTTCATCGTGAAGGTGGCCTGCGGGTGCCGGGCTCGACCAGCGCCGGCGCTCGGCTGTACTTCTTGGTCCCGGCACAGAACGCCAAGGCCAGTGCGCCCACGGCCGGGGCAAGCATGAAGGGCTACACGGTCTTTAAGCCCTTGGCAACGCAGTTTGTGATCTTTGAGCTGACCAGCTCGCGCGAGGCGTTTGAGACCGCCCGGGCGGCGTACGAGCTGTCGATCGCCACGCTCAAGCTGGAAGACCCCCAGCAGATCATGGCCGAGCGACGCGCCGCGCTGATCGCAGGGACTGAGTTCATCCAGACCCTGAGCGCCGAGACGCTGACGGCGGCGATGCCGGCCGAGACCCGTTTCTTCCGCCTGCATACCGGCGGCGGCGCGCAGGAGGTCGGCTATCGCTCGGTGAGCTTCAAGCGCGGGCGGCGCAGCGATCTGACGGCCGCCACGGGCGAGCCCGGGGGATCGCTGACGCGTGATGACCCCCAGGGCCTGCTGGTGACAATCAAGGGGCGGGTGCTTCGTCGTGAGCCCGCCGGCCTGCTGCCCATTGACACCCAGACCGTCGCGTTCCTCGCGCTGGACCGGACGAACGAGGCATGGGTGACGAGCACGGCGGTGCGCGAGGGCAAGGGCAAGCCGGCGGTCGCCTCAGAGATCGGCGCGCGAGCCGGGCGGAGCTTGTCAGTGGTCGTTCGTGAGTCTGGCAAGCCCGACCAAGCGGTACAGCACGCGCTGCAGGGTGAGGCGTATCTGTCAGTAGTTGAGGTTCAGATGCTGCCGCAGTTGCTGGCGCTGGGCAAGGTCAGCGGCGAGGTCGGCTACTACGCGTACCGTGCGGACGGAGGGGTGGTCTCGCTGCGGCGCGACCGGGTCGAGGCGCTGGGCCAGGGCCTTCTCAAGATCAGCAGCCGCCTGCGCGACGGGGAAGACCAGGTCGTAAGCACCATCAGCGACCGAGGTGAGCTGGTCAAGACCGAGCTGGTGGGCGGGCTGGTCTGGGAGGCGGTCGAGCTTGACGAGCTGATGGCGCTGTGGAAGAGCCAGCGCTTGCCGATGGGGAATTAGAAGAGAGCCATGGGAAGTGGGCCATGGACAATGGACAATGGGCGGGCGAAGCGTTGATTGAGGCCTGTGGAACCATCGCGGGTTAGGAACCCGCCCTCCGGAAGACAAAGCAGGCAGGTTGAAAACCTGCCCCACGCGAGGCAAAGAGGCAGGTTGAAAACCCGGCCAAGGCGAGCCTGGCGAGCACGCGCCAAAGCGCCGATTGCCCATACCTACTTAACCACTCTTGATTGTCCACACTCGATTGCCGACTTCATATGGCCACTGAACGCATCGTCAGCTCGACCGCCGACACCTCGCCACTGGACGAGCAGATCAATTGGTCGCTGCGTCCGACGAGCATGGAGCAGTACATCGGCCAGCGCGAGCTGGTCGAGCGGCTGTCGATCGCGATCGCCGCGGCCCGCGCGCGGGGCGAGCCGATGGAGCACCTTCTGCTGCACGGGCCCCCGGGTCTGGGCAAGACGACCCTTGCGCACGTGGCGGCGGCCGAGATGGGCACCAAGGTTTACACCACCAGCGGGCCGGCGCTCTCACGCGGGACAGACCTGGTCAGCGCGCTGACGCGCCTTGAGCAGGGCGACATCCTGTTCATCGACGAGGTCCACCGCGTGCCCATTGCGGTTGAAGAGTTCATTTACCCGGCGATGGAAGACTTCCGCATCGACGTGCCGGTTGACAGCGGGCTGCACGCCCGCACGGTGCAGATCGCGCTCAAGCCCTTCACACTGATTGGTGCCACGACGCGGGCCGGGCTCGTCAGCGCGCCGCTGCGCTCACGGTTTGGGATCACCCACCACCTGCGGTTCTATGACGTCGGCGACTTGCTGGCCATCTTGGCCCGGTCGGCACGGCTGCTGGGGGTTGAGCCCGACGGGCAGGGCCCGCTGGAGCTGATCGCCACGCGGGCGCGCGGGACGCCGCGGATTGCCAACCGTCTGCTGCGGCGGGTCCGTGACTTTGCGCAGGTGCACGCGGGCCGAGGCGTGCCGACAGGCACTATCGGGGCGGGCAAGAGCGCGACAGGCAACAGCGCGGCGGGCAAGAACACAACGAGCAAGAGCGCAACAGGTGCCCGCGCGCCAGCCGACATCCCGCGCCTGAGCCTGAGCATGGTTGAGCGTGCGCTGGCGCTTGAGGGCGTTGACGCGATGGGCCTCGATGAGCTGGACCGCACGTACCTGAAGATCATCGGAACAACCTACGCCGGCGGGCCAGTCGGGCTTGAGGCCGTCGCCGCGACGATGAACGAGGACGCCGGGACCCTTGAGAGCGTTGTCGAGCCCTACCTGCTGCAACTGGGCTTTGTCGCTCGTCACCGGCGCGGGCGGATGCTGACGCGGGCCGGCGCTGGGCACGTGGGCGTGCCCGCCCCTGCGGACATGATCCCGGGCGGGAACGGCGAGCTCTTCGACGAGAGTTGACCCGCGGGCTTCACCTAGAACCAGCGGGGGCTGCTGGCGACAGCCAACCCCACGGGGCGGCGGCGGCGATCTAGACTCTCGCCCCATGACCACCGCCCACACCTCGACGACCTCCGACGCCGGCCGCGCTGACGCCAAAAGCGACAGCAAGGACTTCCCCCACTACCTTGAGCTGCGCCGCCTGCTGCGTCAGGCCGCGACCCTCGGCAGCGTGGGGAGCGCACTTGGCTGGGACCAGGAGACGTTCATGCCCGCGGGCGGCGGCGCGCACCGGGCCGACCAGCTGAGCACGCTGGCCGAGATGACGCACGCCAAGCGGACCGACCCTCGGATCGGCGAGCTGATCCACGCGTGCGAGAGCGACAAGAACCTGCTGGCCGACGGGGCGCGGGCCGCGAACATCCGCGAGATCAGGCGCGACTACGCGCGGGCCACCAAGCTGCCGGGCGAGCTGGTCGCTGAGATCGCCAAGACCACCAGCTTGGCGCAGGACGCATGGAAGGACGCGCGGGCCAAGAGCGACTTTGCCCAATTTGCGCCGTGGCTTACAAAGGTCCTTGGCCTGATGCGGACTAAGGGCACGCTCTACGGCGTGCCGGCCTCCGGCGAGCTGTACGACGCGCTGCTTGACGAGTATGAGCCGAGCGCCACCGCCGCCCAGATAGAGGCGATCTTCACGCCGCTGCAAGCGCGCTTGACGCCGCTGGTTGCTGAACTGACGGGCGCAAAGCACAGGCCGTTGGACGCGCTCAAGGGCATCGACGTGCCGCAGCAACAGCAGCACGCGTTCGGGCTTGAGGTGCTCAAGGCGATCGGGTTTGACCTTCGGCGTGGGCGGCTAGACACCACGACGCACCCGTTTTGCACCGAGCTGGGGCCCGACGACACGCGCCTGACGACCCGCTACAACACCAGCAGCTGCCTTGAGCCGCTGAGCAGCACGATGCACGAGGCCGGGCACGGGATGTATGAGCAGGGCCTGCCCAAGGGCGAGCACTACGGCGAGCCACTGGGCGAGGCGATCAGCCTGGGCATCCACGAGAGCCAGAGCCGCCTTTGGGAGAACCTGGTGGGGCGCAGCCGTGCCTTCTGGGCGTGGGGGCTGCCCGTGGCCAAGGGGCTCTACAAGGGCAAGCTTGATCATCTGAACCTTGAGCAGGTCTACGGCGCAGTCAACGTGGTTGAGCGGTCGTTTATCCGGGTTGAGTCTGACGAGGCGACCTACAACCTGCACATCATGCTGCGGTTTGGGCTTGAGCGGGCGCTGGTTGGCGGTGAGCTGGCGATCAAGGACCTGCCCGGCGAGTGGAACAAGCGGTTCAAGGGCCTGATTGGCCTTGACGTTCCTGACGACCGGCGCGGCTGCCTGCAGGACGTGCACTGGGCCTTCGGGCTAGTGGGCTACTTCCCGACCTACACGCTGGGCAACCTGTACGCCGCCCAGTGGTGGGAGAAGATGCACGCCGACATGCCCGAGCTTGACGCGCAGATGGCCCGCGGCGAGTTCGGCAAGATCAGGGGCTGGCTGAACACCAATGTCCACGCCCACGGGCGGCACTACCACGCCGGCGAGCTGTGCGAGCGCGTGACGGGCAAGCCGCTGAGCGCCGAGCCGTACATGCGGACCCTTGAGGGCAAGCTGCGCCCGCTGTACAAGATTTAGAGCTTGGGCCCATGAGTGGGAACTTGGGCCCATGAGTGGAAACTTGGGCCCGTGAGTGAGAACTTGGGCCCATGGTTGAGAGCTTGAGACCATGAGTTAGAACTGGACTCCGTGCGGGCCTCAGTCAAGCACCCGTAAAGGCCTAGGTTTGCCTCCACATGCCCATGGGCGAGAACATTGTGCTGGCCCAAGCGGACCTCGACCTAACGTTCTGGCTCGCGCGGCTCCCGCCGATGGCCCTAGGCGTGGGCATCGCCCTTGGCCTCTTGGGGCTCTGGCCCGCGGCGTGGAAGGGCGCAAGCAAGGCCGTCAGCCGCCAGCTCATCCAGGCCAGCATCGTGCTGCTGGGCTTTTGGATCAGCCTTGAAGCCGTCGCCCGCGCCGGGCTCGCGGGGCTGGCGCTCTCAAGCGGTGCCATCGTGCTGGTGGTGCTCGCCTCGGCGGTACTCTCAAAGCTGCTGAGCACCGACCGCGACACCGGCACGCTGCTGAGTGCGGGCACGGCGATCTGCGGCGGCTCAGCCATCGCCGCCACCGGCAGCGCCATCGCGGCGCCCGCCGGCACCATCGCCGCCAGCACCGCGATTGTCTTCATTCTCAACGCGGTTGGCGTCTACACATACCCGGGCATCGGGCGTGCGCTGGGGCTCAGCGACGCGCAGTTTGGCGCGTGGTGCGCGGTGGGCGTGCATGATGTTGCGGGCGTGGTCGCCGCCGCCAAGGCCTTCAGCGAGCCGGCGCTGGCCGACGCGACGGTTATCAAGCTCACGCGTGTGCTGTGGATCGTGCCTGTTGCGCTGCTGCTGCGGCACATGCACCAGCGCGCCGCCGCGCGGGCCGGGACTGCGACGAGCCCCAGGGTCAAGAGCCCATTCCCTTGGTTCATCGTGCTGTTTGCGCTGGCCTGCGGGCTGCGGGCCGTGCTTGACCGCACGCTGGACGCGACGAGCGTAACTCGCGTAGCGCAACTTGCAGACTTTGGCAAGTCGCTTGCGACGCTGCTGCTGAGCGTGGCGCTGCTGCTAATTGGCACCGCCATGACCCGCGCGACGCTGACGGCGCTGGGCTGGCGGCCGGTGGTCCACGGCGTGCTGCTGTGGATTGCTATCTCGGTCGCTGCGCTGCTGGCCGTGCGCGCGTGGCTCTGACGCGAGGTGATCAAGGCGGCGCGAACTCGATGGGCCCAAAGAGCACCAGGGGCCGTGACGGGTGCAAGGCAGGTGCGCGGAGCAGACGAAGAATCGGGACGCCACACGGCGCATCGCCACGGCACGCACGAGCGCGGCGGCGGTGGAGTGCGGAGCCAACCGAAGCGGAGAGGTGGACCGGAGCGGGGCGGAGACCGGAGCCAAGCGAACCGGAAAGGTCGAGCGGGGCGGGGCGGGCTCAAGGCCAAGTGAACTGCAAGGTCCGTTCGTGCACTTTGACTGGTCGCCAGTCTCCGACCGACTCCCGTCTTCCACTCATCTTGCTATGGCTTCGCGCTCTATGTGCTCTCTGAGTTCCAGTCTTTTTCGCTCGTCACTACGCCCCTCGTCGCCCACCCCCCACCCCCCATCGCCCGTCGCCCACCGCTCGTCGCCCGTCGCCCACCCCCCATCGCCCGTCGCCCGTCGCTCGTCGCCTGTACCTTTCCCCGCACCCCTCGCCCCTTGCGCGTGACTCTGCGTCCCCACCGCGTGCTCCTGCGCACCCTCCGCGTGGGTCTGCGTTCCCTCCGCGTAGGTCTGCGCCCCCTCCGCGTGGGTCCGCGTTACTCCACGTCCAACGCGTTGCGGCCTTGCCAGTCCTTTCGCCAACTGTTCGGCGGGCCGGATAAAAACTGCGTTGCCACGCCGCGGCGCGGGTTCAGTGCCCCGAAGAGCCGCGCGCATCGATCAAACGGCGATTTTGCGTGGACCAAAAGCCGCGCCGCGTGGACCAAAAGCCGCGCCGCGTGGACCAAAAGCCGCGCCGCGTGGACCAAAGGTCGCGCCGCATGGACCAAAAGCCGCGCCGCGTGGACCAAAAGCCGCGCCGCGTGGACCAAAAGCC
>JAJOLK010000028.1 GCA_021173225.1 Phycisphaerales bacterium PN19_bin_20 | reverse complement strand
CTCGGCGGTTTTTTGATTCTTGGGGATTCGGGCGGGTTGTTCAGAGGTCCCAACACACCGAGATCTGCAAGAACGTCAACACCGAGGCAGACGCTGGTGCCTATGGGTTCAACCTTGGCGGCTGGAAGGGCGGCCAGGCCGAGTATCACATGGTGCCCTATGCAGACTTTAACCTCTTGAAGTTTCCGGACAAGGACAAGGCGATGGAGCGCATCTCAGCGCTTTCGCTTCTGTCAGATATCCTGCCGACCGGCTTTCATGGATGTGTCTCGGCCGGTGTCAAGCCGGGAGCGACGGTGTACATCGCAGGTGCCGGCCCGGTGGGTCGAGCCGCTGCGGCGGCGTCACGGCTCTTGGGGGCTTCTTGTATTATCGTTGGTGACGTAAAAACCGAACGCCTGAACTTGGTCAAGCAGGCCGGTTACGAGGTGGTAGACCTTACCAAGAGCACGCCGCTACCTGATCAGATCGAAGCGATCTTGGGCGAGCGCGAGGTCGACTGCGGAGTGGACGCCGTCGGCTTTGAAGCCCACGGGCACGGCGCTGAGGCCGACGAGGAACAACCCCAGCAGGTCATCAACGACCTGATGGGAGTGGTGCGAGCGGGTGGCGGAATCGGCATCCCGGGTGTCTACGCAGAAGGTGATCCAAAGGCGAAGACCAGCGACATCAAAAAGGGCAAGTTGCTGCTCGACTTCGGCAAGTCGTGGATCAAGTCTCCCTCGCTCTTAGGCGGGCAGGCCCCCGTAATGCGCTACAACAGGGGCCTTATGAACGCGATCCTTTGGGGTCGAATGGACTACCTTGACGACATCGTTGCAACGGAGGTTATCTCCCTTGATGACGCGGTTGAGGCGTACCGCGTCTTTGACGAAGGGTCTCCGAAAAAGTTCGTCATCGATCCGCACGGCATGACCCGCAAAGCCCGCAGCGTCACCGCCGCGGCAAAGGTGCAGATCCCCGCGAGAAGCTCGGCAAAGGCCATGCGATGATGAAGAGGTGATGTGGAAGGTATTGCAATGGCGCGAAGTGATATGAGGCGATGGCCAGCGCGGAGGGCTAAGAATCGGGCCTCAGTTACCCCAGCAAGCCTTCTAATGGCACCCCTTACACGGCGCGTGAGACGATCCCTGATCGCGACCGCTCGCCGGGATAAATGATCGCCGATCGTGAGATGATCGAAAAGCCGCGAGGCCAGCCATCCGCGCCCACCAACTTCCATCTATTCCTCTGGCAGCTTGCGGACCCACGTAAACAGCGGCAGCAGCGTCAGCAGCCGCGCGAGCGTTGACGCGCCAAAGACCCACATGTACCCCTCGTACGTGAACTGCGTCGGCGTCCCCGGCTCGCCCGTGCCTGGCACCTTGAAGCCCGAGAGCACGCCCGTGCCCACTAGCGTCCCAAGAAACCCGAACACGTTGAACCCGAACCAGCAGAGGGTGATCATGCTCGTTCGCTCGCTATCACGCGTGTGCCGTACCAGCAGCAGCCAGCTTGTCAGGTCAAAAGCGGCGTAAAGAACGCCAGCGACAAACTGCACGCCCACCACATAGACCAGCGCCGGGTGCTCAGTCAGCACGCGCGACGCCGCGCCCCAGCCGGGGCCCAGCCCGCGCCCAAGCTCGGCGATCAGCCCTGACGCCGGCGCTGTCAGCAGGTACAGCGCGTGGACGAGCGTGATGCCGACCGCGGCGGCCATCATGATCTGCCGGCTGCCGTGGCGGACGATGACATCCCCAAGCGGGAAGAGCACGGCGATGCGTCCGAGCATCATCGCGCCCATGACCAGGGCCCAGTACTCTTTGGGCTGCGCCAGCGTGCTCTGGCCGAGCACAAAGGGGCTCAAGAAGCCCAGCGAGACGTTCGTGGCCATCGACACGAGCAGGAAGTACATGATCAGCCGCGCGTCGGGCCCGTGCCGAAGGCGTGAGACCAGTTCGGGGATCGGCACCGCGCGGTGCCCCGCTGGCAGCGGGACCGGCTCGCCGATTCGGCTGAGCAGGTAGGTCGAAACGCCCCGACATACGCCCGCGATTGTCAGCACTAGCGCGAACGCGAGCAGCGTCGGCGTCGTGCCCGGCAGGTATTCGTTGAGCCGCGCTGCAAATGCCGAGCTGCCGAAGCGTTCGAGCGCGAAGCCCGCCGCGAAGATCGAGAAGAGCTGCACGATCCAGATCATCCGGTTACGGAAGCTGAAAAAGTGCGGCCGTTCACCAGCGGGCACAAGGCTGCTGATCCACGTGCTCCAGGCCACACCCGCGCCCAGCCCGCCAAAGTAATAGAGGCCTAGCACCGTGAAGGCCAGCCACGCGGGCATCGCGCCTACTAGTGCGGCGACTACCAGCGGGATAAACGCCGCTGCCTGCAGCCCCGCGCACCAGACGGTCCAGCGTTTGTGGCTGCCGAGCTTGCGGACGGCCCAGGGCGTGGCGAGAGCGAGGGTTGCGCCGATGAGCGTCGGAAGCGTCGCGACCAGGGCCGCGGCTCGCTCACCGAGGGCCAGCGAGAGTACGAAGGCCTGGATGAACTGCTCGCCAAAGCCCATCATCCCGGCCCAGAAACACCCGTCGGTGACGCTACGGCGCATGGCCGTGCGCTGGCCGGGGATCGGAACGGGCGTAGTCGCTTCGCTAGATGGCGGTTGGGCGTTGCTCAAGTGGTCGGTAAGGCAGAGAAGTGGGGGGCGAAGGGCCGCGAAAGGCCGTGCCAGATCAAGAGTAAAGCGTAGTGGGCATGCGCCGTCGGCCCGCGGCTACGCTCAGCCCGTGACCCGAGGGGCGGCCATGTTGATCATCGCGCTGACGGCCCTGCTGCTGCTGTGCGCTCTGCGCATGTGCATCGGACCAACCGGGCTTTCATGGCCAGATGACACGCTGCTGCTTGAGCTGCGCGCCTTGCGCACCATCGCGGCGGTCATCGTCGGGGCATCGCTTGCCTGCGGCGGCGTGCTGCTGCAGAGCCTGCTAAGAAACGTGCTCGCCTCGCCCGACGTGCTCGGGGTCTCCAGCGGCGCTTCGCTGGGCGTGATGCTCGGGGTTTACGCGGGCGTCGGCGTCGGCGCTGCGGGCGCGGCGTGGCAGGGGCTGCCCGCGCTCGCCGGTGCGCTTCTGGCGCTTCTGGCCGTGCTCGCCCTCAGCCGGCACGCGGGGCTGGTTGATCCCTCGGCCCTGATCATCGTCGGCGTGGTCGTCAGCGTTCTGTGCGGTGCCGGCGTGGTCTTCCTGCAATACCTCATGCCCGATGTCGGCTACGCCAGCATCCGCCTGCTCATGGGCGGGCTCAGCGACGAGACTTCGAGACTCTCGCTGTTGATGTGCGCAATCACCGCATCTCTTGGTATGGCGCTGGCCGCTTGGCTCGGCCCGAGCCTTGATGCCGCCGCCCTCGGCGCAGACGAGGCATCAAGCGTCGGCGTCTCGGTCGCTCGTCTGCGGCTGGCGGTGCTAACGCTCACCGGCGCTCTGACGGCGTGCGCCGTCGTGCTCGCCGGCCCCGTCGGGTTCGTCGGCCTCATCGCCCCGCACGCCGCTCGCGCGCTGCTGGGCGTTCGCGCCAGCCGACACAGAACGCTGGTGCTGCTCTCAGCCGCGCTTGGCGCGGGGCTGATCGTCATGGCCGACGGGCTCATCCGCGCCATTGACCTGGGCGCAGGCCGAATGCCCCTTGGCGTGCTTACGGCACTTGTCGGCGGCCCGACACTGGTGGTCTTGCTACGGAGGTTCGCGTGGACAAGCACGACGTAACAAGCCGACTCGCGCTGGCGCTGACACTCGCTGAGCGGGCCGGCGCGCTGGCGATGACGCACTTTGGGAGCCCCGGGCTGCTGGTGCACAGCAAGGGCGAGGCCGGGCCGGTGACGATCGCCGACCGTGATGCCGAGGCGCTGATCCGTGCCGGGATCGCCGCCGCCTTCCCGCGCGACGCCGTCATGGGCGAGGAGCTCGGCGAGACGCACGGCACCAGCGGATACCGCTGGCTGATCGACCCCATCGACGGGACCGTCAGCTTCGTGCGCGGGGTCCCGCTGTTTGGCGTGCTCATCGGCGTTGAGCGTGACGAGCCCGACGGCCCGCGGGTCGTCGCGGGCGTCTGCGCGCTGCCGGCGCTCGGTGAGCGCGTCTTCGCCAGTGAGCACGAGGGCGCGACGTGGGAACGCGCGGGGCGTGCGGCTGAGCCCGCGCGCGTCAGCCGCTGCGACCAGCTCTCGCAGTCCCTGTTGTGCACGACCAGCCCCGACTACTACCGCCAGAGCGGACGGCTTGACGTGATGCCCCGGCTCTTCGCCGCCGCTCAGCGTGTCCGCGGGTGGAGCGACTGCTATGGGCTCACACTCGCCGCGACCGGCCGCGTGGATGTGTTTGTTGATCCGCTGATGAACCCGTGGGACAACGGCCCGTTCCCGATCATCTTTGATCGTGCCGGGGGCACGTTCTGTGACTGGCAAGGCCGCGCTGGCGCGCGGTCCAAAGACTGCCTCGCGGGCGCAAGTCCATTGGTCGAGCAAGTGCGGGCGCTGCTGGAAACTGACCATCACACTGGCCAACAAACTGACCACTAAACTGGCCATCACAAAGACCGCAGCTAGCACATCGCGCTGGCTATTACAAGCTCACCTGCCGAAGACGTGCAGGAAAGGGCCGTTCACGCCTGCGAATCCGCGTGCCTAAGCAAGAACGCCCGTGCCGCGGCTTCGGCGGTGGGCCCCGACTATTCACACGTTGAAGTACTTCGCCTCGGGGTGGTGCACGATCACCGCGCTGGTGCTCTGCTCAGGGTCGATCTGCCAGTTGTCCGTCAGCTCGCACCCGATCCGCCCCGGCTCAAGCAGGCGGAACAGCTTCTCCTGGTCGCTCATATCAGGGCACGCGGGGTACCCGAAGCTGTAGCGGCTGCCGCGGTACTTCTGCGTGAACAGGTCGCGGACCTTCGGGCTGTCGTCGTTGCCCATCCCCAGCTCTTGGCGGATGCGCTTGTGCCACATCTCCGCCAGCGCCTCGGCCGTCTCCACGCCCATCCCGTGCAGGTACAGATATTCGCTGTAGGCGTTGGCCTTATACAGCTCGTTGGCCGCCTCGGTCGCGCGCTTGCCCACCGTCACGCAGTGCATCGCGATCACGTCGACCTGCCCGCTCTCAATAGGCCTGAAGAAGTCGCTGATGCACAGCTTTTTCCGGCCGCCCTGGCGCGGGAACGTGAACCGCTCGATCTCGCGCAGGCCCGCGTTGCCCGCGGTGCTTGGCGAGGCGCCCTTTCCGCCCCGCATTGCTTGCGGATCATAAATCACTAGGTCGTTACCCTCGGCATTGCACGGGAAGTACCCGTAAACCACCGCTGGCTGCAGGATCGCCTCCGCCTTGCACCGCGCCTTGAGCCGCGCGAAGATCGGGCCGACCGTGTCCTCAAGCTGCGCCTCGAAGTCGTCGTCGCTCATCGCGCCTTGCTTGAACTGCCACTGCCCGCGGTACAGCGCCACCTTGTTGATGAACCCATACACCTGGTCAAGGTCGATCCCCGTAACCACCCGCGAGCCCCAGAACGGCGCCCCGGGCACGGGCACGTCCGTCCGCACCTCGCTGCGCTCAATCACTGCGACGCTCACCGCCCCGCCAGATTCGGCACCCGCCTTGCCCGCCTCAAACGCCGCCATCCGCTGAGCGCTCTCGGCCTTTGACCGCGCGATGGTCTCCTCCGCCGCCGTCCGCTTGCTCGTCCGCTCGCTGATCTCTGTCGCCAGCGTGCCGGTCTGCCCGCCCCGGATCATGTCCATCGTCCGCAGGCCCTCGAACGCGTCCTTCCCGTAGAAGACCTCGCCCTTGTACAGCCCGCGCAGGTGCCCCTCGCAGTAGTGCCGCGTGAGCGCCGCGCCGCCCAGCAGCACCGGGACGTTCACGCCCAGCGCGGTCAGCTCGCGCAGGTTCTCTTCCATCACCGTCACGCTCTTGACCAAGAGTCCGCTCATCCCGATCGCGTCCGCGCCCGTCTGCCTCCAGGCTTTGACGATGTCCGCGATCGGCTGCTTGATCCCGATGTTGTGCACCGTGTACCCGTTGTTCGACAAGATAATGTCCACCAGGTTCTTGCCGATGTCGTGCACGTCACCCTTGACCGTCGCCAGTACGATGCTGCCCTTGGTCTGCCCCTCAACTTTCTCCATATAGGGCTGCAGCATCGCCACCGCCATCTTCATCACCTCGGCGCTCTGCAGCACAAACGGCAGCTGCATCTGCCCGCTTCCGAACAGGTCGCCAACGGTCTTCATCCCCGCCAGCAGGTGGTCGTTGATGATCGCCAGCGGCGCGTACTTGGCCCGCGCCTCGTCCAGCGTCTGGTTCAGGCCTTCCTTCTCGCCGTCAACGATGTGCGCCTGCAGGCGCTCTTCAAGGGTTTGCAGGGCCTTGGCCTTCTTGACCACCGCCGCCGCGCCCTCGTCCTTAAAGAGCTCGATAAACCGTGACAGGGGGTCGAACTTCACGTCCGTCACGCCCGCCGGCAGGCCCGTGCCCCCCGCGCTCGCGTCGCGCCGGTCGTAGATCAGGTCTAGCGCCGCGCCCCACTGCTGCACATCAATCTTGTTCTGCGGCAAGATCTTCGAGAAGTGCAGGATCGCGCTGGTCAACCCCGCGGCCCGCAGCTCGTGCAAAAATACGCTGTTGAGCACCACCCTTGCCTGCGCTTTAAGCCCGAAGCTCACGTTCGATAGCCCAACTGTCGTCTGGCACTCGGGCATGACCCGCGAGATCGCACGCACACCCTCGACCGTCTCCATCCCGCTCCGCCGGTCGCTGGCCATGCCCGTGCTGATCGGCAGCACCAGCGGGTCGAACATCAGGTCCGCCGGGTCCATCCCATGGTGCTCGACCGCGCGCTCATACGCGCGCTGCGCGATCGCCAGCTTGCGGTCCGCCGTGCGGGCCATGCTGGCCTCTTTGTCCTCGTCGATAGACCCGATGACCACCCCCGCGCCGTAGGTCTTGGCCAGGTGCATGATCTGGTCGAACTTGTGCTCGCCGTCTTCAAAGTTGGCGCTGTTGATGATGCACTTGCCCGGCGCGTGCTTGAGGCCCGCCTCCAGCGTCGCAAGCTGCGTGCTGTCGAGCATCAGCGGCGCGTCAACCTGGCGAACCACCCGCTTGACCACCTCGATCATGTCGCGCACGTTGTCGCGCCCGGCGTAGTCCACGTTCACGTCCAGCACGTGGGATGAGTCGTGCCGCACCTGCTCGCGCGCCAAACTCACGATCCCGTCCCAGTCGTCAGCCTCCAGAAGCTGCTTAAACTTCTTGCTGCCGCTGGCGTTCATGCGCTCGCCGATGATCAGAATCGAGTTGTCCTGCCGAAGCTCCGTGCTCGCATAAAGGCTCGTCACGCTCGGCTCTGGCGCCTGCTTGGCAGGCAGCAAAACTGTCCGGCCTGTGCTCACGTGACCTGCGCCCTGACCTGCCGACCTCTCGCCAATAGCACGATCGCCCAGCGCCTTAGCCAAAAGTTCAATGTGCGCCGGCGTCGTCCCGCAGCACCCGCCCAGCAGGCTCGCGCCGTGCTGCTCGGCAAACCGCACCATCGCCTCAACAAACGGCTCGGGCGCCAGCGGGTACTCCGTTTGCCCGTTCAGCAGCACCGGCAGCCCCGCGTTGGGCACCACGCTTACCAGCCGCCCCTGGTCGCCGCTGGTCCCGCGGCCGGTCTTGGCACCCCAGTGCTTGCCCAAGTACGCCACGTGATCGACCATCTCCGCCGGGCCCGTCGCGCAGTTGAGCCCCAATGACATGACCGGATACTGGCTGATGACGCTCGCCGCGGCTTCGATGCTGCTGCCCACCAGCATCGTGCCCGTGGTCTCGATCGTGACCGAGACCATGATCGGGACGTGCCGGTGATCCTTCCCGCGTTCGGCCAGCGCGCCAAGGCAGGCGTTGATGGCGCACTTGACCTGCAGCACGTCCTGGCAGGTCTCGATGAGGAACGCATCAACACCGCCGTCCAGCAGCCCGCGCGCCTGCTCCAAGTAGCTGTCGTACAGCTCGTCCCAGACCGTGTTGCCCAGCGTGATCAGCTTCGTCCCCGGCCCCATGCTGCCCAGCACGAACCGCGGCTTGTCCTTGCTGCTGTGCAGATCGCACGCCGCCCGCGCGACCTCCGCGGCCATCTTGTTCAGGCTCCGCGTCTCGTGCGTCAGCCCAAACTCGCCCAGCACCAGCTTGTTGGCCCCGAAGCTATCCGTCTCCACACAATCAGCGCCTGCCGCCAAAAAGCTCTCGTGGATCTCCTGGATCACGTCCGGACGCGTCCGCACCAAGATGTCGGTGCAGTTCTCGCAGCCGCAATAGTCGCCCTCCACCGAGAGGTCGCGGCTGAAGATGCTCGTGCCCATCGCGCCGTCCAAGATCAGGACGCGACGCGAGGCGTGATCAAAGAACCGACTGGGCGAGGTGCTGGCCATGAGCGCTCCGGCGAGGTGGACCCGTCAACCATAGCCACATCCATCCGTCCATGCGGATATACGGCACATTGCGACATGAGGCCCCCGCGATCAACTATCGGCGAGTTGGATGCCGCCACTGGCCCATGCGCGGGGTTCTCGCTCGGCTCACGGCGCGTTTCCCCACGACCGCTGGCAGAAGGCCCGAGATTCAATGCTCTAGATGCAATCGATGGACACCAGGCCAGCGCGCGCTGGTCCTGACGGAGGCACAGGTGCGTTGAGCCCATAACTCAGGCCTTCTTCGCGGCGTCGGCCTTCGCGTCGGCGCCCTTGGCGTCCTTGGCGTCCTTGGCGAAGTAATTGCCCTGGAACTTCTTCTGGAACCGCTCGATGCGTCCGGCGGAGTCGACCAGCACGTTCTTGCCCGTGAAGAACGGGTGCGTGCCGGACCAGACTTCGACGTGGATCTCCGGGACGGTGGCCCCGACGGTCATGACTTGCACGCCGTTATGAAAGACTTTGCAGTTGTTGAAGAACTTCGGGTGGGTCTTGGGCTTCATATGGGGGCTCCAGCAAAGCCGAGAGCGGCTGGGCCGCTGGCGGGTCGAGATGATAGGCGCTGGCCCGCCCGCCCGCACGACGCCGACGACTTCGGTCCGATGAGCTCTGGATCGGAAGGCGTGCGTTTGGGTATGAATGGTTCCGCCCATGCAAACGAACGGGACCGCGCCTTTGAACGCGGCCCTGGAAACTGCCATCAGCGCTTGGTTTGCTCATCGCCCTTTGCAGGGGTCTTCGCTGGTATCACCACGCTCAGCACGGTTGCCAGTGCCAATGTGCTGACGACGACCAGAAGTGACACCGTCGTGTCGATCTTGATCGGGTCCGCCTTGTCCATACCGAACACATTTAGATATGGCGGCACGCTTAGCAGCAGCAGTTTTACGCCGTCAAACGCCAGAATCAGGATCAACGCCGGTTTCAGGAATCGGAACTTCTCGAACAGTGCCGTCAAGCAGAAGTAAAGCGCCCGCAGTCCCAGGATCGCGACCATATTACTCGTGAACATGATGAACGGGTCGGGCGTGATCGCGAAGATGGCTGGGACCGACTCAACCGCGAGGACCAGAGCAGCGAGTTCAACGAGGATTAGCGCCAGAAACAATGGCGTGATCGCATAAGCAGCGCTCAGCGATCCGGATGGCGGCGGGTCCATAACCTCCGCGCTGGACGCATCTTTGGTGCAGGTCGGCTTGAGGGTTCGCTTGGTGAAGAAATTCTGCCCGTCGTAGAAGTAGGTCACACGGAAGACCTTCTTGCTAAGTTTCACCACGATGTTCTGCGAGACATCATCAGTTCCTTCGATCAAGGCCATTCTGAGCGCCGTGAGAATCAGAAACACGCCGAAAATGATCAGCACAGACTCGTATTCGAGGATCAATCCAGCGCCCAGGAAGGTCATCCCGGCACGCAGAACCGGTGCGCTGATGACGCCCCAGAAAAGGACGCGGTGCCGGTACTTCGGCGGAACCGAAAAGAACGAGAAGATCAGTCCAATGATAAAGACGTTTTCTATCGCCACGGTCTTCTCGACGACAAATCCTACCACGTACTGTTTGGTGGCTTCGAATCCCTTTACCTCGCCCGACACGATCAGCTCCGCACCGGCTTTGATCGCATTCGCCGAGCTGTACTTCAATGTATCCGACCCCAAACCGAGCCAGTGATTCTCGTAAGCCAGGTATACAAACCCGCTGAATGCAATACCGCCTGCCAGCCAAATTGCCGACCACGTGAACGCTTGCTTCAAGGTCATCGCTTGCTCTCCGCGGCGGAAGCTGCCGAGGTCAATGGCGACGAAAAAGATCACGAGGCCGGTAAAAGCGATGTACGCCCAGATCTTCAGATCGGTCTTGTTCGAAGCCGCGGCAGTCGCGATGATCAGTAGTTCATTCATGATAATATCACATCCTGGGCCCGCATGCTTTCAAAGAGAGCAGGCGCGACGCAACGAAACGACAGAATCCTGGTCTTGCTCGCGCCATCGATCAGCGGTCAGCGCCAAGGACCGAAACGGCAGAATGGCCGCGAGGTAGCCTAAACCGTTCAGTCCGCGCTGACGGGCGAGCTGACCTTAGGCAAAGTATCAAATGGTCAAACGGCAAAATGGCCAAAGTGACAAATGAAGGAGGGGAAGCGGTAGGCGGCGACAGGCCAAGGGCGCGGGCAGGGGCAGGGGCAGGGGCTGAGGCAGAGGCGGGCGGGTTAGACGATGGGCTGGATAATGGTGACAATCACAAGATAACCAGTTTTCTTAGGGTGTCAAGGAGAGTGAGGGGCGCGGGGCGCGGAGAACATTAAGATGTTGACTGTGCAGGGGAACTGGGCGAATGGCGAGATAGTTAAATGGTCAAATTGAAGAAGGGGAAGGGGGCGAGTGACTGAGCCGTTGTCGCCCGGGCCTGCGGCTTGGCCTCGGCGGCGATTGCGCGGCTCCTAAGCGAGCTCCAAAGGACGACGATTGCAGTTTAGCGGTAATTCGTGATGTGCGGGAAACATTCTTTGATCTTCGCGACGTCTGCGAGCGATATGTTCGTGCCGTTAAGGTCCAGCGTCGTGAGGACGTCGAGGCCGCCCCTTCGGCCGCCAGCACCGCTGCACCGGCGCGCCAGCCAGCGCGCAGTTAGACCCCGGTCCCGAGCCGCCAGGCCCCGAACCTCCCGGCCCACTTCCCCCGGGGCCCGACCCTCCCGGCCCAAAACCGCAGGGGCCGGAGCCTCCGGGACCCGAGCCGCCCGGGCCGCTGGCATTCGGGCCCATGGGCCCGCGTCGACCAGTCAAAGTCGGTCAGCACCCATCCCAGGCGCTAGCACGCGTGGTTCAACGCGTTAATCGCCGTCTCGGCGTCGGGCTTTTCGAAGAGGGGCAGCAATGCGGCAAGCCCGTGCAGCCGCTCTTCCCAGATCTTCGCAGATGGCTGGCGTGAATGGGGGGCCACGCAATGACGCTAGTTCCAACTCCGGGTCTTGGGCTGCCCTCGGCCAATATACTCTCGCAGAACCGCATGCCCACGTACTCCCACAGCCGGATCGAGACCTTCCGCCATTGCCCGCGGAAGTACTTTTTCCGGTACATCGCGAAGATCAAACCGCCCGAGCCGCCGGAACAGATTGCAATAGTCCTGGGTTCGCGGGTACACGACGTTCTTGCGTACCTGCAGTAGCGGGTGATCATCGGCATCGTGCCGACGGTCGAGAGCCTCCGTGAGCGATTGGACCAGGAGTTGGGAGTCGCACTGAACGCCGGCCGTCGTTATTCACGATCGGGGAACGACTCCGGACGACTATCGGTTGAGAGGCTGGCGCTGCATCGAGAGGTACTAGCAGAGGTTTCATGCTTTCGATCAAGCGACCTTCATTGGCCTCGAACAGATGACCACGTTCCCGCTCGACGAGGCGGAGCGGTTCAAAATGGTCGGCTACATCGATAGGCTGACCAAAAACTCCGGAGGCCGCTGGCAGATTCAACATTACAAGACTAACAGCATCCTGCCGACCCAGGCCGACAAGGACGCCGACCCGCAGCTATCGTACTACGAGATGGGCATCCGCGCTATGTAGAAGGATGCCGCGAGGGTGGAGCTGGTACGGCACTTTCTTCGCTTCGATCACTCGGTTGTGTCCACACGCACGCCCGTGCAACTCGACCACATCCGCGCCGACGCCATAGCGACGATCACCGACATCGAAAGCCATGGTGAAGATGCTGAACACTTCCCGACGCAGTAGGGTCCGCTGTGCTCCTATTGCGAGTACGAGCAGGTTTGTCCCGCGGGGGAGCACGATCACGCAGATCTGACGGCCCTTGTACTCGCGCCAGAGCGTCGTGCCGGGCATGGGCTCGATGCTCTTGCGGGGCATCCGGATCGATGCGATCGCCGCGCTGGCGTTGTGGGTTGGCGGGGCCGTGCCCTTTGGGATTCGGCTTTCGCCCAGGGTGGGGGGGGGTGGAGGGTAGTGCTGAAGCCGCAGGTTGGCGTCGTCGGCCAGTTCGATCGCCCGCTGGCGAGCGCGTTCGGAGAGGTCGCCTTCCGCATCGGCCTGCAGCCGCCAGCAGATCCGCTTGAAGAGGTAGGGGCGGTTATTGCAGCGTGTGGCCTCGCCGAACACCTCGGCGTATCGCGCGCGGAGCTGCGGGGTGGTGAGGCTTCCGAGTCATTTGAGTTCCGCGTGGATATTCACCGCCATGAGTGTTCTCCGCCGTTCCCACCCGCAACATGCCGCGCGGCCGTGTCGGTTGGGAGCCGACGATCAGGGAGATCATCTTCCGCACAGTCAAGTCGAGAACTCTCGGGTTGTCGATGCTCTCCCGCGGGCAGGCTCGTCGCGCGGCGGACGCGAGCGCCGGGCCGGATCTGCTGGCGATGCCAGCGGTGCAAGGCGGTGGCGAGCGTGGAGATGATCACCTCCCGCCGATGCTCGGGGGTGGCCAGAGGGTCTTGCTGTGACACGAACGGCTCCTTCGCGGGTCAACAGCAACCCGCCAAAGAGCACCTAACCCGTTGGGAGGGGGATTCACGGCGATCCGAAGCGGAATTCGTCTTCGGCAATGTCACGCAGACGACTAGCGACCGTCATTCCCTCGGGTCACCCGCCACAACGGCTTGTTCTTTGTGCCGGTGCCTTTGTGAAGGATCACCTCCAAGGAGCACATGATGGTCGCTGCAGTTCGAGCGACGAACATAACGGGTGGCTTCCTGCACGGAATGCCTCGCAGAAAGGGCTGTACCTGGCTTGACGCGTACCCGCTCAACAGGAGACCGCCGCTGACAAGGCTGCTCGAGCGGTCGGTGTACTACCCCGCATCGGGGACCGACTGGCGGCCGATGCAGTACCTGCACCCGCACTTCGGCTCCCTCTACAAGACCGTTTCGGAGCATTGGCGAACCACTCTCCGGGTGGCCCGATGGGTGTGCGATCGACACGGGTTGTTAACGGGGACGGGCTGAAGCCATGTTTTCGGAGCCGCCAGCGGGGTACAAATACTGAAGACCTGCTCAACTTCGTTCGAGGTTTGCTCGTGATTCTCACTTCCCGCCCAGCCCCGGAAAGAACGGCACCACGATCGACACCGCGATGAGCACGATGATGATCCACTCCAGCACCTCCATACGGCGGGTGGCCTGCTCGTCGGCGAGCTTCTGATACAGCCCCTCGACCGTGTGCAACTTTCGCAGGATGCTGCGGTCCCAATCGGCCAAGTGAAACCGTTTGGCGGCGGCGGCGTAGAGGCGGGCCAGGTGCTGATCGCCCACGAGTTTGACTGCGTTGTTGACGCCCTCGAACAGGACCGCGCTCTCCATCTGCAGGGCGGCCAGGCGGCGGCGCTCGGCGCGGTGGGGGTCGAAGATGAGTCCAAAGGGCGAGCGAGCAAGCCGCCCGCGGGCATCGCGGCGGAGCAGCGACGAGTACGAGCGGTCCAATACCGCGTCGAGGCGGTCGTCGAGCAAACGCATCTCCAAGAGCTGGACATTGGCGAACTCGAGCACGGCGAGCGAGTCCTCTTCGTCCCGGCCCAGGATGAGCGCGGCGTTCCAGTCGATGACCGCGGCGTCGCTCTCCGAGTACGACAGGCGGGCTGAGAGGGCCGATTCCACGGTCTGGGCGGAGAGTCCCTCGGCGCCCGGCTCGGCCAGCAGCAGCGCGGCCACGGCGTGGCGGTCGGCGGTGATGGCGTCACCCGCAGGGCCTCGGCCCGGCTCCGCCCCGGCGCTCCAGCGGCGGGCGTGGTAGACGGTGTAGTCCTCGACCAGCGGGGAGAGTTCGGCCCGGTCGATGGCGGGCGCGAGGCGAGCCATGAGTTGCGTCACGCGGCGCGTCGCGTCGTCGCGCAGGGCCGAGCAGTCAAAGAGGCACTGCGCCAGCGGCACCAGCCCGGCCAGCGGCAGGCTCGACGCACCCGCCCTTCCCGGCGATGCGCCGCCGACAAGCGAGATCCGGTACGCCACCGACACGGCCCCGAAGTCGTAGAGCGTGCATTCGACACTTCCCGCCGGAGGGAACCCGCCAAGGTCGAGGCCCGCCGCCTCGGGCGCGGGCTGGTCGATCCGCAGGGGCACGGGGCGGAACTGGAGGTACGAAGGGGAACGACGCGTGCGAGCAAACTCCTCGCGGCGGGCGGCCTCCCCGGCGCGGGGCGGCTCTGCGGCGAGCAGTTTCTGTGCCTCGTCCAGATCGATCGCGTATCCCGCGTCGAAAGCGAAGAAGGCCCAGCAGTCCCCCTCGTGGAGGCGCAGGTGCGGCGCGACCCCAGGGCCTGGGGCATTAGGTTCGGAAGGCTCGAACGCGGGAGTGGCGGGACGATCGGTTCGGCTCATAACAATCCTCCATTCCATGAAGTCCGGTCTCCGCGCGGCCCCGGCGAGCGTCCCGGCCAGGCCTCGACTGATTCGCACGCCCGTCCGGCCCGCTCGCCGCACGCGACGGGCGACCTGTCGCGTCCGCCCAGGCGCCTGTCGCGCCCGCCCAAGCACCTGTCGCGCCCGCCCCAACACCTGTCGCGTCCGCCCAGGCCCCTGTCGCGCCCGCCCAAACACCTGTCGCGCCCGCCCAAGCGCCTGTCGCGCCCGCCCAGGCGCCTGTCGCGCCCGCCCAGGCACCTGTCGCGTACCACGGATGATTCGTCGCGTCCGCCGACGGGCACCGACGGCACACCACTCGCCCGTCGCGTGGCGTCGCGGCGGGATTCCGGGGCGGGGAGGGACCCGGAGGCCCGCCGATCGCGGCGCTACGCGCGGGGACGGCTCAGTCCAGGTCCTGCGCGAACTCGGCGGGCTTGACGACCAGCGCCGAGCAAGGCAGTTCGTTGAGCACCCGCTCGGCGGTGCTGCCCAACAGGGCGTACCGCAGGGTCGTCCGGCCCTGCGTGCCGAGCACGAGCAAGTCCGCGTGGTGCTGCTTGGCGTAGGCCGCGATGCCACGCCCGTAGTGGTCGTGCTCGGCGATGTCGAGCGTGACGTTGAGCGCGGCCATCTCGTGACGGAGCGGCTCGATGAAATTTTCCAGCCGCGGCTCCAGCGCTGTGCGGTAGGTGTTCCACATCTCCATGAGCTTCAGCGGCTGGCCCGGCCACAACCCCAGCGGATGGCCGGCGAAGGCCATGTCCAACATTGGCCTCAGCGCGACATGGACAATGCGGAGGGCGGACTTGTCCTGCTGGGCGATGCGCACGGCCTGCTGCACCGCGCGGAAGGATGTATCGGAGAAGTCCGCGCAGGCCACGATGCTCTTGTAGGGTCCGGTGTGGTCTTCACGAGCGAGCAACACCTTGCACGGCACCCGGCGCAGACAGGCGGTAGCCACCGGGCCGGGGCCGCGTCCTTCGCTGGCGGGGCTGCGGACTCCGAGCACGAGCAGGTCCGCGTTGACCGACTTGACCGTGCGTGAGAGCATGTCCACGGGCGAGCCGACGGCGACATCCGCCCGCGCGCCGATGGCCAGTTCGCCCTGCGACGCCACATCCTTGGCCATATTTCGCGCGCGCTCGGTGATCTCGCTGGCGAAGCGGTCGCGGTCCAGACCCACCAGCGCGGCGAGGTCGTCGAGCCAGGTCGAATCGATGACGTGGACCGTGTGCAGGGCGGCTTCGTTCCACGCGGCGATCCGCGCCGCCTGTGAGAGCGCGGCCCGTGAGGCGGGGGTGAAGTCCAAACCGACGACAATGGAACGAAGGGCGTTCATAGGGACAGTCTCCAGTGGTCACCAAAGAGCGGTGTTCAGGAGATCGTGACGAAACATGGCCGCGCGAACCACACGGAAACTTCCCTTATGTACTGCGGTGCCGGTGAGCGCGGCGGC
>JAJOLK010000059.1 GCA_021173225.1 Phycisphaerales bacterium PN19_bin_20 | reverse complement strand
GCCTAACGAACAGCGTTTATCTGACGCCGAGCCGGTGCTGACCGTAGCCACGGCTCTAAGCGGCGTCAGATAAACCTTGTTGAACTTGACCGCCGACGATGGCGGTGGAGAGGGCAGTGTAAGTTTCAGCTGCCCGTGCTGGCAACCGCGACTTGCTTGGAGTGCCTTGGCCAACAGCAGACTGGGTGTTGGGCCAATGCTGTGGTTGATCCGGCGCAGCGTGTGGAGTCGATTTGCTCATACGCGGGCGGTTGGCGATATGCCGATCCTGTGCATGGGGCAAGCAACGCGCAGGACCGCGTACGCCTGAGCGCCAAGCCAGACAGAGGATTGCTGCCAGGGTGGAGCGCGCCAATCATGGCGGCCCCCTGCAGGCCGTGGGCACGATGGCTGCCAGTGCCACCCGATCGGCCAAGACCTGCTCGAGCACTTGCCAGCGGCCGGTCTTGCAATGCGGGCAGCAGCTGATCTCGATGGCGGCCACGCGGCGCATGAAGGCTTGCGCCTCCTCGCGCGCCTGCGGGTTGGCCGCTGGCATCGCCAGCAGTTGCCGCGCCAGCGCCAGGCGCCGGGTCTTGGCCGCCGGGGCCAGCAGCCCGTAATGGCGGATGCGCTTGAAGCCCGATGGCAGCACATGTTGCAAGAAGCGGCCGATGAACTGCACGCCGTCCATGGCGATGGTGCGCTTGCCGCCGCTGTCGTCGGCACGCACGCGCAGCAGCACCTTGTCGCCCTTGATCGCCACCAGCCGCTCGTTGCCGATGGCTGTGCGGTGGGTGTAGCGCGACAGGTAGTCCAGCACCGCCGCGGGCCCGGCCAGCGGCGTCTTGGCATAGACCACCCATCCATGGCGGCGCAGGGCTTGCAGGCGCTGGCTGCGTGCCAGGGTCGTGACAGCCGGATCGCGCGGCAACGTACCGCTCGAGCTGGCCTGCTGCAGCGCATCCAGGAACTTGGCCCTGAAGACCTTGGACAGCGCATGCACTGGGAACAAGAATCGCTGCGAACGCTTGGGCTGCACCCAGACGCCATGGCCGCCATCACCGCCACCGGGCCCCGGCTGCAACGCCCCGCACGCCATCAGCGCATGCACATGGGGGTGGCGCCGCAGGTCCTGCGTCCAGGTGTGCAACACCAGCGTGAACGCGCCGATGCCGCCCAGCCAGCGCGGGTTGGCGGCGAACTCGCTGAGCGTGTGGGCTGTGCAGCGCATGAGCGTGTCGTAGACCCAGCGCGGATGCGCGGCGCTCAGCGCGCCCAGTTCGTGGGGCAGCGTGAAGACCAGATGACAGTACGGCACGTTGAGCAATTCGCCCAGCCGCGCCGCGCGCCAGGCGTCGCAGCACCCGGCTCTGGCACTGCGGGCAATGCCGGTTGCGGCATGAGTGCCAGCGCCAGTGCTCGGTGCCGCAGTCGTCGCAACGCAGCCGCTGCCCGCCCAAGGCCCGGGTGCGACAACTCACGATGGCGCGCCAAACCCGCGCCACTACAGTGCTCAGCGTGTGCAGTCGCAGATACTGAGGCCCGAAGTGCCGCAGCACCTCAGCCAGGGTGGTGGCCACAGCCGCGTCAGTCAGGGTTGAGCGGTGGCAGGGCTGCCAGCAGGTTCAGCGGGTTGCATCGGGCGCCATCGGGCGCGTCGGGCCGGGCCAGGTGCAGGTAGCGGCTGGTGGTGCTGAGGTGGCGGTGGCCCAGCCACCGCGACAGGCTGTTCAGATCGGCCCCCGCCTCCAGCGTGTGGGTCGCACAGCAGTGGCGCAGCGTGTGGATGCCCCCTTGCTTGGTGATGCCGGCTTGGGCCCGCGCAGCCTGGTACCACTTCTGGGGCGTCGCGTCGCTGATGGGCTGCGATGGGTCGGCGTGGCTGGGGAAGAACCAAAGTGGCGGGCGGCTGCTGCACCACCAGGTGCGCAGCGCCTGCAGCACGTCCGGGGCCAGCGGCACGTAGCGGTCTTTGCCGCCCTTGCCCTGGACGACCCGGATGCACATGCGGTCGGCGTGCGAGTCGATGTCGCCAACACGCAGATGGCACAGCTCGGACAGTCGCAGGCCCGTGCCGTAGGCCAGCATCAGGAAGGTACGCGGCCCCAGCCGCGTGGTCACGGCCAGCAGTCGGGCGATCTCCTCACGCGCGAGGATCTCAGGCAGCCGCTGCGGCGCGATGCCCAGCGGAATGTAGAACTGTCTGCAATCCAAACCCAGTACCGTGCCGAAGAGAAACCGGTACGCGCAGCCGTACTGGTTGACTGTCGAGCGCGAGCGCTGCCGATCGCGCAGCAAATGCAACAAGAACTCCTGGACTTGCTCGGCGCTCAAGGTGTCGGGGCTGCGCCCGTAGTGGCGTGCCAGCAGCGACACCGCGTCGGTGTAGGCCTGTTGCGTGCGAGATGCCATGCCGCGCAGGATCAGCGCGTCGAGCATGCGTTGGCGAAGTGGCGTCATGTCCATCTCCTGGATCGATGCGCGGGCATATGCCCGCATCGATCAAGGTAGGACGTTCAGGCGCGCCTGTCTTCCTATTTTCGAGTTCCAACCACCGCGTCAGCGGTTTAGTTCAAC
>JAJOLK010000056.1 GCA_021173225.1 Phycisphaerales bacterium PN19_bin_20 | reverse complement strand
CACCAATAAGCCCCCTGAGCGTGCCTGCAACGCCCGGAGCAACCGTCGGCAGGAGAAATGTCACCGCCACCTCGGCCACGGCAATGGCGGCGAGGATCTCGATGAAGAGTCGGGCGGTGTTGAGCGGTGCCTTCATGGTTGGTTCCTGTGCATCTGTTTCGACCCATAAGAACGGGCGGTTCAGCGTGGTTCCGGCAACGATGGCCCCTGAGCAGGTGATTCGTGTCCGTCACGGCGGCTGGCATCGATGGTCCGCGCCACCGAAGTCGGTCGGCTCCGGGATCGACATTGGTGCGGGGAGCGACGGGTTGTCGAGCGGCTGTAGAGCACCGAAGCCGGCCTCAGAGCGGGCCGTTCTCGGTGGAACTGGACTTCGATGCCGCAGGCCGCGTGCAGTCTTCGCCCCAGCGGGGCGCTCGGCTCTCGCCACGGGCGGAGCGAAGCGCAACCCGAGGACAGGTTCCCTTTCCGGCACCTCACCCGTCAAGAGGAAGCCCACCCGCCGCGCTGGTCGTGCGAATCGAGTGGGATGAGCGGGGGTGCCGGGGGCAGCTCGCTCGCGCAGCCTTTCAACAAAAGAGGAGGTACGAGCGAGTTGGGTCAGATCGCTTCCGCGTCAACGGCGGTAACGTGGGCGGGGAACGCCGTGGCCCAGCCGGTCTGCGCGGCGGTGATGGGGGCCATGTCGGGCGCGGTCAGGCCCGGGCGCAGCGAGATTGGCGTTGGCGTAGATCACGAAGTTAGACTGCCACGCCTAAAAGTTCGCATCAGGACCGGGGTTGTAATCAGCCATCTTTATAAACTCGATTTCATGGATTCGGCGGCTCGCACAGGTGTGCCCGTTCGTGCTGCGCTAGGGCACCCAACCGCGACCCGAGCCGTCAACTGGGGGGCGGCACGCGGCGGAGCCTCCCGGCGAGATCGGCGGGTTGCCGGGGCGACTTCACGTCGTTGCGGCTTTTCTGGCAAGTACGGCCCGCGCGCGGCCAGATTTCGCCGGCTAGCCTCACTATTCTTAGAACTGAGCGCGCCGATAGACCCGCCGACCCCAACGACCGCTGCCTTGAGTTGGCTGCGGCCAATGGTCGCGGCGCACGGCCAATGCCGTTCGCCGTCGGCGAGCGGCCACCGATGGCCACGGGCGGCGTGGCCGCGATCCTGCGGCTGACCATCGGGCCCATGCTGGCGTACGCCGCGATTGCTTACGCAGCGGCAGGTATTCTCGGGATTGTGGAGTGATCAAGTAGTGGGAGTAGCCACGTGCAGATGACGATCTCCATTCTGGGCGGCCTGGGCCTGTTTCTGTTGGGCATGGCCGTGATGACCGACGGTCTGCGGGCTTTGGCCGGCTCGGCGCTGGCGTCGATGCTGGCGCGAGCGGCGTCGACACCCGCCCGAGGTGCATTCTGGGGCGCGGTCGCCACGCTCATCGTGCAGTCGTCGAGCGCGACAACGATGACCACCATCGGCCTTGTCAGCGCGGGTCTGCTCACCTTCCCGCAGGCTCTGGGCGTGGTCTTCGGGGCCAACATCGGCAGCACGGGAACGGGCTGGCTGGTCGCACTGCTGGGGGTGAAGGTCTCGCTCAACGCGGCGGCGATGCCGCTGGTCTTTCTCGGCGCGCTCATGCGGCTTCTGGGTCGTGGGAAATGGACGGGCGCGGGCAGCGCCATCGCCGGGTTTGCGCTCCTGCTCATCGGGCTGACCGTGCTGCAGGAGGGGATGGCTGGGCTAGCGACGCGCATCAACCCGGCGGACCTGCCTGGGGTCTGGGATGGATGGGCGGGTGTACTGGGCGTGCTGCAACTGGTCCTGGCGGGGATCGTCATGACGACGGTGATGCAGTCCTCCAGCGTCGCCGTTGCCGCGACGCTCTCGGCGCTCTACGCGGGAGCGATCAGCCGTGTCATGTGGCCGCTCCCGGAGCACTTGCCCACGGCCGAACGACGCTTCCCCAGGCCAGATAGCCACTTCGCCGCGTACATGAACAATTAATACGCAGCCGCAGAGAAGTTCTGAAGCGTGCAGGGGCACGCTGCGCCTCAGCGCAGCGCCGAGAAGTAAGCCGGACGAATTCACGCCGACCCGGCGCGCGCGGCCAAAGGGCGTGCTGGGCGCGGAAGTCTGGCTCACGCTGATCGATGCGGGCCAGCCCGCGCCGACCGACCCGAGCGCGCTGGCCTTCCTCACGATGGCCATTAAGCCCTGCATCCGGACCGACTTCCGATTAGGCGACGGCGGCAAAGCGGCCGTCTACATGACACGCTGGGTCAACACGCAGGGCGAGAAGGGGCCGTGGTCGGAGATTGCGACGGCGACGGTGGCGGCGCAGCGGCACGCTCTCCGGGGTGTCGACCGCTAGCGTCTCGCCGCGATCCGCCCGCTCCCCTACAGAACATGGTTCACCTCACGGAGAAGCACGTGGAGTTGGTCCGCCGTGCCATCGAGTTCTCATCGCGTGGGAAGCGCCCGGCGAGCACGTGCTCGGTTTTTTTGGCGACAGCGAGAGCACGCTCATTGACGCGAGGATGCTCGCGAACGCGAGAGCGGCCCCTCGCGTTTAAGCCGCCGCTCTTCGGGCTACATGGTCGTTACTCGCTTTACCGATCCACGCCGCGCAGGTCGACAGCAGTTTGGCTTTCTCGATCGGTTTGCTCGCGTAATCATCGCAGCCCGAATCAAGGCATTTCTGGC
>JAJOLK010000019.1 GCA_021173225.1 Phycisphaerales bacterium PN19_bin_20 | reverse complement strand
CTGCAAACGATGGGGGCTTGACGCCGAAAAGGCCGAGGACTTTGGCAAACTGCTGCTGGAGCCAGGCTACGCGTCGCACAGCGCCGCGGCGCTTGACAAGCTCGTGCCCGGGATGCGCGGCGGAACGCACTTTGCAACCGTCAAGGCCGAGCTGTACCCTGGGCAAGGAGATCGGCCCACGCTTTCAGACCTGCCGAAAATCGCCGACGCGCTGGGCGCGCTGCGAAACCCGGCGGTGGAGCGGACGCTCACGGAGCTGCGCAAGCTGGTCAACGCGATTCTGCGGAAGTACGGCAAGCCGACGTTCATCCGCGTCGAGCTCGCCCGCGACCTCAAGAAGCCGCGCAAGCTCCGCGAGAAGCTGTCCAAGGAGAACCGCGAGCGCGAGACCCAGCGCGAGAGGGTCGTAGCACGAATTGTCAAAGAAGCGGGCGTGCCACGCCCGTCACGCGACGATATCGAGCGTGTGCTGCTGGCGCAGGAGTGCTCGTGGGTCTGCCCGTACACGGGCCAGGCCTTCGGCATCACCGATGTGGTCGGTCGCAACCCACGCGTCGATGTCGAGCACATCTGGCCGATGAGCCAGAGCCTTGACAACTCGTTCTTGAACAAGACGCTCTGCGAGGCCAACGAGAACCGGCACGTCAAGAAGCGCCGCACGCCGTACCAGGCGTACCACAACACCGCCAAGTGGGATGACGTGCTCGCCCGCGTGCGGAAGTTCAAGGGCGACGCGGCCCGCATCAAGCTCGAACGCTTCATGGCCGAGCACATCCCCGAGGGCTTCGCCAGCAAGCACCTGCAGGAGACCCGCGTGGTCAGCGTCCGCGCCAGCGAGTTTCTCCAGACGCTTTACGGCGGGTCCAACGGCGTAGACAGCGGCGGCACGCGCCGCATCTTTGCCGTCACCGGCGGCCTGACGTACTTCTTGCGCCGCGAGTGGATGCTTGACGCTCTGCTGCCAAGCCGTGAGCATGGCGACGGCGCGGTTGCGGCCGCGGTGGCCAGCAAGAACCGCAGCGACCACCGCCACCACGCCATCGACGCGGCCGTGATCGCCCTGACCGATGAAGGGGCCGTGAAGCTCCTGCAAGAGGCCGCAGGCAAGGCGGCCGAGAAGCGGCGGCGGCTCTTTGCCCCCATCGAGATGCCCTGGCCAAGGTTTCAGCAGGACCTCGATGCGTCGATCCGAAAGATCAACGTCAGCCACCGGCAGAGCCGCCGCGTGAGCGGGGCCCTTCACGACCAGAGCGTCTACAGCAAGCCGCACCCGGTACCGGGGCGGCCAAGCGGCAGTAGCGAGGTCGAGCACCGCATCCGCAAAGCGTTGTCCGGCCTGTCAGCCGGTGAGGTTGATCGCATCATCGACCCCCGCGTGCGCGAAGTGTCAAGAAGGCCTTTGCGAAGTCGGAGGCAGCCAAGCCCGCCGACGCCTTCAAGCAGGAGGGCGACTTGCCGACCATCACCGACAAGCACGGCAACGCGCAGGTCATTCGCAGCGTGCGGATCAGCGTGGACAAGAATCCCCGCGCGATCGGTTCCAGCGCCAAACGCACCGAGCGGTACGTCCTTCTCAAGAGCAACCACCACGCGGAAGTCTGGGTCGAGACGACCAAAGGCGGCCGCCGATTGGGCAAACTGGTCATCGTGCCGTACTTTGAGGTGCGCGGACACCGACGCAAATCCGACGAGCACGGCCGCTTGTTCTGTTTTTCACTTGCGCCCGGTGAGTTTGTCCAGATCGAGGAAGCCGGAAAGCCTGTTCTTTACCGCGTGAACGGCTCCTCAGAGAACCGTGTGCTGCTGGTCCAGCACGACGACGGACGCAAGAAGGACGAGCGTGACAGGACTGGCGACAATCTTCGGGTCGGCGCAACCGAACTGATCGCCCCAACAACGAATAAAGTCACCGTCACGTATCTCGGTGAGGTCAAGCCGTGCGGCGGCTGACGCCGTGCGAGAACCACGCCCATGCGAGCCGACCGCTTCATCGAGATCGCCCAAGGCCCGGCGCGGCTCTCGCTCCGCACCGGGCTGATCGCCGTTGCCCGAGACAATGAGCCCGAGGTGACCGTGCCGGTCGGTGAGCTGGCGTGCGTCATCCTTGCCCATCCGCAGGCGAGTATCACCCAGCCCGCGATGGCCGCGCTCATGGCCGCGGGGTGCCCGATCATCGTCTGCGACGGGCACCTGATGCCAACGGGCATGATGCTGCCACTGGCCAGCAACACGCTGCAGACCCAGCGCATGCTCGCGCAGGTTGCCGCCCCGCGACCACTGTGCAAACGCGCGTGGCAGCAGGTCGTGCGGGCCAAAGTCCGGTCGCAAGCTGCAACCCTCCGCGGGCTCTACGGCGACGACGGGGGGCTCTTTGAACTGGCCGAGACTGTCCGCTCGGGCGACCCGATGAACATCGAGGCCCAGGCCGCCAGCCGCTACTGGCCGCTGCTCTTTCGAGACCCTGACTTTCGCCGCCGCTTTGACGCTCCAGACCAGAACCGACTGCTCAACTACGGCTATGCCGTGCTTCGCGCCAGCGTCGCCCGGGCGATCTGCGGCAGCGGCCTGCACCCGACCATCGGGATCCACCATCACCACCGTGAAAACCCGTTCTGTTTGGCCGACGACCTGATGGAGCCGTACCGACCGCTGGTTGATGGCGAGGTCTACCGCATCGCCGGCGAGCTGGGCAACGATGTGCCGCTCACGCCCGCGGTCAAGGCCCGCTTGATCCAGTTGCTAGACCTGCGGCTGGATGAAGCCGGTCCGGGCACCCCGCTGCGGCCGGTGAGTGATCACATCGCCGCGACGGCGTTCTCGCTGGCCAGCATGTTTCTTGGCGGCGAAACCGGCAAGGCCGAATCGACGAGCGTCTACTTTCCGAAGGGACTCTTTGATTGGTAGCTGCAAGCCCGGGCGGACTGGAGGATGAGCATGGTGCGTGTGCGGCCCGCAGATTGGGACCCCTCGGGGTACAAGATCATGTGGCTGTTTGCCCTCTTTGATCTGCCGATGCTCGCCAAGGAGCAGAAGAAGCAGTACACGCGGTTCCGAAAGTTTTTGCTCAGCCAGGGCTTCAGCATGCTCCAGTTCAGCGTTTATGCACGCCACTGCGCCAGCGAAGAGAGCGGCGAGGGGCTCAAGAGCGGCCTTCGCCGCGCCGTACCCCCCGAAGGCCAGGTACGGCTGCTGCTGGTGACCGACAAGCAGTTCGCCAGGCAGGAGGTCTACATCGGAAAACGGAGGAAACCCAGTGAGGCACCACCTCAGCAACTCATGCTTTTCTGACCGGTCCGGGCCGCGTGCTCGGCCCGTAACCCCCGGCAGTGTCAGGGGTTACGGGCGTATCCCCGTTCTGCAGCGAAGGGGGACAGTGTATTCGAGCGATCCTTCCGGCCCGCCCACGGCGGCGATGAACTGCCGGTACATTCCGTCGTCAGTGTATTCGAGCGATCCTTCCGGCCCGCCCACGGCCGCCTCGTGCTTCTGTTTGTTGGGCTCCGGAGTGTATTCGAGCGATCCTTCCGGCCCGCCCACGGCTTACGCTAGAGACTAGCGCTTCCTCAGGAAAGTGTATTCGAGCGATCCTTCCGGCCCGCCCACGGCGCCTTCACTGCGCGCTCAAACTGCGCGTCGAGTGTATTCGAGCGATCCTTCCGGCCCGCCCACGGCTTAGACTCCCTGGCGAAAGATGATCTGGTCAGTGTATTCGAGCGATCCTTCCGGCCCGCCCACGGCGAAAGGGGCGTTAGAGTAGGACGGTGCGGGGAGTGTATTCGAGCGATCCTTCCGGCCCGCCCACGGCCAAGGCTGGCGGTCGCCGCGCTGAAGCGAAGAGCAACCCGACCCATGCCACTCCCCTTTTGGGGGCGGGGTTCTGGGTGCCCACGTACCACCCCCACCCCCACCACCCCCACCCCCACCCCACCACCCACACACCCACACACCCACACACCCACACACCCACACACGCCGACGCGAGCCGCACATTTGGCGGCCTGCTCGCTCAAGTACCTAACCAAACGGCCCGAACCCCTTCGGAAGTCTGCGCGTCGGCGCGCCGTGTTGGCACGCCGCACGGTCGCAACCGTGGCGGCAACACCGCCACAACACAACGGCGGCACGCCGCCAGAAAGACACGGTGACTCATGGGCGCTTACCCCACCTCCCCGCGGAACGAGTTCTTCCAGTGGTGCCAGGACCACGCCGACGTGTTTGAATCCAACGCAACAGCCATCGGCCTGACCAACTCGCAGGCCGCCAGCTTCAAGCTCGCCGTCGGTGATGCCGACGCCGCCGTCAGCGAGCAGAGCAAGGCGCAAGAGACGGCCAAGGCCGCGACCAACAACGCGAACCTCAAGTTCACCACGCTGCGTCGCAGCGCCGCCCAGATGGTCCGCAGCATCAAGACCTTCGCCGAGAACACCGGTAACGGCAACGTCTACGTGCTCGCGCAGGTCCCGCCGCCCGCGGCACCCGGCACCACGCCGCCCCCCGGCAAGCCCTTTGACGTCAGCGTCCAGCTTGATACCAACAGCGGCGCGCCGGTGCTGAAGTGGAAGGCCCGCAACCCGGCGGGCACTGCTGGCACCAGCTACATCGTCCGCCGCAAGCTGCCCACCGAGAGCGCGTTCGCGTTCGTCGGCGTCACCGGCACCAAAGGCTTTACCGACAACACCTTCATCGCCGGGCCCGACAGCGTGCAGTACACGATCCAGGGCCAGCGCAGCGACCGCGCTGGGTCGGCCAGCGACGCGTTCACGATCAACTTCGGCCGCGCTCCGGGCCTGAACAACGGTAGCAACGAGAACAACCCCGCCAGCAACGACGGAACGAACTACAAGATCACCGGCACCAGCACCAGCAAGCTGGCGGCTTGAACAGTCGCACAGGGGCACACGGGCTTACAGGCACACTGGCACACTTGCACATAGGCACACACCGCGATGTAGAGGTGTGACAATGTGATAAAGTAACGGCGCGAATATGTGATGATGAGCCTATGTCAGGATGTCAAGGTGTGACACTGTCGCACACAGCCACGCCCCCGACCGCGGGGGCGTTTTCATTGCTCGCGACCGTACGGCCCTAGCGCGCAACGTCAACGCCCACTAACGCCCCGCAACCAGCGCCTGGTACGCCTTGACCGCAAGCTGGTCGCAGCGCTCGTTCTCCGCGTGCCCGCTGTGCCCACGGATCCACACAAACTCGATCTCATGCTTCTGGCGCAGCGCGTCAAGGGCCTGCCACAGGTCTATGTTCTTCACCGGCGCCTTGCTCGCGGTGACCCACCCCTTGCGCTTCCAGCCGTCAAGCCAGGTCTTCAGCCCGTCAAGCACGTACTTGCTGTCGCTAGTTAGCACCACGTGCGAACGCCGCGTAAGGGCCGTGAGCCCCTCGATGACCGCGCGCAGCTCCATGCGGTTGTTGGTCGTCTGCGCCTCGGCACCCGCGCCCTCGCGGGCCTTGCCGCTGACCGGGTGCCGCAGCACGTACGCCCAGCCGCCCGGCCCAGGATTGCCCGAGCACGCGCCGTCAGTAAACAGCAGCACGCGCGGCAACGGCTCGCCGCTCACACTCACGTTGCGCGCGCTATCCAACAGCAACCCGCCCGGTGACTCGGGCCCGACCGCGCCGCCCTTGGCACCACGCCGACCCGTCACGGGTACTCCTGACGCGTCGGGCGGACCATGACCTCGCTCACATGCACGTGCGCGGGCTGCTGGGCCACAAACGTCACCGCGCGGGCGACGTCGGCCGGATCGAGCGGCGGGCCGATGCGTTCCTTGACGCCCTGGAACCACGCCTGCTCGTAACCAGCAACCTGCTGAAACTCACTGACAACAAACCCCGGCGCAATCAGCGTAACCCGCACGCCGCGCGGGCCAAGCTCGCGCCGCACGCCCTCAACCATCCCGTGCACGGCAAACTTGGTCCCCCCATACATGCTCGAAAACGGCGAGACGTGCCGGCCCACCACGCTGCCGATGACCACCAGATCGCACGGCGATTGCAGCCACGGACCGCCAAGCCCGCACTGCTCGGGCGTGAACCGCGTCATCATCCGCTTGCCCGCGGCACGCATCAAGGCCGCGCACGCAAGGATGTTGGTCCGCACCATCTCGTCCCACTGCGCAACCTCGCTAGTCAGCACCGAGCCGTTGAGCCCGCGCCCCGCGTTTACGACCACCAGATCCGCCTCGGCGCCGAAGGCACGCTTGGCGGTGTTGAGCATCTGGTCGATCACCGCCTGCTCCGCCGCGTCACCCGCCACGCTCACGCACCGCGGCGAACCCCCGTGCGCGCCAGCGTTGATCTCACGCGCGAGCGCCTCAAGCCGCTCGGCACGCCGTGCGTTGATGACCACGCGCGCGCCGGCGCTGGCCAAATCACGCGCGATCGCCTCACCGATGCCGGCGCTGGCACCGGTCACCACCGCGACGCGCCCGGCAAGTGGTGCCGCGGTCGCGCCCAGTGGCGTGCTGGATTGACCTGGCGTTTGACTGGGCATGCTTTGGTCCTTGCTAGGTCGTGGCTCGTGCCGCTGCCGCACGTCGTGCGCGTTGTAATTCCTGGGCGTTGTGCGCGCTGCGCGTTGCTGGCCTCGGAAAATAGCCGCCAACTTCGCCGCTGGTTCGATGCCGAGGGCTCACGCCCCGGGGTTCATAGGCGCGGCCTCGGTGATCTGAGTCGTGGCCTTGCCGATTGGACACTTGGCACAGCCGTTCATGGGGCCGTCGCACCGCGCTGCTGGCTTGGGAGCACCGCACCGGGCGGGATCGTCTGCGTCGGTGCTTGCGGCGCGCCCACCGGCTTGGGGCGCAGGTTCGTCCGCGCACTCCACATCATCGCCACCAGCAGGCAGCCGATCGCCACGCCCATCAGGTAATAGCCAAACCGCTCGCGGAACGGCGTTGCCGGACGCGCGTTAGATCCCACGCTGGCGCTGGTTGGCTGGTTGGTCCGGGTCGGGCCGCTCATGCGGGCAGAGTGTAGTGGCCCACCCTCGCCACCACCCCCAGCAGACCCGCCCCCCCCACCACCACCGCCCCCTTACCCTTGTCCATGACCACCGCCGCAGCGCAGCCACGCGCAACCAACAGCGTGCACAGCCAAGAGCACCTCTCGGTCTTTGACATGTTCAAGATCGGCGTCGGCCCAAGCTCGTCGCACACCATGGGCCCGTGGCGCGCCGCACAACGCTTCATCGAGCTGCTTCGCCAGCGCGGCACCTTCGCTCGCATCACCCGCATCACCTGCACGCTCTTTGGCTCGCTCTCAAAGACCGGGCACGGGCACGGCACCGACGTCGCCGTCATACTCGCACTCGCCGGTGACGACCCGGTCACCTGCGACACCGCCACAATCGACGCGCGCGTCGCCGCCATCCGCCAGCGCAAAGAGCTCAACCTTGCTGGCAGCCGCGCGGGCTTCGCGTTCGATCCCGCCACGGACATCACCTTCTCTGACCAGACACACGCCGGGCATCCCAACGCGATGACCATGACCGCCACCGGCCCGGGCCTCGAACCAATCACGCAGACGTACTTCTCCGTCGGCGGCGGCTTTGTCGTCACCGAGGGCGCGCCCGGCAGCACCGCCGACAAGCCCGCCCCGCCGCGCTCAATCCACACCGGGCAAGACCTGCTTGACACCTGCGCCAGCACCGGCCTGAGCATCCCGCAAATCGTCATGGCCAACGAGCTCGCGTGGCGCACGCCCGAGCAAGCCCGCGCTGGCGTGCTCGAAATATGGGCGGCCATGGCCCAGTGCATCTGGCGCGGGTGCCACACCTTCGGCACGCTCCCCGGCGGGCTCAGCGTCGTCCGCCGCGCAGGCGAGATGAACCTCAAGCTCCTGGGCGTCGCCGGCGGCTTCGCCAGTGACCACACCGCCGACGACTTCCACGCCTGGGCGTCGGCCGTCCGCGCCGCCAAGCGTGACTTCACGACCATCGGCAAGTGGGTCTCCACTTTCGCACTCGCGGTCAACGAAGAGAACGCCTGCTTCGGGCGCGTCGTCACCGCGCCAACCAACGGCGCCGCCGGGGTCATCCCCGCCGTGCTCATGTACGATCACGTCTTCAACGCCCCAACCGACCGCGCCGTAAGCGACCAGCGCGTCGTTGACTTCCTGCTTACCGCCGGCGTCGTCGGCGCGCTGTTCAAGCAAGGTGCCACCATCTCAGCCGCGATGGGCGGCTGTCAAGCCGAGATCGGCGTTTCGAGTGCCATGGCCGCCGCCGGGCTCGCGCAGGTCACCCTGGCCGAGCTGGCCACGCCCGCCCGCGTGCTCATGGCCGCCGAGATCGCCATGGAGCACCACCTGGGCATGACCTGCGACCCCATCGCCGGGCTGGTGCAGATTCCGTGCATCGAGCGCAACACCATGGGCGCCATCAAGGCCATCACCGCCACCAACATCGCCAGCGAGAGCGACCCCGCCACCGCCAAGGTCAGCTTCGACGGCGTCGTCCGCACCATGTGGCACACCGCCCTCGACATGCAGAGCAAGTACAAAGAAACCGCCGAGGGCGGCCTCGCCGTCAACATCACCGTCGGCCTCAGTGAGTGCTAAGCCCCCACGCGCGCCGCTCATCCAAGCACGGCCTCAGCCATCACGCGTTCCGCCGGGCCCGCGCCGCTGGTCAGCCACGTGCTAAAGCCCGCGCGCAGGCTCAGCCCCACCGCGCGCTCACCCATCGGCGCTCGCTGCGTCTGTGCAAGCCGCTCGCTGGCCAGCACCACCACACCCACCTGATGCTCGGGCCTCACCTTGTAGCTCCGCTGGACCCTCTCAAGCACCGCCTGCGCCGCCTCGCGTGGCGTCTTGCCCGCGCGCAACAGCTCCACCGCCAGAAAACTCCCGCACACGCCCATGATCAGCTCGCCATTGCCCGTGCACGCCGCCGCACCCACGTCCTGATCCACATACAGCCCGTGCCCGACAATCGGCGAATCGCCCACGCGCCCCGGCACCTTGAAGCCCAGCCCGCTGGTCGTCACCGCCCCGCCAAGACGCCCCGCCTGATCGCTCGCCAGCACGCACACCGTGTCGTGCATCGGCTCCTTCACCTCAACACTCCCCGCACTACCACCGCTCGCCAGCCCGTACCGCTCCTCCACGTTCATCGGCGGCAGCTCGCCCTCGCGCTGCCCTAATACCCGCGCACTCTGGCCCGCCGCCCACTCCTGCCACGCCCTGATACTGCCAGAGGTCAACAGGTGCGACCGGTGCGCCACAAACCCATGCCGCGCCGCGAACGCCGCCGCGCCATCGCCCGCGAGCATGACGTGCACCGTCTTGTCCATCACCGCCCGCGCGATCTGCGCCGCCTGGCTGTAGCCCCGCAGAAAGCACACGCTCCCGCACCGCTCGGCAGACTCCATCACGCACGCGTCCAGCGAGACACGCCCAGACGAGTCCGGAATTCCACCGATGCCCACGCTATCAACGCTCTCATCAAGCTCCACGGCCGTGCACCCGGCCACCGCCGCGTCCAGCGCGCTGCCGCCAGCCTGCAGCACCGGCCACGCCGCCGCGTTCGCCACGTGCCCAAAGCTCCATGTTGATAGAACCACCGGCCCGTGCGCGTCAGCAGAGGTGCTCATCTTGCCAGCGTAGCGAGCGTGCGCTCAGCCCAGTCAGCGTCCGCCCAGCGACTGCGCCGCTCAGCCAACAAACTCGGTTCCAGAACTCAGCCCCGCCGCACGCCGGTAAAGTGCAGCTCAAGGAACCGCGCCACATAGTCCACCACGCTTAGCGCCTCGGGAATCTCAGGGTTGTTCGTTGCGCCCATCGGCTCAAAACGCATCCCCTTGAACCGCACCACCGCCTCCTCAACGCTCAGCCCGTACTGCAGCGCCAGCGAGAACGCGCGGCAAAACGCCTGGCACATCCCGCTGATCGTCGAGCCTTCCTTACTCATCTTGATGAACAGCTCGCCAGGACGCCCGTCCGCGTGAAAACCCACCGTCAAGTACCCCTCGTGGGCACCAATGACGAACTTGTGGGTAATGCTCGAACGGGTCGAGGGCAGGGCGTTGCGCGCGCTCACCATGGCGGGTTGGTCCTGATCCGATCGGCCGTCCATATCGCACCTCCGCAACGCTGCGTCGGGCACCGGCGGCCTGGCCCGGCGCGGGCTCCGCCGCGCCACACCCAAGATCGGCCACCAGACCCCCAACGCCTTCACATTCCGACCAGCAAAGCCACCGACAGGAGTCGAACCTGCGACCGTCGCTTTACAAAAGCGATGCTCTACCAACTGAGCTACGGTGGCCAAACCCTGATTCGGCCAATGCTAGGCCCAGCCCCCTCAGCCCCCGCCCTGTCCGCATGGGCAGGATTTCATCCTGCCGCTTTGGTCTGCCTCGCGTGGGGCAGCACTTCATCCTGCCGCTTTGGTCTACCCCGCGTGGGGCAGCACTTCATCCTGCCGCTTTGGTCTACCCCGCGTGGGGCAGGTTTTCAGCCTGCCATCGGGGCGTAGGCCGAGCCCTCATTGCACACCCCTCACCCCTCCCCGCTCATCGCACGTTCATTTGCAAGCCTCTTAAACGAGAGAATGAGCAGCACCACAACAAACCCGCCCACGCCGGCGGGCCAAAGAAACAAGGGTCATGCCAAGTGCAACGCCAGCGCCCGACGTTGGAACAACACTCGCGATCCGAACGCAGACGGCGTTGGAAATCTCTGCTAATCACCAAAGTTAGAAACAAACTGGATGTCTGGGTCGGACGATTGGGCAACAGATCCTGTAGGGTCGCACCCTGCAAGCCCGCGGTTGTCCAGCCACTCAACAAGCCCCCCTGCCGCGTCCATCAGGCCCTCGGGCTTTGGACGGTTGCGAGTGAGCCGGCTTGGAGCGGCAGGAAGCCGTCTGCGCGGAAGGCCCTGAACGCCTGACCGCCCGTTGTGCAGCCAGTTGCAGATGATCGCCGCTTCCATCCAGGTGAGCGCCACCGGCAGCGTAAGGGGGAAGTTGCTCGCGAGGTCCCACCGCAGTCAGTCTACACCGAAATCGCCCTGCGCAAGGCACTTGTTCAACCCATTCGCCACAACCGGTCCCCGCAATCATCCCTGGCTGGGCTCAATGGGGCCCAGGCCAGTGACCGAGCCGCCCGCGTTGCCGGGCCCACTCGGCCCGCGACTACCGGGACCCTGGTTCTTGCCGCGTCCGCGCCCGCGGTCGGGCAGCACGGTGTCAGCCGGAACCAGCCCGCTCTGAACCGCGATGCGGGCCAGGTCAACCCGGTTGCGCGCGTTGAGCTTGATGCCCAGGCTCAGTCGGTGCGCCTCGATCGTCTTGCGGCTGCGGTAGAGCTTGTCGGCGATCGCCGCCGTCGTCAGCCCCTGGCCAATCAGCGCCAAGATCTCAAGCTCACGCGGGGTCAGGTGCGCGAGCTGGCCCTTGTCGACATGCTGGGCCTGGACCACCTCAACGTCCGCCTGCGCGGCGCGGGTCTCATCGCTTGGCACGGTGCCGCGACAGATCACCAGCACGCGGTCGATCACCCCGCCGGGCGTCGCTCGCAGCGGACGCATGACCGTGCGCGTGCGAATGCCCTTCCACGCGGCATGGATGATCACGGGCTTGCCCGTCTCCATCACGCGACGCAGCAGGCCGATGCGTTCCTCGGCGATAGCCTTAGGGAAGATCTCAAGCAGTGACTTGCCCACCACCCCGTCAAACACGCGGACCGGTGCCCACCACGACAGCACCTGGCTCATGTACAGCACGCGCCCGTCGGCGGTGCAGATCGCCACGTCCGCCCCGGAATCCGCCACCAACGTCTGCCAGACGTCAGGAAGGTCTTGGACCAGCGGGCCGCCCAAGCTCGGTGTCGCCGGCCCGGCAACGGGCAGCGTCGAACCGTTGCTGATAGGTGAAGGATCCGGATGAAACTGCGGGACGGCCATCCTGCTCTCCATCACCGCGCCGGAGGCCGACGGGTGGTACTGATCGGGGCTGTTCAACATAACACTCGCTCGCGCAAAGACCCATTCGCAGAACTAGACCCCAGGGTTTCACCTCCCCGCTTACTCCGGGCGTCAGGCTCACCCACGCTCGATCGCCTTACACCCCAGAGTCGGCGTAAGGTACCTCTTGCCATCGGGCCTAGATCCCAAACCAGCCTCACCGGCCCCGATTGGCCAGCCAACTGGGCAGGGTGCGAGCTCCAACCCCTAAGGTTAGGGCAGGAAAGCGCTCGGTGCACCCCAAATTCGTGTTCATCGAGCGCTGATCCGGGTATCGGACGTCATCGCCGGCACACCTTACAGGTCCAGCAGCAGCTTCTCGGGTCGCTCAAGGGCATTCTTGATCGCAACCAGGAAGGTCACGGCCTCAGACCCATCAAGGATGCGGTGGTCATAGGAAAGAGCCAGGTACATCATGGGCCGCAGCGCGATCGTGCCGGGCACGTCGGGGTGCTCAACCGGCCGGTTCTTGATGGTGTGCATCCCGAGGATGGCTGACTGCGGGGCGTTGAGGATCGGGGTCGACATCATCGAGCCGAAGATCCCGCCATTGGTGATGGTGAACGTGCCGCCCTGCAGCTCATCGAGGGTCAGCTTGCCGTCGCGCGCGCGAGTCGCCAGGTCTTTGATGCCCGACTCGACCCCGGCGAAGCTCAGGCGTTGGCAGCCGCGCAGGACCGGAACGGTCAGGCCCTTGGGCGTGCTGACGGCGACGGCGATGTCGGCGCTGTCATGAAACTCAACCTCGACACCGGCCGCGCCGGGCACCAAGCTGGCATTGACCATCGGCATCTTCATCAGCGCGCTGGCGGCGGCCTTGACGAAGAACGACATGAAGCCCAGGCCCACCGCGTGCTTCTTCTCGAACTCCTCCTTGTAACGCTTGCGCATCTCCATGACGGCGGTCATGTCAACCTCGTTGAAGGTCGTGAGCATCGCGGCGGTGTGCTGAGCCTCAACTAGACGCTGGGCAATCCGCTGGCGTAGCGGGCTCAGACGCTCACGCCGGGGCCCGACGCGGGGGACGGCACCAGCACCGGCGCTGGGCGCGGCTGCGGAGGCGACGCTCTGCGCGGGCGATGCGGCGGGGGCGGGCCCGGCCGCAGCTGGCCCAGTTTGGGCCGCTCGGACGTCACTCTCACGGATCCGCCCGCCCGGGCCGGTACCGGGGACCGACGAGAGGTTGACGCCGACTTCTTCAGCAACCTTGCGTGCCAGCGGCGTGGCGCGCACGTCATTTTGCTGCCCGTTGCTGGTGGCCGGTGCGCCAGCTTTCGGCGCACCGGCAGGCGGCGCACCGGCAGGCGCCGCGCCAGCAGACGGCGAACCGGCTGATGTGGCGGCGGCGGGCTTGGTCGTTGCAGTCGCCTGGGCTGCTGGGGCCGTGGGGGTCTCGGCCGCACTGGCGGTCGGCGTGCCCGCGGGGTCGATGGTGCCCACGCTGGTTTTGACCAGCACGGTGTCGCCGGCCTTGGCGGTGTGGCGCAGCACGCCGTCGGCGGGTGAGACGACCTCAGCGGTGACCTTGTCGGTCTCAAGCTCGAGCACGGGCTCGTCACGTTTGACAAGCTCGCCGTCCTTCTTGATCCAGCGCGCGATGACACCGCTGGGGACAGACTCGCCAAACTCAGGGATGATGATGTCAAGGGGCATGTGTTGGTCCGTCGGGTGCGTGCGGCGTGTGCTTCGGTCGGGCGCGGTGTTCGTGCGCTTTGGTTTGTCTGCCAACGGGGCGCGTGCGGCATGGGGCCGAGCCGGTGAGAGTCAGGAATCAGGCCTTGGCCGCGGCCTTGGCGGGCCCGGCTTTGGCCGAGGCGGGCGGCGGACCGACGGCCTCGGAGAGGATCGCCTCCTGCTGCTCCTTGTGCTTGTCCTTGCCACCAGTGGCGGGCGTGGCGCTCGCCGGGCGGCCGATGTACCGCAGGCCTTTGACCCCGCAGCGCGAACGCAGCAGATCATCGATAAACAGGAACGCCCCGGCGTTTCGCGGCTCCTCCTGGCAAAAGATCAGCTCGGCCTTGGCCGGGTAGCTGGCCACGATCTGCTGGAACAGCTCGGTGTGGAACGGGTAGAACTGCTCGACACGCACCAGGGCCACGTCGGTCCGGCCCATCGCGGCGCGGCGCTCGGCCAGCTCGTGGTAGACCTTGCCCGAGCAGAGCACTACGCGCGTGACCTTCTTGCGGTCGCTCGCGGGCTTGCCCTGCGCTGCCTGCTCGAAGGTCGCGTCATCGATCAGCTCGCGAAACGTCCCGCTCAGCAGGTCTTCAACCCGCGCGTTGGGCGTGCGCAGCGCGCCCTTGGGCGTCAGCACAATCAGCGGCTTGCGGACCATGCGCTCACGGCTAACCTGGCGGCGCAGCAGGTGGAAGAGCTGCGCCCCGGTGCTGGGATTCACCACCTGCAGGTTGTCATCGGCGCAGAGCTGCAAGAACCGCTCGACCCGGCACGAAGAGTGCTCAGGCCCTGCACCCTCGTAGCCGTGGGGCAGCAGCATCGTCAGCCCGCTCCAGCGTCGCCACTTGATCTCGGCGCTGGCGAGGTACTGGTCAAGCAGCACCTGCGCGCCGTTGACAAAGTCGCCGAACTGCGCCTCCCACAAGATGAGCATGCCTGGGTCTGCCAGGCTGTAGCCATAGTCAAACCCGATGACCGCTTCCTCAGACAGTGGCGAGTCGTACACGCACAGGCGCGACTGGGTGAGCTTGCCGTCGGCACCGGGCTTGCCCGCGTCGTCGGGCAGCGGCGCGATGGGGCGCATCGCGTTGAGCGGAATAAACGGCTCGCTGGTGTGGAAATCACGCAGCACCGCGTGGCGGTGGCTGAAGGTCCCGCGCCGGCAGTCTTGCCCGCTCAGACGCACGGCGTGCCCCTCCAGCAGCAGGCTGCCGATCGCGAGGCTCTCGCCGTCGGCGTACGTCAGCGGGCCGGTCGCGTTGCCCAGGGCCTGGCGCTCGGCCAACAGCTTCTTGAGCTTGGGGTTGACCTCAAAGCCCGCGGGCGTGGTGCCCAGCGCGTCGCTGACTTCCTTGAGCGTCTGACGTGAGATGGCCGTGGTCACGGGCTTGAAGCTGAAGGCCGCCCCGAAGCCGGCCCAGCGCCGCCCGCCCGGGTCGATGCTCGGGGCCTTGCTCGCGCCTGAGCGGACTTGCGCCTGCGCTTCGTCAAGCTGCTTGGCGAGCTTCTCACGAAGCTGGGCCATGCCCCCGGCGCTGATGACGCCCTCGGTGATCAGCCGCGACTCATAGACGCTTACTGGGCTGGGCTTGGCCTTGACCTGCGCGGCCATGATCGGCTGGGTGTAGCTCTGCTCGTCCTGCTCGTTGTGCCCGAACTTGCGGTAGCAGACGATGTCAATCCACACGTCACGACGGAACCGCTGGCGGAACTCCATAGCGATCTGCGCCACCAGCACCGAGGCCTCGGCGTCCTCGGCGTTGACGTGCAACGCCGGGCAGTCGTTCTGCAGCGCGATGTCTGTGCAATACGGGCTCGAGCGCCCGTCCTCGGGGATCGTCGTAAACCCGATCTGGTTGTTGACTACCACGTGAACCATCCCGCCCACGGTGTAACCCGGGAGCTGGCTCATGTTCGCCAGCTCGGCCACGATGCCCTGCCCGATCGCCGCAGCGTCGCCGTGCATCACAATCGGGACCACGCGCTGACGCTCGGTGTCGTTGCACAGGCGCTGCTTGGCGCGGCACCGGCCCATGACCACCGCGCCGACGCTCTCAAGGTGGCTGGGGTTGCTGGCCAGTGCGCAGCCGATGGCCTTGCCGCTCGGAAGCGTGAACTGACCTGAGAAGCCCTTGTGGTACTTCACGTCGCCGCCGCCGTCGGCGTAGTCGTCCTTCCAGGAGCCCTCAAACTCAGTGAAGATCTGCTGGTAGGTCTTGCCCAGGATGTTGTTGAGCACGTTGAGCCGCCCGCGGTGGGGCATGCCCAACATCAGCTCTTCGGCCCCCTGCTCGCTGGCGGCGGTCATCAGGCGCTCGAGCACGGGGATAAGCGTTTCGCCCCCCTCAAGGCTAAACCGCTTGTCGCTGGGGTAGCGAAGCTGCAAAAACTTCTCGAACTGCTCGGCCCGGTTCAGCGAGCCCAAGATCGCAAAGCGCTGATCGTTGGTCAGCGGCTCGGTCAGGCGCGAAGTCTCAACACGCTGAACGAGCCAGCGCCGGGCCGTGTCGTCAGCGATGTGCATGGCCTGCACGCCGACGCTGCCGCAGTAGATCGCGCGGAGCGCGTCGTGCAGCTGGCGAAGCGTGACTGCGTCGCCAGCAGGACCCAGGCCTGCGAAGTCACCGGCATCTACTTGCGCAGACAGGTCTGCCTCGCCCAGGCCGTGGGCTGAGAGCGACAAGCTAGGGTGCCCGGGGCGCGGACGACCAAAGGGATCGATCGTGCTGGCCAGATGCCCGTAGCGGCGATAAGCGTCGATCAGCGACCGAGCGCCCGCGTGCAAGCGCAACGCGTTGCGCAGCTCGGCACCGCTGACGGAGCCGCCCAGCCCTTGGCTGGCACTCGGGCCCGCGCCAATGACTGCGCTCGCGCCAGTGCTTGCGCCGCCGCCAGTGCTTGCGCCCGCGCCAATGCTTGCGCCAGCTGCCGGATGCCCGGCAATAGCCTGCGCAGGGGCCCGCATCGCCAAGTCAAAGCCCGCGAAGAACGCCTGCATGTCGGGCGGCAATGAGCCCGGGTCCTGCTGGTACGCCTCGTATTGACCTTGCAGGTAGTCAGCGCTCCAGGCGTTGACTGAGGGGAGGGCGGCGCGAAGTGGGCTGCTCATCGGCGCTTCCGGGAAAATCAGCCGCGGGCGGGGCAAGCTCGGCCCTGTTACCGGCGGCGAGTTGTGGAAACAAAAGGGTCAGAACGGTCGGGCGTCGCAGGGGCGCACACCCCAGACTACTCCCATCGGCAGGGTAGGCCCCGCGCTGCACTCAAGGACCGGTAAGGACGCCGATGAACCCGCGCCGGGGGCTGAATTATCGGCTTCAGCACGCCGGGCCGCTGACCGATACCCCTGAGGTATGGACGAGCCCCTTGCGAGCATGGCCGGCGCGCTGATCGCCGTGGCGGGCCTGGCCTCAGGCTGGCTACTGCGCTCGCGCGCTGGGGCTGTAGTGCCGCTCGCCAGAAGGCAGGATCAGCCGGAAGCGCCGCAGCTTGATCACCGTCGCAATCCAGATCTGAAGTGGTCTGACCAGCTCGCCACCATCCAGAACCTGCTCAACGCAATCTCCGCCCACGCGGCGATCCTCGACCAGCACGGGGTCATCGTCGCAACCAACAAGGCGTGGGAGCTCTTCAGCCGTCAGGGTAACGCCAGCACATCAGCAACGAGCGTGGGCGTAAACTACTTGGCCGTCTGTGACCGCGCAGCTGAGGCGTCAGCTCCCGGCGACGCCAACGAAGCAGCCAACTCCGCCGCGCAGATTCGGGCCGGCCTCGGCGGCGAGCGTCATGAGGCGTTCGTCCGCTACCCGTGCCACGGGCCCACGCGGCACCAGAGGTACCAGATGCGCGCGGTCAGGTTCGAGCCGGTCCAGGGCGCGGCCCCGCTGCTGCTGGTCTGCCATGAGAACGTCACCCAGACCGTCCGAGACCAGCACGCCGTGATGGAGGAAGCCGACCGCATAAGCAGAGAAACGCGGGTCATGACCGCCGCCGAGATCGCCTCAGGCCTGGCCCACGAGCTGAGCCAGCCGCTGGCGGCCATCAGCAACTACGCCGCCGGCCTGATCCGGTTGGGCCAGCAAGGGCCCATCGACACCGACGCACGCGCCCGCACCGCCGAGGGCCTGCGCCACATCAATGAGCAGACGCAGCGGGCCCGGGCGATCATCGAGTCGATGCGCGCGATGGTCAGCCGTGCGGCGTTCAAGCCGACCTGTGCAGACGCGCGCGAGTCTGTCCGTGCGGCGGTCGCGCTGGTCGAGCACTGTGCGCTGGCGGGCGCGTGCCCATTAGAGTGCGTGCTGCCCGACATGCCGCTGGTTGTCCTGCATGACCCGACCCAACTTCAGCAGGTGGTGGTCAACCTGCTGGTCAACGCCATCGACGCGCAGGCCGCGCAGCCGCCCCATACCCGGCACGTGCGAGTTGAGCTGCTGCTCGGGGCTGGCAGCGTTGGTCAGCCGTGCGTCAAGCTGCGCATCGCCGACCGCGGGCCGGGCGTCGCCGATGCGGACCGCGGCCGCATCTTCCAGCCGTTCTTCACCACCAAGGCGCACGGCAGCGGGCTGGGCCTGATGATCTGCGAGCGCGTCAGCGACCTTCACGGGGGTGAGCTGTCGTACCAGCACCGCGCCGGCGGGGGCGCGGTCTTTCAGCTCTTGCTGCCGGCGCAAGCGGTCGCCCGCGCCGCGGCATGAGTGCCCGGCGCAGCGAACCACTCGCGCAACTTACCGTTGCGCTTAACGACGTGCGCACCCGCCTGCGCGCCTCGCGCACAACTTCAGGGTGGGTAGCAGGCCAGAATTAGGCGTCAGCCGTAAATGGCAAGTAGCTCGCGCCGCTGCCGGGTGCCGCGGCCATCACCCTCGGCTCGCTTAGGCCCGCGGGTGCGGTCTCGCTCAGGCGCGACATCAGTAGCTGCCAGGTGTCAAGCTCAAATTGCAGCAGGCGCACAACCTCATCAGCGGCCTCGATGCTCTTCTCATGGCTGGCCACCAGCAGGCGGGCCATCATGAACCCGTAGAGCGCCCGCAGACGATCGACCAGGTCAGGGTCGCCCATGTCGGTCCGCATCGTGGTCATCAGCTCAACGATGATCGCCCGCGTGCGCGTAAACCCGTTGAACGCGGCCTCAAAGTTCTTGCCCGCCAGCCCCTCGCGCCCCTGCGTGCAGAAGCGGACGGCCCCCTCCAGCAGCAGCCGGCGAAGCTCCGCCGGTGACGCGGTGAGGACCTTGGTCGCCAGGTACTGATCGGCTTGCGCTTTCGGGGTAGCCATGCTGATGTGTGAAATCGGACGTTGCGTCGCCAAAGTTCAGCCCGGCGACCGATCAAGCCCCGGCCCGACCAAGAATCCCCAGCCCGTCCACCGTCCGCCCGTCCGCCAGGCCAGAACCGCGCAACCACGACGCGCAAAGACGACGCGTGCCACCCTCGCCCGTCCGCTTACCGCGTCACGTTACGGATGTTGCCCAAGCTGGACTGCTGGCCCTGCAAACGCCCGATGGTCGACTCCATCTGGATGAACTGGCGTTCCAGCCGGACACGCTTGCTCTTGATCCGCTCGTCGATGGTCTTGATGCGTGCGTTGTTGGCCTTGACCTGCTCGTCGAGGGTCCTGCTCGAGCGCGTCAGCACGCCGTCGGTCGAGCGGGTGTAACGCTCGACCTCATCGGCGAAGATCTCCAGCACGCCCCTGGCGGAGAACGCACCCTGAACAGTCTCGTTGACGATGACACCGCCCTCGAGCGTGCGCTGGGTGCTGGGGGCCTGCACGCGCGCGGAGAAGAGGTCGGCCACGCCGCGCGGGTCGCGCTCAATGGCCGTGCGGAACTTGGTCTGGTCAAACTTGAGCTTGCCCCCGGTGGTCAGGCCGACGCCGACCTCGAAGAGAAAGTTGAACTGACCCGAAACGCCCTGCCCGCGCGTCTGCGCAAGGCGCTGCACGGCCGATCTCAGCTCGCCCGTCACGCTATCGCCCAGCAGCACGCCACGCCTGTTGGCCTCGCTATCGAACGTCGCCCTGCTGGAGATCGAGTCGATCAGGGCGTTGAAGGCGTCGATGAAACCGGTAACCTTCTCGGTGATCTTGGTGATGTCGGGCGTGACGCCGATGGTCACCGGCGAGGTCGAGACCCCGCGCAGCTCAAGCGACACGCCCGGGATCGCGCCAGTCACGGTGTTCGACGAGCTCTCGACCGCCAGGGCCCGCGTCGGGTCGTCGCTGCCGTAGAACACCAGCGCATCACGCCCCTGCGTGGTGGTGCCCAGGCCCAGGTCGGCGCCAACCCCGTCAAGGGTGAAGGCCCCCGTGACGCCCGTGCTTCGGCTGGAGACCGCAAGCCGGAAGGGCACCGCCGTCCCGTCACGCAGCACGCTAGCGCGGATGTTGAGGTTGGCCCCGTTGAGCTTGCCCGAGACCTGCGCGAGGGTGTCGGCAGGATCGACCACGATCCGCCGCTCGTACGACCCGTTGATCGACGAGTTGCCGACCGTTTCCGCCGTGCCAGCGAGGAACAGATTGCGAGCGACGCCGCCGGTGGTGTCGCGGATGGTCAGCTTGTTGCCGCCGCCCGAAAGATCTTCGACGAGGATGCCGTCGCCGGTATCGTTGATGCGGGCCGAGAACCGCGCGGTGCCGCTGTCGTTGCCGGCCGAGTTGATGGCCGTGAGCACGTCGCCGACGGTCCTCGCCCCGGTGCCGACGTTGACGGACCGGCGGAAGCCCGAGGACGTGGTGACCTCAAAGATCCCCGCGCCGATCCCGCGCCCGTAGTTAAGCTTGCCGATGTCGGTGTTGGCGTTAACGTACTGCCGCTGCAAACGCCCGCTGGACGCGACCCCGTTGGTGAAGGTCGAAGGCAGCTCGAGCACGCCGGCCAGCCCGCCGTCAAGACGCGTGGCGGTGGTGCCGCTGGTCGTGTCGGTCAGAACCAGGCGGTTGCCCGAGGGGTCTAGCGCCGCGACGAGCCGCCCGTTGTTCCCGCTGGCGTTGTTGATCGAGTCGAGCAGGTCAGAGACGGACTGATCGACCCGCGCGGTGATGTTGAGGTTCGCCCCCGAGCGCAGCGTGATGCTCAGGTCGTTGTCGCTTATTCCGTTGCCGCCCAGCAGGCGTGAGGCTTGCACAGAGTTGAGCTTGGCGATCAGGCCCGTGCCGCTCGCCGAGCTGCCGGAGAACGTGCCCTGGATGCCCAGGTCTGCGGCGGTCGTCGAGCCGCTAAGGGCCGCAACGCTCACGCCCGTGGTGCCAGACTCGCCAACCAAACTCAGGCCGGTGCGGTCGGCGTTGTACTGGGCACGCAGCGTGGTGCCCGCGGCCGCCGCGGCCTCGTTCACGCGCGTGATGACCTCGCCGAGGGTTGTTGCCGCCGATCGAGTCCGCAGCCCGGAGCCGTCGAAGACCTCGCCGAGGTCAACGTCAAACGCCGCCGCCCCCGCGCCGGTCACAGTGATCCTGAAGTCAGGGGTCCCGCTCGTGCCGGCGGCACGGTTGAAGCCCACGCCCAGCCCGTCATTCAGCGACGCCAGCGAGGTCGTGTCGCCCAGCGTGTTGATCCGTGAGCCGCGGATCGTCGCCCGCGTGCTGGCGATCTGTGCGGCGTTGTTGTTGTCCAGGCGCTGCCCGGCGTTCACGGTGCCGGCGATGCCCAGCTCGGTAGCGGTTGATGTGGAGCCAAAGTCACTGATCACCAGCGCGCCCGTGCCGCCCGAGATGTCCTCGAGCACCAGCGCGTCACCGGATGCGAACGGCGTGCCCGACGTGTCGTCGATCCTGGCCCGCACGCGTACGCCGGTCTGCTGATTGATAGCGTTGACCACGTCGCTGATCGTTGTGGCACGGGTCAGGTCGATGTTGGCGCTGGCGCCGGTGCCGTCACGCACCTGGATCGTCCCGCGCGTCACGCCCTGCCCAGCGCGCAGGCGCGAGAGCGAGGTATCAGTGTCGAGCCGCCCCTCGGCACCCTCGTAGACCACCTCGCGCAGGCCAAGGCCCGTGACGGTCTCATCAGAGAACGAACGGCTTAAGAGCTGCTGCGTGCTGGCCAGCCGCGCGACCGTCACGCGGTACTCGCCGCTGGGCGCGCCGGTGGTCGCGGTGGCGCGGACAGTGTCCGGATTGCTGCTGGTGGCGGCGGCGAACTCAAAGGCGCGGTCGCTGCGGAAGCCCTGTGCCGAAGTCCGCAGCGCCGAGAGCTTGCTGGTCACGTCGAGATACGCCACCGACAGGCCCTGCAGCGAGCCGATCCGCCGCTGCAAAGGTGTCCTCGCCCTGCTGTCGATGGACAGGAGCTGGTCAATGATCTGGTTGCGGTTGATGCCGCTAAACAGGCCCACGCCGCTGGAGATGCCGCTCATGAGCAACCCCCCGCGTTGCGGCGCGTGCCCGGGGCCACGTCACTGCCGAAGCTCACGGCCAAGTCGATGCTGATCAGCGCGTTCATGCGGGGTCCTTCCCGTGGCTGGGGGCCGGCCGTCCTGCCTCCGCCATGTCGTTGCAAATTCAGGTTCAACCTCGGGGGCGATGTCCATCCGCCCTCAGGCCTTCCTCTGTAGTGGATCGACCACGAAAGCCCCCCCACTGCAGCCTTGTACAAGCTTCAGGCAGCGATAACCGTGCCAAGCGCCCCCGCGGCCCACGCCCTGGCTGCCCGCAGTTTCTGCGCGTGCCCGCCGCCCACCGCCCGGGCAAGCAACTTCTACTACTTCTCACCTCGCGATACCCCCAGGCCCCGCGGCGTGACGATAATCACCCGCCATGATCGCGCCCGCGCACGGGCCGAAACTCTCCGGGGGTTCAGCGCAGCTTCATGATTCAACACCCGCTGGTCAAGCTGCTGCTCACCCTCACCGCCGGCGTCATCGCGCTGCTGGGCCTCTACGGGCTCTATGGCGACCTCTCGGCCAAACCCGTACTACTCATCTCCGCCGCCTTCCACGCGATCTTCCCCGTCGCCGCCTGGTTCACACTCACCCTCGCCCAAGGGCGGCTCCGCCAAGGCCCGGCCATCACGCTCCTGTGCGTCGCCGGCGCCACCGGCGTTGGAAGCGTCTTTGCCTACCTCGCGGGGGGCCGGCCCGCCGGGTTCATCACCGGGCACTGGCCGACGATGTTGGGCGTGGCAATCGCCGGGCTCACCGCCACCCTGGCCGCCGCTGACGTGCTCTTGCGCGCTCCCAAGCAGACTCTCCCGCGATTGGCCGTCGGGCTCGCACTGAGCCTCCCGCTGCTGGCTTTGCTGGCGCTGCTCTGGCGCGGCTCAATCTCGCGCGCGCTCGCGGGCGTCTCTGACGCGCTGGTCTTTGGCGCGTACATCATCTTGCTGCTCGTGCTCATCGCGCTGGCCTCGGCCGCCGGGCACCAGATCATCCGCGCGTTCCAGATCGGCGTCGCGGCCTTCAAAGGCGACCCGGCCCCGCCACCGGCCCCACCGCAATCCCAGGCGTCAGGTTCTCCTCCAGCCAACCAGCAAGCCATGATCGCACCTGCGCCAGCGACGACGCCCGCAGCGGGGGTGTGACCCACAAGTCATTGTGCCGCCCCTGCGCAAGCACCGCCGCCTCAGCGCCCGCGGCCTGCGCAATGTCGCGCCCGTCCTGCACCGGGCTCACCGGGTCAAGCTCGCCGTGCAGCACCCGCACCGGGACGCCCAGTGCCGTGAGCTTGCGCGCTTGCTCGGCGCGATCAAACCCTTCACCCGCCCGCCGCCACGCGACGCCGCCGATGAGCCACTGCGCCACCGCCAGCATCCCCAGGTTCGGCACGCCGCGCGCCGCCAGCACCCGCTGCGCGGGCGTCTGCGGCAAGCGGTACGGCGCCTCGCAAATGACCCCGACCACACTGAGCCCCTTGACCACGCGCTCACGCGCTGCCAGCAAAGAGACCCCCGCGCCCAGCGACCAGCCCAGCAAGATCACCGGCTCACTGATCGGGCGCAGCAGCTCGCCGAGCGCCTCGTGCTCATCAAGCCCCAGACGGCACGCCCCGCCAGACTCGCCGTGCCCCGGCAGGTCCCACACGATCACCCGCGAGCAGATCGGCACGAACGGCTCCAGCCGGCTCAGCGCGTTGATCTTCCCGTCACCCCACCCGTGCGTCAGCACCGCCACCGGACCGTTGGGGTTTGCGCCGGGCAACTCCCACACCGCGCACCGCCCGCGCGCGTGCGTCAACGTGCTGCTGCTGAACGCCGTGGGGTCCAGCCCATATCGGGCGAGGTCCATCTCGCCAGGGTCTGACGCAAAGCCGCGCGCAATTGCCCACGCAGTGGTCCTGCGCGGCGGGCGCGTCAGCGTCAGCACGATCATCACGACCCCGCCAAGCCAAGCCACCGCGCCACCGACGGCCAGCAGCATCGCCAGCCCAAGCCAGTTGACCGGATCAAGATCGAAATCGCCAAACACGCGTGCAGGTTAGCAAACACGCTGGGGCCTTGCACTCCGTGCGCCCCGGTCTCGAGCTCACCGCGCACGCTCATTCCTTCAGCGGCACGCTGTGCTCAACTTGGTACACCGAGCCCTCGCGCGTCAGCACGCTTGAGAACAGCAGCAACTCCGCCACGCGCCAGGCCCCGAGGCCCCAACCCGCGTCCAGCATCACCGGCTCATCAACCGCCGCCGACGTCTGGTTGTGCAGGTAACGCAGCGTCGTGATGTGCGGCAAGAACCGCGCGCGCCGCCCGTTGCGCTTCGGGCTCGTGAGCCGCTGGCTCAACCGGCGGTGCATCTCCAGCAGCGTGGCCGGCGCGTCGGTCGTCACGGCCAACTGCCGCGGCGGGCCGCCGTCCTGCGGCGTGGGGATCGTCACCAGCCGCTGCGCCGTGATGGTGAACGCCCCGAGCCCGCTCGCGGAGCGCTCGACCGATTCCTTCACCGACCGCAACTCCTTGTGGTGCGTCTCGCCAACAAACGCGAGGGTCATGTGCAGCGCGTACGGCGTGCTCGCGTCCACCACGCGGTGCTCAGGGATCGCCACGCCCGTCGGGCGCAGTGCAGTCAGCGCCGCGCCCAACGGCTCGGGCGGGCAGAGCGCGACAAACAGCCGCAGCGTGCGGTGCATCGGTGGGCCCCTTTGGTGCAACTCAGGCGTTCATCAGGTCCCAAAGTATCTGCACCGGGTGACGGGCCTCGCGCGCCGCGCCGTCTTTGATCTGGTGCCGGCAGCTTGTCCCAGTAGCGCACAGCGTTGTGCCCGCGCCCGCGGCCCGCGCAATCGGCAGCACGCCCCCGCGCTCCAGGTTGCCGATGGTCATCGAGAGCTCGTACTTGTCGGCGTCATACCCAAAGCTCCCGGCCATCCCGCAGCAGCCGGTATCGGGCGTTGAGAGCGCCGCGCCGAACAGCCGCGACAGCAAACGCGAGCTCGTCCCCCCGCCCCACAGGGCCTTCTGATGGCAGTGCGCGTGCAGCACCACGCGCCCGCCGCCCGCCGCCTGCGCACGCGCGCGTGTCACCGCGCGCTCAAGCCCCGAACGCTCCGGATGCTCGTGCCAGAAGCGATCAACGAAGTCCTCCACCAACATCGCCTTGGCCGCCAGACGTTCGCGCACCTCCAGCGGCGTAGCGCACTTCAGCCGCAGCCAGTCGTCGGTCACCGCGCTCAGGCACGAGGGCTCGGCAAACACCACCGCCTTCACCGCCGGATCATCGATCACCCCGCGCAGCCCCGCGATCGTCGCGTCAATCGTCTCAATCGCCTGTGGCAACATGCCCACCGAGATCATGCTCCGCCCGCAGCAGCCGCCCGCCCAATCACTCCCTGGCAGCACCACGCCGTAGCCCAATGCCCGTAGCGCACGCACCGCGGCCAGGCCGATGTCGCTCTCGTTGTACGTCGTGAAACAATCGGCAAACAGCGCGATCGTGCTGGCCGGACCCGCCCCGCCGCCGCCCGCACTCGAGCTTTCGCCCGCGCTCCCTCCGCCGACGCGCACGCCCGCGACGCCCCGAACCAGCGAGTACAAACTCCGCGAAAACTTCGGCAGCGTGCGCTTTGGGTGTACCTTCAGCACACGGTTGATCACCGCACGCGCCGCGCCGGTGAGATTGACAAAGTTCGCCAGTCGCGGCGTCAAACTACCCACGCGGTTGAGCACCCGCACGTACCCCGTCACCAGCGCCGAGACCGGCACCCGCCCCGCCCGCTCGTAGCGCTGCGCGGTGTATTCGGCCTTGAGCCGCGCAATATCTACGTTGCTCGGGCACTCGCTCTTGCACGCCTTGCAGCTCAGGCACAGGTCCAGCGTCTTGATCGTCTCGGGGTCGCTCCACGCCGGGGTTCCCGGTTGTGACTGCTCGTGCCCGCCGGGCGTGGCCGCGCCGTGCAACTGGCCCGTGATCGCCAGGCGCAGCGCGTTGCCGCGCCCGCGCGTGCTGTGCCGCTCGTCCATCGTCCCGCGATAGCTCGGGCACATCGTCCCGCCGCTCTGCTTGCGGCAAACCCCCGCGCCGTTGCACCGCTCTACCGCGTGCGCAAACCCGTCTTGATCCTCGTAGGTGAAGTACGTCTTGACCGACGGCACGTGCGGACGCTCACCCGCCCTCGGCTCGGTCCGCGTCTTCTCAAGGATGCTGTCAACGCTGCCCGGGCTCACGATGTTGCCCGGGTTCAGCAGGCCCTTGGGGTCAAACAGCGCTTTCACCTCACGAAACGCGCCCATCAGCTCCGGCCCGTAGAAGCGCTCCAGAAGCGGCCCACGGACCTTCCCGTCGCCGTGCTCGCCGCTCATCACACCGCCGCACGCCTTGGCTAGATCCGCAACCTCCACCGCGATGCGCTTGAGCGCGGCCATGTCCTTGGCGTCATTGGGGTCTAGCAGCGGGCGCACGTGCAGCACACCCACACTCGCGTGCGCCCAGAACGCCGCCCGCGTCCCCTCGCGCTGCACGATCTTGCGGAACTCACGCACAAACTCGCCCAGACGCTCGGGCGGTACCGCGTTGTCCTCGACAAACGTCAGCGGCTTGCGTTTGCCCGGCAGCCCGTGCAGTAGCGGCTCGCCCGCCTTGCGCAGCTTCCACGCCTCGCCCATCCCCTTCGCGTCCAGCACGTCGCGCACCGCCGAGATCGTCGGCAGCCGCCCGCGCAAGCCCGCCAGCTTCGCCGCCAGCTCAGCCTCGCCGCCCTCGTGATACTCAACATACAGCACCGCCCGGATATCCGCCGGACCAGCCGAGCCCGGCAGCAAAGGGAACGCGCCGACGTACGCGCGGCACTCAATGTTGTTCAGCGCCGCCTCGATCACTACGTCGTCCACCAGCTCCACCGCGCTGGGACCGGTGGTCAAGATCCCAGGCACCGCCGCGATCGCTTCGTCAACGCTCGCAAAGCTCACCAGCGCCAGCCCCTTGGCCCGCGGTACCGCCAGCAGCCGGCACCGCGCACCCAGCGTCACCGCCAGCGTCCCCGCGCTCCCGCACAGCAGCTTGGTCAGGTCTAGTTCGTGCGGCGTCACACCCCGGTCAAGCTGCGCGAGGATCAGGTCCAGCGCGTAGCCCGCGTTTCGCCGCAGCGTCTTGGGGTACCGCTCGCGGATCAGCCGCTCATACCGCCGAACCACCTGCGTTACGCCGTCGGCCAGCTTCAGCGCCACCGCGTCGCGCGCGCCAGCCCCGGGCCCGAACGTCACGCGATGGCCCGTGCTCGTTAGCGCGTCGATCTCAAGGATCGAGTCGACCATCCTGCCGTACTTCACGCTCCGCGAGCCCGCGGCGTTATTGCCGATGCAACCACCAATGGTGGCCTGCGCCGTCGTCGATGGGTCGGGCGCAAAGAACAGGCCCGTGCCCTCACGCGCAAGCTGGTTGTTCAGCTCGTCAAGAGTTACGCCCGCTTGTGCAAAGCACGTCCCGGTCCCGTCGGGCAGCAGCGCCACATCACGCACGCCCAGCAACCGGCTCGAGACGTCAATTACTAGCGCCCGGCTCGTGCACTGGCCAGCGAGGCTCGTCGCGCCGCCGCGCGGAAGCATCGCGACTGAATGCTTGTCGCAGAATTCCACCGCCACCTGTGCGTCAGACTCATCCACCGGCACGACCACACCCAGCGGCATGACCTGGTAGATCGACGCGTCGGTGCTGTAGAGCGCGCGGTCGTGCTCGCCCAGTCGCACGGCCCCTCGCACGCTCGCCCGCAGCTCGCCCGCCTGCGCCTCGGTCAGCTCTTGATCGCCCGCCACTTCGCGTTGGCCTGTCAATCCGTCGACGCGCGGGGCGGCATCCTGGGCGTTTTGGCGGGCGGGACCAGACCTCAGAACGGGCAGCTCCATAGACGGTTATCGTTCGCACACCGGGGGCGGCTTTCGCGTCGAACGCCGCAGATGTGCGCAATTGTGCGCATCTTCGCCTCAGGGGGCGAAACCAAACCATCGCCGCCGGCGTCTAGGTCAGGTACGAATCACCCGCGCTTGCAAGGAACCACCATGAACACCCACTCGGCGACCGCCACCTCGGCCCGAACCCACACGACTCGCCCTCTTGCGCTCGCCTGCCTGCTGCTGTGCGCGGGGCTTGGTGTGCCCGCGTGGGGCCAGGGCGCGCCCCAGCAACCTGCAACTCAGCCTGCGGCCCCGCCCGCCGACCAGCGCGCGGGCCTCTCGCCCGACCCCATGCCCATCACACGGATCACCCTCTACCGCTCGGGCGTCGGGGCCTTTCAGCGCAGCGGGAGTGTTGACGGTGCGCGGCGTGTGAGCCTGCGCTTTGACGTAGAACAGATCAACGACGTACTCAAGAGCCTGCAGGTCATTGATCTTGATAAAGGCCGCGTTGACGGCGTGACCTACGCCAGCCGTGACCCGCTGGCCCGCAGGCTCTCGAGCTTTTCGCTGAACTTGGCTGACAACCCGAGCCTGCCGACGATCCTTGAGCGACTGCGCGGCTCGCCCGTCGAGCTCATTACGTTTGTGGACGGGACCGTGAGCGGTACCGTCTTGAGCGTTGAGACGCGCCCCATGCTGCCGGGTGGCGCTGGTGGCGCTGGTACTGATCGCGACGCGCGGCCCGTGAACACGCCCGTGGTCAACCTGGTGACGAGCACCGGCGTGCGGAGCATCGCGGTGCCGAGCATCAGCAGCTTCAGCATCGAGGACCCAAAGCTGGCCGACGAGATGAACAAGGCCCTAGCGGCGATCGCTGAAAGCCGGGCCGAGCGGATCAAGAGCGTCGATCTTCAGCTCAGCGGCGATGGCCCGCGTCGCGTTGCGGCTCTGTACGTTCACGAGACGCCGGTGTGGAAGACCAGCTACCGCCTGCTGCTGCCCGAGCCGTCCAGCACCGGTCAGGCCGCGGACAAGCCCGACCCGGCGAACGTCGCGCCGGTGCTCAAGGGCTGGGCGCTGGTAGAGAACACCACCGACAGCGACTGGACCGGCGTGAAGCTTGCGCTGGTCAGCGGTCGGCCGGTGAGCTTCAAGATGGACTTGAGCCAGCCGCTGTACGTGTTCAGGCCTGAGATCGCGGTGCCAACGGTGGCTGGTGTTATGCCGCGGGAGTTTGAGGGCGGGCTTGCGGCAGCGCTGCCCCCGAACGCCATGCGGGACGCGGCGATGATGGACAGATCCGAGGGGGGCGAGAGAGTGCTCATGTCGCGTTCCGATGCCGCGACAGCAGCCTCTGCCAAGTTCGCCGGCGCGGTCCGCGACCCGGGCTCTCCCGCTGCGGTACTCTCCGGCAGCAACATGGTCGATTACGGCACGCGCAGCGTTGCCACCGGCGGCGATGTCGGCGAGCAGTTCACCTATGAGGTCACCAACCCGGTGACGATCGAGCGGCAGCGCTCGGCGATGATCCCGATCATCGACGCCAACATCGCCGGGCGGCGCGTGAGCATCTACAACCAGTCACAGCGGGCCGACCACCCGATGCGTGGCGTGCAGATCACCAACACCAGCGGGCTGCAGCTGCTGCCCGGGCCCATCAGCGTCTACGACGGCGCGCAGTACGCAGGCGACGCGCAGATCGGGCAGGTCGGCATGGGCGACAAGCGCCTGCTGGCCTACGCGCTGGACCTTGATGTCGCGGTGACAACCGACACCAGCGACTCCCAGCGGCTTGAGAGGCTGCGGATCGTCGACGGGGTCTTTGAGCGGCGCAGCAAGGTCCGCAGTGGGGTCAAGTACACCTTCGCCAACAAGGACCTCAAGCGCGGGCGGACCATCGTGCTTGAGCACCCGCGGCTCAGCGGATGGGATCTGGTTGACCTCAAGGCCAGCGAGCAGACCCAGGAGCTCTACCGCTTTGATGTGGCGGTTGATGCGGGCACGCAGCAGGTGATCGATGTCGTCCAGGAGCGGACCGAGCTGACGCGCGTGGGGCTGCTGAACATCGACCAGCCCACACTGCTGCTGATCCAGCGCGAGGGCAAGGCCAGTGCGGCGGTGATCGAGGCGTTCCGCGAGGCCTCGAAGCGTTGGGCGGCAATGGGTGATCTGGATCGGCAGCTTACCGAAGCCGAGCGCGCCCTTGAGGTGAACAAACGCGACCAGGACCAGTCAACGAGCATGATGAGCCGCATTGACCGCACAAACCCTAACTACGCGACGCTCTCTGAGCGGCTGGCGGCGCTGCTGGCGAAGCTGGGCGCGATGGAGACGGCGCGGCTGGACGTATCGATGAAGCTTGAAACGGCGCGCCTGAGCTTTTACGACTTCACGCGGACCTTGAACGTGGAGTGAGCGGGCTGGCTCGAAACATGCGTGACCCATCCGCGGCCTGTCCCGTACCTGCACCCTTACCTATCCTTGAGGTTCTATGGCTGGCAAGGTCTATCTTGAGACGTTTGGGTGTCAGATGAACGAGCTCGACAGCGAGCTGGTGACCGGGCAGCTTCGCGCGCTGGGCTACCGCTTTACGCCCGATGCGCACCAGGCCGACGTGGTGCTGTACAACACCTGCTCGGTGCGTGAGCACGCGGAGCAGAAGGTCTGGAGCCGCCTGGGCGAGCTGGCGATCCGCAAGGCAACTGACCCTGGGCTGGTGGTGGGTGTGCTTGGGTGCATGGCCGAGCGCGAGGGCGGCGCGCTGATGAAGCGGATGCCGGTGGTGGACTTGATGGTCGGCCCCGCGGAGCTGGACAAGCTGCCGGCGCTGCTGGACAACGCGCTGCGGACGCGCGCGAGCCTGCTGGCGGACGGGCGCGTTCTGGGCGAGGCCGGTGAGGGCGGCGTGCGTCGGCTCACCAGCGCGGGGCAGGTGGCGCTGGCGGGCAGTTCGTCACGGCGCAGCAGTACGCTGGCGGCGGCGGGCGACCAGCTTGAGATGCTTGACCTTTCGCGGGCGGTAAGCCCTGACGATCACTCGGGCAGCGCCTATGTGCGGATTACGCGCGGTTGCAACAAGTTCTGCACCTATTGCGTGGTACCGCACACGCGCGGGGCGGAGGTGCACCGCCCGCCAGAGCACATCATTGATGAGTGCAAGCGTTTGGCGGACGCGGGCGTGGTCGAGGTGACGCTGCTGGGCCAGACGGTGAACCACTACCGGTTTGAGCACGGCGCGCAGGTGAGCGTGGGCGGGGTTGTGCAGCCGCAGAAGGGGCGTGTCTACAAGCGGACCGACGAGCACACCGACGCTTACGCGGGGCAGAACGTCACGACATTCGCGGGGCTGCTGCGGCGGATCCACGAGGAGGTGCCGGGGATTTTGCGGCTGCGGTTTGTGACCAGCTATCCGCGAAGCTTCGGCAACGACGTGCTGGAGGTGATCCGCGCGTCGCCGCGGGTGTGCCGGTATCTGCACGTGCCGGCGCAGAGCGGGAGCGATCGGCTGCTGTCGATGATGAACCGCGGGTACAGCGTGGGTGAGTACCTCGAGTTTTTGGACCGTGCGCGGGCGTTTTTGCACGAGCCTGAGCTTGGGCGGCCGCTGACGGTGGCGGGCGACATCATTGTGGGCTTTCCGAGCGAGACCGAGGCGGACCACGAGGCGACCAAGGCGTTGCTGCTGCGGACGCGGTACAAGAACTGCTTTATCTTCAAGTACAGCAGCCGGCCGGGGACGGTGGCGCACGAGAAGTTGGCGGACGATGTGCCCGAGGATGTCAAGCGGCGTCGCAACGGCGAGCTGCTTGAGGTGCAGAACCTCGTGAGCGCGGAGGTGAGCGCGGAGTATCTGGGGCGGGAGGTGACGGCGTTTGTGCAGGGCGTGAGCCGTCGCGAGCAGAAGAAGACCAAGCGGGCTGAGTCGCTGGCCAAGGCCGTGGCGGTGAACGGCGCTGGGATTGGCGCGGTAGCGCTGACGATCTCGGCGAGCGGGCGTGGTGACGTGCGCGCGCGGGCGGCAGAGGTTGCTGGCGACGGAGCCGACGCCTGCTCGGTGCATGGGGCACACACGGAGGCCGACGCGGGCGTGAGCGCGGGGCCGGTGCAGATGTCAGCGCGGACCGACGGCGACTTGATCGTGCTGTTCGACGCGCACGCGGGTGATGCGGCGGGGATGATCGGACAGATTGTGCGCGTGAGAATTGAGAGCACGACGGCGCTGGCGCTGCACGGGGCGATGGCCGGGCAAGGGTGATGGTGGCGCGTGTCATCGCACGCTTGGGGCAGATTCTTAAGTTGTGTTTTACATCAAATTGTCCGCGGCGAGTTGGAAGCTCGTCCTCCGCAATGCAAAGACCCGCGAAGGCACGGCAGGATGACATCCTGCGCCACGCGAGTTAGAAACCCATTTCAGCGGGCGGGCTCGGCGAAGAGCGCGGCGCGGATGGCGGCGTAGATGCGTGTGTTGTCCATGCTCGGGGTGATCAGCTCGCGGGCGCGGTAGCCGTCACCACGTACGAGCACGGCACCGGCGACATCACCCTCACTGGCCCAGACGACACCGAAGGGGATGCGGCGGCCGGCCTTGTCGGGCGCGGCAATGAACGGCGGCGTGGCGGTGCCGTCGCGGCCGTCCATCGGCGCGCCGTTCTCATCGGTGGTGGGCAGCGGCTTGGCGGGGTCGAGGTCGGGCTCACCCCAGACCTGCAAGCCCCCGCAGTCGCTGTCAGCGGCGACGATAAGAAACGTCTGCGGGTTGTCGGCGAGGAAGGCGCGGGCGACGCCGACGCCGTCGTCAGCTCGCTTGAGCGCGGCGAGGGTGCCGCGGGCGTTATTCTTGCCTGGAAAGTTGTCGGTGGCCTCTTCTTCGGCGATGACGAGGAAGCCCTGCGGGTGCGGGGCGACGGCGCGAAGGGCGGCGGCGAGCATCTCGGCGTAGGTCGGCGCGCCGGTGACGGTGTCGGGCGTGCCGTCTTTGGCCTGCCGCTCTTCGGACTTGTCGATGAAGGTGTCTTCTTTGGCAAACAGGCCCAGGATGCGCGCGGTGCCGAGGGGGAGTGCGGCGAGCTCATCACGGGTGTAGACCACGGCGTAACCGGCGGCCTTGGCCTGGGCGATGAGGTCGAGGCCATCTTGACGCGAGCCTTGGCCGTGGCGGCCTTGTGCGCCTTTGGGCAGGAAGAGCGACTCTCCGCCGCCGAGCAGGATGTGCGGGCGGGCGTCGAGCATCTGCTTGGCGATGGCGGTGTACTGCTTGCGCGAGGCGACGGTGGCGAGAAAGGTGCCGGTGCCGGCGTCGGTCACGGTGGCGGTTGAGATGATGGCGACGGCCTTACCGGCGTCGAGGGCCTGCTGGGCGATGCTGTTGGCGGGCTTGCCGTCACGTGTCAGGGGCGCGCCGTTGTCGTTGGCGAAGGAGGCGTGCCCGACTTTGAGGCCATAGGCGTGGGTGGTGCCGCCGGCGTTGCTGCTGGCGGCGAGCGCGTCGCGCAGGTGCCCGCGGTAGAGGCCGATGACGGGGAGTAGGTCCCACTGCAGGTCAGCGTCTGGCCCGACGTAGAGCATGCGTGCGGCGGCCCAGGCGTTGGCGCCCGAGCCGTCGGGGTGCAGGAAGATGACGCTGGCGGGCTTGAGCGCAGTGGCGGCGGAGAAGCGACTGTCGGGGCCGAGCACTGTGGCGGGTGTGGGCGTGCTGGTGCAGGCCACGGTGGTGAGGGCGGCGAGTGTGAGCGCGGCGGCGCGGATGAGCGTGCGGTAGCGATTGATGGGCATGGTCTGATCCTGGGGCGGTGTCTGCGGTGGCCGTGCAGGCGAAACGCACGGAGGGTATGCCTCGCTGGCGGGCGTGCGTCTCGGTACGATGCGGGCGTGACGAGCGCAGGCGAATCTGGCGGGGGCACACGCACGCCGATTTTATCGGTGGTGATCCCGGTCTATAACGAGGCGGCGACGATCGCCGAGCTGCTGCGGCGGGTCGAGGGCTCGGGCGTGGCGTCGCAGATCGTGGTGGTTGATGACGCGTCGACTGATGGGACGGCTAGCGTGCTGGCGGAGGTCGCGGCGGCATGGGTTGGGCGGGCCGATCGCGTCGTGCTGCGGCACGAGCGCAACCGGGGCAAGGGCGCGGCACTGCGGACGGGCTTTGCCGCGGCGACGGCGCCGATTGTGCTGGTGCAGGACGCGGACCTCGAATACGACCCTGCGGAGCACGCGCGGCTGATTGCGCCGATTATCGATGGGCGCGCCGATGTCGTCTATGGGTCGCGTTTCGCGGGCGGAGAGATGCACCGGGTGCTGTACTTTTGGCACTCGGTGGCCAACCACGGGCTGACGCTGCTGTCAAACATGCTGACGAACCTGAACCTGACGGACATGGAGGTCTGTTTCAAGGTGTTTCGGCGTGAGGTGCTGGAGCGGATCGAGCTGCGCGAGGAGCGGTTTGGGTTTGAGCCTGAGATCACGGCGAAGGTGGCGGCGCTGGGATGCCGCGTGTATGAGGTGGGTGTTTCGTACTCGGGGCGGACGTACGAAGAGGGCAAGAAGATCACGTGGCGTGACGGCGTTCGGACGCTGTGGTGCATCGTGCGTTACAACGTGACCCCGGGCGTGAAGCGGGCGAAGCTGCCGCGGTTTGGCGGGTGAGCGGGCCGGGGCCATGCCGCGATCTACACTCGGCGTATGGACACTCGCGCTGCGCTTAAGAGTCAGTATCACGCGGCCCTCAAGACGCTGCAGCTTGCCCTTGAGCAGTGCCCGCCGGCGCTGTGGGCAGACGCCAATGACGGGCCCGCGGCGGTCTGGCGCGTGGCGTATCACACGCTGTACTTTGCGCACCTGTACCTGAGCGCTGACGAGGGCTCGTTTGTGCCGTGGGCCAAGCACCGCGTGCAGGCGGTGGACCTCTGCGCGGGCGAGCGGAGCGACTACGCCGACATCACGCCGTACACGCGCGAGGAGACGCTGGAGTACTGGCGGCTGTGCGACGCGATGGTCGATTCGGCGGTGGACACGCTGGACCTTTCGGCCCAGACGTCCGGCTTTTCGTGGTACAGCGTGCCCAAGCTTGAGCTCCAGCTTGTAAACATCAGGCACGTGCAGCACCACGCCGCGGCGCTGGCGGCGCGCCTGAAAATGAAGGCGGGAGTGCAGGTCGCGTGGGTCGGCAAGGGCGCTGCGTACAGCGCGGGCTGACGGACGCGCGGCGGTAGACGTGACGCTCGCCGCTTAGCGCGCGAAGCGGGTGACGACCGTCTTGAGCGCGCTGGCGATAGTGGCGAAGTGCTCGTCGGTGAGCATGTGGTGCATGGGCAGGCTCAGCACCGTCTGGGCCATGCGCTGGGCGATCGGGCAGGGCTTCTGGTCGGCCAGGTAGGGCTTGAAGGCGGGCTGATCGGGCAGGCTGCGCGGGTAGTGGACGGCCGTCGGCACGCCCAGGGTCATCAGCTCCTTTGAGAGCTGGTCACGGCTGACAGAGAAGACCGCGGGGTCGATGCGGACGGTGTAGAGGTGGTAGGCGCTGACAGCGCCGGTGGTGATCGCCAGCGGCTCGATGCCGACGAGCCCGGCGAGGAGCTTGGCATACTTGGCGGCGTTGGCTTGGCGGGTCGCGGTATCTTGCGGGAGCCGGGCCAGGCGCGAGAGGCCGATGGCACCGGTAATGTCGTTCATGCGGTAGTTGTAACCAATGCGCTCGTGGACGTACTTGTCGGTCTCGCCGTGACTGCGGAGCAGCTTGATGTCACGGGCCAGCACGTCGTCGTTGCAGGTGATGAGCCCACCCTCGCCGGTGCCAAGGTTTTTGGTGGCGTAGAACGAGTAGGTCACGGCGTCGCCAAACTCGCCGATGCCCTTGCCCTTGTACATGCTGAGGTGGGCCTGGGCGGCGTCGTAGACCACGCGGAGTTTGTGGTGGGCGGCAAAGGCGGTGACGGCGTCGATATCGACCGGGCAGCCGTACATGTGCGTGGCGGCGACCCCGCGCGTCTTGGGGGTGATGCGTTTGGCGGCGTCGGCCATGTCGATCTGGCCGGTGGTGGGCAGGGCGTCAACAAAGACCGGCTTGCAACCGCGTGCCGCGAGCATCGAGGCGGTTGCGACATAGGACCAGGCGGGGACCAAGACCTCGTCACCGGGCTGGAAGAGCGGCTCATAGGCGAGCTGGAGGGCGCAGGTGCCGTTGGCGCAGGTCATGGCGTGCTTTGCGCCGGACATCTCGCCAAACTTGACTTCGAGCGCGGCGCACTGACCGGCGGCGCGGAGCATGCCTGAGCGGAGGACGGCGGTCGCGGCCTCGATGTCCTGCGGCAAGAGGGCGGTGTGCATGAACGGCACGGGCGCGATGGCGGGGGAGGTGTTTGAAGCGGCGGACGCGGTCGGGGCGGCTGGAGCTGCTGGGGCTGTGGTCATGGGATACTCCTCAGGGGCAAAGGCGTTGGCCGGACCGGCGTCAGTGCGAGCAAGTGGGCTGGCCACAGGGCGGGCCACTGGCGGGGTCAGGACGTGTCTGGCCGGGTGGCGGCCAAGGGGGCTCAGAGGGGCAGCAAGGGGAAACCAAATCTTCGCGGTTTCCTGGTGGGTCCCCTGCTTGCCAAGACTGAGCCGTCAGCATAGCGGGGTGGGGCGGTTCGGTGGCGTAAGGGTGCCAGAAATCGGGGCCATCAAAGCAGCGCGGCGGCGCTCAACAGCGGGCAGGACCCGAGAACCCGCGCGCCTGGCTCCTTATCATCCCCGATGATGCAGACGCGGGCGAGTGGCAGTCGGGCGGCACGGGCGCAGTGGCGGCGGGCCCCACTGGTGTGCGCAACGGCGCTGGCGAGCTTGATGCTGGCCGCGGCAAGCTTCGGGCAAAGCGTTGCGGAGCAACCTTCGGCTGACGCCCTTGCTGCGCTTTGGCCGGATCGCGCGGGGGCGTTTAGTGAGCTGGAGTGGGTGACGCGCCCCAGCCGAGATGCGCTGATGAGCTTCACGGTGCCGACGGAGGTTTCGTCGGTGCCGGTCAAGCCTGGTGACCGCGTGAGCAAGGGGACGCTGCTGGTGCAGGGGCGAGACGACGAGCCGCGGGCGGCCCTGGCGGTGCAGCGGGTGCGGGCGGGCAACGACGGAGAGATCCGCCAGGCGCGGGCGGCATTGAGCCTGGCTGAGGTGCGGCTGACGCGGATCAAGGAGGCTGACGCGCAGGGCGCGGGCACGCCGCAGGAGATGGACGAACGCCGCGTGGGTGTCGAGGTATCGCGTGCGGCGTTGCTGGGTGCTGAGCAGCGGCTGGCCGAGGAGCAGGCGCGTGTGGTGCAGCTTGAAGAGTCGGTGCGTCGGTACCGGATCGAGGCACCGTTTGATGGGGTGATCGACGCGGTGACGATGGACCAGGGGCAGATCGTCGAACCGCCGAACCCGGTGGTGCGGATCGTCTCGGTGGACCCGATGTGGATCGACTTACCGGTGCCGACGCAGCGGACGCTGGCCGAGGGGCTCTCGATGGGCAAGGCTGCGTGGATCATGCTGGACGTGCCGGGGATGCCGGTGATCAAGGGCACGGTGCTGCACGTGAGCCCGGTGGCGGATGCGGCGGCGGAGACGCGGCGCGTGCGCATCGAGGTGCCGAACCCCAAGGGCCTGCCGCCGGGTACGCGGGCGCGGATCAGGTTCATTGAGCCATCGGCGGGTGCTTCGTCTGAACGCAGCGCATCGGGCGGGGAGGGCCGGAAGTGATCGACCTAAGCAACCTCAAGGCGCCCGGGTGGTCGCGGGTGGTCGCCGAGCTCTGCCAGCCCGCGGCGGACGACCGCGCGTACTTGGAGCGGCTGCTGCGGATCATCGGGCAGGTCTCGGCGGCGCGACAGGCGACTTTGCTGGTCCCACAGACCACCGACGCCGGCGCGTCGGCGGCGCTGCCCATCAGCGTCTGGCCCGTGCCGGGCGCGACGGGTGGAAGTGGCGCCGCTGGTGGCGGGGGCGAGGGCGAGGTGGCGGCGGCTGAGAAGGTGACCATCGACTTTGATCGTGAGGTTCGGCAGGCGGGGCTGGCGGTGATCGAGAGCTCGCAGAGTCGCGCGTGGGGGCTTGACAACGTTGATGGCCTTTACGACGGCTCGGGGGGTGGTCGCGGTCTGCTGCTGGGCATCCCGGTGGGTGACGGCGGCGGGCGGTGTGCGGCGGCGATCGTGCTGAACGTTGAGAGCCGTAATCGCGCCGCGGTGCAGAGCGCACTGGCGATGGCCGAGGTGCTTGCAGGCTATGTGCAGGGGCACGCTTCACGGCGCGAGTTGCAGCGGTCGCAGAGCAGCGCGATGGGCCTTGAGCTGGCGACGCGGCTGATCAGCGCGATCAACGGGCAGGTGACGTTCAAGGGCGCGGCGCTGCAGCTGGTCAACGACCTTGTTCGTCAGCTTGGTGCCGACCGGGCCGCGATGGGCTGGCTGGTGGGCAACAGCGTGAAGGTGCTGGCGATCAGCGACGCGGAGGAGTTCAACCCGCGGACCGAGCTGGTGCGGAAGCTCTCGGTGGCGATGGACGAGTGCCTGGACCAGGAGCAGGCGGTGCTGTTCCCGCCGCCTGAGGGCTCGCAGGATGTTGCGCTGGCGCAGGCGATTACCACGGGGCACCGTGAGCTGTGCGCGGGGAGCGCTGACCTTGTGGCCGTGAGCGTCCCGCTGCGGCGGGGCGAGGTGACAGTCGGGGTATTGACCGTCGAGCTGCGCACGCCGGGCGAGGCGCGGGCCAAGGGTCGGCAGGCCATCGACGTGCGCGGGGTTGAGGTGCTTCAGACGGCGGCGGACCTGGTCGGCCCGGTGCTGGCGACGCGCCGCAGCGACGACCGCGTCTGGCCGTTGCGGACGTACGACTCAGCCCTTCGCGCGGGGGCGTGGGCGGTTGGCACCAAGCACACGGCGTGGAAGGTGGCGGGGCTGGCGGTGATCGCGGCGGTGACGTTCTGCGCGATGTTCAAGATTGAGCACCGGGTTGGCTCGCAAGCGCGGCTTGAGGCGCTGGAGAAGCGGACGATTGCGGCGCCGGTAGAGGGCATCGTGCTGAGCCTTGGGCCCGGGGTAGAGCCGGGCGCGACGGTCAAGGCCGGGGATGTGCTGCTGGAGCTGGATACCCGTGAGTTGCGGCTGACGCTGGCGTCGGCGCAGGCACGGCGCGTGCAGGGCGAGCGGCAGCTGGCCAACGCGATGAAAGAGAGCAAGGCCGGCGAGGCGCAGATGGCGCAGGCGGCAATCGACAAGGCGCGGGCCGAGGAGCGGCTGGCGGAGCGGCGCATCGAGCTCTCACGCGTGGTGGCGCCCATAGACGGGGTGATCCTGTCTGGCGAGCTTAAGGACAAGGTGGGCGTGGCGGTCAAGCCGGGCGATGCGCTGCTGCAGGTTGGCTCTTTGCAGGGGCTGACGGTGGTGGCGCGGGTCGATGAGCGCGACGTGGGGCTGATTGAGGCGGGTGGCGGGGGCTTTGTGCGCACGCGCAGCCGGCCTGACCTGGACGTGCCGGTGAAGATAAGGTCGATTGTGCCGCTGGCGACGGCGCACGAGGGCAAGAACGAGTTCGAGGTTCGCGCGGTGCCGTCGGACGTGCCGGGGTGGATGCGACCCGGGATGGAGGGCGTGGCGCGTCTGGACGCGGGGCGGCGGACGCTGCTGTGGATCGGGACGCGCCGGATCGTTGACACCGTGCGCCTGTGGCTGTGGTGAACTTGCCCGCCGCGGCGCGCTTGGCGAGCCTGCAGAACTAGAAGCTCATGGAAAGACCGACCTTCAGCCCGTTCTGGCACCGCGTCCGCGGGACGACCCCGCGCCTGCGCTCGCACGTGCAGGTGACGCGGCAGTTTTACCGCGGGCGGCGCTGGCTGGTGGCGCACGACCCGACCAACAACAACTTCTACCGCCTCACGCCCATCGCCTATGAGCTGGTCACGCTGCTGGACGGGCGGCGGACTGTGGACGACGCGTGGCAGCAGGTGCTGGCCAAGCACGGCGACCTTGCGCCCACGCAGCCGGAGGTCATCGAGCTGGTCGGGCAGCTTTACAGCAGCAACCTGCTGCAGGTAGACGCCTCGCCCGAGACCGAGCAGTTGCTGCGGCGCGGGCGTGAGCGGGTGCAGAAGCGCTTCGCGCAGCAAGCGCTGAGCATCATGTACTTCAAGATGCGGCTGCTGAACCCCGACCCGCTGCTGACGCGGCTGGAGCCGATCTTCAGGCCCGTGCTCAACCGTTGGGGGTTTATCGCGTGGGTGGTGCTGGTAGTCTTTGCGCTGGTGCAGGCGCTGCCGGCGTGGACGCGTCTGGTGGGGCAGTTTGATAGCGTGACGAGCCCGAGCAGCTGGGGCTTCATGCTCGGGACGTTCGTGGTGCTCAAGCTGTGGCATGAGCTTGGGCACGGGATCGTCTGCAAGCGGCTAGGCGGGCAGGTGCCCGAGGCCGGCATCATGCTGCTGGTGCTGCTGCCCTCGCCCTATGTGGACGCGAGCAGCGCGTGGAGCTTTACCAGCCGGTGGCACAGGATCGCGGTGGGCGCGGGCGGGATGATCTTCGAGCTTGCAGCGGCGGCGGTGGCGGTGCTGGTCTGGCTCAACACTCAGCCCGGCGAGCTGGTTAATCAGATCGCGTACTACACGATCTTCTCGGCGAGCGTGGCGACGGTGGTCTTCAATGCCAACCCGCTGATGAAGTTCGACGGGTACTACATGCTCAGCGACTACCTGGGCATCCCCAACATGATGCAGCGGTCCGGAAAGCTGCTGACTGGGCTCTGCCAAAAGCACTTGTACCGGCTCAAGAACGTGCGGCCCGTGACGGACCTGCCCGGCGAGTGGTGGACGCTGCTGTGCTTTGGGGTGCTCTCGCAGGTCTACCGCGTGGTCATCTTCCTGTCGATCACCATGTTCCTGCTTGGGCAGTGGTTCGGCGTTGGGCTGGTGCTGGCGGTCTGGACGGTTGCGGCCTGGGCGCTGATGCCGCTGGGCAAGCTGGTCCATTGGTTGGCCAGCAGCAGCCAGATCGCCGAGCATCGCCTGCGCGCGGTGGTGACGACGCTGGCGGTAGCCGCGGGGCTGCTTGCGCTGGTAAGTGCGGTCCGCGTGCCAGACTGGCGCCGGGCCACGGGCGTGGTCGAGGCGCGGCAGCGGTCGGGCGTGTTCGCACCGGCCGAGGGCTTTGTTGATGATGTCCGCGTGACGCTGGGGCAGGCCGTCCGCAAGGGCGAGGTGCTGGCAACGCTGGTGAGCCCCGAGCTTGCGGCTCGGACCGACCTGGCCCGGGCCGAGCTTGCCGACGTGCAGGCCCAGCTTCGGGCCTCGCGGGCGCAGAGTGAGCCCGCGGCGGAGCGCGTATTTTCGACCCGCGTCAAGCAGGCCAAGGACGAGCTGGACGAGCTGGTCAAGCAGGCCGGTGAGTTGGCGGTGCTGGCGCCGATGGACGGGGTGATTGTCAGCAACGATCCGCGCGGGATGCTGGGCGCGCGCCTGACCAAGGGCCAGGCCTTGTGCGAGCTGGTCCTGCCCGGCGATGTGCTGGTACACGCCGTGCTGGCCCAGGGCGAAGCGGCGTGGTTGTTTGACTTGCCGCCGGAGCAGAGGCTCGTCAAGATGCGGCTGGCGAGTGATCTGGCCACTGCGCTGGAGGGGCAGGTTGAAGAGATCATGCCTGCCGGGCAGCGGTTGTTGCCGCACGCGGCGCTGGGTTACGGCGGCGGTGGGATGGCAGCGCTGGAGCCCGATGACAAGTCTGGCCGGCGGACGACGAGCCCGATGTTCACGGTGCGGATCGGCGGCGGTGAGGCGCTGGCGGGCGCGTTGCCGGGGCAGCGGGTCTACCTGCGGTTCACGCTGCCGGGGCGGTCGATTGCCGCGCAGGCGTGGGATCGGCTCTCAAAGCTCATGCAGGGCCGGGTGAACCTTTGAGCGGCGGGGGCCGGGCAGGCGGAATCGCCTCGGGCGGGAGTCCGCCTGGGATTCCCGGCGGTGTCCCCGGCGGTTTGCTGGCGCTGGCGGGCGCACCACAAGCAGTCACGCGGTATCAGGCGCTGTACCACGCCATCGGCAGCCGTGCGCGGCGTGAGCCCTCACCCACGGGGCTTGACAAGCTCGCGGCGCGGGCGCGCCTGGCGTGGATGACCCGCGGCGTGACGCTGGGCTGGCTGCGCCGACAGGCCGAAATGACCGACGCGCTCGCCCCGGGCCTGCGTGAGCTGGGTGAGGCGGCGCTGGACCGGCGCATCGATGAGGTTCGCAGCGCGCTGGTGCTTGGCCCGCGCCGGGGCGGCGACGTGCACGAGGCAACGCGCCATGCGCTGGGCGTGACGCGCGAGGTGGCGCGGCGGCTGACGGGCGAGTCTGCGTACTTGGTGCAGCTCATGGGCGCGCTGGCGCTGGCCAACGGGCGGATCATCGAGATGCTCACGGGCGAGGGCAAAACGCTCACCGGCTCGATCGCGGCACCGCTGATTGCCTGGCGGCACCGGCACGTGCACGTGCTGACGGTGAATGATTACCTGGCAAAGCGTGACGCCGAGAGCCGCGGGCCGATCTACAAGCGATGCCTGATTGAGTGCGGGGCGATCCAGCAGGAGCAGGACCCCGCCGAGCGGGCGATGATTTATGCACGCGGGATTGTGTACGGGACGCCCAAGCAGGTCACGGCAGATTTTCTGCGCGATCAGATTCAGCTGCGCCAGGCCAGCAGTTTGTGGACGGCCCGGAGCGTGAACGCCGGTGCGGGCGGGGGGCCCGGCGGGCCGCTGGTGCCCGGGCTGCGCGCGGCGATGGTCGACGAGGCCGACGCGGTGCTGATCGATGAGGGCGTGGTCCCGCTGATTATCGCGCAGGCGCGCGGGGCCGACGCGATGGCGGAGGTCTATTTGGCTTCGAGCGTGCTGGCCGCGAGCCTGAGCAAGGGCGAGGACTACAGCGTGGACCTGGTCCGCAAGCGCGTCGAGCTTACGGCGCGCGGGTCGGCCCGGTGCCGGGGCCTGTGTGAGTCGCGGCCCGAGGCGATCTGGCGTGCGCCGCGCCGCGCCGAGGAGCTGGTCCGCCAGGCGCTGGTCGCGCGGCACTGCTACGTGCGCGGGCGGCAGTACGAGATCGTCGACGGGCGGATCGTGATCGTCGATGAGTTTACCGGTCGCGTGCTGGCTGACCGCCAGTGGGAGCACGGGCTGCACCAGAGCGTCGAGGCGAAAGAGGGCATCGAGGTTTCGGGCGATCGGCAGACGCTCGCGCGGATCAGCTTCCAGCGGTTCTTCCGCAGCTACCCGTTTTTGTGCGGGATGACCGGCACTGCGGCCGACGCGACCGGCGAGCTTGAGCGGACGTACCAGCGGCGCGTCATGGTGATTCCGACCAACCGGCCGGTGGCGCGCGCGGACGTCCCAGCGCGGGTCTTTCGGGGTGGTGACGCGCGATGGAACGCGGTGGCGGCGGAGGTTCAGCGTCTGGCACTGGCGGGGCGGCCCGTGCTCGTGGGCACGCGCAGCGTCGAGGCGAGCCGCCATGTCTCAACGGTGCTCGCGGCCCGGGGCGTGCCGCACGCGGTGCTCAACGCGCTGAACGACAAGGAAGAGGCGGCGATCATCCTCGGCGCGGGGCAGGCGGGCGCGGTGGTGGTGGCGACGAACATGGCCGGGCGCGGGACGGACGTCAAACCGACGCGCGACGCGGTGAGTGCTGGCGGGCTGGCGGTCATCCTGACCGAGATGCACGGGGCCAGGCGGATCGACCGGCAGTTTCGCGGGCGGGCCGGGCGCCAGGGTGACCCGGGCACCTCGCAGATGTTTCTTTCACTCGAAGACGAGCTGCCCCAGCTGTACGCGAAGCGGCTGCTGCGCCTGGCCAAGGTGCTGGCGACGGGCGGGCCTGAGGAGCTTGTTGGCACGGCGCGCAACGCCGCGCTGCACGTCTTCACGCTCGGGCAGCGCGCTAATGAGCGGCGCGACCGCTCGATGCGTCGCGAGGTGATGCGCCAGGATGATTGGGTCGATAAGCACCTGCCGGGGGCTTAGCGATGGTGGTCGCGCTCGGTCGGGAGGCGGTCGTGCCGCGGTCGTGCCAAGGTCGTGCCAAGGTCTTGGTTAATCGGGCCGCGAGCCATGGCTTACAGCGGCTTGACTGCGCCGCCGATCGCCGCAACCTGGCGGAGTAGCTCGGGCACGGTCTCGATGTAGAGCTGCGTGGCCGCGTCGCTCATTGCGCTGGGCGGGCTCGGGTGGGCCTCAAGAAACAGCGCGTGCACGCCCACGGCGACCGCGGCGCGGGCCAGCAGAGGCGTGCGTTCGCGCCGCCCGCCCGTAATCGTCCCGCCCTCGGCCTGCCCGGGCTGCTGAGTGCTGTGGGTGCAGTCAAAGCAGACGGGCACGCAGTCACGCGCGCCCTTGACGCTCTCAAGCTCCATCATGTCGCCGATGCCGACAAAGTCATTCACCAGCCGTCCGTAGCCGAAGAACGTGCCGCGCTCGGTGAGCATGATCTGCTCGCACCCGGCCTCGCGGAGCTTTTTGATTGCGTTGGCCATCTCTGCCGGGCTCATGAACTGGCCCTTTTTTACGTTGACGGCCCGCCCGTGCTTGGCCGCCGCACGCCCGGCGGCGATCAGCAAGTCGGTCTGCCGGCAGAGAAAAGCGGGGATCTGCAGGAGGTCAACGGCCCTTGCCGCGGGCTCGGCGTGCGCGGGCTCGTGGATGTCGGTGGTCGCGGGCACGCCCAGGCGCGCGCGAACCTCGGCGATCTGCTCAAGCCCGCGCTCAAGCCCCGGCCCGCGGGCGGAGTGGATGCTGGAGCGGTTGGCCTTGTCGTAGCTGGCCTTGAAGATGTACGAGAGCCCGTGCCTGACGCAGGCGTCACGCAGCAGCGTGCCGACGCTTAGGCCAAGCTCGAGAGACTCCAGCACGCAGGGCCCACCGATGATCGCCAGCGGATGCTGATGGCCGATGCGCACGCCGCCGACGACGCAGGTCTTGCAGGGGAACAGGGGCATGCCTCAGGGTAGCGGGCAACGGCTTGCATCCTCTACACCCGTCACATGGATCGGCGTGTGATCTTCACGATCGAGCCGGGCAAGCGCGGCGATTAGCCGTGCAGTTGCGGCCTGCGCATCACCGTTGGTGACGTGCGCGGGTGGCTTGCTAACGGCATGACGCGCGCGCCGATCCGCGACGACTTACCAGAGATTACCGACGAGGACCTCAACGCGGCGCTGGATTTCGCCGCCGAACTTGCGGGCGGAAACCGGAAGATTTCGGCGTGCCGCCCCTGCTCGATAAGCTGCTATCGCGGAACCGGTTCTTGTCGCGGAACCAGTTCTTGTCGCGGAAGAAGATCGTGCCCGCTTACTCGGGCTTGCCGCCGGCCAGGTCGTAGACCCACGCGTCCGCCGCGCGGTGCCAGTCCAGCACGTCGCCGGGGGCAAAGAACAGCTTCAGCTCGCGCTCGGCGGCCTCGGGGCTGTCGCTGCCGTGGATCAGGTTGAAGCTGTTGCTGACGCCAAAGTCACCGCGAATCGTGCCTGCGGCGGCCTTGGAACCGAAGGTCGCGCCCATCATGCTGCGAGCGACTTCGATGGCCTTGTTCCCGCGCAGGGCCAGCACCAGCACGGGCGAGCTGGTCATGAACTTCACAAGCCCCGGGTAGAACGGACGGGCCTTGTGCGCCTCGTAGTGCGTCTCGGCGAGCTGCTGGCTGATCTTGGTCAGCTTCGCGCCCACCACCTGCAGGCCCTTATTCTCAAAGCGGGTGACGATCTGGCCCATGATCCCGCGTTGCACGGCGTCGGGCTTGAGAATGATCAGGGTGGTTTCCATTGGTGCTCGCTCCAAATCGTCGGCAGGGTGAAAGTCGAGAATCGGAATCAGGGTCTGTCGAACAGGCCGAGCACGCTCGACGCGGCTCGATACCCTCGGAAGGCTCGGTCCAGGCGTTCTCGATCCAGGCAGGCTCGTGCCAGGCAGGCTCGTGCCCGATGGGGCCGAGTTTAGGCGCTCACCATCCACCCTTGGCTACGCACGGGCCGAAAACCCGCTCCGGCCGCACGCTACCATGCGTTAGAAAGATCCCCAGCACGCCCGGGCGGAGCCCGGCGACCACGGAATGCACCATGAGCGACCAAGGCACGGACGTCTTGTCAGCCCCCTTACTTGCTACCAGCTTAATCGCGCCCGTGGTCGATGAGCCGGTGGAAGTTGACTATTCACCCGCTCCAGAGCGCCCCGCGCGCGCCCGAGAGGCGGTTGAAGCTCAGGCCCTCTGCGCGCCGGTCGAGGCGATGCTCATTACCAGCGGGCGGGCCGTCACGGCGTCGCGGCTGGCCGAAGCCCTGGGCCTGACCAATCTTGACGCGACGCCCGAAGCGGGCCCGCTCGCCAACAACGCTTTCGTCCCCAGTGAAGCACCGGCTTCCGTGGCCTCGGGCAAACGCCTCCGACGGGCGAAAGCCGCGGACCCGTTGGCACTGATCGCTCGGGCCGTTGAGCTTTTGAACCAGCAATACTTTGAGGGTGGTCGGGCCTTCCGCATCGAGCTGATCGCAGGCGGGTATCGGGTACTGACCCTGGGCGAGCACGCGGGGGTGCTGACGCGTTTTCACAATGCTCAGGGCGAGGGCCGCTTGAGCAAGGCTGGCGTCGAGACCCTGGCGATCATCGCGTACAAACAGCCGATGACGCGGGCCCGGCTCGAGGCGATCCGTGGGGTTGCCTGCGGCGAGGTTCTTCGGAGCCTGCTTGAGCGGCGCCTGATCAACATCGCGGGCCGCGCCGAAGAGCTCGGGCGTCCAATGCTTTACGGGACCACCAAGCACTTTCTTGAGGCCTTCGGGCTCGCGTCCTTGGGTGACCTCCCGTCGCCCTCTGACTTTGCGACGCTTCGCCGCACCGAGCCCGCGACCGACGCCAAGAGGGCTAACGCCCACCTCAATCCCGACGCGGCGGCCGAGCCGACCGGCGGCCACCCGGCACGGATCCCTGATGCCCCGGCGTAAACGGATAGAAGCATCTGCCCGGGGGCCGATCTCGAATGCAAAGATGGCGTAGCACCCTGACGAACCCGGAGCTTCCATGCACACCACGCTCAGCAATGCACAGGTTGACGCCACGGACGGCCCCCATGGTCCAGCAGGCCAAGGTTCGATGACCCGAACTTCTGGATCGTCGCGCCGCCCGGCCCGCGGGCTGGGCCTGGTAGCGGGGCTGCTTCTGGGCGTGCTGGTGGCCCCGGCGATCAGCCTCGCGCAGCCCAACCCCGGTGCCATCGATCGCCTGCGAAGGCAGCAGAAGATCGTCATCACCCCGCAATCGTCGCTGCAGCAACGGCTATTTGCGACTGAGGAGTCAAAAGGCTGGGAAGTCCGCATCGAGCTGCGTTTGCCCGAGCCGCGGGTTGCCGGGGCGAATTTTAAGTCTGAGGATTTCATCAGCGAGGACCGTCAGAGTTTCCGTGACCCGAACCGCCCGCGCCAGTCAGTGGACGGCAAGTCGCGGTTTGCCTTCGACAAGGCCCGGATCGTCTTCCCCGTGCCCGAGCGGACGGCCGGGAGCCTGGCTCTGCGGGCGACCTATTCCGCGAAGGTGCAGATGGACGGGCGTGATCTGCTGAACTACGCCGAGGCGGACCAGCCCTGGGAGACGGGGCTTCGCAGCGGGACGCGTCTGGCCGTCTTCGACCTGCCCGCGGCCGAGGGCAACCGGTTGAGCCTGAACATCAATGCGCCGATCATCGCCTCACGGCTGTTGTACGACGAGGCTGAGGCTGAGAAGGTTGACTGGCCTAAGAGCTGGCCCGAGCCTGCGGCGTCGGCGCTGCTGCCGCAGTACCTGATCGACTGGACCGGCGACCCGAAGGAACGCGCCGAGACCGATAAAGAGATTGACGCGCTGCTGGCAAAGTGGCTCGCCGGGGTGGATCCGAAGACCATCAAGCCCGCGGTGCTAGCCAAGCGTCTGGCGTCGGAGGTCATGACCTACATCCAGCCGATCGGCACGGGCCCGGGCAACCTGGTGTACCGGAGCGATGGGCTGTACGTGCAGGGCTTCAAGGTGGTCAGGGCGCTGGAGATCATCAAGAACCCGCGCGTGGCTGACGAGATGTACCCGGTCTTGCTCACGGCGGTGTACCGCCGGGCGGGCATCCCCTCACGGATCATCATCGGGCTGGACATCGAGGACAAGCGCGAGCGTGACCCGGCCAAGGCGAGCAGCGCTCGCACCAAGTGGGTCACGTGGGCCGAGTTTGCGCTGGCCGACGAGGTCAACGGCGAGGTTGTCTGGGTCCCGGTTGACCTGGCCCGCCAACGGCGCAGCTCGAGCCGGCCGGGGTCTTTGGACCGGCCGTGGAAGTACTTTGGCAACCACGACGAGTTGGACTACATGATCCCGCTGGCTTTTCAGTTCACACCGCCGGCGCCGGTGTTCGTGCGTGGCGCGCCGGCGCTGTGGGGCTGGACGGTCGAACCGATGCTTCCGCCGAGCTTTGCCGCAATCAAGGTTGAGGCTCTCCGCATGAACTCTTCGGACCGTCAGAAGAACAATCGCTGAGGACGGGCGAGCGCTTGCGACATCATCACGGATCGCGCATCTGTCACACAGGTTTGTGCGGCAAACGCCAAGTCTCGGAATCTCGCCCCAAGAATCTTCGCTCCAGAGAAATGTGCCCAAGGATGAATCCTGGCTGCCTCCTCGTGCGTACAACGACCGTGAGTCGGAGTTACTGGACCGCAGTTCTGCGGGTTCATCCCGATAACAGCCGTGGCCAGTCAAGATAGGGAACCTGGGTGACGATGTCCCATTTGAGGTGGGAAGGAGAACCGTTGGCGCGTTGTGCGTCAACACGGGAGGTCTCTGCATGTCCGCAACCGCCAACGGCTCCAAAAACAAGTGGTCTGACAAGAAGATCTTCACCACCGGCGAAGCGGCGGAGATCTGCAAGGTCAGCCAGCAGACCATCATCCGGTGCTTTGACGCCGGGCGGCTGGGCGGTTTCCGCGTCCCGGGCAGCAAGTTCCGGCGCATCCCACGGGCCGAGCTGATCCGGTTCATGCAAGACAACGACATCCCCACCGAGCTGCTCGACACGGGCGTGCGGCGTGTGCTGGCGGTGGACGACGACAACGCGATCCTCGAGCTGCTGCAGGACACCATCGGGCGCGACGCGCGCTTCGAGCTGCGCGTGGCCAGCACGGGCTTTGATGCCGGGCTTGCCATTGAGCAGTTCCGCCCGCACATTGTGCTGCTGGACTACATGCTCCCTGACATCAACGGCAACCAGGTGTGCCGACGCTTGCGCGAGAACCCCGAGCTGCGCGGCACCAAGGTGCTGGTGGTCTCGGGCGTGATCAAGCAAGAAGACGTGCAGGTCCTGATGGAGTCCGGTGCGGACGACTTCCTCAAGAAGCCCTTCAGCATCCCGCAGCTGACCGAGAAGGTCTTCGCCCTGCTGAACGCTTGAGCCCGCTCGCAGCTACGCCCAAGAACGACCCCGGAGCCTGACGAATGAGCACGACGAGCCAGCCGGCGCGGAACGTGGAGTTGATCCTTGCGGGGCTGGACCAGCTGCCGACACTCTCGCCGGTGGCAACGCGGGTCATCAAGCTTTCGAGCGCCAGCGAGGAAGGCTTCGACGAGGTTGTGCGTTTGATCGAGAGCGATGTGGCGCTCACCACCAAGGTGCTGTCGCTGTGTCGGCGCGCATCCCTGGGCACCTCGCGCGGGATTACGACCGTCAAGCGGGCGGCGGTCATGTTGGGCTGGGAGGCGATCCAGTCGGCGGTCTTGAGCGTGCAGCTCTACGAGCTGCTCGGCCAGTCGCCCCAGTCGCGCGAGCAACGCGGGGCCGACGGCACCGACGGCAATGAGACGACAGGCGCGAGCGCGCCGCGGCCATTCGATGCCGAGGGCTTCTGGCGGCACGCTATCGCGGTGGCCTGCGCGGCGGAGCTGCTTGCCCAGCACACAGGCAGCGCCAAGGTCGCGCCCGAAGAAGCCTTTGTTGCCGGGCTGGTGCACGACCTTGGCAAGCTGGCCCTGGACTGGGTGCTGCCCAAGAGCTACGCCCGGGTTGTGCAGCAGGCCGAGGTTCGGCGCAGCCCGCTGGCCCAGCTTGAGCGAGCCAGCCTTGGGGTTGACCATCACCAGACGGGCAAGCACCTGGCCGAGCGCTGGACGCTGCCGCTGGCGCTCCAGGACGTGGTCTGGCTGCACGCGCAGCCGCCGGCGGCTTTGCCTGATGTTCCGCACCGGCGCTTGGTGGGCGTGGTGACGCTGGCCAACGCGCTGGCCAAGCGGGCGCACATCGGGTGGTCACCGGGGGGGCACGATGCGCGGGCGGTAGAGCAGTGGGCCAGCGAGCTTGGCGCGACTGAGAGTGTGCAGGCGGAGGTCATCGCCAAGCTGCACGAGGCCGTGGCGCAGCGGTGCGCACTGCTTGGGCTGGGCGAGGCCAGCGGGCAGCAGTTGATGGTCCAGTCGTTGACCAGCGCGAACCGGCGGCTTGCGCAGCTCGGCAGCAGCCTTTCGACGGTCTCACGGGCCGCCAGCGAGCACGCGCGTGCCGTCGCGGCCATCGGGGGCTTTACGCTGGCTGAGCGCCCGGGCGGGACCGTCGCCGACACGCTGGCGCGGATCGCCGAGAGCTTCAAGAGCCTGTCGGGGCGGGCCCCGATGGCGCTGATCTACCAGTCGCGACGGCCCCAGCCCGCGGCAATAGCCAACGACGAGGCCTGGCGCGTGACGCTGCTGGACGACGCGGCCCAGCCGACTAGTACCGAGCTTGCCCCGGCGCTGACGGGTGCCGACGGCGAGCCGTGCGACTTGGCCCGTCTGGCCGCGGGCGCTGAGTTAACCGACGCGGCCCGCCTGATGCGCTGGCTGGCGACGCACGATCCGGACGCCGCGCCGCTGGGTGCCGTGGGCACATCTCTGGCCAGCGCGGTGACGCAGCACGGTCTTCACCGCCAACGCTGGGCGCGGTGCGCGGCACTGGGCCTGGTCTCAACCCTCGGGCCGGCGGCGGTGGTGATCCACGACCCCGAGCACCCCTTGCCGCCCGGGCCGATCGCCCAGAGCCTGACGACGTTCTGGTCTTGGGCGCTTGGCGCAGCTGCGCAAGGCGAGGGTCTCCGCAGGCTCAGTGAGAGCCTGTCGGCCCAGTCGCGTGACCTGGCCGACGCGCGTGAGCGCTTGGCCGAGCATGAGTCAATGGCCCGGCTTGGTGAGTTCACCAGCGGCGCAGCGCACGAACTGAACAACCCGCTGACGGTCATTAGCGGGCGGGCGCAGGTGCTGGCCGAGCGGCTCAAGGGCCATAAGCACGAGGACGACGCGCGGGCGATCGTCCGCGCCGCCGACACGATGACCGACCTGATCACGCAGCTGCACATGGTCGCCGCGCCGCCCCGGGCGCAGGCGCAGAGCACCGACATTGGCGCATGGTGCGAGGGGTTGCTCAACGAGGCGCAGCGCCGCACGGGGTTGCATTCGCCGGTGAAGCTAGACCTTCCTGAGCAGCCCGAGGCAATGCTGGACCGCGTCGCGGTCGGCAAAGCGCTGGTTGAGCTGCTATGCAACGCGCTGCAGGCAAGCCCCAAGACCCAGACGCTGGTGCGCGTTCAGATTCAGCAGATTGACCCCGCGCTCACCCAGGCCCGCGCCGATCGCGCTGACGCGGCGGATGGTGCCGACGCCTTGGACCACACCCTTCCGACGGCGACGCACGCGCTGCTGATTGACGTGACCGACGACGGCCGCGGGATGAGCGAGCGGGCCCGCAAGCACGCCTTCGACCCGTTCTTTTCTGACCTGCCAGCGGGTCGGCGTGCGGGCCTGGGGCTACCGCTGGCCAGGCGGATCGCGCAGCAGTGCGGGGGAACACTTGAGCTGGAAAGCACTACGGGGCGTGGAACGCGGGCCCGCCTGATCATTCCGCTGACGCCCCAGAACGCAAGCCTTGCGCCACACGGCCAATCAGGCGGCGGTAATAGGGCCGCGGCCTGAGCGTCGCCGCACGTGGGCTCAACACGCGCTCCGCGCCAGCCGATGGACGACGTACGCCCGCGCGTGCCGACGGATCGGCATCTGCGGGTGTACTACCGGGGCAGACTATGGGCCTGTTCAACTCCAGCTCGCGTCCGACCGACCCCGAGCCGCTGCGCGTGCTGGTGATTGCGCCCGACGCGTCACGCCGCGCGTGGGTTGACCGTGCGCTCAAGCAGGACTCGTGCCGGACGGACGTTGTGAACTCTGCGGCCGAGGCGCTGAGCCTGCTGGTGCAGGCCGAGCGTCGTGCCGGCAAGGCGCCCGGTGGCGTGGGCCCGCGGCCCGGGCAGCCTCGCTTTGACGCCGCGGTGATCGACGCTGACGACTGCACGCCCGCGACCCTCAAGCTCGTAGGCGAGCTTGGCGCACGCCAGATCGCCAGCGTGCTGCTGTGCGGAAGCGTGAGCTTTGATCAGGCCCTCGCCGCGATGCGGGCGGGCGCTTCGGACATCGTCGGGACCGACGTAAAGCCCAAAGAGTTGATCCGCCGCTTGCGCGCCGCGGCCCGCAGCTCAACCTTCGCCCACCCCGGTGAGCTTGACCGTCACGAGCCACGGACCGCCGGGAGCAGCGGGTTGGGCAAGGCCACGCCCTCGGGGGCGTTGACAAATACCGACCCATTGGCGAGCTTTCGCGCCGCGATTGCCAACGAGCTGGACGTTGAGACCCTGCTGCGGCAGGCCCTTGAGTTCGTGCTGGCCAAGGTCGGCCCGACCAACGCCGCGATCTTCTTGCCGGGCTCGAGCGGTGACTACCAGCTCGGGGCATATGTGAACTATTCGGCGCCCAAGGACACCGCAGAGGTGATGCTGGACCACCTTGCCAACGTCTGTGCGCCGCGGCTTGACCGCACGGTGGGCGTGATTGAGCTGTGCGACGCCAAGGCCGTGGAACACACGCTGGGCGACGGGCTGGAGTGGCTCAGCGGCCAGCGTGTCCTGGCGTTTGCGTGCCGCAATGAGGGCGAGACGCTGGCGGTGTTCATGATCTTCCGCGACGCGCTATCGCCGTTCCCGGCGGGCACCTCGGGCGTGCTTACGGGGCTGCGCGACGCCTTCGGCCAGCAGCTCGCGCGGGTCATACGCATCCACCACCGGCACCTGCCGCGTGACAAGTGGGGCGCACTGGGCGACGGGCTGGACGCGGCGGACGACGACAACATGGCGGCGTGATGGCACGCGGAGAGCTGCTGGGGTCTTGCACGGCGGAATGCCCGCCGGTGCGCCCAGCGGCGTGCTGCGAGATATCCTGCGGACATGAGCCGCTTTAGAGTCGCCCTGCTGTTCATCGTTGCGCTGCTAATCTCGGCCGGGACCGGGGTCTTTGTGTTCATCCATAGCCTTGACCTGATGCGTCACGATGACGCGCGTTCGTGGCCGACCGCGCAGGGCACGATCGTCCGCTCAGAGCTGGTGAGCTTCAAGGGCAGCAAGGGCCGGACCAACTACCGCGCGACGATCGCGTACAGCTTTGTTCACGCGGGGCGCGAGCACCGCGGGACCCGCATCCATGACGAGCGTGAATCAAGCAGCACCAGCCGGGCAACCGCCGACGAGCGTCTGCGTGGCTATTCGATGGGCGCGCCCGTGCAGGTCTACGTCAACCCGCAGAACCCCACCGACAGCCAGCTGATCGCCGGCATTCAGAACGGCGACCGCATGCTCACGGGGGCGGCGATCGCCTCCGCCGTGGGCACGATGTTCTTCTGGACCTTCGCGTTCCACGCGGTCCGCCGGCGCGGGAGCGACCATGTTGCCGGCAAGCTGGTCATCCCCGGCCCGCCGCTGCGCGTCCGCAGCACGACGATTGGCAACTTGGCGGGCGCGCTGCTGACGGCAGCGCTGGTCATCGTGGGCGTCTCGACGCTGATGGGGTTGACGGCGGGGCTCTCGTGGCTCTGGCTGGCGCTGAGCGTGGTGCTCGGCATCGGCGCGGGGGCGCTGGCGTACTGGATCAACCTGCGCAGCGACGCCAAGGGCAAGGGCGACTTGGTGCTTGACCTTGACGCAGAGTTCATCATTACGCCCAAACTGTCTCACTCGCCAGCCCGAACAGTGGGCTACTCAACCATCACTGGCACGACCATCGCCCGCGAAGTTCGCGGCAACGGCAAGAGCCGAGCCACGACTTACGAGGTCAATTTGGTGCTCGGCGAGACCAGCGGCCCGACCGCCGCAGTCTTCAGCTCAAAGAAGCCCGCGAAGGCCTTTGACCTTTGGCTTCGCCAGCAGCTTGCCCTCGAGACACCAGCGGCCGTGTGACGCGGCCCGCCGCAGGGCTTGCGATTGGCCCGGCCAAAGTCCAAGCCCCCTCAGCCCGCGTTGATGTAGACCGTCTTGACGTCTTCGTTGTCTTCCAAAGCGTCGACCAGTTCGACCAGCAAGTCGGCCATCGCCGCGTTGCCGGAGAGCTCGACGCTAGTCAGCGCGAGCATGTCAAAGCCCGCCGCAGGCTCACCCTCCAGGCGCCCGCCGGCGTGGTGCTTGAGGACCTCGGCGGTTGCCATGATCCACCCACCAGCGACCAGCCCGGTCCGCACGGCCTGCATCTGCTCAGGCGGGGTGTACACCGTCCATAGCCCCGGCCCGCCGGGCTCGTCCTCACGCGCGGGCTCGAACGAAAGATCATCAGCGCCGGCCTCAAGGGCCACGTCCATGAGCCGCGCCTCGTCGCTGGCCTTGCCCGAGATCAGCAGGCGGCCCTTGTGCGCAAACATGTGCCCGACGCACCCGGTAATGCCCAGCTTGCCCTGGTGGTCAGAGAAAATCAGGCGCAGGTCGCAGGCGGTCCGCGTGCGGTTGTTGGTGAAGGCCTCGACAATCACCGCCACGCCCGCGGGCCCGTAACCCTCGTAGCGGACGGGCTCATAGCTGTCGGTATCGCTGCCGCCGGCGCCCTTCTTGATCGCGCGCTCGACATTCTCGTTGGGCACGTTGTGATAGCGGGCCTCTTCCATGGCGGCCCTGAGCAGGAAGTTGAAGTTGGGGTCGGGCCCGGCTTGCCGCGCGGCGCTGATGATCGCGCGCGAGCACATCGTCCACGCCTTGCTGCGGCGTCTGTCAACGATCTTCTTGCGGTGCTTGATCTTGCTCCACTTGTTGTGGCCGGCCAAACGAAGGCTCCTTCAACCGCGGCTGGGGGAAGCCTGATTCTACCGGCCCCCGCCGCTCCGACAGCCCACGCCTATGTCCCGCACCACAGGCCCGACTGCACTCGCGGCCGCGGTAGCTGCCAGGCGCACCAAGCTGGGAAAGCTGCGCCGTCCGCGCCCAGCGGCCAGAGCTGTGGGCGTCCGAGATCGGCGTGCCGACGCGCCCCCGCGCGGTACACTCTCAAGGTCAGGCCGTGCCGCCCCTGCTACCTCAACCGGAGAACCCCCGTGCCTGAAGGCGCTTGGTCCATCTGGCTCATCACCCGCGTTGTCAGTGGCACGCTGCTGTCGGCGGCGATGCTCATCGGCGGGATGCTGTTTGCCACCTGGGTCTCAGGCGTCTGGCCCGGGCTCAAGCTGCCGCTGATTCTCGGCGGCGCGGCGCTTTACGCCGGGGGGCTGTACATGTTCGTCGGGACGGTCGCCAACCGCCTGTTCCCGCAGGCCGACCGAGCCCTGTGCGGCTTGATCGAGTGGCTCTCAGGGGGCCTGTTCGCGGGGCTGCTGGTCGCGTCAATCGTCGCCGCAGGGTTGGCTGGCCGATAATCACCCTGTGAAGCACAGCCACCCAGAGCGTTTCGCCTCAACACATCCACGCCAGCAAGCCCTGGACGCGCGCCCGAGCGCGCGGTCGCGCCTCGGCCTTCCGCGTAATGCGTCTGTCGCGCTGGTGCTTCTGAGCGCCGGTCTGAGCGTGTCGATGCTCATACCTGCGGTGCTGGCTGGCCGCGCACTGGGCCAGGGCCAACCCTCGCCCACGCCGGCCACCACGCCGGCCACCACGCCGGCCACCACGCCGGCCCTCGCGCCAGCCCCCGCGCCAGCCCCCGCCAAGGCACCTGCAACCGCGCCCGCAGCACCGCCGATCTCCGCACCCGCCAACAGCACCCCAGCCCTCGCGCCAGCTCCGGCGCAGGCTCCACCGCCATCCACGCGGCCCGCGGTCTCTCCGGCTGGGGTCGTCGAAGCGGTCGCTGCACGCGGGCTCACGCGCGTGGCCTTGGTTGACCTTCGTGCACTCAACAGCACCACTCCGGCGGACTACGCCATCGCTGCAGAGTTGCTCGCCGGCGCATCCAAGCTCGACCCTGCCAATGCCGACGTCGCTCGCCTCTGGCTGGCGGCGGCGCAGGAGTCTGGCGAGGCTTGGCGCGTCCTGCCCGCGGCCCGCGCCGTGGCCATCGCCGACCCCAAGGACACCAGCGCCCAGTGGCAACTGATTGAGTCTCGCGCGGCTCTGAGTGAGACCGCCGAGGGCCGCCTTGAGGTGTATCAGCAGATCCTCGGCCCGCGCGGCGAGGGCATCGACCCCTCGATCCGCTCGCGCATCGCCTTTCAATCGGCGCTAGTCAAGCGCCAGCGCGGCGACATGAAGGGCTTCGGGCAAGACCTCTCAGCGGCCGCCCAGCTCGACAGCACCAACAAGGCCGCCGCGGCCCTTTTGCTCGAGCTGTTCGTGCAACGGATCAACGAGCCGGTTGGGCGCGTTGAGCTGCTGAGCAACCTGCTGCTGGCCGACCCGCTCGAGGCCCGGACGCACGTCTCGCTGGCTGAGGAGTTTGCCGCCGCGGGCGCCACCGCCCAAAGCCTGCGGTTCTTTGCGTCCGCCGAGCGTGTGCTCGCCCGCGAGAGCGGTGGTTTGGACTCGACAAGCCGGGCAACCAAGCTGGTTCAGCGGGGCCTGCTTCCGGGAACCGGAGGCGACCCCCGCGCTGCCTCGCTGGCCGCGCTGGGCGCAGTCTTTGCTGAGCTGAACAACCAGATTGATGAGTCGCGCCGCCAGGCGCAGCTTGCCGTGGACGCGGCGGCGGCCGCCAAGGCACCACGCCCGAGCAACGTCCCTGAACCCTTGAGCATCCGCCTGCCGATGGACCTTGAGCGCGTCCGCTTGATCACCGCTATGGCCGCCGGGAATGCCGCGGGCGTGCGCGCATCAGTCACCGACCTGGCTCAGAGCGTCACGGCGTTGCTGGCCGAGCAGGCCGCCCTCGAGGCCGGATCGGAGCCCAACCCGCAGGCCAACCAGCAGGCTGGTTTATCCGCACGGACCGACTTGACGTTCGTGCGTCTGTGGTCCGGGCTGGACCTTGACCAGGCCGTCGCTGAGGTCAGCAAGCTCAAGGCTGACGGGCTCGAGCCCGGCGCGCTGCTACGGCTGGAGGCGCTCGTCAAGCACCGCTCAGGCGAGACCGACGCGGCCCGCGCGATCTTGGCCCCGCTGGCCAGCGCCGAGCAGCCCGACCCGCTCTCAGCCCTCGCGCTGGCCCAGATCGAACTCGACGCGGGCGCCAAGCCCGAGGTCATCGAGCCACTGCTGCTGACGGCCATGGTCTTTGGCTCTAGCACACCCCCGGCGCTGTGGGCCTACGCCAAGCACGTTGCTGTGCTGGGCAAGGCCCCGCCAGCGCCCCCGCTGGCTAAGCGTTTTGACGAGTTGGGCCAAGGCATCCCGCCGTGGATCGACGATGTCGCCCGAGACCCCGCGCGGTTCGTGACGGTCTCAGCGACCGCCGACCGCAGCGCGCTGAACTGTGGCGAGGCCAGCGTCATGACCATCCGTATCCGCAACACACTGCCGGTGCCGTTGGCGATCGGCCCCGGCGAGCCGATCGACAGCCGCGTGCTGCTGACCCCGACGGTCGACACCGTCCGCGGGCCCGACCTTGACCGCTCGCTGCCGGAGGTCATCAACATCGACCGGCGTCTGCGCTTGGGCCCGCGTGAAGAGCTGGTCGCGCAGTTCTGGCCCGAGCCGGGCGTCGGTGGTTGGAGCCTCGATGGTGCACTGGAGGGTCCGGCCCGCCTGCGCTGGCGCGTCGCCTGCGGGTTTGAGCTTGAGAACGGCTCGCCGGTGATCCGCCAGTTCGGCGGGACCTTCGAGCTTAACAGCGTGACGCGCGAGGGCGTTGGGATCATCGACGTGCCGGTGCTGGCCGGCAGCATCCAGGGCCTGACCGGCAGCGAGCTGGTCACGGGCCTGCTGCGAGCCCGCTACGTGTTCATCAACGCCCGGGGGCGCGAGGGTAGCAGCGGGCTGTTCACCGCTGCCGAGGCCGCCCGATTGATCCAGGCCATCAGCGACCGTTACCGGGGCGAGACGCCTGCGGGCCGCCTGCTGATCCTGGCCCACACGCCCAGCAGCACGATGGCCAGCGCGACGCGCTCGTTCGACACGACGCTCAAGGGCATTACCGAGTCGGACCCGACCGTTCGCCTGGCGATCATGGTCACGCGCGGCGCTGACCTCATTCAAGGCACCGAAAAGCCCGCGCTGCGTTTGCGCGAACGCTACAACAACGGGCTGGGTGGGCTGGCGAGCCTGGCAGTTCCGATCATCAAGACCAGCCTGGTCAAGACCGTCGAGGTGCCGCGCGCGACGCCCACACCCACACCCACGCCCACGCCCGTGTCCACGCCTGCCGCGGCCCCACCGGCGACGGCACCAACGCCCGCACAGGCCCCGACGCCCACACCTGCACCCACCAACACGCCCACCCCCACGCCCACCCCCACGCCCACACCCGCACCGGCGGGAGGCAAGTGATTGCCCGCCGAACAACCCAGGGCCGATGAAACTGGGCGCGACCGTGGGCCGACGGCTGGTCTAGCACCACTCTCTCGCGGCCGCCGACGCGCGCTGTTGATCCTTCAGCTCATCGGCTTCGCGCTGCTCATCGCCGCGGTCTTCGTGGCGATCAATCAGCGCGGCGCGCTGCTTGCGGCCTGGGATAGCGCCCGCAACGCCCCCACCGGCCTGCTCGCGCTCGTGCTCGCCTTGCCGGTGCTCAATTGGCTGCTCATCGGCGGGCTCTTCTGGGTTCTTACTGGTCAGTACGGGCGCGTTCGCCTGGTTGAGATGACCATCGTGGTCGGCTCAGCCTGGCTGCTGAACCTGCTGCCCATGCGCCCGGGACTGATGAGCCGCGTGGCGTACCAGAAGCTCGTCAGCGGCGTCAGCGTGCGGGACAGCGTCAAGATTACCATCTTCAGCGTCATCACCCAGGCCCTTGCCGCGGGCCTGGTAGTCGCGTGCGTGGCGCTGGTGGCGGGCCTTGAGCGCTGGGCCGGGCTTAGCCAGCATGACGCCCGCGCGCTGCTTCTCGCTCTGGGCACCGGCCTGCTGGCCCTTCTCGCGGGCGCAACTTGGGCTCTGCGCGCCGGGGCCCAGCGCCTTGGCGGGCCCGCGCCAATTGACGCCTGGCGCCTGGCCGCGGGCACCGCGCTACGCCTGGCTGACGCGATGGTCTGGACGACCCGCTACTGGCTGGCGTTCCTGGTCATCGGGCACGAGATTACTGCCGTGCAGGCGGCGGCGATCGCGGTCGTCAGCCAGATCGTCGGCCTCACGCCCGTGCAACTGGGCCTGCGCGAGTGGGCCGTGGGGATCTGCGGGCGTTTCCTGCCCGCGACCGCCGCGGTCGGCACCGGCGGGGCGCGCACGGCCCTTGGCCTCTCGGCCGACCTGCTAAACCGGGCCGCCGAGCTGGCCGTCAGCTTGCCGGTCGGGCTGGTGTGCACATGGTGGGTCTGGCGCAGGCTGCGCAAGGCCATGGGTGAGCAAGCCCCGGGCACAGCGGCGATTGTCGGCTCCGCCGGCCCTGAGCGCTGAGTGATCCACACTCTCGACCTGTGCGTATAGACCAGCGTCAACAGGTTGTAAGCGATCGTTGGCATTGCGCCGGCCCGCAACAGCCGATACACCTTGCAGTGACCACGCGGGCGTGCCCAGCGGCACGCGCGGGCGTTATGCTGAGCCGCATCGAGCAGGACCACGGGCGCTTCCGCCAAATCGTCAAAGGCACGATCCGCAAGGACCTGCGCCGCTTCATCTCCAAGGGTGAACTCATCGCACGCGAGGGCAAACGCCTCGTCTCGATCCCCGTGCACGACGTGGACATCCCGACCTTCCGCTACGGCGACAACCGCGAGGGCGTCGGCCAGGGCGACGGACCAGGTGACGACAACGCCCAGGGCCAAGGTCAAGGTCAGGGCGGCGAGCAGGCCGGGCGGCACATTCTTGAGGTCGATGTTGCACTTGACGAACTGGCCGACATCCTGGGTGAAGAGCTGCAGCTTCCGCGCATCGAGCCCAAGGGGCACCACCAGATTACCGCCACCAAAGACAAGTACTCAGGCATCAGGCCTGTCGGCCCCGCGGGCCTGCGCCACTTCAAACGCACGTACCGCGAGGCCCTCAAGCGTCAGGTCTCGATGGGCCTCTATGACCCGCTGGCACCGCTCGTCGTGCCGCTCAAGCAGGACATGCGCTTCCGGAGCTGGAACGAGGTCAAGAGCCCGCAGAGCAACGCCGCAATCATCTACATGATGGACGTCTCGGGCTCGATGGGCGTGGAGCAGAAAGAGCTGGTCCGCCTCGCGGCGTTCTGGATCGACACATGGCTGCACCGCAACTACAAGGGGGTGCAGACGCGGTTTGTCGTCCACGACATCACCGCCACGCAGGTTGACCGCGCGACGTTCTTCGCCGTCCGCGAGGACGGGGGCACACGCATCAGCTCAGCGCTTGAGCTGGCCGACAAGCTGGTGACCGAGGCCTTCGACCCTTCAGAGTGGAACACGTACCTCTTCCACTTCAGTGACGGCGACAACAGCTCAGACGCCGACAACCGCCTCTGCGTTGACCTGCTGCGCGACAAGCTGCTGCCGCGCGTCAACCAGTTCGGCTACGTGCAGGTCAAGAGCAGCTACGGCAGCGGGCAGTTCTACAACGTGTTGCGCGAGGCCTTCCCGGGTAGCGCGGGGCCAATGCCCGACTCAGGCCCAGCCGCCAGTCCAGGCGTCAATCCAAACGCCAGTCCAGGCGGGGGGACCACCGACGAGCAGAAGCTCGTGGCCACCAGGCTCGATGACAAGGCCGAGGTGCTCGACTGCCTGCGCGCGCTGTTTAAGGCCGGGCGCTGACCTGTGCGCGGCTAGGCACCCACACGCTCCGCGTGGGTATTGATCTTGCGCAGGGGCCACCTCGCCCCTTGTCGCGTCGCGCGCACGATTGTCAGCGAGAAGCCATATCACTCGCCCAGCGCCTCACTCGCCAAGCGCCTCACTCGCCAAGCGGCTTACTCGCCAAGCGGCTCACTCGCCAAGCGGCTTACTCGCCAAGCGGCTCACTCGCCAAGCGGCTTACTC
>JAJOLK010000055.1 GCA_021173225.1 Phycisphaerales bacterium PN19_bin_20 | reverse complement strand
GTGTAGCTTCGGCAAACGTGCGTAACACAGCGGTGCGGTCCTGCTACGATGGGCGGCGAACCATGCCGAACCCAACGACGACAGAATCCAACTCCAGTCCGGCGACGAACGAATCAGCACAGCGGGAGCGTTTGTGCACCTCGCTGGCTGGCTTTGAAGCGCGCATGCAACGATGCCGACGGGAAGCCGAGAGCTTCCTTGGCGAGCATTGGCAAGAGGCGCGCCATCGCAGCGAACTGGCCTTCCTGCTCGGCCAGATGCACGGCGTGATCGAGCACTGCCGTCAGCTCGAAGCGCGCTATCGCGACGAGCGCACCTGTCTGGCCGCGTGCCCGGCGTCGAGGATGGACGGACGCCCCGGCGGATCGAGTGCGGCGGCTGGCGGATAATTCCACGGCAGCCAGGCCGCCGGGTTCGACGCGACCTCCTTGGCGTGCGTTGCGAGGGCCAGCAGATAGGCGAATGGATTCACGTGGCTGAGCCGGCAGGTATGGATGAGGCTCATGAACAAGTCGCCGGTCTGGGCGCCGAGGAGTGTCTTGTAGCTGAGGCTGTTCTTGCGATGGAGGATCGCCATTTTCAGGGCTTGTTCGCAGCGATTATTATCCAACGGCGCGCCGGGCTGACGGAGGAACAAGGTCAGCGGCTCCCAATGTTTGAGCATATAGCCGATGGCCTGGCCGAGGCCGGAGTTGGGCTCGACGTGCTTGCCATCGAGTTTTTCGTGCAGCCACGCTTTGAGCTGCGTCAGCACCGGCTGGCTGTGGGTTTGGTGGTGGACGAGCCGCAGTCCGGGCGCGAGGCCCAGTGCTTTGGCCTCGGCCTCAAAACCGTAAACTTCCCGCAGGGCTTCGAGCACATGCCGACATTCCGTGGGGAAACTGGGCGCCACGGTGACGAACTCGCGTCTGCCATGGCTCAGGCAAAAAGCCAGGATCGTGTTCGACTCCGGACACACGTTGCGCGACAGCGCGTCGCACATTTGGATCGGTGGCGGGAGGTCCGCGGCGCGCTGGCGTAACACCGCGGCGAGATTCTCGCCGGCGTGCTGCCAGCCGGTGAAGTATAAGGCGACTGGATGCGACGCCACCTCGGCCAGCACGTTCGTCGTGAACGTCCCTCTGCGCTGGGGCGCCAGCCGCGCCAGCGCTGCGCCCGAGGCACTGCCCGGCCGCCGCAGATCGAGGATGCGCATGGTCGTGTCGTCATGATGCAGCAAGGGAGCGTTGGCCGCCTGCGCGACCAGCTCGGCGAACACCGGTTGGGCCAGTTGGCCCAGCGGCGCGAGCAGCTCCCACTGGGTCGACTCCGGCAGCGGCACCCCAAGGCTCTGCTGCAGCCGGGCCAGCCGGTAGTGCGGCATCCCGGTGCCGTAACGCAACACGGCGAGCGTCACCGCCACGCTCGGAGCGTATTTTTCCAGACCGGCCTCTGCCGGGGTGGGCGCGGTGAACACCGCGCCGCACGTGGCGCAGCGCAGCCGGGCCAACTCGTAACCGGTGGCCGCAATCGGCGGCGAGCCCTCGATGCGCAGGACGATCGCCTTGGTTTTTTGCACGTGCACGGCGCCTCGGGCGCAGAGCGGACAAAGGCAGCCCGCGTGCAAGGTGGGATGCGGGACCTCGACCCAGCGTGCGCCGGTATAGTCTTTGGCCTTGAGGCGACCGTGGCCTGGGCGTTTGGGCTTGGGCAACGGGGGCATCACCGCCGGAGACGAGGCGGGCGGGCACACCCGTTCGGTCTGTTCGGTCTTCGCGCCGAAGAGCAGGTGCCGCAGTTTTCGCATCGTCATCCGCTCCTGCTCAATCGACGCCACGATCTGGGGCAGCGCCCGGCTCATCGCTTCGATCAGGCGATAATCCTCCGGGCTGACGCCCGGGCGCACCCGGGTGAGGAACGCGGCGCGTTCCGCGGCGCCGAGCAGGGGTGCCTCGAACGTGCCCGGCGCACTCATGGCGCGAGCAGGCGCTGGCGGAAGTGTTTGCCCAACGGATACGCCCACAGCTCCTTGATCGAGCAGGTGACGTGATGCGTTTTGACCTTGGTGCCCCGGCCCTGCGAGCGTCCCAGGCAGCGCCAGTTGGCGGCCCGGTAGCAGGTGCCCCGGAAACGTTCGATATCCACAAAGCTTTCCAACAGCTGGAGGGGATGGTGGTAGCGTTCCTGCCAGTCCGCGCTGATCCGCCGGGCGATCCGCCCCAGGAGGTGACTGGCCAGATGGCGCACGTGGACCCACGGCAAAATCAAATAGCGGGAGTTGTAGGCAATCTGGTGAAGCTGGCGGCGATACGCGGCGCGGGGCGCACCGACGAGCTGGTCGCGCAAAGCGAGCTGCCGGGGCGCCGAACTCCACGCCAGGCAGGCCAGCGGGCGCTCGCCCGCCAGGATCAGATACTTCAGGTGTTCGCCGACCGGCCGGCTGTAGCCGAGATAGTGATGATCGCGCAGCAGTTGGGCAAAAAGCGTTTCGTCCGCGGTGCGGCGCACCAGCCGGATCGTCAATGGGCCCAACGCGGCCACGGTGCCCGTGATCGCCGTGGTGTCGTAGTTCGCGCCGGCGGCCACGCGCCGGTGGGCAATCGCGTTGTTGGGCGGAGCCTGGCGCTTGGCGGGCAGCGCGATGTGCCCGGCCCGATGCAGCGCCAACATCAAGCTGCGGCAGACCATGTCCCGCGGCTGGCCGTTGGGTTGCACCCACTGC
>JAJOLK010000054.1 GCA_021173225.1 Phycisphaerales bacterium PN19_bin_20 | reverse complement strand
GGGGGCTTGCGTGGGGGCTTGCGTGGGGGCTTGCGTGGGGGCTTGCGTGGGGGCTTGCGTGGGGGCTGAAGCAATCGGCTTGGCCACCGTCGGGGCCACGGGCACCGCCGCGTCGCCAAACTCCACCAGCACAGAGCCAACCTTGATCACCTCGCCCTCAGCCCCGTTGAGCGCCGCGATCCGTCCGCCACGCGGGCTGGGCACCTCGACAAGCGCCTTGTCGGTCTCCATGTCGGCCAGGATGTCGTGCTCCTTGACGACCTGCCCAACGCTCACGCGCCACTTGATCAGCTCGGCCTCGGCAACGCCCTCGCCAAGGTCGGGCAAGATGAAGTGGTTGGGATTCGCCGAGGCGTGGTGGGCCATGAGTGTCTGCTCCGTCCCGGTGCGAGCCCTGAGCTGGCCCTCGCGCGGGCCACAAGCATACCCGATGGTACCCGTAGGATCGGGACGGCACGCCACGCCGCTCAAGACCATCCGGCCAGCGCCCGCGTGACTTCGCTCGCCCGCGTGCGGCCTGACCCGCGCAGCGCGCGTCTAGCATCGGCCCATGCGCGAGCCCCACGCCACGATGCCCAGCTTAGATCAGCTTCGCCAGCAGCTCACGGCCATCGGTCAAGAGCACGTGCTGGCCTTCTGGCCCACGCTCAATCAAGCCCACAAGGGCGCCCTGCTCGCGCAGCTTGCCAGCATTGATCTTGCGCAGGTCCCCGCGTGGGTCAGCACCTATGTGCTGGGCAAGCCAGCGCCGAGCGCTGCGGGGGCCATCGAGCCCGCCGCGTGCTACGCGCTGACTGGCCCGTGGGACCGGGCCAAGTACAAGGCCGTCGGTACTCATCTGATTCAGCGCGGCAAGGTCGCGGCCTTCACCGTCGCCGGCGGCCAGGGCACGCGTCTGGGCAGTGATGCGCCCAAGGGCTGCTATCCGGCCGGCGCAGTGAGCAACCGGCCGCTGTTTGCGTGTCTGGCAGACTGGATCATCGCGGCCCAGCGCCGCTACTGCCCGCCGGAAGTCACGATCCCGTGGTACATCATGACCAGCCCGATCAACCACGAGCCCACGGTGCGGTTCTTCCGCGAGCACACGTTCTTTGGCCTGCGCGAGGGCGACATCATGTTCTTCCCGCAGGGCGTGCTGCCGAGCTTTGACCTTGCCACCGGCAAGCTGCTGCTCGACCAGCCGCACCAGCTTGCGGTCAACCCTGACGGCCACGGCGGGTCGCTGAAGGCTTTGGCCTCGAGCGGCGCGCTGGCCGACATGCACCGCCGGGGCGTTGAGCAGCTGAGCTACACGCAGATCGACAACCCCTTGGTCCGCGTGATTGACCCGACGTTCATCGGCCTGCACGCCGCCGCGCCAGACTCGTCGGGCCAGATGAGCAGCAAGATGGTGCCCAAGGCCGGGCCTGATGAGAAGGTCGGCGTGCTCTGCCGCGTCGGCGGCCCGCACGGCCCAACCACGCAGGTCATTGAGTACAGCGACATGCCCGCAGCGCTGAGCCAGGCCCGCGACGGGCAGGGCGGGCTGCGGTTCAACGCCGGATCAATCGCGATCCACGTCATAAGCACCAAGTTCATCGGCACGCTGGCGGGCCCGCAAGGTTCTGGTGCTGCTCGTGGCAGTGACGCAGGTGGTGGTGGCGGCGCCGTTGGAAGCGCCGGCTTTGGCTTGCCGCTGCACCGGGCTGAGAAGAAAGTCCCGTATGTTGACCTTGCAACCGGCAAACGCGTCGAGCCCGACAAGGCCAACGCCGTGAAGCTGGAGATGTTTGTGTTTGACGCGTTGCCGCTGTGCGAGCGGTCGATTGTTCTTGAGACCGACCGGCTGGAAGAGTTCGCGCCGATCAAGAACGCAAGCGGGGCCGACTCGCCGCAGACGTGCCGTCAGATCCAGACGCAGCGGGCGGCACGCTGGCTGGTGACGGCGGGGCTGGGGGCCGCGGTGCCGCGCGACCCCGCGGGCGAGCCCGCGTGCACGCTTGAGCTGCCGCCAACAACGGCCCTTGAACCTGATGACCTGCGCGGGCGGACGGTGACCATCGTCCCCGGCGGCCGGGTCGTGTTGTAAGTTGGAGTTAATAATATAGATTCGGACATCGGTAATCGGCGCATGAGTTGCATCGGCCTTCGCTTTGCGTAGGGCGGGCGTCTCCAGCCGCCACGGCTTTGCCTCGCCGCTCTGCTCCGGGCCTGACCAGCCATCCGCCACTTTCACTCGCGCCTCTCCCCCACTGCGCTTAGTCCACCGCCCCTCTTCTCCGCTTCCCCTTCTCCTATCCCTCTCATCCCTTCTTCCGCTCTGTCCCTCTTCCGCTCTGCCCCTCTCCCCTCTTCTCCTCTGATCCCTTCTTCCTCTCTTGCCTTGTTCCTATTTTCCCTTGTTCCTCTCTTGCCTTGTTCTGGCCACGGCTTGGTGCTCTTTGTGCTCTTTGTGCTCTTTGACTTCCAGTCTTCCCCCTGCCTCCCCCACCCCCACCCCCGCCCCCGCCCCCAATCTCCCTTCTCCGCCTTCTCCGTGTGAGGCTGCGTCCACTCCGCGTGGTCTGCGCCCCCTCCGCGTGACTCTGGGTTACTCCACGTCCAACGCGTTGCGGCCTTGCCAGTCCTTTCGCCAACTGTTCGGCGGGCCGGATAAAAACTGCGTTGCCACGCCGCGGCGCGGGTTCAGTGCCCCGAAGAGCCGCGCGCATCGATCAAACGGCGATTTTGCGTGGACCAAAAGCCGCGCCGCGTGGACCAAAAGCCGCGCCGCGTGGACCAAAAGCCGCGCCGCGTGGACCAAAGGTCGCGCCGCGTGGA
>JAJOLK010000053.1 GCA_021173225.1 Phycisphaerales bacterium PN19_bin_20 | reverse complement strand
CCCAAAGTTTATACCATCACTTACATTGGAAAATAGTTTTTCAGCAAGCCCTACCATAGCTAGCGGGGGCGGGACCTGTACCGATGCTGACACGGTCGAGGTGCGGGTGGGCAATCCCATCACCCCGTTCACGCTGCCCAATTTGGCATTGTGTCCTTCCGATCCCTCGCCCACGCTGGGCCTCGACGCCCCCACGGGCTTGGCCAGCTACGCCTGGACCCCGGCGGCCGCGCTGACCACTCCCACGACCCGCACGACGCTGATCAACGCGCCGCTGCCTTTGGTGGCCACGACCTACACGCTGATCGTCAGGAACGCCGACGGCTGCGAGTTCCTGGCCACCCAGCGGGTTGACCCGACGGTCACCCCGCCCGATGCGGGCAGCAACGGCGTGCTGTGCCTGGGTGAAACGACTACTATTGGCAGCGCGGCCAACCCAATCGGTGCGGGCATCACCTACGCTTGGACAGGCCCGGCGGCGGCCCAGCTTTCGAGCGCGACCAGCCCTAACCCCACCTTCACGCCCACGGCGGCGGGCACCTTCGAGTTTACCCTGACCAAGACCGAGAACGGCTGCGCAAGCACCGCAAGGGTCACCATCCGAGTCATCACCTTCATGTTGCCTGCCCTGCCCTCACCGACGGTTTGCGTGGGTACCAACATCCAGATCGGCACGACGCCTGTGGCTGGGGTAACCTACTCGTGGAGTCCGGCGGCCAATCTTTCTAATCCGTCCATCGCTAATCCAGTCGTCACGGGCCTAACCCAAACCACGGCCTACGTGCTGACGGCGGTCGGGGCCAACGGCTGCCCGGCCACGGCCACGGTCATCGTCACGGTCAACCCCGGTCCCTCGCCTACGGTGAGCATTCCGGCGGTCGACATCTGCCTCACCCCCACCAATACCACTGCCGTGCTCAGCCCGACGGTGACGCCGACGGGCAACTACACCTACCAGTGGTCGTTCGTCGACCTTCGGCTCAGCTCGCTCATCGTGGCCAATCCTACCGTGCAATTTTTTAGCCCGGGTACCCAAACCTATACCCTGACTGTAACCGATGCTGTCACGGGCTGCGCCGGCACAGCCACGAGCGTGGTGACCGCCAGACCCACCCCCAACCTGACGATCAACAACGCCGTGATTTGCGTGGGCCAGAGTGCCACGCTGACTGCGAGCGGTTGTGCGGGCGGCACGCTCCTGTGGAACACGGGGGCCACCACGGCCAGCATCACCGTCAACCCGGTGGCCACGACCAACTACTCGGCTACCTGCACCCAGAACGGTTGCGTGGCCACGGCCACGGCCGCCGTGACGGTCAACCCCATCCCGGTGGTGACCATTACGGGGCCGGATGCCATCTGCACCTCTGATCTGCCCGTGAGTTACACGGCCAGCCCGGCGGGCGGCATCTTCACCCTGCCTGGCGGCCTGGCCCCCGGCGCGGTTACGGTCAGCGGCAATGTGTTGACCATCAATGCAGGTACTAGTCTGGCCTCGCTCTCGTTCAGCTACACATTCACGGGCACTGGCGGCTGCGTGGCCACGGGAACCAAAAGCGTGACGATTGGCAATGGCGGCACGCCGGTCAACTTCACGCCCGCCACAGTCTGCGCGGGCAGCACGCTGACCTTCACCGACCCGGCTACCACCAGCGGTACCTTCCGGGGCTTCGGGGTGAGTGACACGGGAAGCGGCGCAACGGTGAACACCACCCTGGCGCTGACGCAGGCGGGCCTGACGGCCCCGGCGACGTTCTACATCTACTACGACCAGGGTGCGGGACTCTGCGTACGCACCGACAGCGCACTGGTAACGGTGAATCCGGCTCCGGTGGTGACCATTGCAGGGCCCACGGTGGTCTGCGCCTCGGATCTGCCCGTGACATTCACGGCCAGTCCGGCGGGCGGCACCTTTACCCTGCCCAACGGCCTGCCTGCGGGCGCGGTCACCCAGAGCGGCAGCACCGTGACGCTCAACGCCGGCTTCGGCATCACCAACCTGAGCTTCAGCTACCGCTTCACCGACGCGACCACGACCTGCTCGGCGACGGCAACCAAAGCGATCGTGATAAGCCCAACCCCGGCACCGACGATAAGCGCCCCGGACACGATCTGTGTCGGGGGAAGCGCTACGCTGACGGTGGCCAATTGTTCGGGCTCCATCCTGTGGAGCACGGCGCAGACCACGGCCAGCATTGTGGTGAGCCCGGTGGCGACGACGACCTACAGCGTAACCTGCACGGTGGGAGACTGCGACAGCACGGTGAACGCCACCTTGACAGTGAGTCCCCGGCTTATAGTTGCCATTATTGGCCTAGACTGCTCTGAATTTCTTACCTATGGCGTAAGATTCATGTTTCTGTCGGGAGGCACTCCAGGTACTACCGTAACGTCCAATGTGGGTACGGTCTCGGCCAGTACGGGCACGGTAACGGGCATCCCGTCGGGCACGACCGTGATCTTGACGGCCACCAACCCACAGGGTTGCGTGGATACCACGTCGATGACAGTAACCTGCAATTGCCCCTTTGTCGCTCCGCCGACGGCTCCCAACGCCCCCGCGATTTGCGTGGGCGAGCCAATTCCGGCTCTGACGGTGACTGCGGCGGCTGGCACGACGGTCGAGTGGTACGCCACGTCGACGGGCGGCACGGTTCTGGCCACCGGCCCGAGCTACACGCCGACCATGGCGGGTACCTATTACGCCCAATCGCTAAGCACGGCCTTTGCCCCCTGCGTGAGCGAACGGATTCCGGTGACCTTGACGATCAACCCCCTGCCGACCATCACGGTGGGCCAGTCGCCGGTTTGTTCCGTCGACCTACTGACTTATAGTGTGAACTTCACGGCCAGT